>JACQCQ010000018.1 GCA_016201505.1 Candidatus Sungiibacteriota bacterium
AGTATATGGGGTACCTGTCATATTTGAGACAAAGCCAAACGGTGAAAGGAACGATTGAGCCTTCGGTTGCCGCCCTTTGTTTTCCTCCATCTGGTTGTCTTGCCCGAGGAATGTTCTCTCGGAGCGCAACCGGCGTATTTGGCCAAAGCTCCCGGAGAATGAAAGCGCGCGACATCTCCGATCTCTCCGATAATTTCAGCGGCAATGACGACTCCGCAACCGCTTGCGGTTGAGAGTGTCTGCCCGTTTTCTTTCATCATCGCGGTAAGCTCTCCCTCAATCTCTTGAATCTCTTCCCGCAGATCAAGCAAACGATGCACAGCTCGTTTCATCCATTGTTCAAGAATGGCATCAGTGTCTTTGGGCGCGCTTCTCATCCAGTAGCGCAAAGCTTTCAAAGAAAAAGGGTCTTTGAACTTCACCCGATAGACGGTGTTGTTTTAGAGCGGCGATGATCCACGAGAATGGGAGCCACCGCTCTCACCGGCAATCTTTCTTCAACGAGAAAAGACGACAGCCGCTCTCCCCAGCTATGGACATCTTCCAAGCCAAAAGAAGGAACAAGTCCTGTTTTTTTTGCTTCGGCCTTTGTTTTCTCAATCAATGAGATGAAGTCAGCATATTCATTGCCAATCGTCATTTCAAATACTTTTTCTCCAAACGGAGAAAGCCCCACGGCGGTATGCGTGTCTTTATGGACATCAACACCGACGAACAATGTTTGCGAACGATTTGTTGTTTGCATAGTTTGTATTATGATTAATTAATATTATGCTGTCCGACGAAACAGCAGTCGCGCAATGATAGAAATCCCAGTATGCGAGAGTCATATCTCCGACGAATATCAGAGGCGACTAATCCGCTATTTGTTCATAACCATTGCACAGAGGCAAAGCGGTGCAATCCCCTATGGGTCTTTCCCTTCGACAAGCTCAGGGCGACAGGGTCAGGGTAAGCAATACCGCTTCGCTTCTCTACACTCTACTGGAAAAACAAAAACCCCAGTAGAGACTTTCTCTCATACTGGGTTGGGGGGAGGAATTTTTGCCCGCCCTCAAAATGTCGGGGTGGGTTTGGGGTGAAACAAAAAAAAGAAAGAGCCCCAGGGATGTTTTATCCGCTGGGGCTGTAGTTTTTCTGAAAAGCCACTTGTTCACTGTTGCGCAGCGGTTTTGAGAACCGCCTTGGTGGCGTCAGAGATGTTGAGCGTGTCAAACGCTTCATCCGAGAGCGCCGCCAAATGATACGCTTGGTGTTCACTGGGTTCCAGTTTAACCTCGTCGCCGGGAGCGGTTTCGACGAGAAAGTTGAACTGTCTCGTCTTTTTGCCGGAACCGGACGTGTAGTCGAAGGAACTGAGATACGCGAGGACCGTCGTGATGGCAAGCCCTGTTTGGCAGGTACCCCATATACTAGACACACAGTCCTCTCCTCCTGTAACCTACCGATGTCAATAAAATAACAAATATATGCCCAGCGGATACCCAGCCGTAACCCCAGAAGTAAAAGATCGGAAGAGC
>JACQCQ010000003.1 GCA_016201505.1 Candidatus Sungiibacteriota bacterium
ACATTCGTCGGTATGGTGAGTGCGAGTGAAGTGGAAGCGGAGAGGACGGTAGCATTGGTGTTGGCATTCACCGCAGTCGTGACAGATGAACTGGCGGCTGTAATCGCAGAACCGAGTGACGACGTCGCCGTCTGCACATCGGACAATGTAGCCAGTGAACCCGAGCTTAGACTTGAGCCCGTCAATGTGCGTGTGACCGATGCCCAAACATCAGCCGCCAAAGTGCCAAAGGAGGTGAGGGTACGGGTCGTGGCATTCCAGACGTTGGTGGGGATTGAGGTCGCCAGCGAAGTTGAGGCGGTGAGGACGGCGGAGTTTGTGTTGGTGTTCACGTTGCTTGTTTCGGCTGTAATCGCAGAACCGAGTGATGAAGAGGCGGTGGTAACATCAGATTGAAGAGCGAGCGAGCCGCTTGAGAGACCAGCCCCAGTCAGAGTACGTGTGACCGATGCCCAAACATCAGCCGCCAAAGTGCCGAATGACGTTAGGGTACGGGTCGTGGCGTTCCAGACGTTGGTGGGTATGGTGAGTGCGAGTGAGGTGGAAGCCGAGAGAACCGAAGCGCTGGTGCTGGGGTTCACCACATTGGCGACAGCGGTAGCCACGGTAGTGCTGGCAGAAATCGTGGGGCCGACAGAAAAAGTCTCATCCACATTGATCAAATCGCCGGTGAGCGCACTGCCGCAGGTCATGTATGACGGCCAATTGCCTTCAGTGCCATTCGCTGCGATGGCGTAAGCATAATGATGCCAGCCATTGGCGTCGGCCGTCATGGCCCCAGCGTTTACTTTCAAAGTGCCGCTTGGATCATAGATGGTAATGGTGCAAGGAGTAGTCGTGGCGACATAGTTATCATCAAAAACAAATTCACCCAGCGTTGCAGTGTCGCCCAACGCAGCTCGCTGATAATTGGCGCTCGCCGGCAAAGCAAAAACAAACAAACAAACAACAATAAAACCAAAAACGAGTTGCGACAATCCGCTCATCCCGATAGAGAATTAACTGGTAACTTCATTGCGAATTTGATGTATTTATGTACTTTGGGTCTCATTTTCGAGATAGAATCTCTCGTTAATTCTCTAACGGGACTCATTGAATCCTTTCTTCAGTTATAGTATAAGACTCTTTTTATAATTATGGTAAAGTGCGCGGGTTTCCCCGCGCTAGACACCGACAGCCGGGCACATGTTGATAAGTGCCATTTGGGTGTATATGAATATTATCAGTATATCTGTAAAATTGTACTATGTATAAAAGGGGACGGGATGCGGTATCCAACTGTTTTGTGATTTACGCGCGTATTATATTTTTTAAATGATGCCAACCATGGCGCCAAATAAATATTCTTTCAGATTGATCTCAAGTGGAACTTCAAATCGAAAAGCCGGCACTCGGCGCATGGCACCGAGTAAGACTTCGACTAAAAAAGTCAGCGACCGAAACAAGCGATTTTTTTTAAAGGCCCTGGGGGGCGTCGGACTTGGTTTATTTGCCACCACCCTTTTCCCCAAAAGCGCCAAGGCGCTCGTTACCGGCAGCACGCCGGCATCCAACGTTGTCGGGCTTAAAGATTCTTCCAACGCGCGGATAAATCCGGCCAAAGAGGACGGCAACTTGGCCAGTATCAAAACCGACTTAGATCCGTTAGTTGCTTCCGGAGCCGGGGGATATATTCGCCAGGACTCGACGGCTACGATAGCCAAGGAATCGGGCGGCAATTTGGCGGCCATTAAGGCGCAGACCGATAAATTTACCTTTAGCGGAAGTAATCTTTTAACGTCTGGCTCGGCATCCGCTACCACGGGACTGACAGATATCACCGGTTCAACCATCAACCCCGCCACTGAAGACAGCATCTTATATTTACGCCGTATAGCCAAGCTGATGGAGACGCTGGCGGTGGTGGATGGCCAGACTCGTCAAAGAATAACGATTGATGCGGGAACTTTGCCCACTGTCACCACTGTCACCACTGTCACCACTGTCACCACTGTCACCACTGTTACCACGGTAAGTAACGTAACAAGTATCGGCAATGTCGGCTCCACCCACCAGTTATATATGGATCTGGCGCACGATGCGTATGCCAATGCCCTCCGCAGTCAGTTAACTTTTTCATGACGCTAATCTCATAACGAGAACACAATGGCGCTTTCAAAAAATTCATTAAGAGTCCAAGTTGACACTCCGATCTGGGAATGGTGTCGTTTCGCGCCCGTGGTTTCTTCGGCCCTTTCGGCGAGTTGCGTCGGCGACATCGCTACGTTCAACGCCACCAACAGCCGCTATCTTTATTATTCCATCGCCGCCGTCAACTTCTGGCGCTACGACACCTGGACAGACACCTGGCTCCAGCTGGCTTCGCCCTTAAACGCCAACCTGGTCTTCACTTCCATGCGCTTTGCCGGCGATCTGGGCTATTTCGGCCGGGTGATTTCAGCCACTTCCACGACCATCACCACCGGCCTCGCTTTCGCCAACAGCTGCAAAGGATTTAAAATCAGGATTATTTCCGGCAAGGGCGCCGGCCAAGAGAGGATTATCAGTTCCGTGGCCGAGCCAGTGGTGGCCGATTACGGCGCCGCGACCGCCGGCGCTACGACCTCCGTTACGGACACGACCAAGACCTGGACCTCGGGCTATGTCGGCTCAACTTTGAATGTGAACAACTGGGTCGGCTATACGGTCCGCGTGATTCTCGGCACCGGCTTACTGCAGATGGCAAAGATTCTTTATAATTCTTCAACTGTTCTCACTATCGGCGACGTCAACCTCTCTCCGATTGAGCCCTGGGGCCATACGACCTGGACCGCGCCCGCTTCCGGTTCCAATTATCAGATTGAATCCTCGGTCGTAACCGTGGACACCGCCTGGACCACGACGCCCGACAACACTTCGCGCTATGTGATTCAAGCCGGCGGCATTTATATGCTTTCTGAAGCCGCGGCCACGCCTTTTTACACGCTCCAGTATTACAGCGTTCTGGAAGACCGCTGGTATGTCAAGCCGGCCCTAACCAATATGGTGAACGCCATCCCGACGGACGCGTCCTTGGAACGGACCAAAGAAAACGCGTCCATCTGGGAGCACTCCATTGCCACGGCTGGCTCCACCACCACGCTTACTGACACCACCAAGAACTGGACCGTCAACCAATGGACCAATTATTCTGTTTACATTTATTCGGGCACCGGCTCGGGCCAGATTTCGGCCATCACTTCCAACACCGCCACCGTCCTGACCTTAACTTCCACTTTGGGCACGGGTTTAGACGCCACCTCGCGCTACCAGATTATCGGCTTTGACGCCGGCACCGCCAGTTCTGCCGGCGCCTACACTCTTTCTGACAGCACCAAATCCTGGGCCGTGAACCGCTGGTCAAATTACGCCGTCCGTATCCTCTCCGGCACCGGCGCCGGCCAAGTCCGTTCAATTTCCTCCAACACCGCGACCCAGCTGACCGTTTACCAGAACTGGTTCATCGCGCCGGACAGCACTTCCATTTATTCCATCCAGGGCGATCCGGACAATCTTTACTTCTCCTGGTCAGCCATATCCCAGGTGTTTCTGTACCGGAACGGCGGCGCGGATACGCTTTCCCACGGCCGGGTGGTGGATTCGGGCGTGGCCTGCACCATGGCCGCCCGGCGGTGCGATGTGAACCACGTCATTTACGAGGAGCTGCCGATCGCCATCTCCACTATCACTAATGTCACGACCACCGCCACCGCCACCACCGTTCAGGTGCACAACTTAAAGGTTAACCAATATGTGTCTATCTACGGCGCCACGGGCAGTGACGCCCAATTCTATGACGGCGTTTTTCAAATCGTCACTGTTTCTTCAACGACCACCTTCACTTACACTATGGGCGGCACGCCGGCGGGTTCTGCGGTGGGCGTAGGCGCCCAGTCCACCACGGTTATTTTTGACGGCTCCAAGGATTACCGCCAACTGGCGTCTGGCGGCACCAGCGGCCAGGCTACGATTACTTTTTCCACCAACACGCCTACTCATATCAACGGCTGGTACGTGGCCGGCACCGGCATCAGCAGCACTGACACCACTTTAACCAAGGTCGTCTCGGGCGCGGGCACGACCACTCTGACTCTGTCCAACAACAACACCGGCACGGTTTCCGGCATCATCACGTTCAACTATTGGGCTCCTTCTACCACGTCTACCGCTAACACCGGATCTTCCGGCGCCTTAACCTTTACCACGACTGCTAGCACCGCTAGTTACATCAACGGCTGGTATGTCACCGGCACCGGCGTCGGCGTCGGGGCCCTTGTCCAATCCGGCGCCGGCACGACTACCGTCACAGTCCAGGTCATCAACACCGCGACCGTCTCGGGCACGCTTACTTTCTCATCGCCCTACGGCAATTATATGTTTTACGGCAATTCGGGCGCGGTAACGGTGACCACCGGCTTGGCTGTCGGCCAGAGCATGCAAATCACGACCAATACCGGCAATTCTTTGACCGTCATCGCGGCCATGGGAGCCGCTATGACCGCCGGCACTTCGCGCTATGTCATTGCCAAACAGCCGGCCCTGGGTGCCTATTACGACCAGCCGGGCAGCAATACCTATTACAGCGGCGTGGCGGTCGGCACCCAGTCAACCACTACTTTAGTTGATAGTAATGCTTTTTGGACATCGGCCTCGGGCAACGGCGGCTCGGCCCAATCCACGACCGTTACTTTAGGCAACACCTCGCCGACCAACATCACCGGCTGGTACTTGACCTCCGGCACCGGCATTAACGTCGGCGCCCAAGTTGTTTCGGGAGCCGGCACCACATCCCTAGTTATGTCTGTCGCTAACTCCGGTGCGGTTTCCGGCTCGCTGACATTCTGCGCCTGGAACACCAACTTGCTCCAGAACCGCAGGCTCAAATTCATCAGCAACGGCTCGGTCTCCACCCAAGATGTGGCCATTACCCTTGTAGCCGCTACCACCGGCACCATTACTTTTGCCTTAGCTACGGCGCCGGTCACCAATGTCACCACTTATTCCATTATTTCAGCTCCGACCCACGGCCTCGGCTCGGCCGGACTTAACTGGGCTTTCGGCGTCTCCAACAGCGCCACCCGCGGCCGCTATATGTATATGCCCCGCGGCGGCGCGACGAATGGCATTGACCGCTATGATCTGACCACCGACGCCTGGCTTTTGATGCATAACGAACCGACTTTTGAAACCCTGACCACCGGTTCTATGTACGCTTACGACGGCGGCGACCGGCTCTACTTCACCAAAGACGCCACCCAGCGCGTTTATTACCTTGATTTGTCCACCAATATCATCAACGGCGCTGGTCTCTTCCCGTATGTCGCGCCGACCGCGATCATCGGCAACCGGATGGAGATTTTTACCACCATAGACGGCTTGAAATATCTTTTCCTTAACCGCGCCAGTTTCCAGGAATGCTTTAAGCAGTTACTCTTCTACTAAAAATGAGCATTGATTACCTTATTCAAATAGTGCAGAGCAAAATCACGATTCTGAAAAACGCGAAGAACCAGGCGTTTGCCAATGGCGACCTCCAGATGCTCAACACCATTGACACGGAATTGCTGGAGAACCAGAACACTTTGTCCCAGCTGAATATGCTCCTTGAAATGCAAAAGGCCGCGGCAGCCGCGAATTCAACGACGGCCGAAGTGGTCGCAACCGCGGTTGAGGCCATCCAGAATCCGACCCAAGGCCCATCGGCCAGTGCTGTTATCAACGGCTACGACATCTCCGCCTACGCCACCGACGCCCTTTATGAACAGAAGATACAGACGATAATTAACGGCATGCCCTCTTTCGGTGCAGTCGGAGATATTGACAGGTATATTCAAAATGCGGTGGCGGGTGCTCCGGTGACGGGTGATATGGTATTGGGAGCCACGAGCCAATACGGCGTTGATATTCCTTTGACGATGGCCATAATGGAACTGGATTCGCGTTTCGGCACCGTCGGCATCGGCGCGAGTACATTCAACCCGGGCAATATCGGCAATACCGGCACGACTACGCAAGCCTTTGGTTCCTGGGCGGAAGGAGTCTCTGCCGTAGCCGAGTGGCTTAGCCGCCATCATGCGGGCACGGCTCCTGCAGCACCTCCGCCAGTTGTGAATGCGCCTACGCCGAATCCGACACCGGCTCCGACCCCGTCTCCAATTCCGCCCACAAATACTCCAACTCCGTCAGTCGAAGCCTCGACTTCAACTCCACCGACTGATACGGCTACTTCAACTCCGCCCATCGACACGTCCGTCCCGGTCAACTCGTCTACATCCACCCCGGCTGACAGTGATACTTCTACGTCTACACCGATCTCGCTTGGCCGTCAGAGCCGCTCACGAAACATTGGATAACTTCAAATTAAAAAGCAGATACCCCCGCTCCGCCAGTTGGCGGATTGCTGCGGGATTATTCTGATATCAGAATAATCCCATGAGTCCCTTAAAGAAAAGTATAAATCCCGTTAGAAAAAAGTCGCTGCAAGCGACTGAAGTCGCGCCTATCGGCGCAGCGTTCTCTAACGGGATAAAAAAATATCTTCCCTATCTGGAAGACTTACGAAGACGGCTCTATTGGTCTGTCATCGTATTTATCGCCGTTTTTATTGGCGGGTTTCTTTCCTCCGGCTTTTTTCTAAAAAAGTTCATTGCCTTTTTTAACATCAAGGGGGCGGTTATCGCCACGACCTCGCCCTTTCAATTGGCCGACGTGGCCATGACCATAGGCTTTTTTTTCGCGAGCCTCGTCATCATCCCGCTCGCGGCCTGGCACCTTTTTTCTTTTGTATCCGCCGCGCTGACGTCGAAAGAGAGACGCTGGTTTCTGCTTTCAGTTCCGGTCAGCCTTTTTCTTTTCGTGCTCGGTTTTACCTATGGTTTCTTTATCCTGTACAATACGCTGGGGTTGTTGGCCGCGTTAAATCTTAGCCTGGGCATACAAAATGTATGGGATATCAGTTCTTTCCTTTCGCAAATATTCATTACGTCTTCTTTACTCGGCTTTGTATTCCAGTTCCCGCTGGTTTTAACGGCCTTGATACGACTCGGCGCGCTTGAGGCCGGCTTCTTAAAACAACACCGGCGCGGCGCCGTATTTATCATATTTGTCCTGGTGTCTTTACTTCCGCCGACAGACGGATTATCATTGATCATAATGGCGTTGCCGCTCGTTCTGCTTTACGAAATAACAATATTCATTAATACTAAACGCTATGCCCGGTAATGCAGTTTTGACTGGGCAAAACAAGGTCGGAATTAGTATCGGAAAGCAATTTGCGGGTAATATTAAAATAAGTCTCAACGATTGATTAGTCGCCTTCGGCGACGGTTGAGGTTGATGCACTGGGTATGTTTGAGGGAATAGGTACTAAAGAAATCATCATCATCGCGATCTTGGCGATTGTTCTGTTCGGCAGCAGAAAGATCCCCGAGCTCGCCAAAAGCATCGTTGAGGCCATCCGCCATATGCGCGGCGCTTTCAAGGACGTGGATGAAGTTGCTTCGGGTAATGATAAAGACGCGAGGAAGAGATAGCTTTCGTTTTAGTGTAAGAATAAAAAAGAAAAAGCCTCGTGCAAATTGCCGAGGCTTTTTCTAACTAATCTTCTTATTTTTTACTGGCCGCCGGTCGGCTTTTTGGGCGCCGAGGTGGTAAAGCGCAGCGTTTGCGCGGTATAGACGCCGCCCGACCAGCCAATGGTGCCGTTAAAGTAAGCGCCGGATGGAACTTGGGAAAGTGTGATGGTTTTTCCGCTGAAACTGATCAATTTTGCGGATGCAGGCACGGTGACCGTCACCGAGCTGTTGGGACAAAAGTGCCCGGCAATCGCCACTGTTTGTGAATTTGAGGCGCCAGTTGCCGATCCATAGAACCAATTAACGAGCAGCGATACACTGTTGGAGCTTGTGTTGATCGCGGTCACTTTGCCGGCGACGTTCGCCACTCCCGAGCCTTGCGGCGCATTGGTGAGCGTTTTGCCCTTCGGCACATTCCAGCCGGCGGGAACTTTCGGCGGCGTGGGCACCGAGGTGGTAAAGCGAATAGCTTTTGTTTCGGTCAGCGTGCCGTTTGAGGCATAGTTTGCCGTTCCTACAAAGTAGGCGCCAGTAGGAACCTGCGAGAGCGTAATCGTTTTGCCGCTGAAACTGATTAATTTAACTGTTGCCGGAATGGTGACGGTAACCGATTTACCGCTGCAAAAATGGGCAGCGACTGGCAGGACGGCAGTTTGTCCATTTGAAGTTGTGACTGCCGCCACGCCGAAGAGCCAATTGACGGTTGCGGTTAGTGTGTTTGTGCCTGCATTAACCGCAGTGACCACACCGGCGAAATTGACTGTAGCCGCGGCTGCCGGAGGCGTCGTCGCCGCAAGAGCCGAAAACGGTATGATCAGAACGCCGGTCATTAAGCCAGCGAGTGCGGTATTTCTTAACCCCATCCGCAGTTTTCCTGTTAGATTTGATGATTTTGACATACATTTTTTAAGCCGATTATTTTATAATTTTTTATTCGCTTAAGAGAATAGGCTGGTGAATAAGATGTCTTTACCAGTCTATTCATAGCAGAAACGATTATACCAGAATGGATCTGCGCTGTCGAGTTCGTCGTAATGGTTCGATGGGTACTTACCAATATCTCCCTATAGTACAATATAGGTAGGTATGAAGTCCAAAATATTAGAGTGAGCCCTAAAGCCCCCTGACTGTTTCCACCATATACGATACAGCCGTGTTTTTATGGAACATGGCCTATGGGACGCGGTTATTGGTGGAAATTTTGGCTTAAAATATGTCGCTAAATCGCGTATACTAAGCTAGCCCATGGTTCATTCAGAGGCAAAAACTGGCTTTTGGTATGCGCGTGTTATTTGGGTCGTGCATCGACTGATCTGGATTTGGTATCAGCCGCTTTTTAATATTTTTACGCAGCAGGTGATTTTGAACCGTAAAAAAATACTAGAGACAAAGACCCCGCTTATTTTTGTCTCCAATCATGAAAGTCACTTTGATCCCTTTCTTATCTCGGGCGCGACCCCTTGCTTCGGTCATGTCATGCCAATTCGGTTTTTTTCGCGCGACATTTTCTTTGAGCAGTTTAAGTATAAGCTGTTCTTGTGGTTGGTCGGCGCATTTCCGGGACATATCGGATTGGGACTAAAAGAAGCGACCGAGTTGCCAGCGAGATATCTAAATGAAGGCTACAGTATCGGCGTTTTTCCAGAATGGTGTTTTCCGGATGAGCCGGAAGCTTCGCGCATGCAGAATGCAGCCCCCGCCATTTCGCAAGAAAGCGGCGCCCCGATTGTTCCGGTATTTCTTTTTGGTATCCAGGGACTTTCGTGGAGTAAAGTTTTTCTGATGAAAAAAAAGATTATCATCTCCTTTGGCGACCCAATCTATCCTGATGCAAAAGAAACGCTTGAAAATTATACGGAGCGTGTTAGTCATGGACTCCTGGCTGCGCGATTTGCCACTGTTCAATATATACGCGGAAAAGAACATAATTTCTGGGCGAGTTATGCGGATTTCTATAAGCACCTGGAACTGGCTGCGCCATATCAAAAAATGACAGCGCTGATCCTGGGGCTCATCGCTCAAAAAAATGTGTGCGGACGCTGGCTCGATCTCGGTACGGGCTCGGGGGCTATGACCGAACTTGTTTTGCAGGCTGCTGGAAAAAACGCCATCCAAGTCCTCGCGACAGATTTCAGCGATAAGATGCTGGACACCGCAAAAGAAAGATTTAAATCAAATCCAAATGTCACAATCGAAAAAGTAGACCTAACGGAGCATCTGCCATATGACAACGGATCATTTGACGGTGTCGTTGCTAACCTGGTTTTGCCGTATATAACTCATCATGCGGGCGTTTTAGGAAAAGAGGCGCTGGCAAACGCTATTCTCCAAGTACACCGTGTGCTTAAGCCAGGAGGATTTTTTCTTTTTTCAACACCAAAGCCGCATGTTAACTTTATCTATGTCGCGCTTGCCTCCTGGAAATCCTTTTTTAGACGCGACCATCCGGAGTATAGGCGTCTGGCGCTGCATATTCTGCGGCATGCCCTCCGAATCCAGAAGTGGGGTCGGCGCGAAATCTACAACTTCCTATCGCTTAGTGACCTCGAGGATCTCTTCTATGAGGTTGGATTTGTTAATCTCCAATTTAAGCTGACGCTATCCGACCAAGTCTATGTCGTGACCGGTGAGAAAGTAACTTCTTCATAATGGCTGGACTCGTTGGACCTTTTGCTTTATCGGGACTCATCAATGGCATCTTTGCGTTGGCCTTTGGCCTTTTAGTCATCTTTAAAAATAGAAAGAGTCGAATAAACCGACTCTTCTTTTTCATGACTGTCATGGTGGCCTTTTGGTCATTTTGCTACTGGCGCTGGCTGCTTTCCACCAGCCACGCGGATGCTCTTTTTTGGATTCGACTGCTGTCCGTCTGGTCGCTGTTAATCCCGATTTATTATTTTCATTGGACGGTAACTCTGCTCGATCTCAACAAGGCTCATCGGTTCCTGCTTCGGTCCGTGTACGTTGCCGCTCTCTTTCTTCTTTTCTTCTCATTTTCAAAGTTATTTGTGACTGACGTCTCACCCAAATTATTTTTCCCCTTTTGGCCGACTCCTGGAATTTTATACACCTTTTACCTGCTAACAATCTACCTTGGATTGGTGGCATACGGTTTATTTCTTTTGCTTAAAAACTACCGCGGGGCACCAATGGCAAAACAAGGACAGATATTTTACGTTGTGCTTGGTTCGCTCCTTGGCTTTGGGGGAGGCGCCACAAACTTCTTTCTTTGGTACAACGTCCCGATCCCGCCTTACGGAAACTTTCTGGTGACGCTTTTCCCGTTCTTTTTGGGGTATGCGATTTTGAAGCACAAACTTTTTGATCTGCGAGCTGTGGCAACCGAGCTTCTGATTTTCAGCATCTGGATGTTTCTTTTGGTCAGGGCTCTTCTGGCGAGCACACTGCTCGATCGGCTGCTTGATCTCGGACTTCTCTCACTACTTATTCCTTTTGGAATTCTTTTGCTTCGGAGCGTTTTACGTGAAGTTGAGGCGCGCGAAAAAATTGAAGCCATGGCCGTTGAATTGGCCGTTGCCAATGAAGAGCTAAAAAAACTAGACGCGGCCAAATCGGAATTTATTTCAATTGCGGGGCATCAGCTGCGGACGCCGTTGACCATCATTAAGGGCTATACCTCGATGGTGCTTGAGGGGTCGTTCGGAAAAATCGAGGCTGCGGCGCGGGAAGCGCTGCATAAAGTTTTTATCTCAACCACGACGTTGGCAAATTTGGTCAGCGACCTGCTTGATCTTTCGCGCATTGAGTCGGGCAAGATCCGTTATGAGTTTAAGGACATTCGCGTCAGCGATATTGTAAACGGCGTAATCCAGGAATTGGAAGAAACGGCAAGAATCAAAGACATCCGCGTGATTTTAAACGATCAGGTGCCGCCGGCCGTTAGGGCCTTGGCTGATTTTGATAAATTGCATGAAGTCGTTATCAACCTGATTGATAACGCAATTAAATATTCGACCGAAGGACCAGTTGAAGTCGGGTTAAAATACGACGCTGCAGGCAAGAAAATCATACTTTCGGTAAAAGACCGCGGCATGGGCATCAAGCCCGAAGACATCAGCAAATTGTTTACGAAATTTATGAGAAGCGAGGATGCCAAAAAAATTCGGCCTGAGGGCATGGGGCTGGGGCTTTATCTTGCTAAAAAGATCGTGGAAGATCACAAAGGGCGGGTCTCGGTCAAGTCTCCGGGTCTGGGGCAGGGGAGCACCTTTTTTGTTGAGATTCCTACACATGCCTAGTTTGCGGGGTACAATTTTTAGTCATTTAGCTGTAAACTGGGGCTAGGATTAAGCCAGTATGAGCCGGATTTTGATTGAAGAAACGCCTCGTAAGACGGGTGAGTCGGTTTTGGTTAAGGGCTGGGTCAATAGCCGCCGAGACCATGGGAAAATTATCTTTATAGACCTGCGAGACCGGACGGGCTTGCTTCAGGTCGTTTTTACGCCCGCGGATAAAGAAACCTACGAAACCGCTACCAGGCTCCGCGATGAATGGGTGGTTGAGATTAGCGGGAAAGTCGCCGAGCGGCCCGCGGGCATGCAAAATCAAGATCTGCCGACGGGGATGATTGAGTTGCAGGCAACGTCACTTCATATTTTAGCCGAAGCCAAGACGCCGCCGATTCCCTTAGAAACTGACGGCCGCGATATCGATGAAGAATTGCGTCTTAAATACCGCTATTTAGATTTGCGCCGCGCGCGGCTCCAGAAAAATCTGAAACTGCGGCACAAAATTATTCTTTTCTTGCGGAATTATCTATCAGAAAAAGGATTCACCGAAGTCGAGACGCCGATTTTAACCAAAGGCACGCCCGAGGGCGCGCGCGAATTTTTGGTGCCTTCGCGAATTTATCCCGGGAACTTTTATGTTCTGCCCCAGTCGCCCCAGCAATTCAAGCAGCTTTTGATGGTCGCCGGACTTGAACGGTATTTTCAAATTGCCCGCTGTTTTCGCGATGAGGACCAGCGAGGCGATCGCCAGCCTGAATTTACCCAGCTTGATCTGGAGATGAGTTTTGTAACCCAAGATGACGTGCTTGCGCTGGGTGAAGAACTGATGACTCAAATGGTGCGCGCCGTGAGCCCGCATAAAACTATTTTAGATACCCCCTGGCCGAGGCTTTCCTATAAGGAATCCATCCAAAAATACGGCACCGATAAGCCGGACTTGCGAAAGAATAAAGCCGATCCCGATGAACTGGCGTTCGCCTGGATTGTCGATTTCCCCATGTTTGAAAAAACGGAGTCCGGCGGACTTCGGGCCGTGCACCATCCGTTTACGCGGCCGCATCCCGAGGATAGAGAAAAATTAGCCGCTGATCCCTTGTCCGTTAGGGCCTTGGCGTATGACATCGTATTAAACGGATTTGAAATTGCGTCCGGCAGCATTCGCATCCATGAGCCGGATCTGCAAAATCAAATTTTCGGCATACTCGGTTTATCTCAAGCTGAAATCGGAAAAAGATTTGGCCACATGCTGGAGGCTTTTGAGTACGGCGCGCCGCCGCATGGCGGCATGGCACCGGGGATCGATCGGCTCGTCATGATTCTCGCCGATGAGCCGAATATTTCGGAAGTCATTGCGTTCCCCAAAACCGGCAGCGCCAAAGATTTGATGATGGGAGCGCCCTCAGAGGTGGGGGAGAGGCAATTAAAAGAAGCCCATATAAAGCCAGATGTATGATTTAGCTATAAGTACGATAGACTAGTCTATCGTACTTATAGGCAGTATGGTCGGCTGGATGGGAGTGGCTGGGAGCACCAGTATGAAATCAACACACTACGTAAAACAGGCGGGTTTTGAGGGGCCTCTGGAGCTTTTACTTGACTTAATCGTCAAAGAACAATTACCGATTAATGAGATTTCGCTGGCGCGTGTAACCGAAGAATATGTAGCCCGCGTAAAAGACATGGAATCAATCGATCAAGAAGCGCTCGCCGAGTTTCTCGTCATCGCCGCGCAATTGATGCTGATAAAATCGCGTTCGCTTCTGCCCCAGCTTGAATTGTCCAAAGAGGAGGCAGAGTCAATCGGAGATTTGGAACGGCGATTGAAAGCCTACGCCGAGTTAAAGGAACGCGCCAAGGATTTAAAGACTTTGGAGAGAAACGAAAGGCATATTTTCTCGCGCGAGGCCTTTCTTGGCATTCCGGTCATCTTTTATCCGCCGGCTCGCTTAACGGCTGATGTTCTCTCCGGGCTTTTTGAGGGCGTTATCCGCTCGATTCCCAAAATGCAGGAGCTGGCAGAAGAGAAAATAAAAAAAGTCATCTCGCTCGAGGAAAAAATCCGCCAGATTCACCATCTGCTGACCTCAAAGCTGGAGAGGGCCTTTTCGGAGATTGTGGCCGGAAGTCGCGAAAAAATAGACGTTATCGTATCGTTTCTGGCAATTTTAGAGCTCGCCAAGCAGAAGGTGATCTCGCTGCATCAAGCGGAAGGCTTTGAGGATATTATTATTCGGCAGAATGTTGAGTCGGCATGAAAGAGTTAAAATCAAAAATAGAAAGCATTTTATTTTTGTCTGGTGAGGCCATGACCGCGCGTCAGCTTGAGAAAGTTTTGCAATCAAAATCAAAAGATGTCGTTCAGGCCTTGGAAGAGCTTGAATCTGAATACGCGGGTCGGGGGATTCGGCTGCTCAAAAATAATGACGAGTGGCAATTCGGCACCGCGCCGGAAAATTCAGACATCTTGGAGGATCTCGTAAAGGGCGAGTTTAGTGCGGAGCTTTCCAAAGCCGCCGCCGAGACCCTCGCGGTCATCGCCTATAAAGGGCCGCTGACGCGAGCCGAGATTGAATATATCCGAGGTGTCAATTCATCCTATTCTGTTCGTAATTTAATGCTGCGAGGTCTCGCCGAGCGCGTCGAAAACCCCAAAGATGCGAGATCGTATCTTTATCGAGTGAGTCTTGACATGCTGAAATACCTGGGGCTTGAAAACCGCGAAGCCTTGCCGAACTTCGAGGTATCCGCCAAAACCGAAATTGTATTTCCAGCCAAGGCCGAGGCCAGCGAAGATGCCAGTGTGTTACATCTCCCACATGGCTAAGCCGCTTTTTATCGCCATTGTGTTTCTGGTTTCTTTCGTCGGCACTTCGCTGGTCTTCCATGGAAAAGAGGCTGCCCTATTTGGCGCGCCAGTCGATGGAAGTCCTGCCGCCATATTTCTGCCCACGAAAGCAAAAGAGCTCCGCATACTATTTAACGAATCTGATTTTCAAAATATCAAAGCCGAGTCGTTCATTATCGGCACAGTCTCCGGCCAAGTGCTGGCCTCGCGCGCGGCTGATGCGCCGCACCCGATGGCGAGTCTCACAAAAATTATGACCGGTCTTTTGCTCGAAGAGCGGGGGAGAGGCACAACCATTTGGGTAACACCCGATGCCAAAGGCGTTGACCCCAAGCACTCAAGTTTGAAGACGGGTGCAACACTCGACGCCGACACTGCGCGGGTTTTACTGCTGGCCGAATCGGATAACGATATCGCCGAATCGATCGCAGGATCGGTCGGCATTCTGTTTGACCCTTCGCTGGATAATCCGCGTGCGGCCTTTGTGGCCGCAATGAATCAAAAAGCCGCCGAGCTCGGAATGTTAAAAACACATTTCCTAAATCCAACTGGACTCGATGAGGCGGGACATGTTTCTTCAGCCCGTGATTTGTTTCGGCTCGTAGGCTACGCTACAACTAACTATGCCGATTTTTGGGCGCATACCGCCGAGCCAAAGACAAGGCTCGCTATTTCCGGCGCGACGATTGAGATACAGAGCTCAAACCTACTCTCCGGCCAGCCGGGCCTTATCGGTGGGAAGACCGGCTTCACCGACAAGTCTGAAGGAGCCTTAGTGCTGCTTTACGAGACACAGTATTCGCCCGAGGATATTGTCATTGTATTGCTGCGCTCACCAGACCGATTCGCCGATGGCGAAAAGTTGCTTGGCATTATCGAGTTGAAGTTAAAAAGTGAAATATCTCAATAACTATGGGCGCGGGACATGAATTAGTACTCAATGTCTTAAAGGTTTTCGGCCTTTCAGCCTTTGCCTTTATATTAGCGGTTGGCTGGACGCCGCTGCTCACCTCGTTTTTGTATCGTCATAAGATGTGGCGGAAATCCGCCCGGACAATGGCCGCCGACGGCCACGGCACGCCCATCTTTCATTCCTTGCACAAAGAAAAAGAAGTCGGAACACCGCGGCTTGGCGGACTCTTAATTTGGATAACCACCGCATTTATCGCATTGTTATTCTGGCTTATCGCCCGCACCACCGATTCGGCTATCTTTGACAAACTAAATTTTCTTTCCAGGAACCAGACCTGGTTGCCGCTCGTTTTATTTATCGCGGCGGCGATTCTCGGTCTTTTTGATGATCTTTTCCAAATTAACGAGAAAGGAAGTTATAAAGGCGGCGGCATCGGACTCGTGCGTCGCATTTCACTCATCACGCTGATCAGTTTCATCGGCGCTTGTTGGTTTTATTTTAAATTAGATTGGCGTACGATTTACATTCCTTTTCTAGGGAACTTTTACATTGATGGCTGGTATATTCCGCTTTTTGTTTTAACCACGCTGGCCACATTTTCCGGCGGTGTGATCGATGGACTCGACGGCCTTTCCGGCGGCGTATTTGCTTCCATGTTTACCGCCTACGCCGGGATCGCCTTTTTTCGCGGCCAGATTGACTTGGCGGCGCTCTCGGCGGTAATTGCCGGTACGATTTTGGCCTTTCTCTGGTTCAACATTCCGCCAGCGCGATTTTATATGTCGGAAACCGGAACCATGGGACTGACGGTGGCGCTCACGGCTGTTGCGTTTCTGACCGACTCGGTTGCGGTTCTGCCGATTATCGGATTTTTGCTGGTGGTTGAATCTTTATCGGTCATCATCCAGTTCTCGTCGAAACGCTGGCGCGGCAAAAAAGTATTTTTGGTCGCCCCCATTCACCATCACTTTGAAGCCAAGGGCTGGCCCTCGTATAAGGTCACGATGAGATTTTGGGTCATCGGCATTGTATTTGCTATTATAGGGATGGTCATTGGCCTGGTGGGCCGCGTTTAGCTATGCCCGCCCAAGTTTTTGTTGTAGAAAGCATTAAGATGGGATCGTGTTTCGTCTTTGATAAAATATGAATAAGCAAATGATAAATAAGCTAACAAAAATTTAGGCGGGTATGTTCGATATTTTAATTAAAAACGGAACGGTCATTGACGGCACGGGCAAGCCTGGTTTTCTCGGTGACGTCGGCATAAAAGACGGGTTGATTGAGGCGGTGGGCCAGATCGGCGGGGGCGAGGGCAAAAAAATTATCGCTGGCGAAGGGCTTTATGTTACGCCGGGATTTATTGATGTGACCAATCATTCGGACGTTACGGCCTCAATTTTTGAGCGGGGCAGACTCGACAGTTTAATTCGGCAGGGGATCACCACGATCATCGGCGGAAATTGCGGTGTCTCGCTCGCGCCGCTCATTGAGGCGGACCTGATTCACGCCATTCGCAAATTTGCCCCCACCTCGTCAATTAACGTGAACTGGCAGTCGGTGGCCGAGTTTCTTTCTGAAATCGAAAAATTGCATCTGCCCATAAATTTTGCGACACTCGCGGGGCATAATACGATTCGCCGCGGCATTTTGCATGAGCGGGGCGATCCCATGACGTTAGAAGAGCTCGCCGAAACGCGTCTCTTACTGCAGCAGGCCTTGCGTGACGGGGCGTTAGGATTTTCGACAAATCTTTCGAGCGCCCACGAACACTACGTCTTGACTGACGAACTGGTTGAAATTTGCCGCGTGATGGCGGCCGAAGGCGGCGTCTATAAGACGCATCTGCGGGATGAGGGATCGGATTTGATCGTCTCCATTAATGAGGCCTTACGTATTGGAGCAGAAGCCGGTGTACCAGTTTCCATTTCACACTTAAAAGCCATCGGCCGGAAATCCTGGCCGCTTATGAAGCAGGGGATCCATATGATTGAAAACAACGCCCGCGAAGGGCATAAGGTGGTGTTTGATGTTTCTCCCTATGCCTCAACCGGCTCGCAACTCTATATGTTGCTCCCAGCCTGGGCGAAAGCCGGGGGTTTTGCAGCTATGCTCGAAAGACTCAAAGATTTCCAGACCAAATCAAAAATTATTGCGGAGCTTGACGGTATGTCGCTTCATTTTGATCTACTGCGCGTGGCCGAGGCGGGGGACGGAGTCTCTTCGGGTAGTACGATTGCCGAACTCGGCCGGCGTATGGGGCTGGATGCGAAAGAAGCCATGATCGAGTTGCTGATTGCCAACCGCGGGCGCATTTCGATTGTGGGGAAAACACTGCATCACAAAAATATCGAGCTGGGAATAATCTCTCCCTACTCCATGGTGGCTTCAAACGGCAGCGGCTATTCATTTGAGAGTGCAAAATCGCGGCCACACCCGAGATCATTTGGCGCTTTTCCGCATTTCCTGCATAGCTATGTGAAAGATAAAAAATTAATTTCCTGGGAAGAGGCGATTGCCAAAATTACTTCTCTGCCGGCTAGTTTTTTGGGCATCAAAAACCGCGGCCGAATAGAAAAACGCTATGCCGCCGATATTGTTCTCTTCCGGCCCGATGAGTTAAGAGATCAGGCAACCTATAAAAATCCCTATCGAGCGCCGGTCGGGATTGAGCAGGTCATGGTCAATGGCAGAATTGTTTTTGAGCATAGTGCGGTAACGGCAGAATCTCCGGGCGAGATAATCAAGAAAGCCTAGCGACCCGAAGGCGCTTTTTGTCTATGGATTTTAAGGGCAAAAAAATTACCCAGATGGGCCTTGGTCTGCTGGGGCGGGGGGTTGGCGATGCAAAATTTCTTGCCCAATCCGGCGCTGAACTCGTGGTGACTGATTTGAAATCAGCAGCCGATCTGGCGCCAAGTCTCGAGGCCTTAAAGGGGCTTCCTAATATCTCATTTGTTCTTGGGCGTCACCGGCTTGAGGATTTTAGCCATCGCGATTTTATTTTGAAGTCGGCTAATGTGCCGCTGGACTCGCCATTTATAGCAGAAGCCAGGCGGCAGGGCATTCCCATCGAGATGTCGACGTCATTATTCGCGCGTTTAACCAAAGCCACGATCATTGGCGTTACCGGTACGCGCGGCAAATCAACCACCACTCACCTGATCTATGAGATTTTGCGGCAGGCCTACCGAGATCGGCCCGAGAAAATCTATCTGGGGGGGAATATTCGCGGGGTGGCGACACTGCCGTTGCTGGCTAAAGCGAATCTGGGGGATATCGCGGTTTTGGAGCTCGATTCCTGGCAGCTGCAGGGGTTTGGTGAGTCAGGCATCAGTCCGCATATCGCCGTATTTACTACATTTTTAGACGATCATTTAAATTACTACAAAGATAACCGCAGCCTCTATTTAGATGATAAGGCCAATATTTTTAAGTATCAGATAGCGCGTGATGTTTTAATTTTAAATCCGGCGGTGGCCTCTCTCATAAAAGAAAAATATCCGGCTATAGAAAGCCAAATGATTATTCCTGAAGCGCTGCCGCCCTCTTGGCGGCTTTCAATCCCGGGGAATCACAATCGAGAAAACGCGGCGTTAGCGCTCGCGGCCGTTCGGCTTTGCGATATATCAGAGGCTGAGGCCCGCAACATTATAGAGTCGTTTCCCGGCATTCCCGGACGGCTCCAGTATCTTGGTGAAAAAAACAGCCTACGATTTTATAACGACACAACGGCGACAACGCCTGACGCGACCATGGCCGCACTTACGGCACTCGCCTCCCATAAAAAAATAATTCTTATTATGGGCGGTGCTGATAAAATGCTGCCTATGTCTCGGCTGCTTCAAGTAATTCCCCGATATTGCAAAGCGGTTCTTGTTCTTCCCGGAACAGGCACCGACATCATTCGGCACGATTTAGATCGGCTCCAGAACGCCGATCTGCGAATTGGGCATGTCTCTTCAATGGCGGAGGCGGTGAATATGGCGATGAAGTCTGCAGATACAGGAGATACCATTTTACTCAGTCCGGGGTTTGCCTCATTCGGGTTGTTTAAAAATGAATTCGATCGAGGTGATCAGTTCGTTGCCAGCTACCAAAACCTGCCATGAGCAAGAGTCTATTTTTTCATGACTCGTTCTTTCTTCTGATCCTGGCATTTTTGCTCGGCGGCGGATTATTTTTGCTTTCCTCTGCCTCGATTGCCATTTCAGAACGCCTCTATGGCTCATTTTCGTCGTTTGCCATCCACCAGGCGGAAGCCGTGGGCATCGGGATCATCGCATTCTGTCTGATGCAATTTTTTCCGTTGCGGCTGCTCAAGCCGCTGACTCCCTTATTATTTTTTGCGGGCCTCGGTCTTCTCGTGCTGGTATTTTTCCCTCACTTCGGGGTCGAGCTTCAGGGCGCCAAGCGCTGGATCCATCTCCTGATTACCTTCCAGCCCGCCGAAATTGTGAAATTAACCGCCGTCCTTATGCTGGCCTGGTGGATTGACCGGTATCAAGCGAAAATTGGCTCGTTTACATATGGCTTTTTGCCCTTTCTTGCTATGATTGGTTTAGTGGGTGGGCTCGTGGTGAGACAGCCGGATTTGGGTACGTTCGGCGTCATCTGTCTTGCCTCACTCGCCGTTTTTTTTGTCGGGGGAGGAAGGCTCAGGCATGTAGGGTTCTTTATAATACTTGCGATCACGACGGTCGTCATTCTTTCCTATATCTCTCCGTATCGCGTTGATCGGCTCATAGTTTTTTTGCATCCGGCCACCGATCTGCAGGGGATCGGCTATCAGGCGCATCAAGCGACCATCGCTATCGGTTCCGGCGGATTTTGGGGGGTTGGCTACGGTGGTTCTTGGCAGAAGTTTAATTATCTGCCGGAACCCATCGGCGATTCCATTTTTGCCATCGTGGCGGAGGAGTTTGGATTTTTCGGCGGCCTCTTGGTTATTGGCGCGTATATGCTGCTTTTGTGGCGAGGGGTGGTGATCGCCCGCGGCGCTCGAAATACGTTTCAAAAATTAGTTGTTACCGGCATTATTTCAACCATTATCATTCAGGCATTTATTAATATCGGTGCGATTTCTGGAATCCTGCCGCTCACCGGCATTCCCTTACCCTTCATTTCATATGGTGGAACAGCCATCGTCATGAACCTATTGGGACTCGGCATTGTCTATCAGATAGCTAAATATTCATGAGAGTCCTTTTTACCGGCGGGGGAACAGGCGGTCATTTCTTTCCGATCATTGCGATTGCGCGGGAGTTAAGAATTATTGCCGAGGAAGAGCGGATTTTAGACGTCTCGCTGTACTACCTCGGCCCGAATATATTTCCCCCGGATGTACTTACGCGAGAGGAAATCTTGCCGGATACGATCTTGGCAGGCAAAATGAGGCGCTATTTTTCCGTCAAGAATATTTCTGATATTTTTAAAACCGCGGCTGGGATCATCCAAGCTCTGTGGAAGATGTTTCTCCTGATGCCCGACGTCGTTTTTTCAAAAGGCGGGTTTGGCGCCTTCCCGGCGGTGCTGGCCGCCAGAATCTACCATATCCCAGTCATCATCCATGAATCCGATATGGTGCCGGGGAGAGTTAACCGCTGGAGCGCCCGGTTCGCGCGGCGCATTGCGGTCGCCTTCCCTAAGGCCGCGGCCTATTTCCCCAAAGAAAAAACGGCGGTCGTGGGAAACCCGATCCGAAAACGTATTTTGGGAGCTTTGGCCTCGGAAGCTAAAGACCACTTCTCGATTTTTTCACAGAAAAAGGTCTTGCTGGTTTTGGGCGGCAGCCAGGGGGCCGAGCCCATTAATCAGCTGATCATCGGTGGGCTCGACGACTTCGTAAAAGACTATGAGATTATCCATCAAACCGGTGCCGCAAATTACGCGGACATTATGAAGGAATCAAGCGTCATTTTAAAGAAAGCAACGCAGGGTTTTTACCACCCCTATCCGTTTTTAAACGAAACTCAATATCGCGAGGCCTTTGCTGCCTGCGATCTGGTCATCTCGCGCGCCTCCAGCACCATTTTTGAAATTGCGGCAGCTGCCAAACCCGCGATTTTAATTCCCTTGCCGCATGCGGCCCAAGACCATCAGCGCGCCAATGCCTACGAATATGCGCGTACCGGGGCCGCGATTGTGATTGAAGAAAATAACGCCACGCCGTTTTTAGTGCGACACACGCTATCACGGATTTTTGATTCGCCGGAAGAATTACACCGTATGCGGGAAGGCGCGCAAAGATTTGCCCGCATTGATTCGGCCGAGATCCTCGCGCGCGAAATCCTCGCCATTGCGGTAAAACATTAATATGCCAATTCGCGTTCGCATCGCACCATCGCCCACAGGACTTTTCCATGTTGGAACCGCTCGGACGGCGTTGTTCAATTATTTATTCGCTAAAAAATTTGGCGGGGCGTTTATTGTGCGTATTGAAGATACTGATCAGGAGCGTTCGAGCATAGAATATGAGTCAGTTATTTTTGAAGCGCTGGCCTGGCTTGGCTTTACGCCCGATGAAGGACCAAACGAGGGCGGTAATTTCGGACCGTACCGTCAAAGCGAACGAAATGAAAGGGGGATCTATAAAAAAGAGCTCGAAAAACTCCTGCATTCGGACGGCGAGCTGCATGCATTCATCTGTACCCATCCAGCGGCCGGCGATGAAAATACTCTTCTCCACCACTGTGATCAGTTAGATGCACGAGAATATAAACACGGGGGCATCATCCGACTTCACGTGCCGGACTTAAAAGAGCCGATTATTGTTCAGGATAAAGTCCGTGGCCAAGTTCAATTTTTGATGTCCGATGTTGGCGATTTCTCGATTGCCAAAGATCTGGATACGCCACTGTATAATTTTGCCGCCACCGTTGACGATCACGCCATGCAGATTACGGATGTCATCCGCGGCGAAGATCACTTAGCCAATACCCCAAAGCAGATGTTGTTGAATCGTACGCTGGGTTATACGGATCCGAATTTCTACCACCTGCCACTCCTGCTTGGTCCCGACCGATCAAAGCTTTCAAAGCGTCATGGCGCAACTTCAGTCGCTGAATTTAAAGCCGCAGGCTATTTGCCGGAGGCGCTGGTTAATTATTTGGCCTTGCTGGGTTGGAATCCCGGCACTGAACAAGAAATATTCTCACCAGCAGAGCTCATGGCAGCTTTTTCGATTGAAAAAGTGCATAAAAGCGGTGCCATTTTCGACAGGTCAAAACTGGATTGGCTGAACGGCGAATATATCCGGCAGATGCCGGTGGGCGAATTAACGGCGAGACTTCTGCCGTTTTTGAAAAATCTGCCGCTCGGCGCTGTTTCGCAAGAAAAACTGGAAGCCATCGTGGCACTGGAACAGCCTCGCTTGAAAAAACTTTCCGAGATAGGGGAGCGGGTTCGCTTCTATTTTGAGCCGCCGCGGGTCGCGTTCGATCTGCTGCAATGGAAGGGTATGACGGAAGATGAGGTAATCTCGTCACTTGAGGCATCGATTGAAATATTGAATAATCTTCTATCGCAGAAAAAAGACCAGCGGACGGATATCGAGAGAGCATTGCTGAATGCGGCGGCAAAAATGGGCGATAGGGGTAAATTATTGTGGCCGTTGCGGGCCGCCTTATCCGGGGCTCCAGCATCACCCGGACCGTTTGACATTGTTGAACTTTTAGGGATCCCGGAGTCCATCGAGCGCCTGCGTAGAGTCAAAAACGGCATCTAAGGTCGGGCCCGGTTCTGATGGATCGGCGTGGGTGGTACACTGGTCCTATACCGGTATGCTTGCAAAACAGACTCTTCGAAGAAAGAGGTTATTTTTATGTCTGGCGGTACTTTTTGGGGTCTGTCTCATTGGCTCGCGTGTTCGCGCGGTAATTAGCGAGACTGCAGCGCCCGGCGCAGTTTCCGAAATCCAAGCTCTCCAGCAGCATATTGATGCTAAATCCAGCGAAATCAAAAAGCTTGCAGCCGAAGCCGACAAATATCGCCAAACCATTGCCACAAGCCAAATTCAGGCCGCCTCGCTAAAAGCCGATATCGCTCGCATTAACGCCACCATCGCCAAACTGCAAAAGGATATAAAGATAACACAGACAAAAATTCAAAAGACGAATCTCGAGGTTGAACAGCTCGGCATCAGCATTGATGATACAAAATCAAAAATCGCGCTTGCCCAGGCGCGTCTGGCGGAGTTCATGCGGAGTCTCGCGCGCGCGGATGAGACGTCTTCACTTGAAATCTTGCTGCAACATGTTTCGTTTTCGGAATTTTTTAATACTGTCCAGGCGGGGATTACGGTTCAGGACAGCGTACGGAATTCTCTCGAGACTTTGAAAGTCTTGAACAATGATCTGGTAAACCAAAAACAAATCTCCGAGGCTAAGGTCTCGCAATTAAAACAATACGATGCGGTTCTGGCCGATCAAAAAAAGATCCAGCAGAACCAGCAAGATGAAAAAAATCAGGTTCTAGCGGCCACCAAAAATCAGGAGCAGGTGTACCAGAATCTTTTGGCCGACAACGAAAAGAGGCGCCAAGCCCTGGAGGATGAGATCAATACCTATCAAAAGCAATTAAATCCGAATTTTAATATCAATTCAATTCCAAAAGCGCGCGTCGGGGTTCTGGGCTGGCCCGTGCCAAAAGACGGCGAGATCAGAACCCAGTGCGGACATACGACCTATTCGTATGTAACTCAATGTTTCGGGGACACCAATTTTGCGCGCGCGGGTGCCTACAGCGGCAAAGGACATAATGGCGTCGACTTCCGCGCCGATTACGGGACTGAAGTTTATGCGGCCGAAGACGGTGTCGTCCGGGGCAGCGGCAATACCGACATTGGCTGCCGCGGCGCTTCATACGGCCAGTGGATCTTAATCGATCACGATGACGGCCTCTCGACGCTCTATGGGCACCTGTCGCTCGTAAAGGTTGTGCCGGGCGAGCACGTCGCCAGGGGAGACGTCATCGCGTATTCGGGGAAGACGGGTTATGCCACCGGGCCGCATTTGCATGTATCGGCATTTGCCGCTGATGCCGTTGAGATTGGGACGATCAGAAGTAAAGTTTGCGGCAGGAATATGACCCTGCCCTTGTCGCCGTTTAATGGTTATCTGGATCCATTAAATTATTTGTAAGGAGGGGAGTGCTGGCAGGATGCGGTTAGCCTGTAGGGTCGCAAAATCTATATTGTGCGACGTGACCCATAAAGCTGGATGAGCACTCCCCCTTCGATTTAGTATTGATGATAAAGCATTATGCGCACATCTTATTCTGCCATCCAAACATTCAAACAATGTCCCAAGCGCTATCAATTTAAATTAATTGATAAAGTTCGCGAGCCGAAAACCAAAGAACAGCAATTCGGCACCTGGATTCATGAGTGTCTGCGGTTCATGTTTTTGCACGATCCCCTCTTTCCGACGTTAGATCAGGTCATCGAGCATTATAATGAAGGCTTTCCAACAGAAAATTGGCATTCGGCTGAAGTTGAAATTTACAAAAAACAAGGCGAGGCCATGCTGCGCAAGTTTTATGCAAAAAACGCGCCCTGGAACTTCGTGGTCTTGGATCTTGAGTCCCGCTTCGAAGTTGTTCTCGAAGATCCTAAAACAAAATCGACCCACATCCTTGCCGGCATCATTGATCGCATTGATAAACTTCCGGACGGGCGTTATGAAATTATTGATTACAAAACACAAAAACGCATGCCCCCGCAGGAGCGTGTTGATCGCGATTTGCAGCTTTCGATTTATGCCATGGGACTCAAAAAACGCTGGCCGCATTTAAAACCCGAAAATATAAAACTTTCGCTTCAGTTTTTAAAACATGAGGAGAAACTATCAACGTCGCGCACCGAGGGTGATTTTAAAAATACCGAAGCGGACGTGGTATCGACCATCCGTGAGATCGAATCAAAAATTGAAAACCAGGCAGCTTTTGAACCCTTAGTCTCCCCCCTCTGCGATTTTTGCGCCTACAAACCGATATGCCCCGCCTGGAAGCATCTTTATAAAAATGTTGCGAGCGAAGTCATTGACGGCGAAAAAGTCCCCTTGGTTATGAAAGAATACTTTGATTTACGGCAGGAAAAGGCGCATATCGAAATTCGTCTCAAAGAGCTTGGCGCCATGCTCACCCGCTATTTAGCGGCCGAAGAAATTGATCGGGTGTTTTCTGACGATGGCGTCATCTCCAAGCGCAGGCTGGATAAATATGAATATGACTTTGATAAAATCCGGGCCCTGCTCCTGCCGTTAGGCAAGTGGGAGCAGATTCTAAAAGCCGATGAACGAAAATTAGCCGGCATTCTAAAAGAAATTCCCGCATGGGTGCGCGAGGAAATCAAAAAAACGCGCGTATTGACCCGCTCCTCTATTGTGCTGGCCGCGACCAGGAAAAAAAATAAAGCTTGAACCCAAGCCAAGTTCTGACGCCACAAATCAAAGCTGAATGCCAAAACGCTATAAGTACGATAGACTAGTCTATCGTACTTATGTAGCATGAAGCTAATGCCTAAGCTTTCAAAAAATGCCCTCTCAATTGAGGTTCAAAAGAAGTTAGAAGATTACCTGGTTCAATCTCTCCGTTTACTGAACGAGAGCGGGTTACGTTTGTTTTTGAAAGATCTTCTGACGCCAATGGAGCAGAAAATGCTCGCAAAGCGCGTCATGGCGGCTCTATTGCTTCAGCGCGGCCATGCTCCTCAAGCTATTTGCTCGCTTTTGAAGATGAGCAAAGACACCGTCAACTCGATTTCGAATGAGATTCAAAAATCAGGTGTCGGATTTAAGTTAATTCACAAGAAATTTTTAGCAAATAATCAGAGCGTGGATTTAAAATTAAAAAGTGACACGGCCCCCTCATCCCTTAGTAAATTTATTAACGTGCTCAACCTTCCCCGGAAGGGGTCGAGGAAGGATATGGCGCGATGGAGGAGGGCGCTATATGAACTTTAGGAGTGCATAAGTATAAGTACGATAGACTAGTCTATCGTACTTATAGCGTTTACCCTCACACCAGAAGGCCACGTCGCTCCCGTCTCTAAAAATGCGGCGAATGATTAAAAAACACGAAGCAGAAGCCAGAAAGCCATCGGTGTAAATTCGTGGTGTGGGGATTTACGGTTGGAGACCGGGGCAGTTGGCGGCGGGTTTATAACCCGCGGCTTTGGCTTCCGTTTCAGTTTTAAACGTAATTTTATTTTCCGGTTTTATTTTTAAAGCTCCTGGACAATCCGACAGATGATAGACCGAGCCGTTTTTGCTGGCTATGAAGTCTGAAGTCGTATTTGCGGCCCCACGCGGCGGCAAATTTTCCTGTCGTGTCGAAACAGGGATGATCGGGCTTCCGGTTACGCCCGCCTCCTCACTGGCCGGTATTGAGACTGTCTCGCGCGGCGCCCAAATGACTGACAGTCGGCCCAAGCCAAAACTGGCAAGGCTGAAAAACATTATGCCAATACCCAAGATGATATCTGATTTATACTCACTCCCCCACTGCTTGATTTTTGACAGCATTTTTAGTATTATGATTTAGCTTAATTCTCCCGACGCACTATTGAGATATCAATGATGAAGTCGGGATCCCAACCCTACGTCGGGATTGATTCTTACTTCTTTATTCTAGTCGAACTATGGCCACAGCCAAATCCGCCGGCGCGGCAAAATACGGACGAGACTCAAACCCTAAATACCTCGGAGTCAAATTACATGACGGCGAAGAGGCGCGTCCCGGCAGTATCATTATCCGCCAGCGGGGCCGCCACTATATCCCCGGGGTCAATGTAAAAGCCGGTGCGGATGATACGCTCTACGCGGTCGCAACCGGCACAGTTAAGTTTATCTCAAAACGAAAAAAAAGATTTGACGGCAACCAGAGAATCGCGAAAATCGTAAACGTCGTCTCAACCTAAAAAGCCGCTCTCGTCCGCCGGCTTTTTGGGTTCCCCCCGCCTCTCGTTGTATAAGTTCGATAGACTAGTCTATCGAACTTATAGGCGTTGGGTTGGAGTTCGCGGCACGTCGTCGGGTTCTTCACTAATACGTGTTTCATTTTTTGAGTCTGGCGGCTACCGCAAATTGAAAAGAGCGGTCTATGTGGTCTTTAAGTTTTTTTCGGAGATGTTCCATATTATTTGAGTCTTGTGCGACCTGAATTATAGAGTTGCTGAATCTCCGCCGCCGAAAGAGCGCGGTTGTACAAACGGAATTCATCAATCATGCCCGTCCAATTTTGGCCATTCGCGGATGCGGCTCCCACCATATTCACCTGATATGTCCCGCTTTGCGCCGCCCCTGCGTATAGACTGTAAGGGATACCATCCACATAGAGAACGATTATATTGCTCGCATTTCTCACCAGTACCGCATGGTGCCACTGGTTTTGGGTTGGTACGGCTACCGTATTATCCGTAGTGCCGCCATCAACCATACGTACAAACATTTTGCTTGAAAATATGCCGAACTTGGCGTTTGAGCCGCCATTACCATTTCCTTCGAGCATACAAGTACACGAGTTATTCGTGCTTAAAAACCAGGTAGATACGCTAAACGCACCCGTAAATGAAGTTGGAACAGTTGAAGAAGCATATCCCGCAGCAGCTTGCAAAATCGCATTGCCGTATTTACCCGACCTATATGAAAGTGTAGTTAAGGTGGCAGGATTGTTTGACCCCGAATAGTCGTTGGTTATCGAGCCGTTGGTTACCGTGCCGATGTACTTTTCATCAAAGGGGTAATAAAGCACGAGTCCGTTGGTTGGCGCGGCCACGATTTTCTGACGGCCTTCATTATAGAGTTGGGTGATTTCAGCCGCCGAGAGAGCGCGGTTGTAAACCCTCGGTTCATCTATCTTCCCAGTGAAATAATCTGAACTTTGATTTGCTCCAATCTGCAAAGAATAATTATTGCCTGTAATTATACCGTCTGTATCGCCGCTGATAGTTGCACTTAGAGCCCCATCAACATAGGCCCTAAGACCGGCAGTTGATGAAAAGCTGATCATAATATGATGCCAAGCAGTATCGAGGGGAACATTACCAAGACAATTACTTCGATTGGCGTATTGTTTGGCGTCAATTTGTGAGGTGGTGCAATTGCTGTCATTGTTCACCCGCCCTAGATTCATGGTGTAGCCCGTAAACCCGCCTTTGCCGCGATTGATAATCGGCCCTGAGGCGGATGAAGTCGCCCGTTGTATCCAAGCCCCCAGGCTGAAGTTATTGGAAAAATTATAAAGAGCATTCTTTTGCATATTCACATAGGTACTGCCCGTAACATTGAAATTAAGTCCCTTGCCTAATTTTCCATATATCCAAGTGGGAGAATTGGTTAAAGTCCCGATTTGATTATTCCCGCTCAAATCCCCCGTTATAGTTCCCGCCCCTTCCTCCAACGGCCAATAACCGACGAGGCCGTTTGAAGGAGCGGCCACGATTCTCTGACGGCCTTCGGCATAAACTTGGTTGATTTCAGCCGCCGAGAGAGCGCGGTTGTAGACACTGACTTCATCTATCTTCCCGCCATACTGCTGTGTTCCAAGACCAAAACCCGAACCATCGTGTCCGACACGAAATGAGCTGTTGTTTGTCGCATTAGACCCGACTTGAGTGCGCGAATTTACAAATGCTCCTTCGGCATACCAGTTTTGCGTTGTCCCGCTTCGTGTGGCGCAAAGATGGTGCCAGGCGCCATTAGAGAGATTCATTGTTGTTGGAGTAGAAAGTGAGGATGAATCCGACCCGTCATTGGTATAAAATGACCACCTTCCCGCTGCATTGCCGGACGCATAATTCGCACCGATTGACATACCAGGGACATTCTTTCCTAACGCCCGTCCGATAGTCGTCTGTGTATTGTTTTCCCAAAAACAGACTGAAAAATCGCCGCCGAAGGTACTTTTTAGAATAGCAGTATTCCCCATATCTACATAATCATTCGTTCCGTCAAAATTAAGTCCCCTTCCCAGTTTGCCACTGCCCCAGCCAGAGGTTGATGTAGGGGGAGAGGCCATGTTGGTTAGCGTCCCGAAACTGCCGCTGCCGCTCAAATCCCCTGTTACCGTCCCTTGCCCTTCCTCAAACGGCCAATAACCGACGAGGCCGTTTGTCGGCGCGGCGGCGAGAGTGTTGTGAGGTAAGGCAAAAAAGGAGGCGATGATGAGTAACGCTACAAAAAGACAGCAGGATTTAAAAATATAAATATTTAAGGATTTCAGCATATCAATATTTAAAGATTTGATTTAAACTTATTCGGATCCATGCCGGCTTTCTTCATTTCAGATTCCAGCCACAGATCAATTTCTGGACGAACAGCTTTTTTGTACTGTAAGCCCGGTTGACTGCCGGCCCGCACTCTTTGAATAAAACTTTGTAAGAGACGGGAGCAGTTGTCCGCCAATGTAACTCCATTTCGAAATTCCGATGTATCGATATATCCAATGTCGCGGGCAATATACAGTTGGCTTTTGACTTCTCCCGCTGATCCCTTGGCGATGTAGAGGTAATTAATGAGTTCGGCTTTTGTCCCCCTGTCAAAGCCCTCGGCAATGTTTGACATAACCGATACGGCCGCGCGGCGAATTTGATCTTGCAGACCCCTATCAATTTCAAAATGTCTAGATTTTGAAATTTCGTAAATAAATTTCGTCAACTCCCGAGCTTTCTGCCAGGCGATTAAGTCTTCAAATTGTTTTACCGTGGACATATTTAAATATTAAAAAATGTAAACATTGTTTGCTATAAGAATTTCCAACTTTGCATAATACCGCCCAGCCACGAGCCGAGGGGCTTGAGCGTTGTCACCTCAAATAAATATCCGCCATGGACGAACCACAGTTCAGCGGTCTCTCCCAGTGCTGGATCTTTACTGTAAAATGAGGCGCCTGTCGCGCCGTCTATCGCCACGTTTTGCAGTCCTTTGCGCACGCCCGAGGGCTCGTCTTGTTTGAAGCGTTCTTCGCTCACCTGCGCTTTGGCATAGGGCGCGATAAAAATCTGGAATCCGTGCGCGGTGTCAGGATTTTGGAATGTGATGGTTGATGCGCCGCCTCCCTCATCGTGCTCATTCGCCTGAAGATCGTCCGGATAAAAAAGCGAGAAGCGATACCGAGTGTTGTAGTACTCTGTGTATCCTGCCGGCGCTTGACGGTGGACCTCAAGCGACGTGGTAGTAGCCTCTGGCGAGAAAGTCCCAACAGGAGCCAAGACTGTAGTTGAATCTGGTTGCACTCTATATATGGAGTAGACGCCTGCCACGGCAAGCCCTGCTTCAAGGGCATGCGCATTATGGTGTACCTCGTTCTCGGACTTCTCGAGGCCGGAGTGCCCGTCGAAGAGATTATCGGGCCCGACTACTACCCGCAGCTCACGCGCAAACACGTTGAGGCGGCTCTGCATTACGCTGGCAGTCTTTTGAAGACGCGTGAATATGCCTCTCAAGTTGCTCTGCGATGAGAATATCGCCGGAGCGGTAGCCAAATTCCTCGAGGGCGAAGGGCACGATGTCACGCGGCCTGCGCCGCGAACACCCGATGAAGCTATCGGCAAGATGGTGTCGCGCGAGAAACGCGTTATCGTGACACATGATTCTGATTTCTCGAATATTCTTAAGTTCAATCCGCGCAAACTCTCTGGCATCATCCGTATCAAGATCGATCCCTCCCTCAACCACGTCGTTATCGCATCACCGAGGCGCGTGCTTATTGCATATCCGACTGCGCGACGCTTGCGCGGAAGGCTTATCATCGCGCTGCCGAATTCATTTCGTGAATGGGAAGGAGACGTTCTCCTTGCGAATGATGCGTAGGTGGTAGTGATGAACAAAAAAATGAGCCGCGTGGCGTACTTCGCCCTCTCCACAGACCTCATCATTGACTTTTCATGCGGGGTTGGTAACATAGTCATGACGAACCTCTCCCCGCCTCGTGCGGGGGGATTTTGTTATTGGTGAGTTCTATTTCTTTGCGTAACTTCTTTAGATTTATGTACTTCGCTCGGTCGAGCAACTCTTTCGAAACATGCCCTTTCACGGACATTACCAGCACCCATTTACCACGCGCCTTAATGCGATCAATCACGGGGGCAAAATCGCTGTCCCCCGACATGAGCAGTGCCGTGTCATACGACGATACGCCATCTAGTATGTCCATCGTCAGCTCAACGTCAAAATTTCCTTTCCATTGATATACACCATGTGCGATTCGTATTTTCTTGACCGGTTTTGTACGAACAATGAATCCGCTTCTTTTGAGCATCGAAACAAACTTCACCTGCTCCTGGCGCGTTCCATCCGTGGCCGTATAGACGAACATAGCTGATATATCGCACTCGCGATCGAAATAATCTTTCAACTTCTCATATGAAATACGCCAGCCGAGCGTGCGCTGGGAGTAAAAGATGTTCGCCGCATCGATGAAAACTGCCACCCTGCCTTTTATGAATTTGCCGATCATAGAATATGCCCGGAGTCGTTTTCTTCTTTTTTCTTATTCTTCCATCCGTCGAAATCTTTTTTCATGATGGTTTAGATTTTATCACTGCCGATTATATGTTGTATGCGCACCGGATAGATAGCCGTCGAGGTTCGGCCTTTATATGCGTGGCGCTTTTTCATGGCGTGGTTTGCGGTGAGCTTGTCCACGGGCCTCATCATTGACTTTTCATTGAAGCGTAGTATCATATCGGTTACATGTGGCTTCGGCCTCTCCCCCTCACGGGGGAGAACAGTATGGACAATGTATTAAGCATTTCATGAAAAAATCTCTCAAAATCTACGAGTTCTCGACGATTATCGAAAAAGACGCGGCCGGCTATTATTTTGCCTACGTGCCATCGCTGCAGGGCTGTTATTCGCAAGGCAAGACTCTTGAAGAGGCGCTCTCCAATATTAAGGAAGCGATCCAACTTCATGTTGAGGATAGAAAAAAACGCATGGAGCCCATCCCCTCGCGGAAGCCTGTTAGCCTCACGTCGGTTGAAGTGAAAGCTTAGTTCGTAAATGCCGCGGCTCCCTAAGGCCAGAGAAGCAATCCGTGTCGCCCTTCGACTCGGATTTATTTTTTCACGCCAGAAAGGTAGCCACGCTATATATCGCCATATCGATGGAAGACGACTTACTATCCCAATCCATGGATCCAAAGAGCTTGGTACGGCATTATTCAAGCAGATCACTGAAGACATGGGCATCACTCGTGATAAATTTTGGAATTTGGTTTGACAATGAGTGAAAAGAATTTTCAATTTGCAATTTTCAATTTTCAATGAATGTTTCAATGGCATAATGTTGAAAGCTTTGTCTTTACCTTGGTTGTGCTATTTTTTAATGTTTCGCTCATTGTGATTTAAATAGAAATTGCAAAATTGGAAATTGAAAATTACTACGGGCTGGTTGAACTTGCCGTCGTTTCATTTGCGGTTTGGGTTATGGTGTCGGCTGTGGTTGCATCACTGGTGCCTGAAGCACTTGTGTCAGTGGTCGCAGTGGTAGTCGTTATATCCGCTGGCGCCGTAACTTCGGTGGTGGTCGCAGTGTCCGTTGCCGCTGTATCGGTCGGTGCGGTGGTTGTCGCAGAAGTGTCAGTCGGCGGCGTTTCAACTGGCATAGGTGCTTCGGCTTGAGACTCGCAAGTCCCCGGCGCTGAAGTTATCGTGCCGTTATTTATGGCGAGGCAGTAGGGTTGTTTGGTGGTTTCGTCAAATAACGTAATACCGGTTGGCGCGGCCGAAGAGCCAACGGTCAGATGATCGGTGTTGATATATTTCATCACCATATGACCGGTGTCGTCAATCCGCCAGAGGCCGTTTTGCGAGACGATCTGGGAGACGTTGATAATGTTATTTCCGTTCAGATTCACGTCACCTTGGAAGTTCACATTCACCTTCCCCGACTGCTGATCAACTGACCAGGCGTTGGTGAGATCAGTCGCCATCCGGTTTAAATTATTATCAATCGTTCCTGCAGCGGGGGCTAAACTAATCAAAACCTGGCCAGTATGGACCGATTTACCGCCCACCGTTGCATCCTTGTAGGATGCGGAGGCGAGGGTAAAGTCGTTCGGGGCTGAACGCGCATTAAAGTCCTCAAGCGCAATGCCGATTGAGTTGTCTGTAGAGGAGGCCAGCATTCCGATGCCCGCCTGCGATGACGATGTAATTCTGTCGCCTATGTGGATGTCGCCATTCTCGGTAGAGACGTTTACCCGAACTCTCCCGTAGTTTGCCACATGTGCCATCCCCCAGCCCCGAGCCTCCTGACCCAGTACTTGCGCGTTATTGCTCACCACACCAGCTATTTTTGACTCATTGATTGATTGGGTCCGCCTGACTTTTAACGCTCCGCTCGTGTCAAATGAAACCAGCATACCGTCATCCAGCGTATCGTCGCTGAAATAAGTTTGCCCATAACTTGCCCCGACCCAAGGTTGAAATTGGGTTAAATCCGATTTCGGCTCGGTAAGCGAACCAAGCGAATCTCCTCCCCGTATCAGAGGCTCATCAACCCAGAGTCTGAATAATTGAATGTCAAAGGTTTTTTGCGCGGACGAGCCATTGGTATTTGCGACCCCGGTCTCAACCGCCAAAGAGACTTGCGGGATGTTCGTCGTGATCTGCGCCACCAGCGCTCCATCAATGAAGAAGTTGGCAACAGAATTATTGGCTACATTCTCGGTAGAGGTTGCGACCTCGATTCTGAATTTATGGAAGTTGTTTGCGTCGGGCACAATGGTCGTGTCTACGTCCGTTTCAACGCCCGCCTTGCGCGTTGCCGCAATCCAGTTACTCGTGGTCGAGGCAATAAACTCGACTATATCGGTGGAAGTTGCTTTATTAATAACTTGGCCAGCCTGGAACCCAAAGATATATTTAGACCCCGTCGTCCCACCCGAAGGTCTTAGCCAGGCCTCAACCACGGGAGAAGAACTTGCCTGTATCATGTCCCCGCCGCTCGTAAATTGCTGGTCCCCCGTCACTGCGGCATTCGTCTGGAGTCGATAAAAGTTAGTTCCGACGGAGGCGACTGGCGCGGTGATACTCCCGCCTCCAGTAGAAAATAATATCCCGCACATATTCGGCGTGTTGCTGCTTATTGACCCACCATTGGAAAGGCCGGCCAAATCGCAAGAGGCATATTGCCAGGTTGAATAGATGCGGCCGGCAACGGTGAGCTGATCTCGTATGCCTCCGGTTCCCCAGAGAGTGGTGGTCCCAATGGCTATGCGCGTATAATCCAAGAGGCCCGAGGTCGTGGCGTCCACCAAGAGAAGTGGTGCCGTTCCGAGAATGCTTGAGGTGGCAACGACGAAGGATGGGAAGTTGGCTGAAGTATTTTGAATTGAAAGTTTTCCCCAAGGCGTTGAAGTTCCGATGCCAATTTTGCCGTTTGAAGTATCAAACGAAAGTAGTGGTGAACTCCCCACATCCGAAGAGGTCGCAATACTCCAGGCGTTGACTAAGCTGTTGGGAATTGTGGTTGTACTCGATGACCCGTATGTCAGATTGATGCCGGAGAGGAAGAGGCTGGAAGAAGCAATATCAGGCCGCGTCGTACTCGCCACCCCGTTTAAGGCGAGTGAGACGAGCGCCCCCGGCGAGGTTGTCCCAAAACCGACAAAGGAGTTTGACCCAATGGTTAAGGTTGAGGTCCCCGAGACGGCATTGGTGGAGGAGTTATAGAAGGCCACCTGTCCCTGGGTGCCAGAGTTCACCGTCCCCGTCCCGCAGGCCGCGCCCGATGAGGTCAACTGACCT
>JACQCQ010000019.1 GCA_016201505.1 Candidatus Sungiibacteriota bacterium
AAATTCCTTTCCCTCGCCCCCCTCACCTGCGGAGGTTTATCGTTCTTGGGAGGCTGTCGGAACCGCCAAAAGCTTGGTCCCAAAGGGTTTTGGCGGTGAGACGCAGGCGCTTTTATTCGCTGGAAATAAATGACGCCGGCTCCCAAGAACTATAAACTGGAGCTCCAGTATTTTCCAATCCAAGAATGATACCGAAATTCAAATCGTCAACGGGAGAGTTTTTCGAACAATTCGGCCTTTTGCTTTTGCATCATCATAGCATACTCGGTGTCGCTCATGCGTTTCGCAATGGTCTCAAGCTTGGCGAATGATACGCCCGGCTTGAGATATCGTTCGGCATTAGGCCGCGACCGAAACCGCTCATAAGGCGTTTGGTAGACATCGTACTTTTTCTTCTCCTTGCCCCTTCCATCAACCGCAACCGTCGCGAAGCCGCAGGGACGATGATAATTGAGATATTCATTGAAATAAGCGCGGTAGAACTCGTTGATGAGCGCGGCGTATCGCTTCGGGATATGCCGGTATCCCATATGCTTACGGATGACACTCCCATTCTTGGTTTCTACGAGCGCGTTATCGTTGGCGCGTCGACTTCGGGACTTCGTCTGTTTGATGAGAAGCTTGTTCAGGAGCCGCGCGACAATCTTGTTAATGTATTCTGACCCGTTATCGGAATGGAAGTTGAGGACAAGAAACGGAAACGATGCCAGCGCCGTTTCCAGCGCGGGCAACAGAAATTCTTCCGAAATTCCCTTGACGCAGACCACGATCTCCCACTGGAGAACCTCGTCAACGAGATTGATGTGGTAGACGCCTTTTTCTTTGTCGCGGTCGCCTTGATGCACCGAATCCACGCGAACGAAGCCCGGGCAACCCTCGGGGTGGGGCTTGCGGCGCTCGCCAATGGGTACAGAAACCGAGCGCGTTTTCGTGTAGGTCGTTGCATGCGACACGTACTGGCGGCGGCCTCGCAGATTGTAGAGGTGCGACACGGAAATATGAGCGAGTCGCTCGTATTCCGGTTTCTTGAAAACATCGCATTCCCGCTCGAAAATCCGTTTCATCGCAGGACCCGATAACCGTTCGTGGGCATTGTCGCTTGCGGCAAGAAGCGCCACATCATCGGTTGTGTAAACCAATGCGAAGCGGTGTTTCTTTTTCGCCGACAGAAGCACTTTTCCGCATTTGAGGTACTGCCCGATGAGTCGCTTGGTTTGAATATCGGAATATCCCGTTGTTTTCTTAATGAATTCCTTGACTGCCGACCGGTCTTTCTTGCGACATCTGGCATACCGGAACCGGATGAGCGTCGCCTCAACCCACGCATACTTCTCGGGGCGAGATGTGCCGCAAAACTCAACAGCCTCCACCCCTTCCGTGAATCTTTTGATTTGCTCAATACTTACTATCTGCGCGCTATCCATGGTGAGAGTAATAGTCATACTTCTCACCGTTGTCGATAATCCCTCCTTCCACAAGTCCTTTTCGAGTATCAAGGGCGTTGGAAAGCGGGGGTCATTTCAGTATCAAGTTGTATTGGAAAAGACTCGGGGTTGACATCCTATATAGTGGGTGTAGATTAAATACAACGGGGAGAAACCCCTGAACTAATTTAGGAACTTAAGTGCGAAAAATTTAATTCCTAAATTAGTTCAGGGGAAAGGTCGGTATTATTACCTAAATCAGTAAAAATATGACTAAAAAATTCTTCAGAGTGAGCTTCATTCTACTCACGGCTGTGATAATTTCGGGTGCTATCTTGCTTATCAGTCCATCTAAAACTGAAGCGATATCTAACAGCCTCCAATACGGTTGCGTAGGAACTTATGTTACAGAGAGAGTCTTTCATGATGCCACGTGCGGCGTATACCCATATGAGTATTCGTGCGGATATTGGTCGACAGAAACCGTGTGGAAGTGTAGTAGCACTAAGTAATATCGCATCT
>JACQCQ010000020.1 GCA_016201505.1 Candidatus Sungiibacteriota bacterium
AGTCTACACATTGCGCAAAGGCATGAGCGATACGATTTTGTATGACGAGGCAGCGGTGAAGCAGCGTTATGGCCTCATGCCTGATCAGATCATTGACTACAAAGCGCTCCGCGGCGATCCATCCGACAACATTCCGGGTGTCAAAGGCATTGGCGAAAAAACGGCCACCGATTTATTACAGAAATTTGGCACGTTGGAGGGTCTCTACAAAGAACTGGCCGATGATACCAGGAAAATTAAGGACCTGCCACCGTCGCTGCGCGAAAAACTGACCAAGTTTAAATCCGATGCCTTCCTGTCACAAAAACTAGCGACCATCAAGCGCGACGCGCCAGTGGATTTTGATTTGGACAAAGCGGCACTGCACAATTATGATCGGGCCACCGTCGTAAAAATGCTGCAGGATTTAAACTTCAAATCGCTTCTCTTAAAACTTCCCGAACCAGTGGAAAAATCGACTGAGGGCAAGAAAAAAGGCGAGCAAGGCGCAATGGCGCTCGATGTGTCCGCTCCGGCGCCGCAGAAAAAAGGACATGACTATATCCTGGTGAACGATGAAGCCACGTTTAAAAAGTTTCTAACCGCACTGAAAGAACAGAAGATTTTTTCGGTGGACTCGGAAACGACCGGACTGAACCCTTGGGAAGCTAAAATTCTTGGTTTAAGCTTTTCCTGGAAAAAAGGCGAGGGGTGGTATGTGGTCGCGAACGATGCGTTCCTGGCCGAGTTGCAACCTATTTTGGAAAATCCAAAAATTCAGAAAGTCGGACACAACATGAAGTATGACGCGGAAATATTGCGACTGAACGGCATTGATCTAGCCCCGCTCTCGTTCGACACGATGCTGGCTTCATACTTATTAAACCCAGGCACACGTCAGCACTCGCTCGACGCGCTGGCCTTTACGGAATTTGGATATGAAATGATGCCCATCAGTGCCTTGATTGGGCCAAAGGGCAAAAAACAGACTACGATGGAGTCTGTACCCGTAGAAAAGCTATCCTGGTACTCATGTGAGGATGCAGATTTCACGTGGCGACTCTATGAACTGCTTGGTCCGAAGTTGGCCAAGGTCGGGATTACGGGCCTGTTCGAAAAAATAGAAATGCCAACGGTCGAAGCGATTATTGATATGGAATTGAACGGTGTTTTGATTGACACGGATTTTTTGCAGACCATGTCGAAGGAAATGAAACATGAATTAAAGGCAATCGAACGCAAGATTTATCATCATGCCGGTGGAGAATTTAATATCAGCTCACCGATTCAGTTGAAGGAAGTGCTGTTTGAAAAGTTGAAGATTTCTACCGACAAGATCGGACGAACAAAAACGGGATTCTCCACCGCAGCCGATGAACTGGAAAAAATGAAGGACGCACACCCGATTATTCCCCTGATTTCGCAATATCGGGAGCTGTCAAAACTGGTCACCACGTATCTTGACGCGCTCCCCCAGCTGGTCAACCCGAAAACGGGCCGGGTCCATACGAGTTTTAACCAAGCGGTGGCCGCGACAGGGCGTTTATCCTCGACTGACCCAAATCTGCAAAACATTCCTATTCGCACACCCCTGGGCGCGAAAATCCGCCAGGCATTTATCGCTGATCGTGGCTGCCGCTTGATTTCCGCTGACTACTCCCAAATTGAGCTGCGGATTATTGCTTCGATGGCCAATGATGAGCAAATGATTGCCTCGTTCCAGAAAGGAGAGGATATCCATGTCCGCACCGCCGCTAACGTGCACGGTGTGCCGCTCGTTAAAGTGACCCATGAAATGCGCCGGGCAGCCAAGGCGATTAACTTTGGTATCATTTACGGGCTCGGCTACGTTGGTCTATCGCAAGGCGCCGGAATTTCCCGCGAAGAAGCCAAGCAATTTATTGAAAAGTACTATGCGATTCATAAACACATTAAACGGTGGATCGATAACACCAAAAAACTCGCACATGCCAAAGGGTATGTTGAAACGCTGTTCGGCCGCCGGCGTTATTTTCCGGAAATCAATTCTTCGAACGGGATGCTGGTGGCACAGGCGGAACGGATGGCGATTAACGCGCCCATTCAAGGCACCGCGGCTGACTTAATGAAACTCGCCATGATCGCGGTTCACGAGGGACTGCGCGATGTGAGCAAGGATGCAAAACTGCTTCTAACCGTGCACGACGAACTTGTCGTCGAGGCGCCGCTGGATGAGGTAGAAAAAGTTTCGAAGTTCCTGAAAGGGGCGATGACGAATGTTTATAAACTAAAAGTACCGATTGAGGTTGAGGTGGGGGTGGGGAAGAATTGGGGAGAGGCAAAATGATCAGCGAAAAGAATTGGCCCAGCACCACTCGTCGTAAACTCCTCGGGTACTGGGCGGCGGGGGAGGCGAAATAATAGTTGATTAGTGGTTAGTTGATGGGCTCGAGAGGTTATTGACATTTTCCGGCCAAGAGGCTAGGATGGAATCAAGGTGCTGAGCAAGCGACCTGTTTTTCTGCAGAGTTTTTGGGAGGCCCATAAATGGGCATGCCACAGCTTTGTGCAACTTACAGACTTTGGTGAGAGGCTTATACATAGGGATCACAGATTATTAGATCCACAGCTTTGTGCAATTTACAGACTGTGGCATGCTGACTTGTCAGCCTCTCCAGAGTCTTTTTGAACTTACTAATCTTAGAGACTTTACTTTTATGAGGACTGATAAAATTCACAGATTAGCTTCCCATGATTACACCACCAATGGTTACTATTTTGTAACTATTATCAGTCGTTTTCGAAAACCAATCTTCCCAAATCATGAGATTACCATTGAGAGGATATTGCAAGAGACAGTCACAGCCATTCCAGGAGCCACAATTGATACATTCATTGCAATGCCCAACCATGTCCACATGATCATACAGTTAGAAAATTGCACCATGTTGCTCGGAGAGATTATTCGCCGTTTCAAAGCCAAAGTCAGCCAGCACTTTGGCCGGACGGTCTGGCAGTCAAATTACTACGAGCACATTATTCGTGACGAACAGGCATTGAACAAAATTAGGGAATACATTATGCTCAATCCGGAAATTGCCAGACTGAGGGTCGAAGCCGGTAACTACAAAAGGAAGGTAACATAATGGACATCATCACCCA
>JACQCQ010000002.1 GCA_016201505.1 Candidatus Sungiibacteriota bacterium
ACAATGGTATGAAGCTCCTCAACATGAATAGTTTAACTCGAGCGATAACGCGAATGATCGCGATCTGCTTCTAACGGGATGAATCCCGTTAGAAGCCGCGATCGCATACACGGGGTACAATGGTATGAAGCTCCTCAACATTAATAGTTTAACTCGAGCGATAACGCGAATGATCGCGATCTGCTTCTAACGGGATGAAATTCTCCTACTCTTGGCTCAAAGAGTTATTTCCGAAAACTCCGTCGCCAGAAAAGACGGCGGAGGTTTTGACGTTCCATTCGTTTCAAGTGGAAAGTCTGGAGAAAAAAGACAAGGACTGGGTTTTAGACATTGATGTGCTGGCAAATCGCGCGCCGGATGGCTCAAATCACATCGGGGTCGCGCGCGAACTCGCGGTGCTCGCGGGGGCTCGATTGAAACTGCCCCCGATAAAATTTAAAGAGTCTGGGAGTGCTAAGGATTTAATTTCTATCGAGGTTACCGCTAAAAAATTAGTTCCGCGATACGCACTGCGGCTGATTGAAAATGTGAAAGTTGCCGATTCGCCGCAATGGCTGAAAGATCGGTTGACAGCCTGCGGCCTTCGTCCCATTAACAACATCGTGGATATCGCCAATTACGTGATGCTGGAAACCGGCCAGCCGCTACATGCCTTTGATTATGACAAGCTCAGTGCCAACTCTGAGAAAAAGCGCATCGTGGTGCGCACCGCCTTGCCCGGTGAGACCATGGCGACGCTGGGAGATGAGAGCCAAAATTTAATTTTAAGCAATGAGGATGTTGTTATTGCCGATGAAAAAGGCGCTATTGGCCTCGCCGGCATTAAAGGCGGCAAGGGGTCGGAAATTTCAGACCATACGACTCGCATCGCGCTAGAAGCCGCAAATTTCAATCCAACTGCCATTCGAAAAACCTCGCGGCGGCTAAATCTTAGAACCGACGCCTCATACCGATTTGAGCACAACATTGATCCCGAACTGGTGGGATACGCGCTCGATCGCGCGGCCATGCTCTATGTTTTATGCGCCAATGGATCGGTAAAAAAGGGCCTGGTCGAACACTATCCTAAGAAAGAACCGATAAAAACAATCCCATTTTCGATCCAGCGCGCCCAGTCTCTTCTGGGTCTCGCAATGAATGAGCCGCAGGTAGTCGCAATTTTAAAGCTCCTGGGCTGCGACGTAAAAAGGAATGGCAAGGGCATCTATCGGGTAATCCCGCCGAGTGTTAGAAGGGATTTAAACATTGAAGCAGACTTGGTTGAAGAAGTCGGGCGGGTTATTGGCTACGACAAGATCGAATCCCGTATGCCGATGATGGCAATCGGTGTCCCACCAAAACACGATCGGCAGATTTTTGAAGATGAAATCAAAGACCGGCTAGCAGGATTTGGATTTACCGAATCGCAACTCTCATCATTTGTCGGCGAGAGAGTTCTTGGGCAGTTTGGCCTAACGCCGAAAAGCTTATACGAGTTAGAAAACCCGACCAGTCCCGAAACGCAGTATTTAATTCACATCCCGGGGATTCAGTACATTCGGTCAGTCGCCGAAAATCTGCGCCACGAAAAAATTGTAAAAATATTCGGACTGGCCAGAGGCTTTATTAAAACTGACAGGGGTCCGTTTGAGCGAAAATCGTTACTCATCGCACTAGCCGGAGAGGGAAAAGACGGCAAGGAAGCATTCTATCAGTTAAAAGGCGCGCTCGATGGATTTCTCGAATCATTTGGTGTGGCTGATCATTGGTATAGTGAAAAATTCAAAAATCAAAATTCAAAAATCAAAATTTTTCATCCGAACAGATCAGCTGAAATATTGGTAGGCGATGAAACAATCGGTATGATTGCTGAAATTTCATCGTCGATTACCGAAGCGCTAAAAACAAAAGCGCGCATCGTTCTTGCCGAGTTTGATGTTGAAAAATTGATTTCCGTTATTGAACGCGAGCAAGAGTTCCGGCCGCTCGCCAAATACCCGGCGGTCGTCCGCGACATTTCGCTGACCGCCCCGATCGAGGTTCGCATTCAGGCAGCTGAAGATGTAATCCAGGCAGCCGGCGGCAAGCTGCTGATGGACGTTGATCTCTTTGATGTTTACGAGGCCGACGATTTGGCCGAAGATATGCAAAGCATCGCCTTTCATTTAGTCTTTCAGTCGCCAAACAAAACGCTCACCGATGAGGAGGTTGAGAAGGAATTCAAAAAAGTAGTCGCGGCAGTGGAGGCTAAAGATTGGGAGGTGAAAAAATAAATTCCTAAGTCTCCTTCGAGTACCAGATCACTAGTATTATTTATCCGATCGGATAAATAATACTAGTTTACAAATAATGAATACATTGAGGAAAACTAGACTTGTTTTAGACCCTTAATTTTGTTATAATTGCGGAGTGAAGTGGAGAGAATTCTGGCTTAGGTACTAGATAATTTGACAGCCCGTTCGGGTAATCCGAGACGGGATTTGTGTGTTTTAAGGGAATGGTGGGCTAGTCAACTAGTAAACGAACAAACTGAAAGATGGCCAAAAGCAAAACTAAAAAACAAGCAGCAACGTCAAACGGCTATACTGCCAAAGATATTTACGTACTCGAAGGGTTGGAACCAGTCCGGAAACGGCCGGGGATGTATATCGGAACGACGGGCGCGGACGGCTTGCACCACTTAATTTGGGAAGTCGCGGACAATTCGATTGATGAAGCCATGGCCGGGCATGCCAAAACGATTGAAATTGAGTTGCTCCCGAATGATCGCGTTTCAGTCAAAGACGATGGCCGCGGCATCCCGGTAGAAAAGCATAAGCAGACCGGGAAATCGGCGTTGGAGACCGTCATGACAACCTTGCACGCCGGAGGCAAGTTCGGTGGTGAGTCGTATAAAGTTTCCGGCGGACTGCATGGTGTTGGTGTTTCAGTCGTGAATGCGCTTTCATCCTATCTGCGAGCCGAAGTTTGTCGTGATGGCGTGCTTTGGGCGCAAGAATATAAAAGGGGTAAGGCGCAGGGCGCGGTAAAAAAAGTTGGTAAGTGCGCTAAAACCGGAACAGTCATAATCTTTGAGCCGGATACGGAAATTTTTGCTCCGCCAGGCACGCCCCAAATGCCCGAATTTAATTGGGCGACGATTATCGATCACCTGCGCCGCCAAGCCTACCTCACGAAGGGGTTGCAGATCATCATTCGCGACAAACGCGAGGTCACGATTGCCAAAGACAAAACAGAAGTCTATCCCTCGCACGCGTTTTACTTTGAGGGCGGGATTGTTTCCTACGTAAAATACTTGAATGCCGATGAAAAACCCCAGCACACGACGATTTTTTACGTGAGTCACGACGTTGAAGTGCCGAGCGGCAAAAAGATTTTAGTCGAAGCCGCCTTCCAATATGTCGAAGACATGCGTTCGCAGGAACTGTCATTTGCCAACAATATTTACACCCAGGAAGGCGGCACGCATTTAACCGGATTTCGCACGGCGCTCACGCGAAGTTTAAACGGCTACGCCAAAAAAAATGAATTATTTAAAAAGGACGATGAAAATCTAACGGGCGAGGATGTACGCGAGGGGTTAACGGCGGTAATTTCGATAAAACTTCCCGAGCCGCAATTTGAAGGACAGACAAAGGCCAAACTCGGAACGCCGGATGCGAGGACCGCGGTTGAAACAGTTATCGGCGAAGCGCTCGACGAATTTTTGGAAAAAAATCCAAATGAGGCGCGTCAAATTATTGCCAAATCACTTCTGGCGGCCAAAGCCCGCCTGGCGGCCAAAGCCGCGCGTGAGACGGTCTTACGAAAAGGCGCGCTGGATGGGCTGATGCTGCCGGGCAAATTAGCCGATTGCACATCCAAAGATCCGGACCAATCGGAACTCTATATTGTTGAGGGGGATTCGGCTGGCGGAACGGCGAAGCAAGGAAGGGATCGCATGTTTCAGGCCATCCTGCCGCTTCGAGGCAAGATTTTAAACGTAGAAAAATCACGGCTCGATAAGATGCTCCAATCCAAAGAAGTGCGGGCACTGATTATTGCCCTGGGGGCCGCCATCGGCGAAGAATATGATGAATCGAAATTGCGGTATCATCGCGTGATGATTATGACGGACGCCGATGTTGACGGCGCGCATATCCGGACGCTACTTCTTACCCTCTTCTATAGATACTTCCCTAAATTAATTGAAAAAGGCTATCTCTATATTGCCCAGCCCCCGCTTTATCGTCTGCAGGCCGGAAAAGAGGTTCGCTACGCCTATTCCGATGACGAGCGCGACCGAGCGATCAATGACATTAAGCAAGCCAAAGCAGAACGGGCGAAAACGAGAAGCCAGAATAAAGAATTAAGAATTAAGGTTACGGAGGGCGAGCAAGAAACTGATGAGGAAATTTCAGAAGCTGAAGGCGAAGAGGTGTCTCAACCAGAGAAAGTCGCCGGTGTTTCAATTCAGCGCTATAAGGGTCTCGGTGAAATGAACGCGACCCAGCTTTGGGAAACGACCATGAATCCGGCCAAGCGCATTATGCAGCGCGTCACGATCGATAACGCCGAAGCCGCCGACAAAGTTTTCGACGTCTTAATGGGCGACGAAGTCGCCCCGCGCAAGAAATTTATACAATCCCACGCCAAGGCGGTAAAAAACTTGGACATTTGATTTAAATGGCGCGGAGCCCAAGCTCTCATGAGTCCTCCGTACGTATCCTACGCTATAGCGTAGGATAGAGACAATAAACAGCTTATCAACAAAAGCATCGGAATACGCCTTATTTTCATTCGAGAATATCCTGTAATTGGTCTACTGTCTTTTTTCGCTCCTCGGGCTTTTGGCCGCGGAATCTATCAAGCAGTTGCAACGCAGCCTCAACCCCAGTCTTATCAATTCGCGTAAACCTTGCCATATCCAGACCGGCTCGATTCAGCGACAAATCAAGATCATCAAGTTCTGCCGGAGAAAATGATCGGAGTTTCATTCCCAGCTCGGGAAACCTCTCCTCAATTTCAGCCATGGTTTGGTCTTGCGACTTTCTGGATTCGCTCTCGGAATCATTCAGCTCGATTGGATTTTCAAACGGATTTTCAGCCATAGTCTCGCTTTTAATTTTATTTATTCTAGGGTTCACCGGACTTTTTATCAATTAGGTTTTGTAAAGCTTTCCCGATGAGAGCAGGAAAGGCTGTCCAGCCGGACAGCGGTTCCGTCCACGATGAGTATCGGGACGAAATCGCCGCCTCGGCTGTTTTTTTCCATTCTTTTCAAATTTTGGCTTTTCCAGTGCTGCGTACGTACGCACTCTACGCTATAGCGTAGAGTGCGTAACGAGAGCGCGAGGTGTTTATGACTGCTGGTAGCCTAGAAATTAGAAATTTAGACTTGGGATTTTCATTATGCTCACAGCCTCCAGCGAGTATAATGGCTCTATGCCCGGTAGAGAAACTTCGAACGCTTCCGCTTGGCGGAAGCAAAGTACCAAGCTAACAGTAAGCTGAAAAGTAGCTAACAAACACTCATGTCAAAAGATTTGCATAATAATTCGAAGTTCTTCTAACCGGATATGCATCCTCTGCTTGAAATTCTGGAGGATAAATTGGAATCGCATGAAGCGCGGGAACTTTTTGATTCGCTGCTCACATTCGCCGATGAGGCTTTGCAGGTATCAAGAGACAATCGAAACCTGCCGTTCGATGAGATTTTAAAACGCAGTCTGCATATCAGGGATATCATCCAAGAGTCTCCGCAACGCGCCGATGAATTAAAAACTGAAATTTTTGCGCTGGCGGCTGTTGCCATTCACCGCGTGCTCAAATTTTTCCCGAATACGACGCAGTTCGTCGCCGCTTCGTTACTCGCCGAAGGCAAGGTTGTGGAGCTGCGGACGGGAGAAGGCAAAACCGTCTCGGCCATGATCGCGGCCTACTGGTCGGCCATCCGCGGCCGCCGCGTCCATATCGCCGCCTCGAATGATTATTTGGCAGTCCGCGATCAGCGCTGGATGGGTTTTTTGGATGGCGTCCTGGGATTTTCTCCCGGCGTGGTTATTTCATCAACCAAACGCGAAGAAAGAAAAAAGGAATATGCCAAGCCGATCGTCTACGCCGCCAATCAGGAGTTGGGCTTTGATTATTTGCGGGATCATTTGGCCCTCTCGCCCAAGGAGCGTGTCGTATCGGATTTGGATCTCGTGATTTTAGACGAAGTGGACTCGGTTCTAATCGATGAAGCCAGAACCCCCTTGATTATTACGAGGCCGCCGGATGAAGGCTTAAAACAAAATTTTAGAAAATCTTCCGGCAAAATCCTGGAGGTATTGAAAACACTGATGGCGAACGTGGACTACGTCATAGATTATCAGAAAAATTCCGTTTGGTTAACCGATGAGGGCATTAAAAAAGTCACGGACTGGCTCGGTCGCGACATTTTTGCCGAAAAAGATTTGGAAGCCGCCCGCGTTTTGTATTACGGCCTTTACAGCTCGGTGTTTCTAAAACCCGATCGCGAGTACATGGTGCGTAACGGGAAGGTGATTTTAGTGGATGAGTTCACCGGACAAGCTCTGCCCGATAGGCGATTTTTAGACGGGCTCCAGCAGGTGCTTGAGATGCAAGCTGGCATCGAGCCCTCGCCGTATGCGGCGATTGTGGCGACCATTACCTACCGCAACTTTTTTAAGCTCTATAAAACTATTTCCGGCATGACGGGCACCGCCTTTATCGCCCGCAGCGAATTTAAGGATCTCTATAATCTGGACGTCATCCCGCTTGAGCCGCACGCCGGATTTAACCGCCGCGACAAGCCAACCAGATTTTTCCGGCTGGCAGAAGAAAAGGCGGCTGCCATTGTAAACGAGGCAAGCCACGCGCTGATCTCCGAAGTGCCGCTGCTCCTCGTCGGCCGCTCGATTGCTTCGGTAAAAGAGACGAGTGATGTGCTTAAAAAAAATAATACCCCGCATCAGGTCCTGCACGCTGAAGTCGCCGAAAACGCCGCCGCGATTATCGAGGCGGCGGGAAAACCCGGAACGGTGACGGTCGCCTCAAACATCGCCGGGCGCGGGGCGGATATTATTATTGATGAAAGCGTAAAATACAGCTACGGGCTGCGCGTCATCGGTATCGAACACAATTTGGCCTCGCGGGTTGATTTGCAGTTGCGGGGCAGATCGGGCAGGCAGGGCCAAATCGGCGAAACCCAATTTTTTGCATCACTCGAAGATGAGTTATTTCAGATTTACGCGGATAATGCTTTCTGGGATTATGCCGAAGCGCTGACTTGGAATCCGTCGGGAATTTTGGAGGGCCGTTTGCAGACTTCAGTCGGCGCCCTGCAAAAAAAGGCCGAAGCTTTGGCGGCTGATACGAGACGGACGCTGGCTGACTTTGATTTGTTGATTGACCGGCACCGGCATCATACCTACGAGTTTCGCGACGCGTTGCTTAGGGCCTCGCCTTGGGCGCCGGTTTTGTTTTCTGAACTCCGCAGTATATTTCGCGACGAGGAGAGGTCCCGCCTCTCGCCGCGAGAATTAAAATCACTGTTCGGCTTTGAGAAATTAGGCGCGGCGCAGAAAAAATTAATCGAATCGTTTCTCAAAAACGACATCAGTCAAATCCAAGTTAGCGCGCCCGATGAAATGAAAAGACAAATTTTAATTCTACTTGACTCGCATTGGCAGTCGTATCTTGAAAATGTATACTGGCTACAGGACTGGGTCTCGATTGTTCAGCCTTCGGGGGAGCCCTATATCACCTTTGCCAACGAAGACCCGTATAGGCTGTTTATTAAAGACGGCGACCTCATATTTCACGACATGCGAAAACAATTTGGACTTGAATGCCTGCGAACCTTAATCCAAGTCCTATGAAAACTATGGTGCCGCGGCCACAATGGAAAACTCATGAGAAACCAAAACCGCTTTGGCAAAAAATAATCATTGCCATTTTTGAAGTTATTGCCGCCTTAGGGGGCAAGCCGGCACAAACGGGAATTGCCGCTTTGCCCCAATTTATGCGGCCTATTTTTCGTGTAGAAACCGCCCACGCGGAAGGCGGGGATGGAGGGGATGGAGGGGGGGCTGACGGGGCTGCGTCCAGTGGGCCCGGAGAGGGCGGGGTTGCGCCCGGTGATGCCGCCGATGCAGCATCTCCTGATGGAACGGGACCAGGTTTATCTGGAACAACTGCCGCCGCTGACGTCGCTGCTCCTGACGCATCGGATCCCGCTACGGCAGACATCACCGCCGCGATTGCGGCTCCGCCCGCCCCGCCACCAGGCGATCCTGCCGCTCCGCCCGCGACTTCGCCCGCAGCTCCCCCGGGTATGCCCGCCACAGCGGCAGCAGTGAGCGCGAATGTAGCGGCAGTGGCCGGCGTGCCCGCTAGCTCCGTATCTGTCTCGGTCGCGGCACCAGCCCCCGCCGACACTACTGCCGCTGCTCCTGCCGGCACTCCTGCTAATGTTGATGCCGCTCTCGCAACTGCCCCCGCCACTGCTGCCCCCGCCTCCGCCCCTCACGGTTCCACTGTCGGTGGTATCGTTGGCGCCGTCGTTGGCGCCGTCGTTGGCGCTGTCCTCGGTGCTCTCGGCGGTGCCGCTACCGGTAACCCTGGCTCCGTCGCTATGGGTGCCGCCCTCGGTGCTGTTGCCGGCGGCATTGCCGGTGCCAATGCCGGTACCACTGCCGGTAATACTGCCGGTATCGGTATCGGCGGCATTGCCGGTTCCGCCGCCACTGCCGCCGCCGGCACCGCTCTCGGTGGTATGGTCGGTGCCGCTATCGGTGCCAATGCCGGTGCCAATGCCGGCGCCACTGGCGGTGCCGTTGCCGGTGCCGGTATCGGTGCCGTTGTCGGCGGCATTGCCGGCACCGCTCTTAGTGATATGGTCGGTGCCGGTGCCGTAGTTGTTCCTGACACGGTTGCTCCTAACATGGCTACCCCTACCGTCACTGTTGCCTCCGCTGACACTGCTGCTCCCGCCGCCGATCCCAATGCTCCAGTAGCTGAAGCGCCGGGCCAAACAATTGATGTGTCGCCGGAAGGTGTGGCGCGAAATAACCAGAATACCGATGTTAATCCCGGTTCAATGGGCCCGTGATACAACCAATTTCGGCTATACCGGCATGATGATAAAAGCAAAGCCGCCGCATAAACAAAAAACTCCTCCGACGTACGTCGGAGGAGTTTTTTGTTATTTTTCCTCTGTAACCTATTTAACCTATAGGTTACTATAGGAACCTATAGGTTAAATAGGTGCGTTACAGATTAAGAGTTCTTTTTTGCATACAATCCCAAAGAGGCCGGCTCCATAGAGTGCATATGGTTTAGATTTTTCGAATTTGGAGCGAATCGAGTTCAACCGGCGTTGACCGCCCGAACATTGATACCAAAACTTTAATCTTGCCTTTTTCTTCGTCCACTTCAGAAACCTTGCCGTCGAAATCCTTGAATGGGCCATCGGTAATTTTTACCGCGTCTCCGGTGCGAACCTCAATTTTGAACTTCGGCTCGTCAACGCCCATGCGTTTTTGTAAAATATCGATTTCTTCTTGGGATAATGACGTCGGTGTGGTGCCCGAACCGACAAATCCGGTGACGCGCGGCGTATTGCGGACGACATACCAGGAGTCATCAGTCACCACCATTTCAACTAACACATAGCCGGGGTAGATTTTTTCTTCGACCACTTTTCGCTTGCCGTTTTTGATGCGGATTTTTTTCTCGGTGGGAACGAGCACGGTAAAAATCTTATCGGACATCGCCATTGATTCGATACGTTGTTTTAAATTGCGGGCGACGGCGTCTTCATAGCCCGAATAGGTATGAATCGCGTACCAATTGCGCCCGAACTCGCCTGTTTGCTTTGCCATAATTGTCGAAAGTTACGAGCTAGTCACATTTGCAGCGAAGTAACTTTCGCCACAATTATGAGCATCCCGCTCAATGTTTGCCGTCGTTTTTGAAGTTGAGAAAACTAATTCCTTGAACTCTCTTTGCGATTGCGAGGCGCGTGCGCGGATAGCGCTTACCTCCGCCAGCTGGCGGATGGGCGAAGCGCCTCGTTTCTCATATTGTGTGCAAACATTGTGTCGGGATGCCCACATATTCTTTGCTAAAGAAAGAAGTGCGTAAGAATAAACGAAAACACGAGATCAACTCCGCCGAGAAAGAGAGCGATGGCGAGGGAGACCACAATCACCGCCGCGGTGTATCGAACAACCTCTGTACGTGTCAGCCAGGTGACTTTTTGCAGTTCAATGCGGGATTCGCGGATGTAGGTTAACAGGCGATCGATCATCTTTTAGTTTGCTAGTTTTCTAGTTGGCTAGTTCACTTCCTAGTAAACTAATAAACTAAAAAACTGGGCGGGTTTTTTTAAAAGGCCTCGCGGCCTCTGATGATTGTATTATAATCATGGTGGTAGATTCGTCAATGGTCTCCTAGTTGGCTAGTTAGCTAGTTGCCTAGTTAGACTAGAAAACTAAAAACCAGAAACTGTAAGGACTAATAAACTCCAAGATGGCAACGGGACTTGAGAACTTGAAGATCTATCAGATGTCAAAATACCTTGAATTAAAAGTTCATGAGATTACAAAAGATTTCCCAAGGGACGAGTTGTATCGTTCTGTGGATCAACTAAGAAGATCCTCTAGCTCTGTTTCTAACAATATTGCTGAAGCATATAATAAAAATTCAATTAAACAGAAGTGCCAAATATTGAGAGATATTGCAATTAGTGAGGCTGAAGAAACTGAGAGCAACCTTAGAAGATGCGGTGATAAAGACTTGCTAAACAAAGAAACAGCGGGTACTATAGCGGACGGCTACATTGAACTGAAAAAAGCAATTTATGGGTATATCCGTTTTTTAAATAGAGCTCAACTAGTCAACTAATAAACTAACAAACTGTAAGGTGGCAAAAGAAATTAAAACTGTCGTAAAACTTCAGATTCCCGCGGGCAAAGCCACTCCCGCCCAGCCGGTTGGGCCGGCGCTTGGTCAGCATGGACTCAACATCGGCGACTTTGTAAAAAAGTTTAATGATGCGACTCATGACAAAGGCGCGGACATCATTCCGGTTGAGATCACGGTCTATATGGACCGCACCTTTGATTTTGTCTTAAAGACTCCGCCAGCTTCGGACTTGCTCCGAAAAGCAGCGGGCATTGAAAAAGGCTCCGGCGAGCCGAATAAAAATAAAGTCGGCAAAGTTTCGATAGACCAGGTCAGAAAAATCGCCGAACGCAAAATGCCCGATTTAAATGCCAACGACGTGGATCAGGCGGCACGCATTATTGCGGGAACCGCCCGGTCTATGGGAATTGAGGTGAAAGACTAGACTGTATAAAAAATCAAATAGACAATCGAAACCAAGCTGTGCTATGAAAGAAGCACGGTTTTTAGTTCACGAACATATAGATAGAACGTTCTAAGGAGGAGCGAAATGAGAGATCTCTTCGGACCACGCGCGAATTTCGGGCAGCGCTGCATCCGCGAGCTTCCCGAAGTTGGGCGGAAGCTCGATGCGTTGCGGGAACTTGACCCCTCGGTCGTAATCGGGCTCACATCGGGCACGTTCGATATGCTGCATCTCGGACACAGCCGATACCTCGACATGGCCAAGCAGTTCTGCGACATCCTCGTGGTTGGTGTCGATGCTGACGCCAAGGTGCGAAAACGCAAGGGACCCAAGCGCCCCGTCGTCTCGGAGGAGGAGCGCTACGAGATCGTCTGCAACACGAGACAAGCCGACATCGTTGTGCCGAAGCTCGCCGAGCATCCTCGCTGGGAGCTCGTGAGGACTGCCCGCCCGCATGTTCTCATCATCTCCGAGCGTGAATACGTTGAGGGTGATGAGCGCGAAGAGCTTCGGCAGCTTGTGTCATCGTGGGGCGGCAAGCTCGAGATTTTGCCGACGCAAGCGGAAACTTCAACAACGGCGCGGATTCGCGTTCTCATGCTCGAGGTCGTTGATGAATTCGAGAAAGAGTTCATGAAGTTCTTCGAGCGTTTCCGTGAAGCGCTGAGGGTAATGTGATATGGCTAAGATTCTCCTCTGCTATATCCCGGTGTTGCACGCCGGTTATCTCAACTGGTTCGAGCGGCATCGGGAGGCGAAGGCAGTCTATGTGCTGTCAGAGGAAGTTCTGGTCGAGTTCGCGCACCTCAAGAAAGACCTTCGGGCACTGAAGCCGGACCAAGCCTGTCGGATGATCAACAGCTTGGGGGTATGCCCCAAAGCTGAAGTCATCGGTCCAATGGATCTGGCTGACATCAGCACCGTCGGTGATATCGTCGTGATGCCCGATGAAGAAGAGTGTCACGCGGTTGCCGAGCGTTGGCTGAAGCACGGACTTGTGGAGATTCAGTTCGATCCGGTTTTCCTTCGCTACGACCGGAAAAAGGCGACCGCGGAAAACGCGGTCGACGAGGACTGGACAGTGACAGAGGACGAGTTCCACCGAGTCATGATGGGGCGCGCCGCAGAGGAAGCGGCGAAAAGTCCCGACTGGTGGCGACAAGTCGGCGGAATCCTGGTGAGGGATGGCCAGGTTCTCTTGACTGCTTACAACCACACCGTTCCCACCAAGCGTGAAGCGCTCTTTTACGGGGACCCGCGCTCGCTCTTTAGTGCCGGTCTCGAGATCGAGGCCTCGCTCGTTCTGCACGCAGAGGCCGCTATCGTTGCCGAAGCCGCGCGACGAGCCGATCTTTCTCTCGAGGGTGCGAGTCTCTACATCACGACCTTTCCCTGCGCACCCTGCGCAAAGCAGGTGGCGTACTCCGGCATCAAGCGGATTTACTTCCGCGATGGCTACTCGCGCACCGATGGCCAAGAAGTCTTGAGAGCCAAAGGAGTTGCCATCATCCGCGTAGATATAGAAAGACCCCGGCGCTGATCTCGGTTCATCCGAGTATCAGTGCCGGGGCTGTTTTACTTTTTAGCGGGTTTTGGCCCCATGGGAAATCGCACCCGCTCGTAGTCTTCCTTGGTGGTATCAGGGTCAGCCACGATGATGTGAAAGTGGAAGTGGCGGACGGAGGCGCCTGTCAGCGCCGTCTCACCTGATCGAGCGCCAGTTGAGTAGGCCTTGAGGCCATAGTGCTTCTTGGCCCACCGGAGCATCTCGAGACGCTCGCCAGTTTCTTCGTCTGTAAGCTCGTCTTCGAACTCGATGTGGCGGTTCGGGATGGCGAGCAGATGAAGGATTGTGAACTTGTACGGCCAGCGGTTGGTCCCCAACCGCCAGTGCTCGCTTTTCCAAACTGGTTCCATCAACTCACCTTCTATCTGATGATCTGGGCAGAAGTTGCAGACGCCTCGATCGGTGAGCTTCTGCATGATGGCGCGCTGGTCGTCGTAGCGCGTGTTTTCGAAGTTGTAGTTCGCGTTGACTCGCTCGTAGATCTCGAAGCGAGAGCGAATCTCGTTTTCCTCGCTGGCGGGGCAGCTTTCCATGTGAGTCGCTTTCCACGCGGACTTATCCCAGTCGGAGAACTTCACATCGCCTTCGCAGTATGCCTCGACATGCGTGATGTAGAGCTTGTCGGCGCGGGGCAGCGCTTCTCGATATAACTCCGCGCCGCCGATGATGAAGACTTCATCATTGTTCTGGGTACGGGTGAGCGCCTCCTCGAGTGAGTGCGTTACTTCGCACTCGGAGGTGTACCCCTGATCACGAGTCACGACGATCGTGCGGCGACCTTCGAGCGGATGCCCGAGGCGCCTCAGGATCGATTCGTGAGTCTTACGACCGACGATGACAGTTTTTCCCATCGTCAACTGCCTGAAGCGTTTCAAGTCGGAGGAGAGCCTCCAGGGAAGCTCTCCATTTCGACCTATGACGCCGTTCTCGGCGACAGCCGCGATGATTGAGATTTTCATACTGGCGTCTTGATCCTCCTTCGTCCCAGTTGAGCATGGTAGTCCTCGACATGGAAGTGATGTGGCCGGAATGCGAAGAGATCCTTCACATCTGGATCGAGTGTCACGGTTGGGAGCCGCTGCGGCTCAGTCTCGAGCATGTCGCGGACGTCAGCCCGCTGATCGTTCGGCCCTCCAGCGTAGATGTGGGTGTCCGAGGTCTGAAAAACGAGTTCAGTCGCGCGATAGCCGAAGACCTGCGCGAGCATCATAGTGAGAGCCGCGTACTGGATCAGGTTGAAGACAAGACCAACGGGTGCGTCGGCGCTTCGTTGCCAGTGTAGCAGTGAGAGCTCTCCGTCTTTGGCATCGACGAAGATGTGAACAAGTCCATGACATGGAACAACAACGACCTTCTGCTCTTTCCCTTTGCCGCGGCCGATGTATTGCGGGATGAATGGAGTCACGATGTGCGTCCGCAGGTGTGGCAACTCCGCCATTTGCTCGAGCACGTGTTTCCACTGATCGAATGGCGCGCCGTACATAGTAGGGAACGCTCTCCATGCAGCCCCATACGAGCCAGGTCCGAGGTCACCCGTTTCGAGTCCGCGCTTCTTGCACTTTTCCTCTGTAACCCAAGGCGCCCACCAGCCACAGCCGAAATTTTTCATCTCGTCGAGGGTGCGCGCCCCATTGAGAAACGCACAGAGTTCGGCGATAGCCATTTCGAATTGAGACTTGCCGATTTTTCCCGGGTCAAGAAGGTCCCGTTCCGTGATCACCGGGAATCCATTGGAGAAATCAAAGCGCATCTCATTGCCGATGATGCGCAGTGCTCCCTCTCCCATTTGGGTTTCGGTCACGAACTTGCCGGACTCGATGATCTTTTGAATCAGGTTTCGGTACTGTCGATCGGGCTCGCGATCACCGTAGGACACGTATCTGACCATTCTGTTTTCCCCTTATTCTGTTGGTAGTGAACTAAAACTGTGGTGGCATCGTATCAACCGTTGCAGGATGCGTCAATTCGTATATTTTTGCTACAATGCTTACATATTTATTGTATGGAATACGAACCGGTGATTGGGATTGTCCCGATTTGTCAATTTTGAAATGCCTTACGTTTATATACTAATTTCTAAGAAAGACAGAAGATATTACGTTGGGTCTACAACTGACTTAGATCTAAGATTAAAAATGCATAATTCTGGTACAGTGACCTCAACTCGATTTTATAGACCCTGGCAGCTTTTTTATTCTGAACAATTTGATACATTGGGCGAAGCAGTCAGTCGAGAAAGGAAAATTAAATCTTGGAAAAAACGAACCGCCATTGAACGATTAGTAAATGGCATTTCAAAATTTGAAACAAATCGAGGATCCTCGACCGATTAAAATCGGTCGGGAAAGTACACACCGAGTATGGATTATGAAGCTGTTATAGGTATAGAGTGTCACGTCGAACTCAAAACGCGGACGAAGATGTTCTGCGACTCTTTAAATGATCCCGATGAGAAGCATCCGAATGTGAACGTCTGTCCGATCTGCCTGGGGCATCCCGGCACATTGCCGACGATCAATAAAGCCGCGGTTGAGAAAGTTATTCTCGTTGGGCTCGCCCTGCATGCCGAAATTCCTGAATACTCGCAGTTTGATCGCAAAAATTATTTTTATCCTGATTTGCCGAAGGGCTATCAGATTTCCCAGTATGAGCATCCCTTGGTCAAAGGCGGCTATCTTGAATTTAAATCGGCTGACGGCGCGGTGCGGCACATTCGCATCACGCGGGTTCATTTGGAAGAAGACACCGGACGGCTGATGCACCAGGGTAGTCCCTCGACAAGCTCGGGACGACCAACTTCGTTGGTCGATTTCAACCGTGCCGGGATACCCCTGATGGAACTTGTCACCGAGCCGGATGTGAGAAGCGCGGAAGAAGCGCGCAGATTCGGCGAAGAGCTGCAGCTTATTATTCGGTACACGGGCGCTTCCGATGCGGATATGGAAAAGGGGCAGATGCGGGTTGAAGCCAACGTCTCGATCAGGCCCAAAGGCTCAAAGGAACTCGGCACTAAAGTCGAATTAAAAAATATCAATTCATTTCGCTTTGTCGAAAAGGCGGTGCTCTATGAGATCGCGCGTCAGACAAAACTTTTAGAAGAAGGCGGCAAGGTGATTCAGGAGACGCGCGGCTGGGATTCCGTGAGGGAAGTGACATTTTCACAGCGTATAAAAGAGGGCGCGACGGACTATCGCTACTTTCCCGAGCCCGATTTGCCGCCGCTTCTCGTTGATCAGAAGTGGCTCGCATCCATCCGTGCCAAATTAACTGAACTGCCCTGGCAGAAGCGGGTTCGGTTTGCCAGCGAATATGGACTGGATGATGCAACCAGCGAAGTTTTTATTCGCGAACCGAAATTAGCCGAGTTTTTTGAGGAGGTGGTTTCTGAACTAGAGGAATGGATCGCTTCGATGGGGGACAGAGTCATTAAATCAAAGGCCATAAAACTTGCCTCCAACTATATTACGAGCGACCTGCAGAAATTGCGGAACGAAACTGGCGCTCTCGTCGACGAGATGAACATTACCGCCGAGAATTTCGCGGAACTCATGGCGCTGGTCTACGAAAATAAAATTTCATCGGCGGCGGCCAAACAAGTCTTGGGTGAAATGTTTAAAACCGGCGGCGACCCAGCGCAGATTATCGAGACCAAGAATTTAACTCAGGAAAGCGGCGAGTCGGCACTCCAGAATACAGTTCTCGAATTGATTGATGCGCATAAAGATATTGCCGAGCAAGTAAGAAGCGGCAAAAATCCGAACGCGATCCAGGCGCTGATTGGCGCCGGCATGAAAAAGACCCAAGGCAAAGCCAACCCGGCGGTGCTGCGGAGACTGTTTGAAGAGAATTTGAATTTGAAAAGAATTTGAAACAGAAGAAGGTTTGTCCGCATCTACTCTATCGTACGCTATAGCGTACGATAGAGTAGATGGACGCACAGAGAACGCCGGCGGAATGAGCGAAATGATTTAAAGAAAATTTGAAAAATGGTCAGAATTTTTTAAAGCGAATGTAATTTAGTGGCAGAATTCTTGCTTCCCAAGCCCCGTACCGTAATCTAAAACGCGCTTTGCGCGAGAGTAGTATAGTGGCAGTACATTAGCTTCCCAAGCTAATAGCAGGGGTTCGATTCCCCTTTCTCGCATTTAATTTTGTAGATTTTGGTCACGGGGCAAGCCAGGAGCCTGGGTTCGATTCCCGCCTTCGCATTGGTGTGAGGGCAAGCCATAGGCGCGGTTTCGATTACCGCTGGCCGCACTGTTGATAGTTATGTCGTTTTTAAAAGATCTTTTATTTATAATTAATATCAATGCTCACTTCACTCGAACGAGAAGCGCGCAGAAACGAGAATTACTTTGTTGACCTCTTGCGCGTGGGACTCGGGCTTACGTTTTTCTGGTTCGGCGGCTTAAAATTTTTAGGTTATAACCCCGTCTATCAAATTGTCCACGCAACCTATCCGCTGCTTGCCACCACGAACGGCAATCTCATTTTGGGGATGCTGGAAACCTTAATCGGCGTGGGGCTTCTGGCCAATGTCTATCGCGCGACAACGCACGTGGCGCTCGTGCTTCATTTATCGAGTACATTTCTAACATTTTTTATTGCCCCCTCGATTATGTTCTCGCCGCATTTTACGATTTTGACACTGGCCGGCGAATTTATTTTCAAGAATGTCATTCTGGTTACGGCCGGGCTCGTTGTCTTTGGCTATTACGAACGGAGGGATTAATTAAAACCTGAGGAATCAAACGCGCCCTTTACGAAGGGCGCGTTTTCATATATTTCTGCCTTAGGTCTTCCCACACAAGAGGAGGCAAGAGATGGTTTGGGTGACGATCCTCATCGTGGTTTTCGCACTCTTCTCCACTGCATCTGCTGAGCCGCAAGAGGTTCACGCACTCTATCTTCCCGGCAAGTTCCTCTGTAGTCAGGTCGTCGTAGCGGACGTGAAGTCGCATGTCGAATCGGGCGCGGCTAATGCCGTGGTGATCGATCTCCGCGACAACGGAACTTTTTTCAACCACTGTATGAGTGAGGTTACGGGGTGGTTGAAAGATCACAATGTCTATCTCATTGGACGCATCGTGGTCGGGCAGGACTCAATCATCGCTGATGCTCGCCGCGACATGGCGGTTCATGTAGCCGATCAACAGATCGCGCTCGAGAGAGTTTTGCAGAGTATCGATCGCATGGTTGAGCGAACACCCGAAGTAAAGAAGGCGGCTCTTCTTAAAACAAAGCTCGAAGCTCTTGACCGCTGGTACGGCGATGGCCGCAAAAAACCACTCTGGTTTTCCGGCGCGCTGGAACGGCATCGCTACTGGCTCGATCCCGCCTCACCGGATCTCGCGCGTCTTACCTCTGGAGTTGCCGAATGGGCTTCAACCCTCGGATTTGCCGAGATCAACTTGGACTACATTCGCTTCCCGACAGACGGGGATATGCAGAACATGCGCTATCCCTTCTGGAACGGTGAGCAGTCGAAGTACGAGGTGATAGGACGTTTCGCTTCTTCGGTTGTCGAAGACATCAAGCGGCGAGTTCCGGGGATGAAGGTCTCGGCTGATATCTTCGGGATCGTCTGCGTAAATGGAGCAGAGTCCTCAACAGGCCAGCGGGTGAAAGATTTTACGGTCTTTGACTACCTTGCCTGCATGGGATATGCCTCGCACTTTCGTTGCGGCGACTTCGGGTTTTCCGATCCTAACCAGAAGCCCTATGAAGTGACGAAGACCGTTGCTTTGGGTCTTGCGCGGCATCTCGCCGGCGTGACAAAAAAGCCCTTTATACGTCCCTGGATCGAGGGTTTTACCATTCCCTCGATCTACCAATGCAGCACCTGGCGGCCGCCGAGTGCCAAGGAACGCTTCCGCCAGCAAATTCGGGCCCTCGCAGAGCACGGCATCAAAAGCTGGATGATCTGGAACACGGCGGATGAACCAAAGCCTCTCTATGAGAAGATATTTCGGTAGCTCCCGCAAGCCCATCCCGATTCCGCCATAGGCAAAATCGGGATGGGCTCTTTCTTATTTCTTCCCATTTTCTAGGCTATGATGGAAGCCGATGCAGAAAAAGATTGCCATTTCGATTCTAATGCTCGCCGTTCTCTTCGGCGGCTATTTAATTTTTGAACTGGTCCGTCCGCCGGCAGAGCTGATTTTGCAGGGCGGGCCTAAAAAAAATCAAAATCAACCAAGCTCACAAAAAACTCTAAAGGAACGGATCCGGGACGCCGCCATGCGCTCGCAGAATGTGAAGGGCGTCTATGTGACAGCCGCGGTGGCGAACGATCAGGGCCGTCCGGCGACGAATCTGCGCAACTCAATTCTCGAAATTCTTAGCACGACAGAAATTAACGCCGTGGTGATTGACGTAAAAGAAACTCCCGGCGGTCAAATCACCGATCATTTAAAACCCTTTGTGGATGAATTAAAATCGCGCGGCGTCTGGACCATCGCGCGCATGGCGACGTTTCGCGATAATTCGCAAGTCACGGCGCATCCCGATTATTATGTAAAACGGCCTGATGGCGGCATCTGGCGCGACAATAAAGGCAACGCCTGGCTGGATCCGATGAGCGAAGGGACACGCGCCTACATGCTCTCATTCGCTAAAAATGTGGCCGACATCGGGTTTGATGAGATTCAATATGATTATGTTCGTTTTCCTTCTGATGGCGACACCCGAGACATCGTTTACCCCGCGTATCAGGCGAGTAGTATGCCGAAGTACCTGGCCATCAAAGATTATTTGTCTTTCATACATGACAATCTAAAAGCCTATAAACCTGAATTGATTCTCTCCGCTGATTTATTTGGCTATGTCGCCACCGAAACAGAAGATCTAGGCATCGGCCAGCGGCTGATTGATGTGGCTTCGAATGTTGATTTTATTTCTTTGATGCTCTATCCCAGTCATTTTTATGCTGGCTTTGATGTTCCGGCTGATTCATTGAGAAATTTAGCTGCCGCCTCGTTGCCCTACCGGGGCGCCAGTACGACCTCGCTCGTTTCAGCCAATCCGTATGCCGTTGTCTATCACTCATTGCTGGTGGCGCATGATGCCCTGCTCGGCCGCGTGCCGCATGGCACGACGACGCCGAACCCCGCTATTGTAAATGAAAATCCAGCCGTAAAATTCCGTCCCTGGCTGCAGGATTTTGATCTCGGCGTTGATACTTCAAGAGGGATTTATTATGATGCCAAAGCCGTGAGAGCCCAGATTGACGCCGCCGAGCATGCCGGCGCCTCCGGCTGGCTTTTGTGGAGCCCGACGAATACCTACACTGAAGCCGCGTTAAGGCCGAAGTCGTGATGGAGAGGAGATCATAAATGGCCGACGCATGGAGCGAAGCGAAGGTAATGGCGACACGGTGTCAGGCGCTCCTCCTGCTCGCGCTGGATCCGCGTGAGCGGGGATGGCAGAAGGTCGGGAGCGACTTTCTGGTGCGGGTGATTGCAGGCCGTGGCGACATCTGGTTCCGGCACATCCCCGCTGATCGAGAGTCGAGGGCTCACTTCCTCGAGAATACCTTCTCCCAGCTCTGCCTCCTGCGTCATGAGGAGCACCAGGAAGTTCTCACCGCCGAGTCGGTAAGCGTATGGCGCTGCTATTATTGCCGGCCGCCGGTGATCACTGTTCTCAAAAAAGCAGGCGAGGGCGAGCGGCTTTTGGGCGAGACGGGTTTAAAAGAATTCGCTCGGGAGTGTGAGTCTCGGTTTGCTCCGGCAGGCCGCTAGCGCGGCCTGCCGGAGGCACATTTTTCGGATATAATGTTTTCGTCATTGTAAGCTGGAGTAATCGGAGCCTCACTTCTCGTCTCTGGCTTCGAGATCCTAAAAATGAATGCTACATTCATTTTGTCATCCTCGCGCCGGAGTAACTCAGCCTGCCCCGTTACCGCCACCTTAGCTCCCTCCTTAGCTCAAATTTATTTTGAGCTTCAGAAGGGCGAGATTACCCCAAACGAGGGCAGGCTTGCACTTCCGCAGCTTCGATGAGAGTCGAAGCAGAGAGGTTGCCACCTTAGCTCAGCTGGTAGAGCAGCACTTTCGTAAAGTGAAGGTCCCGAGTTCGAATCTCGGAGGTGGCTCTGATAGAATAAGATGAATGGCTGACATTCCCGCACGTCTTAAAAAAACAAAAACTAATATCCGCGTGCTCGCGGAACGTCTTTGACCCCGCCCCTTGAGATTTATTATGTATGATATGTATGTGCTCGGTATGAGTAATGGACAATTTTATGCCGGCTTTGCATCAGACTTAAAAAAGCGAGTTGCAGAACATAAACATGGTAAAGTTTCTACAACAAAAAAATATCTCCCAGTTTCGCTGATATTTATGAATGCTATCTTTCCGAGCGAGATGCAAAACATAGAGAATATATGCTAAAGAAATTTGGCAGTACGTATTCTCACCTCAAGAAACGTATTAAAGATAGCATTCAGAAATCTCAAGGGCGGGGTTTGACCTAAATATGAATGATATACAACAAAGGTTGAATATTGTACGAGATAAGGTCCGCGTGCTCGCGGAACGTCTTTGACCTGCGCCAACTTCGCGAGGACATTTTAAAATACGAGTCTGAATTATCAGCGTCGCATATTTGGCAGAATGATCCCGAACGGGCGAAAGAGTTGGGATCGCAAATAGCCAATAGCAAAAAAGAAATCGCGCGCTGGGAACATATCACGGGCGAGGCCGCGACGCTTGAGGAACTCTGGGCCATCGCCGGAGCCAGTCCCGATTCCGGGTTTCTCCGCGAATTTGATGAGCGGCTCTTTATGCTTGAGCAGAGTCTCCGGGCAGTCGAAATTGAATATTTATTTAGCGGAAAATATGATAAAGGCTCGGCGCTGGTTTCGATTTATTCCGGCGCCGGAGGCAAAGACGCCGAAGATTGGGCGGCGATGCTGGCGCGCATGTACGAGCGCTACGCTGAACGCCTGGGCTGGAAGGTGATCCGCGTCCACGAACATAACGGCGAGTACCACGGCCCGTCGGGCTGGGGGATTAAAAACGTAACACTCGATATAAAAGGCGACTTTGCTTATGGCTATTTAAAACATGAGCGCGGCGTGCATCGGCTGGTGCGCATCTCGCCGTTTTCATCGCAGTCACTGCGGCACACCTCATTTGCGCTGGTTGAAGCCCTGCCCGAGATGATTGAGCCGGAAGAAATCGAAATCAAACCCGAAGAAATTACCTTTGATTTTTTCCGCGCGTCAGGTCCGGGCGGCCAAAATGTAAATAAACGTGAGACGGCGGTGCGCGTGATTCATAATCCGACCGGCATACAGGCAACGGCTCAAAGCGAACGGACGCAGGAACGAAATCGTGAGACGGCCATGCAGCACTTGCGGGCCAAGTTGTACCAAAAAAAGTTAGCCGAGATCGAGGCCGAACGGCGCGGCATCCGCGGCGAGCAGGTATCGGTTGAATGGGGTTCGCAAATTCGCTCGTATGTCCTGCATCCATACCGGCTCGTCAAAGACCATCGCACCAATTACGAAACCTCGGATGTTGAGGGGGTACTCGACGGTGATCTAGACGCGCTGGTTGAGGCTTCGATTCGAAGAGTAATGCCGTAGTTTGGTTCCCCGCGGCAGGCTTGGTATAATGCTACCAGTGCAGGATACTGCAGGGTCCGCTTATGATTTTTCTTGATAATGTCTCAAAAATTTATTCTGAAACAGCAACTGCCTTAAAAGGAATTACCCTGCGCATTAAGCCTAAAGAGTTTGTTTCGCTGGTCGGCCCTTCCGGCTCCGGCAAGACGACCCTGTTTAAGCTTTTAATTCGCGAGGAGGATCCCTCGGAGGGGAAGATTTTTTTTGAGGATGTCGATATTACGGGTATGGCGGCGAAAGACTTGCCCTATTTGCGCCGCCGCGTCGGCCGCGTATTCCAGGACTATCGGCTGCTGCCCATGAAAAATACTTTTGAAAATGTGGCCTTTGCCATGGAGGCGGCAGGCAAAACGAAAGAAGAGATCGAGCATGACGTGCCGCAAGTCTTGGAACTTGTCGGCCTCGCGGACAAGTCGAATAATTTTCCGCATGAATTGTCGGGCGGCGAGTCGCAACGGGTTGCCATTGCGCGGGCTTTAGTCAATCGTCCCGATGTGATTCTGGCCGATGAGCCGACGGGAAATTTGGATCCCACCAATACCTGGGATATCATCAGGCTGCTTGAAAAAATTAATGAACTTGGAACCACAGTCATGCTCGCCACGCATGATAAGGAAGTCATCGATTCATTGGGCCGCCGCGTCGTGGCGCTTGAGAAGGGCGAGGTCATTCGTGACGAGAAGAAAGGCAAATACGAGGAATAATTATTTGCATGAAATTATCCGAACTTATTCGCAGAATCAGTCTGTCAGCCGCCTTGTCCTTTTGGCGGAACGGGCTTCTTTCGACGGCGACAGTCTTGGTCATGGTGCTGGCACTTTTTGTCATCGGCGGCCTTCTGCTTTCCTCCGTTTTGATGAATTCAGTGCTGGATAGTCTGCAAAATAAAATTGATGTCTCGGTGTATTTCCTGCCAAATACGCCCGAGGATTTAATTTTGGGACTGAAATCTGAATTTCTTAAAATTCCGAATGTAAAAAATATTTTGTATGTCTCTCAAGCCGAAGCCTTAGAAAACTTTAAGACCAAAAATCAGGCTAACCCGACCATCGCTGAATCTTTAAAGGAACTGGATACGAATCCTCTTGAAGGTTCCTTAAATATTACCGCTCTCGATCCAACAAAATTTTCTGACATCTCCTCAATCATCGAAGCGCGGAAGGAGCAATCGATTGATAAGATCAATTTTCATGAAAATCAGTCAGCCATTGCGAGATTAACTGAAATTATGAATGGTTCGCGAAGCGCCGGTGCGGTGCTCGCCGTCGTTCTCATAATTGTCGCAGTGACGGTTACATATAATACGGTGCGCCTCGCCATCTTTACGGCCAAAGACGAAATTTCCATCATGCGGCTCGTTGGTGCGACCGCCTGGTATGTCCGATTACCCTTTCTATTGGAAGGCGTCATTGACGGGGTGATTTCAGCTATTATCACGACATTCGTTTTCCTGCCGATTGTTTCGATTCTCTCGCCTAAAATCAGTTCGTTTACCGGCGGCATAGATTTATGGGCTTATTTTGGCTCGCATTTTTTTGAATTCTTTTTCATTCTCTTATTTATCGGCGTAGGGCTGGGGATTATCTCGGCTTTTCTGGCCACCCGCAAATACTTGAAAGTTTAGACATCTCGTCTATACTACGGTCAATTTCGTTCATACCAGTTCGGTTCTTTTATAGCGAACTCAATACTCGTTGTTTCCATCTTTAACATGCGGAGAAGGTCCGCAAGAGGTCATCATGGCGATACGAGTTAGGACGATCGAGTTCTACGGCACAACGGATGCAACTTTCACGGAGGAAGACTGCGAAGCATCGCTCTTTCGTCCCCACTACGCGCGCATCGAGGGTGGGGACGACGACCCGAAAGCAGTACTCGAGAAAGAGTTGAGATCTCGCCGGGAGATCGAGGAGGCCATTCTCGAGCCCCAGCGCCGGGCGAGGAAGAGGGCGGGTCAAGATATCAGCCGGGATCTGAATCTGGTTTACACCGCGCTGATCCCGATCTGCCAGGAGCGGTGGAAGGTGACGGAGGGCGAGTCGCTGGACGTCAGGTACCGCATTCGCATCTCGCGACCGCTCTAGAGTGCGTGCGCCCACGGGCGCGGCCGTCCATCGGCCGCGCCCCGTTTTATTATTTGATCCCGTTAGAAAATCCCGTAACTTAAAAAAAGTTGTGGCTTGAATAATTTTAAATCTGGCGCTGGATAATGGCTCGTGTTAATTTTCTATCGGGATTGAAATATCACTTAAAAATCGGCATTATAGACAAAGTTTTCTTATTATCAGGCAGACCGTAGGTCTACCATAAGAAAACCTTAAGCGAAGAATCTCTTTTCAAAACACTCAATTTGCGAGCGACCATGGTGTCATAGACGAGCGAGCAAATTGGTGAGAGAGTTTTATCGGTGGGAAAACGAACTATTTTGAAAAGACGGTTCGAGCAGACAATGCGGGATCGGCTAACGGCAGGCCACGAGACTCTGAATCTCGGTATCTTGGTTCGAATCCAAGTCCCGCAGCCCTTCGACAAGCTCAGGGCCTTTGCCATAATAGGCTCATGAGTTGGAATGTTTACATTCTTCTTTGCGATCAGAAAACTTTTTATGTTGGTCTAACAGATAATATTGAAAGACGAGTGAACCAGCATAATCGGAAAGAGTCATTTTTCACTAAAAAGTTTTCTGATGTAAGGCTGGTGTATCAAGAAGAATATAGAAACAGAGCCACGGCTGAAAAAAGAGAACTGCAGCTCAAGAAGTGGAGTATCGCAAAGAAGAAAGCTCTCATTATTGGAGATAAGGAATTGCTAAAGAAATTAAGCAAAAGCCGTGAGGTTGACGATATGCTGGGGTAGTAAAGATAATGGTGAGCAGTTCGACAAGCTCACTGTTGAACGTGTCGAATCCATCCAAGTCCCGCAGCTATCCTTCATTAAAGCTACGGAATAGCAGGCCATCTTTCGCCAAGGTCCACTACGCCTCCAGAGCTGCAAGCAACGGAGCGTTACAGAATGGCATGCCCCCAGTTGAGGAAATTTGGAGTCAGGCTTTAGGGGCTAAAGCCTGAATGCGGTTGCTATTTAGCCCTGAATGCGATAAAAACAAGTCATGGCTAAAAAACTATTTGTAGGAGGGCTGTCGTACGACACAACCGACAGCTCGTTGCGGGAAGCCTTCTCGAAGGCCGGAACGGTTGAGTCGGCAGCAGTCATTACCGATAAAATGTCCGGTCGGTCCAAGGGATTTGGTTTTGTCGAAATGTCATCGGAAGATGAAGCGGCAAACGCCATTTCAACGCTAAACGGCAAAAATCTGGACGGGCGTGCGATTACGGTAAACGAGGCGAGGCCGCAGGAACCAAGACGCTAAGGCATAGCAAAATGAAAACCACCCGACGTGACGTCGGGGGGTTTTCATTTTGCGCACCCATTCATCTTTTGAGGAGAAGGCCGTCGTTCTTTTGCGAAAGATCAGCGCTTCGGGTATGGTAGAAAAAATTAGAGACAGTTGTATGAGAAAAACTCTGCCCGTCAGAACGTGGATTGAACTCGACAAAAAGGCCCTGCTCGCCAATTTTAATTTTTTTGCCTCACGGGCACGGGGCATGGAAATTATGGCGGTGATTAAATCAAACGCCTACGGACATGGCCTGGTTACGGTCGCTCGATGCATCTCGGGAAAATCAAAAAAAATCTGGCTCGGTGTTGATTCGATTACCGAAGCTTTGGCATTGCGCCGTGAAAAAATAAAAAATCCGATTTTGGTTTTAGGCTATACCCTGCCGAATCGCATGAAAGAGGCGCGCCAAAATAACGTTTCGATAACCATTTCTAATTTTGAAAGCCTGAAGGCGCTCGAAACCTTAAAAGCCAAGCCGGCCTTTCATATTAAAATCGAAACCGGCATGAATCGACTCGGATTTAAAAAGGCAGACTGGCCAAAATTAATTTCCCGGCTGCAAAAATCAAACCTGACGCCCGATGGGATCTATTCGCATCTGGCCGAGGCCACGGATAGAAAATATTCAAAAAAACAAATCGAGTGTTTTCGCGAGGCGATTTTAAGTTTTAAAAACTCCGGCATCAGGCCAAAATTCGCGCACATCTTAAAAACTGAAGGCATACTTAATTTCCCCAGTGTCGGGAGCATGGTGCGTATTGGCATCGGTCTTTATGGCTACATTCCCTCGCGGCTTAAAAATCTAAAGCCGGTGATGACCTGGAAAACGATGGTGGCGGAGGTAAAAAATGTGAGACAGGGTGAGCTCATCGGTTATGGCTTGACGGAAAAGTTTCGCCGCGATTCCCGCGTTGCGGTACTGCCCATCGGCTACTGGCATGGGTATGATCGGGGGTTGTCATCTATTGGCGAAGTCTTAATTCACGGTCAACGCGTAAAAGTTATGGGACGCGTCTCGATGGACATGACCGTGGTGGATATAACGAATATTCAAAACGTTAAAGTGGGCGATGAAGCGGTACTTCTCGGCCGGCAGGGGAATGATTATATTTCGGGTGATGAAATTGCCGACAAGATCGGAACAATCGTCTACGAAGTCATTACGCGCATTAATCCGCTGATTTATAAGGTTGTCGTATAATTTATTTATTTAACTATGGCTAAGACTATCCAACGAGTGGCCTTCGGCGGCGGATGCTTCTGGTGCACCGAAGCCGTCTTTCTTGAATTGAAGGGTGTCGCGAATGTCACACCCGGCTATGCCGGAGGAGCTCTATCGGCTGACGGAAAGAATCCGACCTACGGGCAAGTCTCGTCCGGAAAAACCGGACACGCCGAGGTCATTTTAATTGAATATGATCCATCAATTATCTCGTTTCAAACATTACTCGACGTCTTTTTTATTTCGCATGATCCAACGACTCTCAATCGGCAGGGAAATGATGTGGGAACACAGTATCGGTCTGTTATTTTGTTTTCGACCGATGATCAAAAGAAAGAGGCCGAAGCCAGTATCGCGGATCTCGCCGGTGAGAAAAAATACTCTCGCGCGATCGTAACCGAAGTGGTGCCGCTCGGCGCGTTTTATCCGGCGGAGGAGTATCACCGAGAGTACTACCAGCGCCATCCCACCGAAGGTTACTCTCAATACGTCATCGAGCCCAAGATGCAAAAATTAAAAAAGGAACGGCCCGATCTTTTAAAATCAAATGTCTAGGCGGGCGTTTTATTGGCTGTTAATCGTTCTCCTGACTGCCGCGGGATATTGGTTTTTTACGCGGCGGCACTTTATGGCGGATCGTCCAACGCGCGGCGGGACCATTGTGGCGTTTGGCGACAGTTTAACGGAGGGCGTTGGCGCAACTAGCGGCCATGACTACGTTTCGGTTCTTGCGCGGCGGATTGGCATGCCGATTATCAATGCCGGGAGATCGGGAGACACCACCGCCACTGCTCTCGGTCGGCTTGAGTCCGATGTGCTGGATAAAAATCCCAAAATCGTCATTTTATTTCTGGGCGGGAACGACGCCATTCGGTCGCGTCCGGTGGCGGAAACGTTCGCCAATCTAAAAGACATGATAGAAATGATACATAGGCACGGCTCGGCGGTGATGCTCATTGGTATTCATGTCGGCCTTTCAGCCTCGACCTACGACACAAATTTTGCCGATCTTGCCGAGCGCGAAAAAACCAGTTTTGTGCCCAATATTTTAGGCGGCATTTTAGGCCATGACAATTTGATGTCTGACGGCATCCATCCCGATGACCAAGGCTACCGCATCGTAGCCGATCGTATCGAGCCGATCTTGATGGAAATGCTGAAATAAATTTTAATACAGCTTGTAGTATTGTTCGAGTCTCACGTAGGATAGAATAAAAATCTAATACATTACGAGTCATGCAAAAAGGAGTTATCAGCGTCATCGCACTGATCATTTTAATTGGTGGGGGCTATTGGTTGTTTGGCGGGGCATTGAAGACCGGATCCTCGAGTTCGGCGGGCGAGATTACTGGAGCTCGTGATATGAGCCAGCCGGGGAATAAAACCGCTGGCCAGACCCAAGCCGCCACAGAGTCCACGCCTCCGCCAACGACCGAAACACCAACGGGATCGGCCGCGGCGCGCCAGATTTCAGTGACTGTAAACGGCCAAAACTTTTCCTTTTCCCCTTCCGTGATTAACGCGAAAAAAGGCGATGTCATCACCGTCAATTTCGTAAATCAAGACGGCTTCCATGATTTGCGAATCGATGGTTACAATGTCGGCACTAATCAAATTGCGTCAGGCGAGACCAATTCCTTCACATTCACCGCGGACAAAGCCGGAAGTTTTGAGTACTACTGCTCGGTTTCGAGTCACCGCGCCATGGGCATGAGGGGGACGCTTGTCGTGGCCGAATAAATTAGAGACACTTTGTGTAATCGCAGAATGTGCATCATCCCCCATTCTCTTATGAGGTAGTTCTTGGTGTGCTATATTACGAATATCTATGCGGTTTCGCACCTCGCTTACGCTTTCAGTCCTCGTCACCCTGCTCGTCGTGGGCCTCGTCATCGCCTCCTCACGCGCTATTTCGCCGATTTTGATTTCGGCAGAGCGCCAAAATTTGATTTCACTTTTTCCGATTGTCCAAAACGTAATTCTTGAGACTAATTCATTCCCCAAAGAGCGCATGCAGAAAATCCGCGACATCACGGGGGTTGATGTAACACTGCTCGATGAATCAAATCACATTCAACAAACGACGCTTGACTCGTTGCGTCTCGGGACGGTGCTCTATATTGCTTCAGGCGAAGATACGATTTTTGATGTTGTGGCGATCAACGGCGTTTCTTCATTTATCCTGACGGCGCCGCTTAAATTAAACGGCGTGCCGTTGCGGCTCGTGATTTCAAAAAAAGATGATTTACTTGGTCCCTTTCTTGATGAATTTTTAACCGCCTCGGTGTTTGTCGTGTTACTCGGTCTCGCCGGTTCGATCGCTGTCGGCGTGTATATCGCCAGCCGCGAACGTTCGGCCTCATTTGCGCTTGAGCGTTCCTATGCCGAGCGCATGGAAACGGAAGTCAGGCGCACCAGGTCTTCAACCGAGGCCGAGATTGGAAGACGCATCAAAGCCGGCGAGAATGAAAAACGAGCCTTTCGTTCGGCACTCGGTGCTTCTGATGAGGGCATCTTTGTGATTGACGCACTCGGGAAAATTATTTTTTTCAATCCAAAAATGGAAATCCTCTCGGGTTACGAGGAAGAGGGGGTTTTGAATCACGCTTTGTCTGGCATTATTTGGCTCACCAGAAAAGGCAAAGTTGATCAATTAACCGGCCTGATTCCGCGCGTTTTGGCGACCGGCGTGCCGGAAGTCTTTCCCCGTGATACTTTGCTGAAACGAAAAGATGGCAACTACGTTCCGGTTTCGGTAAAAACGGTGCCCGTCCGGGATGATACGCGTTCCGGCATCACGCACATTGTGGTAACGGTTGCGGCACTTCCCACCGAGCCACGCGTTGTGCCCGAGGAGGGCGCGCGCGAGGAGATAACGTTGTCTTTGCCCAAGCCCTTGCTCATGCCGAGCATAGAGACGCGCGAGATGGTTGATTTACGAAAACAGCAGGCCGTGCCAGTTTACGCGGCGCCAGCCCCCGCGATGAGTCTGCTAGAATCAAAACCTGCGGTTCATCCGGTGTCTGAATACGAGGCTGGGGCCTTAGAGACCAAAACGGCGGGCGAGACAAAATTAGAAGACACTTCACTACTGACCGATCTTGAAGAATTGGGCCAGATCGTAAAAGAAACCATCCTGCCCCGTTTAGTAAAAAAAGAACCTGAGGCTCCTCCTGCGGCGCCACCTAGAGGGGCGAGCCTCGCCGCTGGCGGGCCGTCAAGCGCCACGGGCCTCGCCGCCGGCGGGCCGCCGGCCAATCTGCCCGTCTGAACCTATATTGTACTATAGGATGATATAGGTAAGCTCCAGCTCGTGGACGGGGTTTTCTGGCCGCTTGAGTAAAATAAAATTCCTCGTTATACTTTGAGCGCCTAATCTTAACTCTTTTATTTTTTATGATAAAAGTTGGCGCACCCGCTCCGGAGTTTACACTCCAGGGGGTCATGAACCATAAAACCAAAGCTTATTCACTCGAAAAGCAGCGCGGCAAGTGGACGGTGATTTTTTTCTATCCGCTGGATTTTACCTTTGTCTGCCCAACCGAGATTCATGGCTTTGATAACCATATTAAAGAATTTAAAGATTTGAACGCTGATGTCTGGGGAATTTCAGTTGACTCGGTGCACTCGCATCGCGCCTGGATCGAATCTGAATTTAAGAAACTTTCTTTCCCGTTGCTTTCAGATTTTAACAAAGAAATTATTCGCGAATACGAAATTGATACCGAGGAGCCGGAGGGGACAGTGGCGCTTCGCGGGACATTTATAATCGATCCCGAAGGATTACTTCGATACGTTGTTGTATCCGATAACAATGTTGGCCGGTCGGTTGAAGAGACCATCCGCGTTTTGCAAGCTTTACAGACCGGAAAACTTTGCCCCGTCGAGTGGGCAGTCGGGGAGAAGACGCTGAATTAAGAATCATGAGCCCAAAACCGTCTACAGGCGGTTTTGGGCGGTTTGCCACTCCCCATAAAACGCATATACTAGTCTTACTTCAATGAAAAAGGTAAAAAAAGAAACGTTTACCCCACGCCATAATTAAATTTTAAGATGTCGGACAATACTTTTAAGAAAAAAGATGTTAAGCGGGTAAATTTTTCCAGACCGAACGATGGCGTGGGGGTGTATCTCGACTACGCCGGCGCGACACCGATGGATCCAGAGGTGAAACACGCCATGGAGCCATATTTCGAGGATAAGTTCGGCAATCCCGCCGCGCTCTATCGAGACGGACGCCTGGCGAAAGACGCGATTGATGAATCACGCAAAACGATTGCGCGGATTTTGAATTGCCGCGAATCGGAAATTATTTTTACCGCCGGATCGACGGAGGCCGATAACATTGCATTGTTCGGCGTGGCTGAAGCTGTGGCGGGGAATAGGGCATGGGGCATAGGGAATGGAAACGGGCATCTGATTATTTCGGCCATCGAGCATCATGTGGTCTTAAATTCTGCCGAGGCTTTAAAACGGAAAGGCTTTGAAGTCTCGCTTGCTCCGGTTGATGCAGAGGGCATCGTAAACCTGGATGAATTAAAAAAATTAATTCGGTCGGATACATTTTTAGTTTCCGTCATGTACGCTAATAATGAGATCGGCACCATCCAGCCGCTTTATGAAATCGGGAAAATAATAAAACAGGTCCGCGAGGCTCGAAAAGCATCGGGCAACAATCTGCCAATTTATTTTCACTCGGACGGGGCGCAGGCCGTGGGCGCTTGTGATTTGGACACGCAAAAACCCGGCCTTGATTTATTTGTGATTTCTGGATCCAAGATTTATGGGCCGAAAGCCATCGGCGCCCTTTATATACGAAGAGGCACGCCAGTCAGGCCGATGTTTTTCGGCGGCGGGCAGGAGAATAATTTGCGCTCCGGCACGGAAAATGTTCCAGCGATCGTGGGACTGGCGAAAGCGCTCGAACTCGCCGAAGCCAAAAGGAATCCGCCGACTGGCGGAGAAAATACGCGGCTCATCAAATTACGCGACTATTTCATCAAACGGCTTGTAACAGAAATCCCCAAAACAATTTTAAACGGGCACGCGACACGGCGCCTCCCCAATAACGTGAACGTCTCGATCTTGGATATTGAAGGCGAGGCGGCAGTCTTATATTTAGATGCGCACAGCATCTCGATTTCCACCGGCTCGGCCTGCACCTCGCTGACACTTGATCCCTCGCACGTCATTTTGGCGCTTGGCCGCCCCTATGAGCACGCGCATTCGTCGCTCCGGTTTTCGCTCGGCCGCAAGACGACGAAAGAAGACATTGATTATGTGATGGAAGTTTTGCCTCAAGTTATCGCGCGGCTCCGTCAGATTTCGCCGCTTAACATGAAGGTGGATCAAAAAGAAATTTCGCACCCCGAAGCCTTTGCGGGGCAGGGAGCGAGGGTGAAAGTGGGGGGGCAAAAATATAAATAAGTTCGCTGCCGTTTCTGCAATACATGCCAAAATTCAATGTAAAGAATTTTGCCCTCACGCTCGTCATAACTCCGCGATGATTTCAGAAACGGCAGCTTCACAAGAGCTGGCTGTAGGTATTCAAAAGAAGTAAATAATAATTTTGTAAAAATGCCTGAACCGATCGACGTCATAAACCAATATACGGGTGAAAAATGGTATTACTCGGATCAGGTAAAGGATCACTTTTTTAATCCGCGGAATTTGCTGCTCGACGACCCAAAAGAAGGCGAGTATAACGCGATGGGGCTCGTCGGGAGCCCGGCCTGTGTTGATCCCGCCACTTTAATTCAGACTAATCCCGCGTCGAAGAGAATTGATGAGGTATCTAAAAAGGAAAAGGTTCTAGGCCATGACGGTTATTTTCATTCAGTAGAAAGAATTTTTAAGCCTCGCTATGCGAGTGAAGTGATAAAAATAAAAAATCAGCTGGGAACATTATCGGCGAGTCCCGACCATTTAATATTTGCCATACAAATCCCTCGAACAAAATCAAAATTCTTTCATACCTATCGAAAAAAGAAACTTCCGATTTCCTGGGTCCATGCGGGTGATTTAAAAAAAGGAGATATTGTTCTCTATCCAATTCCGCAAGAAGTGCGGGAAATGAAAGAAATTGTTCTGCCTGAATTTGTAAAAAAAGTCTGGGATTTTAAAAGTAAATCATTGCCGTCTCGCATCCCGATTCAAAAAGATCTTTTGGAGCTTTTTGGCTACTTTGTGGCAGAAGGACACACGAGAGATAGCGGAAAAGAGGCGGGATTTACGTTTAGTATTAACGAGAAGATATTTGCTGAGCGTGTTAGATTCTTGGCGCGGAAATATTTTCATGTCGAGTCCGTCATTCGTGAGCGGAGAGAAAGTAATCGCATCGATGTCGCAATCTACAGCGTCCAGCTTTCAAGACTTTTCCGTGAGTGGTTTGGATCAGGCGCTGCAGAAAAGCGTGCACCAGGATGGCTGATGTTTCTTTCACCTGAACTGCAGGCAGGATTTATCCGCGGCATCTGGCGCGGCGACGGGTATTTTAATGCAATCCGATCACAACCTCGAGCTGGTTTTGCGACGATTTCAAGAACTCTTATTCATCAAATGCGCTGGCTTCTTCTACGACAAAAAATTGCGCCGTCGTTCTATCGCGGACAAGCTTCCATCAAAAAAGGAGTTTCTCATAAAGCTTCATATCGGATTCATATTGGTGGTATGAATTCGCTCGAACGGCTTGCGGCAATTTTGGAAATTCCCTTTTCTCGAGATGTGAGTAAGCAACACGCCGAAGAAGTTTGGTTTGATGAAGAGTATATGTATCTTCCAATTCGGAATTGTACCATCGGAACTTTTAGCGGCAGACTCGCTAATTTTGAAGTGGCAGAATCTCATTCATATACAACTGATGCTTTTCTTGTTCATAACTGCGGCGATATGATGCACATTTGGATGAAAATTAATCCGGAGTCGGAGCGGGTGACTGATTTAAAGTGGCGCACCTTCGGCTGCGGTTCGGCGATTGCCGCAACCTCGATGTTTTCGGTGATGGTAACGGAGAGCGGCGGGAGGACTTTGGAAGAGGCGCGCGGCATCAAGCCCCAACACATCATGGAGCGGCTCGGCGGACTGCCCAATCGAAAAATTCACTGCTCGGTCTTGGTAGATAAAGCCTTCCAGAAAGCGGCTAATGATTATTTTAGAAAAATCGGGAAGTACGAAAAGATTGTCGTTGAGGGCGCCAAAGTCATTGATGCGGGAACGCAGACGACCGATAAAGATATTGAGGAGGCGGTGCTGGAGGGCGCGGTTGATTTGGATGCGGTTCAGAAAAAGTTAAAAGTCGGCATCGGCAATCCAGAAATAATTCCCGAAGTCGAGCAACTCATCCGCTTCTATAAAGAGAAGTACTACGGCTAGCAGCGAGGGAAAAATGAAAATATCAATTTTCATTTTGGCCGAGCGAACTAGCCGATGAGCGGAGCGAGTGCAAGGAGCAGCGAGGGAAAAATTAAAATATCAATTTTCATTTTGGCCGAGCGAACTAGCCGATGAGCGGAGCGAATACAGCTCCCCTCCCCCGCGTTAAGAGGTTTTAGTGAATAAAATAACAAGACCCGGCGATTACTTCTTCGCCAGGTCTTTGGCCTCTTTGGGGACGGCGCACTTCATGGTGCCGCGCTGCCAGCCTCGGAGGCCGGCCGCCAGCAGGCGTATCGTGAGCCAGCCGCATTCGGCCAGCAGGATCGGCAGGCCGGCCGCCAGGCAGAAGAACTTCTCTGTCTTTGTCATCGGCTCTTTGCGGTATTTCTCGATAAGCCGCAAGAGACGATGATTAACGCCGACGTAGAGGCAGAACGACACGATCGCGATCGCGAGGCGCACCGCTTTTCACCTCCTTCGAGGCCGATGCCGCGTGGAGTCCCCCGTCGATGTAGCGAACTCCTTCCCAGAGCACGATGACGACTGGGGCGAGCCCGAAGAAACCGTACATCTGGTCTCGATAGCCGATGAGGATCGCGAGGATGTTGAGCGACCAAACGATGAGAGGCGAGAGGATTGTGATCAGCACAATCATCCCCAACTTGAAAGCCAGAGAGCCCATAGTTCCTCCATGTCGAAGTTCGCCACTTGATTGCGAAAGATCCGCGTTTATACCTACAATGTACAGGTATGGAGAGTCAAGCGCCAGATATAAAGCCCAAAAAAATTGGGAAGATCGTTGTCGATCGCAATTTGTGCATCGGCGCGGCCTCATGCGTGGCTGTCGCTCCCGGTGTTTTTGAGTTGGACGGCGAAAATAAGGCCGTGGTGCATAATCCGGAAGGTGCGGATTTTGAGACCATCATGCTGGCCGCCAAATCCTGCCCGACGATGGCGATTTATGTTTTCGATACGGAGGGGAATCAGATTTACCCCGTTTAGAAAATTTAACTTGTGACAGTAATATTGTTGTACATGTTATTGGGATTCTATGCCTTGAGTTTTGTAAGAGCTACGTATAAATTTTCTAACGGGGTGTATCCGGAGTAAGGTAAAATGCTAAATCCGAAGCACGAAGCACTAAACAAATTCTAATGACAAAAATCCAAAGCTCAAAACGTTTAGAATTTAAGGTTTTGAATTTAGATATTGTTTCGGATTTCGCATGCCGAATTTATGAGAATAGCGTGTAAAGTCGATGATGCGGGATTAAATTCTCGCGGCTGGAAAGTATTTGATTGTTTCGGCGGGAAAACCTGTCTTGTTATTAAAGAGGGCGAGGCATATCGGGGGTTTGTAAACACCTGTCCACATATGCAAGGCGAAGTGCGTCCGTGGGATAAGACAACGGGCGAGCGCGTGTTACAATGCAAGACGCACGGCGCCGAGTTTGATTACGCAACAGGCGCGCGCCTTTCTGGCCCGCCGCCGGAAGGCTCGAGTCTTCGCGCCTTACAATTTTTTGTCGAGCAGGACGTCATTTATTATAAATAATCTTAATTCTTTATTCTTAATTCATAATTCTACGCACATGGATCTAAAGCCGTTAAAATATACTTCACTCGAAGGACTGTCCGAGAAGCAGTTAAAAGAACACCACGACGTGTTGTATGCCGGGTATGTTAAAAAGACGAATGAAATTCGTGAGGCGCTGGCCAACGTCGATCTTGCAAAATCGAATGCCACATTTTCAGATTTGCGTGAGCTGAAATTAGAAGAGACCTTCGCCCTAAACGGTGTCAAATTGCACGAGGCTTATTTTGACAATATGGCGGCGGGGAAAGTCTCCGGGGGTCTCGCAAAAAAATGGATCGAGGAGGATTTTGGTTCATTTGAAAAATGGGCCGAAGATTTTAAGGCGACCGGCATCGGCGCGCGCGGCTGGGTGGTGCTGGCCTTTGACCTCGATGAAGGAAAACTGCGAACATTTCTCTGCGATGCGCACAATCAGGGCGGCGTCTGGAATACTATTGCGCTGCTTATCATGGATGTTTACGAGCACGCGTATTTTATTGACTACGCCACCGGGAGAAAGAACTACATAGAAACTTTTATGAAATTAATTGATTGGGGAGAGGTCAATCGGAGACTTGGGCTTTACGGACTCGAAAAGTTTAGAAAGTAATCTGTTGCGGCGGATAAAAAAAGATCCCCGGGCCGCGTGTCTACGCGGCCCGGGGGTGAGCCCCGGAGTGTCATCTGACTGTCTCGTAAAATAACAGATTGTGATCGATCCCGGCCTCGAAATCAACCAGTGGCGGCAAATCCTTGCCCTCGCTGGGCTTTCGGAAATAGAGCTCGAGCGCCAGCTCCCCGAAAATTCCCGCCTCGAGTAGTTCGCTGGCGACAAGGCGTCTCGCCCGCAGTTCCGTGCGGCAATCCTCGAACTCGACCGACTCAATCTCGCTCTCCATGAGGGGGATGAGACGCAAGGTGTAGCCGAGGACGAGGCCTGATTTGTTTTTCACCTCACGCACCTCTGCGGCCAGCATGAGGTAGTCCGTCTTTGATTCGATCTGCAGTCGAATCCGTGCGGCCAGCAGGTTGCGAACGATGTCCTCCAGCCTGGTCTTTCCAACCGATGAGGCCGAGGCCAAGAGGTGATCAGCGTTGATCACCGGCCAATGAATGATCGGCCCGCCATCGACTAGGAGGTTACCGGAAACCGAGTCGCCATTTCTTGTAACGCGCATGCTTTCTCCTTTTGCTCCGGGGATGAAATAGGACGCCATAAACATTGACACTTTGCAAGCTTATTGTCAAATGGAACGCAAAATGGCATAGTAAAAAATCATGGACCAAGTACCGATCAAGAAACAGCGCCTCTACTACGCGGCACTGGCCGTCGCCATTTTAAATCCGATTCTTTCAGGACTGATTTTGGGTATCGCCATGCTGCGCGAGCCGAATTTAAAACATGAAGGCAGGATTGTGCTTATGTTTTCTGTTGTCTGGGGCACCCTGGTTTTACTGCTGGTGGGGAAATACAATAGCCAAATCGTTTCATTTTTCCAGAATTAGACGCGGTCCCGTTAGAAAATTAAGCTGTATCTCGCAGAAAATAAATGACGAAAATTTTAGAAGAAATCAGAAATTACATTAAAGTCACTGGTTAATTTTCTAACGGGATGAAAGAAGCCATTGAACAAGCGCTGGATTCAGTCCGTCCCATGCTCGCCCTCCATCGCGGCGGCGTGGATTTTGTTGCCTATAATGAAGAGACCAAAACCGTCCAGGTCAGGTTAAAGGGAACGTGTCACGGCTGTCCGCTGTCGAGCCTCACCTTAAAAGCTGGCATCGAGGAGATTTTAAAAGAGAAGGTTCCGGGGGTGCTCTATGTTGAGTCGGTGTAATATCGCTTGGATTTTTTTGTAAGTAATAGGTGCTTTCAAGGTACCCGCATGCCTATTGAGAAGATCAGCCGAACACAATTTTTGGCGTTGGTGGCTATCGTAGCCTTTAGCGCCGCCGCGGGCGGCGGGATTTTTGCGTTCAGCTATGTGTTAAAAAATGCCGGGACCTCTCATTCTATTATTGGTTCTATCCCGAGCTTTGCAAATGATGAAGCCGTGGTTCAGGCGGTGGCCGAGGCCTCACCGGCGGTGGTCTCAATCGTCGAGTCAAAAGATGTTCCCATCATTGAGCAATACGGCGTTTCTCCGTTTGGCAACGATCCATTTTTCCGGCAATTTTTCGGTGATTTGCAGATTCCGCAGTATCGCCAGAAGGGAACAACAAAGCAAACGGTCGCGAGCGGCACCGGGTTTATTGTTTCTCAAGACGGCATGATCGTAACCAACAAGCACGTGGTGCCTGATGCCAACGCCGATTACACGGTCTTCATGAATGACGGCAGTACATTGTCCGCCAAAGTTTTGGCGCGTGATCCAATCGAAGATTTGGCGATTCTGAAAATAAATAAATCCGGCCTCGCCACCTTAAAACTCGGCGACTCGTCAAGGCTTAAAATCGGCCAGACCGCGATCGCCATTGGCAACTCACTCGGCGAATTTAGCAATACCGTTTCGGTCGGCGTCATCTCGGGACTACGGCGGAATGTGACCGCCTATGCTGGGGCTCTCGGGGGCGGCGAAGATTTATCGGAACTCATTCAAACTGACGCCGCGATTAATCCCGGCAATTCAGGCGGACCGCTGCTGAACATCGAAGGCGAAGTGATCGGCATTAACACCGCGATTGTTGAAGGCGCCGAGAGCATAGGCTTCTCTATTCCCGCGAGTAAAGCCCAACACGATATTGATTCAATCAAGAAATCGGGGAAAATTATTTATCCCTATATGGGAGTTCGCTATGTGTCGTTAAATCGAGATCTAGAGGCGCAAAGCAAACTGCCGACTGCCAACGGCGCTTGGCTCTTTGCGGCGGATTCAAGTTCGGCCGTTCTTCCCAGCTCGCCGGCCGAGAAGGCCGGACTTAAAACTGGGGATATCATTATCCAAGTCAACAGTGATGAGATTGACGCAAACCATAGTCTCGCCCAGTTGCTGGAAAAATATTCTGCCGGAGATGTGATCGCGCTTTCCTATCTAAGGGATGGTGCTCGTAAGACTACGAACCTGACGCTGGTGGAGCGCCCGCAGTGAAACATTGTTCGATTATTCGGCATATAATATATCCAATCAAAACAGTCTCAAACTCGAAATGGAAACCCGGGTTGATTCATTGGGGTTATCAGCACCGAAGGCTTAGGTAGCGGTTTTCTTTGATGGTTTGATGAAAGTCAGCCCGGTAGGCTTGGTTAAAACGCTTTAACTATGGGCGAAATCTGGATTGATTTATCCGATTTTTTAAGCTATAGTCAGACTAGACACTGCCAAACGGCATGCGTTGAGAGACCAGAGTAAAAGATTTAAGTTTCTTTTAACCCTCGTTTTTCAATTGCCTGCACAAAACGAATGCAAATGCCGCCGTTCAACAATTTCACCAATAAGGCGCAGGAAGTCTTAAAGAAATCGCACGATCTGGCGCTTGAGCGCTCGCATCGGGAGGTGGATACCCTGCACGTTTTGACCTCGCTCGTATTGCAAGAGGAGGGGATTGTTGAAGCTATATTGGAAAAACTGGATATCGATATTTCGCAGCTGGCCGACAAGCTGCTTGAGCTGCTTGACTCGATGCCGCGCGGCGCTTCGATGTCGGTCATCGGACAGGTGTATTTAACGCCGGATTTGGTGCGCGTCATGGAGCAGGCGCACCGCGAGGCCGGCCAATTAAAAGACGAATTTATTTCAACTGAACATTTAATGCTGGCCATCGCCGAAATCCCTTCTCGTTCGCGCGACATGTTGTTAAACGCCGGACTGACGAAAGACAATATTTTAAAATCTCTGCAAGAGTTGCGCGGCAACACGCGGGTTACCGACGCCGAGCCGGAAACAAAATACAACGTCATTGAAAAATACGCGCGCAATTTAACCCGGCTGGCCAAAGCCGACAAGCTCGATCCCGTTATCGGCCGCGATGAAGAAATCCGCCGCGTCATGCAGGTGCTTTCACGCCGCACCAAAAATAATCCGGTGCTGATCGGAGAGGCAGGCGTGGGCAAGACCGCGATCGCCGAAGGACTGGCGCAAAAAATTGTTGCCGGCGAAGTACCGGAGTCACTTAAAGATCGTGAACTGATTTCGCTGGATCTCGGTTCGCTGGTTGCCGGAACAAAATATCGCGGTGAATTTGAAGACCGGATGAAAGCGATTTTAAAAGAGCTTGAGCGGGCTGACGGAAAATATATTATCTTTATTGACGAATTACATACGATTGTAGGCGCCGGTGCGGCCGAAGGCGCGATTGACGCCTCGAATATGTTAAAGCCGCCGTTAGCCCGCGGCGAACTGCACGCGATTGGCGCGACAACTCTGAAAGAGTACCAAAAATATATCGAACGTGATCCGGCGCTGGCGCGGAGATTTCAGCCGGTTTATGTCGATGAGCCGACGATCGAAGAAACAGTGGCTATTTTAAAAGGCTTGAAGCACCGCTATGAAGTCCATCACGGCATTAAGATCACGGACGGGGCCTTGGTCGCGGCCGCCAATCTTTCATCGCGCTATATTACCGACCGCTTTCTGCCCGATAAAGCCGTTGACTTGATTGACGAGGCGGCCTCGAGTTTGCGGCTTGAGATTGATTCAACGCCCAGAAAATTAGAGGAACTGCGGCATGAAATCATGAAGCATGAAATTGAGCGTGAGGGACTCAAAACCGCCAAAGACAAAATTTCGAAAGACCGGCAAAAAAAGATTGCCAAGGATCTGGAGATGTTAAAAGAAGAATACGCTAAGATCGAAGAGACCTGGAAGAGCGAGAAAGGTTCGATTTCCGAAATCCGCGAATTTAAAAAGACGCTTGATCAATTGCGCCAAGAATCAGCCTCGGCCGAGCGCGAAGGCGACTTTGGCAAAGTGGCCGAAATTCGCTACGGGCGCATTCCTGAAACGGAAAAGAAGCTGCGGTTGGCCGAAACAAAATTGCGCAGACTTCAAACCGCTCGTCAGGTGGTTAAGGAAGAAGTGACTGAAGAAGAGGTTGGGGACGTCGTCGCGCGCTGGACGGGCATTCCCGTAACCAAGATTTTGGAAGCCGAAGCCGAGAAACTGATTCATATGGAAGAGGCCTTAAAACAGAGAGTCATCGGCCAGGCTGAAGCGGTGGAAAAAATTGCCAACGCGGTACGAAGATCTCGGGCGGGCATTTCTGATGAAGATCGGCCGATGGGTTCGTTTATCTTTTTGGGCCCGACGGGTGTCGGCAAGACGGAACTCGCCAAAACCCTCGCCCAATTTCTCTTCAACGATGAGAAGGCTCTCATTCGATTCGACATGTCCGAGTTCATGGAAAAACACACGGCTTCCAAGTTCTTCGGTTCGCCGCCGGGGTATGTCGGCTATGAAGAGGGCGGCCAGTTGACCGAGATGGTAAAACACCGGCCGTATTCCGTCGTTCTTTTCGATGAAATTGAAAAAGCCCATCACGATGTGTTTAATGTGCTTCTGCAGATTTTGGATAATGGGCGCCTGACGGATGCCAAGGGCCGCACAGTGAACTTCAAAAATACGATTATCATCATGACTTCGAATGTCGGCAGCGAATTCGTGCAAGACTACTCACGACTTGGATTCTTGGGCGGGAGTGAAGATACAAAATTAAAAGAAGAAGAGGATGTTCAATCCAAGATTAGGAAGACGCTGGAACGAAATTTTCGGCCGGAATTCTTAAATCGGGTGGATGAGATTATCTACTTCAAGGCTTTAACGCCCGAGGTTATCCGCGAAATTGTCGACATTCAGTTGTCGCGCGTAGCGCAACGCATGTCGAAAAAAGAAGTGGCACTTGAATTCTCGAGTACCCTCCGCGATTATGTGGCGGAAAACGGCTATGACTCAAGGTACGGCGCACGGCCGTTAAAGCGATTCATTGAATCAAAGATTTTAAATCCCTTGGCTTCTGAAGTTGTCTCATCCCGCATAAATCCGGGGGACTCGATCTTTGTTGATATCCGGGATGGAGAAGTCACCCTCGAGAAATCCGGCATACGGCTGGCCACGGCGAAAAAACGGAATCTGGCAAAAATTAAGTAATAAGCAAATAGCAAATAGCAAATAGCAAATAGCAAATAGTTGACAAAAGCGCCGTCAGGCGCTTTTGTGGTTATACGAGCCTTGATATCCGAAGCGCAGGTAAAAAGTGAGGTGTTTACATGACCAAGGCCAAGGTTCTTGCGGTAATCGCGCTCTACCGCGAGCGATTCGAAAAAGAGGGGATAGGGAAAATCAAGTTGGCTCATGATGCGATTCCCGCCTCGAGTGGTCAGGTACTAGAGCACTGTCACGCCATGCTCGACCAAATGGTGGAGTTCATGGCAGAAGGTAGGCTGGAGAAGGTCTTCAGATGGCTCGGCTTCATCCAGGGATGTTTCTGGCGAGCGGGTTGGTATACCCTGGATGAACTTAAAGACCATAATCGGCCCTGACCGAGATGGTTTGGTAAATCCCATGAACCAGGGCGGTGCAGAACAGTGCGCCGCTTTAAATTTGCCGAAAACCAAAATGTCTCATAGACTTGTATGTACTATGGGACAGGGACCTCTTCCAATCGAAACGCGCCGCCAGGTCTATGCCTTTGTCTTATCTCTCTATGAGACATTTGAAGCCCTGCCGGAGCGGGGAATATTAGTCCAAGACATTGAGTCTGCTTCAAATCGCATCTTGGGGTATGTAGCCAAATACGCTTTAGCTGAATCAAAATCCAAAAATCTAAAGGACATCGTGGGCGAGATTAAAGGACTAAGAGCTTTACTTGGTATTGTAAGGGACACGTCGGTTCTGGAACGATACAAAGCGCGTATCACTTTAGAGGCCTGCTCGAAATTAGAAGAGCTTTTTCTCTCACTTCTATCAGAAGCGGCGGTGGATGAAAAAGAAGCCGAATCACCACCAGCTCTAAATATGCCGTATGATACCATGAGGGTTATGATCCAAGCCTCTCCGCAGCTCCCGATGAAAACTGAAGATGCCGGTCGGCCCAGAAGTGAAGCAGATCCCACGGCCTCTTCGCCGGCTGTTATGCCTTCTCAGCCAAGCGATGATAGGTATCTTTCGGCCCGCCAAGAGGCCATCATGGAGGTTCTGCGTCACCGGCCGAGAGTCTCGGTGGGGGATCTGGCCAATTTATTTATGAGCCGCGTCTCCCGCAAGACGCTCCAGCGGGATCTTCAGGAGCTGATTGAAAAGAATATTGTTAAAAAAGAAGGCGACCGTCGCTGGACTCATTATTTCGTATAAGCTTCGATAAAGGACAAATTATAAAGGACATGAACCATATGAGTCATGTCCTTTATGTTATGTCCCTTATTGCCGACCTTTTTCTTCCTGCTTTATCTAACTAATAGCGGGTAAGAATCGTCTCATCTATTTTTTGGTTTGATCAGCGGCGCAGGCATCAAATTTGACGAAAGATATTATTTAGTTTTTAGCACAATTTCGGCTCAAAAGGCGTTGACTTTGGTGTCATACCGGCATACTCTGATATTGGCCCGTAGGGTTCTTTTTTTACCTCGACGGCTTGGGCTTGGCTAATCTTGGATGAAAGTAGCGGCTAGGCTTATCCCCGTCAATTGGTTATCCACACGAGAGAGCTTGAGCCTGGAAGAGTCGAGCCATATAATAGGAACATCGCATATGGCCTGAAAGTTTGGCGAAATAAACGAACCGAATTTTTGGTGTCGTTTGTGCGTGTAAGAAATCAGAGCATGTTCCAGGGATAGTTAAAAAAATCAGGACCGAAAAGTTCAGCGGCTTAAAATTCACTAAGCAACTGAACTTTCCGGTACTGGCAATCTCGGAGAGAATTGCGGTTGACGCAAGGAACTTCGGGAGGAGGCGTACGGAAAGAGTGGTTCGACAAGCTCACTATAAACAGTGCGGCATCGAATCAATCTTGATCAGCTTGAGATTGAGTCATCATACTCGTCCCGAGTGCAGTCGAGGGATTGATCATTCACAACTGAATGATTACGGTCGAAATATTCTTTGCCAGAAGAATGTAAATTCTTTTTGCAATTGGAGTAAGTATTTTAGTCTAGATTATTCTCAGATGCTCATCTGGTCGGCCTGTCCAAATCTTTTGCCTGACCATCGGCAAAAGATTTGGACGGGAAGGACGAGCATCATGCAAGAAAAAATATCCATCGGTATACGACCATCGGCTGATACACCTGTCTCTTCGTCGAACAGATATCAACTGATGCGCTCGAGGTTTAAAACACCGGCGAGCATTAAAATAGAATTAATCACGATATGAGTAAAACATTCAAAGCGAGACTGAAAGTGGCCGCCATCGCGGTGGCGACAACCGTCTCGATCTCTGGAGCTCTCATCGTTGCCCCGCAATTAGCCAAAGCAGATGCAATCAGCGATCTCATGGCACAAATTGCGGCGCTTCAGTCACAGATCGCAGCCCTTCAGGGCGGCGGCTCATCTGGCACCGGCACTGGTCTCAATCTGACGACCAATCTTGGCCCTGGCTCGAAAGGAGCAGCCGTTACTGCATTACAGACTGCATTGAAGACTGATGCGTCAGTCTATCCGGAAGGAATCGTTTCAGGTTTCTATGGGTCACTGACAACGAAAGCGGTACAGCGCTTCCAAGCGAAGTACGCCATTGTTAGCTCTGGAACACCATCCGCCACTGGATACGGTGCGGTTGGTCCAAAGACACGTGCGAAATTAAATTCAGTATATGGAGGTACAGGTGGTACTACGGGTACTGGAACTACGGGTACAACCGCAGTAGGTTCGGGCCTCACGGTTTCATCCGTTACCCAGCCATCAGCTACACTCGCCCCCCAAGGTGCCTCACGACTGCCATTTGTTAAGGTTCAATTGAGCGCCTCAAGTGACGGCGATGTGACCGTAAAGAGTCTCACCGTAGCCCGACAAGGACTTGGCGATGACGCGGTATTCACTGATCTTGCGCTCCTAGATGATAACGGCATGCAGATTGGTTTGACCAAGACCTTCAATGCCAACCACACCTTAAGTTTTAACTCTCCGTTTACGGTGAAAGCCGGAACGACGAGGACGCTGACGGTAGGAGGCAACATGGCCGCCAGCCTTGCAGCCTACGCGGGTGAAGTCATCAATCTGGCGGTTACCGCCGTTGATGCCGGCACTTCCGCAGTTTCCGGATCATTGCCAGTAGCCGGAAACGGCATGACGATCAACGCCAGCCTCACTATTGGTGCGGCGACTGTTCAGATCGGCACGACTGATCCGCAAGCTTCTTCGACCGCCAAAAACGTTGGTGACTCGAACTTCATCTTTTCCGCAGTCCGCATGACTGCCGGATCGGCTGAAGATCTGACCGTCAAATCAATTCGTTGGGAACAAGTTGGTTCAGTCGGCAGCGCAGACATTGACAACGTAACGGTTGTCGTTGGCGGAACAAGTTATCCGACGACAAACGACGGCAAATTCTACTGGGCCAGCTTTGGCAGCAGCGGCATTATGGTTCCGAAAGGCAACTCGCTTGAAATTGCCATTAAGGGTGATTTCGTAAACGGCTCTGGCCGCACGGCGCAGTTCAACATTCGGAAGGCCTACGACATTGTCATGACCGGCAACCTCTTCGGCTACAACGTTACGCCGACAGGATCCGGCGGTCACTTCTCGACAGCTGAACCGTTCTTCGGCGGCTATCTGGCCACCGTAAATAACGGTACGTTGCTCGTCCAGAAGGATAACACTGTTACTGCAACAAACATTCCGTTGAACACTTCAAACGTTCCGCTGGGATCGTTCCTCTTCACCGCTCGCGGTGAGGCGATTCAGATCACCAGCCTGCCGATTACTTTCACGGGGTCAACCTCGCCGAATCTGACGGGTGTGGCCATCTACGACAAGAATGGCAACGTCGTTGCGGGTCCAAAGGATCTTGCGGTAACCGGCGGCCCGACCACGATGACCTTCACTGATACGATTACCGTCCCGACGGGTGATAATGTCTACACCCTCAAGGGTAAACTGGGAACACAGTTCAACAACGGTGATACGATTGGTATCAGTATGACGCCGTCTGGCTTCACTGCTCGTGGAACTGTAACGGGTAATACCATTACCCCGACGCCATCGTCGGCAGTTACGGGTAACACCCAAACCGTCCGCTCCGCCGCGCTCTCCTCTTCTATCGCTTCTACGCCGGTTGTGCAGAATGTGGTGAGAGGTGTCAACGGCTTCAAGTTCGCGACGATTCAGTATGACGCTTCTAACTCGGGTGAGGACCTGCGCATTACCTCACAGGCTTTGACTGACACGCTGACGAACAGCGCTGTGGCCGGAGACCTTACCTCCTGCTTCCTCTACGACGGAACGACAATCTTGAACGATGGTTCTAACGTAGTCAACCCATCGGCGGCCGCCAATACCTTCACCTTCACGAACGGCTTAGTCGTTACGAAAGGCACGGTCAAGAACGTGGACCTCAAGTGTAATATCACCTCGAGCGCGGTCTCAAACGGCACGCACTCCTGGGGATTCACTGCGGCGCAGACAGCCGCTGTTACTGGGTTAACCACCGGTAACACGGTTACCCCCCTACAGTCACTCCAACTTGGACAAGGCATGACCGTCAAGGTTGGTGGTTCATTCACCATCACTCTTGATACCTCAAGCCCGACTGAACGCTATGGTATTGCCAATTCAACCGGCAATGTCTTGTCAGTCTTCAAGCTCCATGCCGTAAATGAAGACTTGAGGCTGGATAAGATTCAGCTGTCATTCTCATCCTCGACCGCTTCTACAACCGACATTGTTCAGTTCACCCTCTGGGATGGCGCGACACAGGTCGGATCAGGAGTATTCGCCGGATCGAACGTAACAGCCACCACGACCTTGAGCTCAAGCGTCATTATCCCCAAGGATGGTGATAAGCTTCTAACGGTAAAGGCTGATCTTACGCAGGTTGGCACTTCACAGCCAGGAACGACTGGACACACCATTGCTATTAATATCAATGGTTCCGCCACGACTTCCACGGTGGCGATTGGCCAATCATCAGGCTCATCCTTCAACTCAGGCACGAGCGCTGACGTGAACGGGAATGGTGTCAGACTGGTGAAATCCTATCCAACACTGGCACTCCTGCCGCTTCCGACGAACACCTTGTCCAATGGCCAGCAGGCCCTCTACCGCTTCTCGGTAACGGCTCCTGCCGCGGGTGACGTGGGACTCTACAAGTTCACCTTCAACGTCTCCTCATCGACGGTTGCAACGTCATCGTCCTTCTCGGTCTACGGCTACTCTGATTCAGCCTTCTCCGTCCAGGCGTATAACAACAACCCGTTGAACTCGAATCCAGCGGCTGTCGTTAGTTCATCCACGATGCTCTCGATGAACTCGAAGCTGAACGGACAGTCGGGTAACGCCTCAACAAGTCAGATCGCAATCTACTTCGATCCGGTCTTGAAGACGCCAACCACGCCAAACCAAGAGGCGATTAACGTCCCGGCTGGTACGACGCGTTACTTTGAGCTCCGAGGCACGATCACGGGCGCCATCGCAGGCGATGCGTTTATCGTAAGTCTGCAGGGTGACTCCTCGGCCCCATCGCGCACGTCAACGAACGTCTACGCGTATACTAGTATCTATGTTGATCAGAACGGCACCGGCAAGTTCATCTGGTCGCCAAACTCAACCTCCACTGCGGCCACAACGACCCAGGATTGGTTGAACGGCTACGAACTGCCAGGGCTCCCATCGACCAACATGCAGTCGCAGACCATCTCGAAATAGTCGAGAGACTGCACCTAAAGAGTTACTTGTGATAACTCGCGACTCAAGCCCCCCGACGTACGTCGGGGGGCTTGGTCGTTTTCGGCACTCAAACCCCTCTCGATGTGACGTCGAGAAGGATTTTTGTTCATGTGGATAAAAGGGTTATGTAACCTTGGCGAGTCTTAGCATGTAAGCATATAATAGGAGTGCAGATTTATTACTCATAAGCGCTCGTTTGGCGTAAAAACAAAAATGAATAAACAAACAAAGGATCTTTTAAAGATGATGACCGTCGCGGGGGTCGCCGTTGTGTTAACTGCAGGCATCTCAGTACTGGCAAGCTCAATCGGCACCAGTTTTTCGGTTGATAGCGCCCTAACCGTTACCGGCAACTCAACACTCGGGGCTAACTCTTCAAGCACCTTCACGGTCAATTCGGTTGGTACCATGGCCAACGTCACGATTACGAATTCGACAACGACCAACGCTACCACAACCAACGTAACTTCGACTGGGTCAGCTCTATTTACGGGCAATACGACGATTGGAGATGCTGTATCTGATGTTCTGACCGTAACGGCAACGACAACGCACTCAGCTGGTTTTTATGTAAACACCTCGGGTACCTCGACGATTTATGCAACTTCACAGACTGCGCATAGAGGCGGATGTATTGAGATGAATGATTCGGAAGGCAACGCCTATCGCATTTGGATCCCAAACACTATTACGGGTGGTGCGACGACGACCGGTGTCGCACTCCATGTAGAATCAGGAACGTGCCGCTAATTATCGAATTCGCTTGTCATGAAAAAAATTAAATTCGGTCTCATCGCCGCTGGCGCTCTGTTTGGCCTCTCTGCATCAATCGCCTGGGCTCATACCGTGGACCAAGATATAACAGTTGTGCTTCCATCAGACGGCTCAAGTTATATCCTTCAGGCCGGCTCGTCATACGATACATTTGATATGAGTTTGGGAACATTTACCTTCACGATGTCATCAGGTGAAACGATGACACTTTCCTCATCTGACCGCAAAAACTTCAACAACTCAGGCGGAGTGACATCTTGCTATGCCGGGTATTCCAAGCTTGTTATTTCACCTTCATCAAGCGTCACAGTAACCGCGAGTCCATCTGGGACCTGTTCAAGCAATTCAAGCACGAGCTCTTCAGGCAGCGGCAATGGACCCATAGGCGGCGGTGTAGGAGGATCGTATCAGCCTATGACAGTGAGCACGTCGCCGGCATCAGCCAGCTCAAATCTATCTAGTCTCCAGTCCCAGCTCGCAACGCTTCTGGCCCAAGCGACGAAACTGAAAGGATCCACAAGTGTTTCAGGCTCAATCTCTTCGCCTCTGCGCTTTAGTTCGCAAGGGAAACAGGTCACGCTCCTTCAGCAGATTCTGGCGAAAGACGCCTCAATCTATCCGGAAGGAACGATTTCTGGTTACTTCGGCGTTAAAACCCTGGCTGCGCTTAAGAGATTCCAGGTAAAATACGGTATTGCCAATCCGGGCGATCCGGGGTATGGATCAGTCGGACCCAAAACCAGGGCCAAATTAAACTCGATGATGCCCTAAACAAAAAATCCCCTCGCATTTGCGAGGGGATTTTTTGTTTTCTCGACAAGCCGTTTTAGAACCCAGTATACTTAAGTCATGAAGAAGCTATTACTTGGCGCCGCTCTCTTTTTATTACCCGTTACAGTTTTCGCTGACTCCGTTACTAAAGACTTAAGACTCGGCTCGAAGGGGGCAGAGGTAACTATTCTGCAGACCTTTCTAGCTGAAGATGCCACTCTGTATCCAGAAGCCATAGTAACCGGTTATTTTGGTTTAAAAACACAGGCAGCAGTAAAGCGATTTCAAAAACGGGAAAGTATCACGCCCGCATCCGGCATCGTCGGTCCGAAAACGAGAGCCCGACTTAACCAACTGATTTCCGGTACTGCAGATGGGAGCCGAACAAACATAACGTCTTTACAAGCCCAGCTTCAGGCACTCCAGCGCGTACTTCAGGTATTAATTTCAGCCTCATCTTCGCAGGCCACATCAAGCGTATCTCAAGACACGACCCCGCCGCGTTTTATTTCTGGTCCCGCCGTAACATTTGGGACAATATCAACTTCGTCGCCGTTTGGCGCCCAGGCCCCGATCCAAGTTTCGATTGACTGGAAAACCGATGAGCCCTCGGCACCCACGGGATTTGGCTGCAATCCCTTGCTCGCCCAATCAGGCTTTGGGCTTCAAGCCCTCTATTATGCCGGACATGCGGGACCGCACCAATGCGTTCTCCAAGTAAAAGATGCCGCCGGCAACAAGGCTTCGGCGAGTTTTAGTTTTGCCGCTCCCAGCTGGTTTTCCGTTTCGGGATCAAGCACGGCGGCATTCTATGACGCTCAAAAAATTGGCGACGTCGTCATTGTAAATAACGCCACGACTTCCCAGATCATTTATAAGGTCAATATTAATTTAGATGAGGCGTTAAATGATACGAATGCTCGGGGAGCGAAGTTCAATCTGTATCTGCGAAACGGGACAACGACCTACGATACCGTCTTAACTAAAACAGAAGTTACGCTCGCGGGCCGTGACCCCTATCCTATCGGTACCTTCAACAGCCAGATTATTACGATGTATGCGGGTCTTGCGGTTGCCTCGGGCGAGACGAAAACTCTCTCTCTTTGGTATGATGCACTTCCCGGGCCCAGATATGCCGGCAGTTATATGCGCCTAACCGTTTACTCTGTGCTCGGGTTACCGGATCAGGCGTCAGTCGGCAACGCAACATTCTCGTTCCTGCAATAAAACGAGCCCTTATCCCTCCTCGGCTGTTTCGATTTGACGTTTAAATCCGATAGGAAGGCAAAAGACATGGACGATTTTTCCCCGAAATTAAAAACTATGCGGCCGGAGTTTATTGGTTTTGCGCTAATGGCGGCCTTGATATTGGCAGTGCTTGGCGGACGCATCTATTGGGATCAAACGCACAAAATAAAATCTAAAAATTTCGGCAACCTGCCGCCTTATATCGGACGGGATCTGCGTGAATGGAAGATTGATCCGAAAGAAGTCGCAGTTTTTTCCTCCGAGCAGCTAAGCCAGTTGCATCAAAAACTGCTGGATGCTGCGGGGTCGATTGATGTCAATGCCGATCAGCTTGATCCCTGGATTATCGCGGGGCTGATGAAACATGAAATCGGCGATAACCAAGGCGCCCGCGACGCCTGGGAGTATGCCAGTCTGATTCGGCCGAAAAACATTGTTTCGTTCATTAATTTGGGGGACCTCTACTTTCATGATCTGCCGAATTTTCCGAGAGCCGAGCTGATGTATAAAACAGCCATCCAAAACGATGCGAAAGTTATCCGGGATTATGTTTCGCTTTCCGATCTGTATCGGTATAGTTATCAAAGTGCCGGCATTAATCCGGCAGCGCCCCTGCTCGAAGGGCTTCAAAAAAATCCCAATAACGAGGATCTGACCTCGTATGCAGCAGAATATTATGAAGAAATTGGAAATAAAACCGAGGCCATTTTCTATTTTAGAAAACTTATGCAAATTGATCCGGCTAAATCGAGCGACGTTGAGCAAACGTTAAAAAGCCTTGGCGCCTGAAATGGATATAGCCAAAACAGACTGGAGACGCGGCGGCCTCTATGTCTGGTTTCTTTTGTTTTCTTTTCCCAGCGCCGCACTGGCTGGATCAGTCGCGATCAACGAAGTTCTCTTCGATCCAGCCGGCAGCGATACCGGCCAAGAGATAATTGAATTTTATAATGCCGGTTCGGATGACGTGGACCTGTCTGGCTGGCAAGTCTATCCCGATGGCATCGGCTATTTTATCTTCCCCAGCGGCGCTAACATTGCCGCCCATTCGTTTTTGACGCTTAATTTGCGAAAAGACGGCCTAAATACCGCCAGCACTTATTTTTTTCCTGGAGCGACCGCCAATATGGGCAACAGCTCCGGCTCCGCGGCTTTGTTTACGGCGGGTGATCGTACCAAGGATACGATTCGCACCTTTGTCCGATACCAGAAACCGGGAAGCGCCGAGCGCAAGACTTGGGAGTCGACTGCGGCTGACGCCGGACTTTGGACCGTCGGCCAGTATGTCGATATCTCGAATTTCAGCGAAGGCGGGTCGATTGGACTTGTCAGCGATGGGGCGGCTATGGGCGCCTCTGCCTGGAAAATTTATGCCGCTCCGACCGTTGGACAAACAAATTCTGCAGCCGGCGGATCTGATGATTCCGGTCCGCAAAATAGCGACGGGTCCTCAACTCCTGAATCAACCGCGCCTCAATTTTCAGTTGCTCCGCTGTATACGGTTCCTCGGCTGGATGTTTCCATTACCGCTGAATCGAACGGCATCATCGGAGCGCCCCACACCTTTCTTGGCAAGGCGTGGTTAAATAAAAAACCGGTGACTGATCACGTGAGATTCCTCTGGAACTTTGATGACGGTGCGGTGATGGAGGGTCCGGGTGTATCGCACACGTTTGCATTTCCGGGAGTTTATACGGTTTCATTATCCGTCAATTCGGAAGAGGCTGTTGGGTCGGAAAATCAGGATGTGAGCATTACTGAAAATCATATAGCTCTCGCCAACGTCGAGCCGGGTGCCGACGGTTTTGTTTCACTCATAAATCATTCGGCAGTCGAGGTCGATCTATCCGGCTGGATGCTCAAAGGAAAATCAAATACGCAGTTCACCTTGCCCAAAAATACTTTCATCCGCCAAAATAGGACGCTAATTTTGCCGAATAAAACGACGGGCCTCGATGCCGAGTCAATCCAAGATCTGGCGTTTTTCTACCCAAACGGCGTAATAGTTTCAGCAGAGCCAGCCTTCTCGATCGGACAGCACAGCGTCGCCATTGCATCTTTAGCGGATTCCGGATCGAGCGTTCGAGCAATCAATACATCTTCGAGAAGTCTGGAAGATCCAAGAAACAAGGCCGATTTAGCCAGCGTTGCAGGAGACAGGGGTGTTCAGGCCGCGGCCACATCGTCGCTCGCCGCCATAGGTTTAAAAGAAAGACTGCGGCTGGGGTTTCTCGTAGGGGGTATGCTGCTTGCGCTGCTTAGCGGTTTCGGCGCCGTTTTTCTGCGCCGCGTCATCTCATAAATGAATACTAGAGCCACAATTTACGTATTTTCAACTGCCTTTTGGCCGCTCGTCGGCGGAGCTGAAATCGCAGCCGAAGAGGTCATTAGACGACTCGAAGACTCGTTTGATTTTGTCGTGATTACGGGCCGCCTGAAAAAAAATTTAAAAAAAGAAGAAGTGCGTGGCGGCTGCACCATTCTTCGCATCGGCTTCGGCAATGCCTTCGATAAAATTTTACTTCCCGTTCTAGGACCTTTCATCGTCCATCAAACGGACAAAAAGCGTCCCGCCCAACTTTTTTGGCCGGTGATGGTGTCATTTGCCTCGGGCATTCCTTACATTTTTAATATTTTATTTAAACGTCATATTCCCATTGTTTTGACGCTCCAGGAAGGCGATCCCGAATCACACCTGCGACATTCTCGAGGCGGGCTCATCGGGCTGGCCTGGCGTATGGCGCTTCGGCGATCATCAGCGGTGACGGCCATCAGTTCATATCTGGCGAGGCTGGCCAAAGGCTTCGGCTACCAAAAAAATGTCCAGCTCATCTCAAACGGCGTGGATCTGGCGTTGTTTGAGAAGAAATTTTCCACCGTTGAGAATGATGAATTACGAACCTCACTGGAGATACCCGAAGGCGCCAAAATTATTGTTACGACTTCTCGCTTGGTCAAGAAAAATGGCATTGATATTCTGATTCGGGCTTTTCTGGCTTTGCCCCAAGATCTTAAAGGACAAGCCTATCTTTTGATTTTAGGCGACGGTGCTGAAAAAGAGAGTTTAAAGAGACTGGCAACTAACAAACGAATTCTTTTTCTCGGCTCTAGGCCGTATCACGATCTGCCACGGTATTTAGCCATTGCCGACGTATTTGTACGTCCCTCGCGCTCCGAAGGCATGGGCAATTCATTTATTGAAGCCATGGCGGCCGGTGTGCCCATCATTGGAACGCCGGTCGGCGGTATCCCCGAGTTTTTAGTTGATGGGGAGACTGGTCTTTTGGCCGAGCCTGAAAATCCAAACTCAACGGCAGCTGCCATCGGGCGAATTTTAACTGACACCCGGCTGCGGAATTTGCTTATCGAAGCGGGCAAGAAAAAGGCCCAAGAATATAATTGGCACGATATTAGCGAAAAATACGGGGCAGTGTTCCTGGCAGAAATGAATAAAAAAAGATCAGTTCTGATTGCAACAGGCATCTTCCCGCCGGCAATCGGCGGGCCGGCGCTGTATGCGTTAGCACTGGCCGACTATTTTAAACAGAAAGGCTGGCAGGTCTCGATACTTACCTATGCTCATGGTGATCCAACTGCAGGAGTTCATCGCGTCTCCCTGGAGATCCCAAGCGGCGTGCGGCATAGCCTGACATTTTTAAAAGCCATCAATCTCGTTTTTAAAGCGGATGCCGTTTTACTGCTGGATCATGCAAGCCTGGGATTTCCTGTCGCTATCGCAAGCCGCATTTTGGGAAAACGCTATATCGTCCGCGTGGGCGGTGATTTTCTTTGGGAGGGATTTGTGATGAGCCGCCGAGCGGAGCTTTCCCTCCCGGATTTCTATCAACGGGCGCCGGATTTATCCTTCAAGGAGCGAATTATTTTTCAGGCGGTGCGTTATACTCTGCAGCATGCCGCAACAGTTGCTTTTAATACCGAATGGCAAAAAGATATTTTTATTCGAGCTTATGGCTTAGACCCAACTAAAGTAACAGTCGTGCAAAACGTCTGCCTGGCTCGCCAGGGTGCGGCCCAAGAGTCAGAGAGAGAATACAGCCGCTTTTTATATGTTGGCCGATTTTTGTTTTTAAAGAATCTCAAAAGAACCATACGTTCATTTATCACAGCGCAAAAAAAAATGAACAGGCCGTTTATGTTTGAAATCATCGGCGAAGGCCCCGAGGAGGAAGCGCTGAAAACGTTCGTCAAAACTTTACATACCGATCGGGTGGTCTTTCATGCCTCGATGGCCCAAAAAGATATGTTTGAGAGGCTTGAATCCGCCCGCGCCGCCGCCGTCGCGTCATATTCCGATGTAGCCCCGAACATTATTACCGAGTCTTTGGCGCTTGGCACACCGGCCATTCTGACCAAGTATTCAGGCCTGGAAAAGGCGAGAGCAGACGGCGTTTTGCGTGTCGATCCGCTTGATGAATCATCCATTGAGGCGGCATTTTTGCGTATGATGGATGACGGCCAGTATGCGGATCTGCGAAAAGCTGTCGCAGTGTCGTCTCCAAGATCTTGGAGCGACGTGGCAAAAGAGTATGCAGTGCTGCTTTAGCTAGTTAATTTTCTTGAAGCGCACGAGATAGGCCGTCGCCAGCCACTTAAGTTCATTGCGTTCGTTACGTTTGAGCCGGTCTGCGATTATATTTGTGAGTCCGGGCAAAAGTTTATCTAGCGGGAAGGGTAAGATCCTAAAGTTATATCCGACCAGATCTTGAATTTCAAAGTTAGTCGATGCGGCGAGTCGCCGTATTTCTTTTTCTTTGTATTCTCGGTGCGTTAGGGGGTGTACTTCTTTGCCTAAAAGTCGTTTCAGCCCGCGCCAGGTGAAGCCAAAAATAAAAACCAGAATTCGATTCCAAACGCGCCAGGGGCTCCAATAATTGGGGAATGAGATGATAGCTTGGCCGTTGATATCGAGTACGCGATGTAGCTCCCGCATGGCACTCGCATCCTCCTTTAAATATTCGAGCACGCCAAGCGCCGTTGCCATATTAAATGCATTGGCGGAAAATCGCAGATGCTGAATATCGCCGACTTCAGCCGCAAGCCTGGGGCTTTGGAAACGTTTCTTTAAAAGTTCGGTCATGCCGGGGGCTAAGTCAACTGCAGTCACTGAAGCTTTCTGGTCGAGCAATTCTCCTATGATGACGCCGGGGCCGGACCCAACATCGAGAACGCGTTTTCCCCGCGTGTTTCCGAGCATCTGGAGCGTGAGACGTTTCCGCTCGCGAAATGAATAGCCTTCGGGCGTAGCACGGCTATATTCTTTCAGATATGGGTCAGCCGTTTCATGGAAAAATTCTTCCGGTCGCTTATGCTCGGCGCGAAAGATATTGACGAGGTTAACCAGTCTCGCTCGGAGGCCGCTCGCGGTCAGCCGGAAAAAGCGCATGTCATCAGTCGCATCCATGGTAATTCGTTTGATCGCGTATGGATCGTCAATAGTATTAAATGATCCCGGGACAGTCGTGAGTCCATAATGAAGTCCTGCCGCCTTAAGAGTTTCGATAATTGAGACCGTGATATCGCGCGGCTGGCCATTGGGGTAGGCGAATACGGGAATATACTGGCTGCATTTTTGTTTGATGATGTCATTTGATTCATTAATTTCAATACGCGCTTCATCTGGCGAGATGTGTGATAAAATCGGGTGAGTTTTGGTGTGCGGGGCAAAATGTATCAGACCTGAGGCCTCCATTTCGCGTATGTAGTCCCAGGCCAGTCCTTCGTATGGCGAACCCTCCAGTCTAAGTTTTGTTTCAGACTGATTTTCAACCTCCAAAATTAACTTCTCCTTTTCTTCTCCATTAATTTGTTTGCAGTACGTTCTTAGAAAATCATCAGCTTTTTCTTTCTCTTCCCGCGATCTGATGGGGAACCTCCTAGATTTGCCGTCAATGGTTAAATCAATTGTATCTTTTTTTGCGTGTCCGATGGCATATTCTATTCTATCAACCCAGAGTGGAGACTCGTTCCCAACCAGCGCGGTTGTAAGAAATACGGTTGCGGGAGTGTTAAGTCGCTTTAAGATAGGAAAAGCCTCGGTGTAATTATTTACATACCCGTCGTCGAACGTAATGGCCAGCCGACGGCCGGGATCCGCCGTTTCCAGCAGGGAGTTTAACGGTACAATGGTATAAAAGCGCCAAAGCCAGCGAAGCTGATTCTCAAAATTCCTGGGCTGGATAAATTTTTTCCGGTAGTTAAAAATGCCTGACCCCGTATCCGAGGAAACACCGTGATAGACCAAAATTGTGCGGCTGCCGGCCGCGGCGAGAGCCCAGCGCCAAAAACCCAGGAAATCCAGCAGGAAAAAGGCGATTTTTTTCATTGATGCATCATAGCAACGCGCTACTTACCGGTCAAAAGAAAAATGTTTTATCCATCGGCACCGATGAGAAAATTTTTGATCCCGCTTCCTCTGTGCGCCGCCGCGTCAGGCGCTACGCCCAAGGATTTAATTCATTTCATATAATCTGCAAGACGAGAAAAAAGTTTCCGGTGGAGAAATTCGAAAATATTACGCTTTATTCGGTCAGTCCCCGATTCCGTCCTATGTTTTTTGGGCAGATGTATGCGGTGGGAAAAGGTATTCTTCGGTCGTCTTCACAGTGGGTCATAACCGCCGAGGATCCCTTCGAGACCGGTCTTGCCGGCTGGCTGCTCGCGCAGAAATTTGGCATTCACCTCCAGGTTCAAGTCCATACTGATATTTTCTCGCCCTATTTCCGTCGACATTCTTTGGCTAATTATATTCGTTATCTCATAGCCCTTTTCGTCCTACCGCGAGCCAACTGTATTCGAGTCGTTTCGGCCCGCATTGGGAATAGCCTCGAGGCTATCGGGATTTCACCTCGAAAGATCACCATTTTACCGATTTGGAATGTTTTCTCGTCTGAATTTCCTCATAAAAAAGTTACGGATGATATTTTTACGGTTTTATTTGTCGGCCGTCTCGAAAAAGAAAAAGGTGGAGAGGTGGCGCTCGAAGCCTTCAATCATTTTCTTAGTCTCGGCGGGAAAGGGAAGCTCATATTCGTTGGCGCGGGTGGGGAGGAGGAATACTTACGGGAAAAAGCCAAGTCTTTGTCCACTTCGGTCCAATTTGCCGGCTGGCAATATGATGTTCTGCCGTACTATTTAAAAGCCGATGCGCTGTTATCTACTTCTTTCTACGACGGTTGGGGAATGGCTGCGGCCGACGCCGTTTCACTCGGCGTGCCAGTCGTTATGACGGACGTCGGCCTGGCGGGGGAGGCCGTGATTGATGGCGTAAATGGGTTCGTGCGGCCGGTCGGGGACATTACAGGTCTTGGTGAGGCACTTTTTCGCATATACCAAGACCCTAAGATTCTTCCCATGAATCATTCAAAAATTTCTTCGATTCAATCTTTTGAGGAATATGCCGCCCAATACCAAGAACTTCTTCGCTCCAGCTAGTGGTTGAAGGCGTAGAAGTCGTAGAAGCGCTGGATTAAATCATCCAAGTTATGTCGTTTTACTACCTCCTCGCGCAAGGCAAGGTTCTTTTTGCCCGGACGCTGCGAAAATTCCTCGATTTTTCGAGCCAGATGTTCCAATGAGAGCGATTCGATGAAATTTTCACCTGGGACGAGCGGCTTAAAAGTTCCGTTGCTCGTCAATACATTCAGCCCGCAGGCCATGGCTTCGAGCACGACTTTATCGATACCGGTTTTGCCTGCCAGGTTTAAAAATAAATCATGTGAGTTGTAGATTTTTGGCATATCGAAGTTCTCGGCCCGGCCTTTTAGGAAAATCCTATCTTCTAATTGGTTATCTTGAATGTATTGCTTAATGCGGCCGTAATACTCCCAGTCTTTATCGAGTGCCGGCAGGCTGTAGATATCAAGGAGAACACGTACCCCTTTATCTTTTAGCGCTTTTACCGCTTGGCACATGAGCATCTGATTTTTGGTTTCAGTAATGCGGCCCAATGAAAGAAGTCGGAATGTTTTATCACGCGCGATTTCATCCATGGGCCGGTAGAAGTTCGTATCAATGCCGTGGCCGGTTGCCACCCGATTTTTCGTCTTATAAGGGAAGGTATCGTATGAGGCGGTCAGCACCGCATCCACCAGATGTGCCGCCAGTCTTGCATCCCAATTGACGGTCCGATGGTTATACCAAAGCGCCTTTTTCTTGCCGAACAAGATGTAAAGCGGCCAGCCTAAAATGGCATAAATTTGATTCATGTGGATGAAGACACCATCAACTTGGGGCAAGAACCGCAGAAGATAGCGGTAAAAATTAAAAAGTCGTGCAATTTTCAGATTACCGAGCTCTTTGCCTAGACTTACCACCTCAACATTTTTGGGCAACGGGTCGTATCTGCCTTCCTCGAGGCAAATCACCTTGACTTCGGCAAAATATTTGGCGAAGGTATTGATCCAGCGGATAAAAAACCACAGATCAAAATCAGCCTCGCTGACTTTCTGCGTTAAAATCAAAATTGAAAGCGCCGGTTTATCGGGCGTCATGAAAAGTTTTTTGTATTTGGCATTTTCTCGAACGAGAAACGGAAAGAAATCGCGCTCGGGCATGACCTCTTTGGATAAATGGGCCAGCGCCATGGCATCTTTCGGCAAGCATTTCCCGCCAAAGCCCATCAGGCTGTCATTGCAGTCGAGATAATGATCCTCAATATTATAGCGCTTCACCGCGGCATTTTTTACCTTCTCGTATGAAATGCCGAGTTTTCGCATGAGCTCGTAAAATTCAGTTGAGAATAAGACCCGTGTGGCATTAAAACTGTTGGTAAAATATTTTACAGCTTCGGCCTCTTTGGGGGAGAGCCAAACGATGTCTTTGGCAACACCTCGATGAATACTCTCGAGAAGTTCTGCATCCGCCTGATTATATGCGCCGATAACGCAAAGATCCTGATGTTTTAAAAAGTCTTCTTGGGCGTATTTTTCGCGTAAGAACTCGGGATTATGCGCGAGTCTCAACTCTGGAAACTTATCATGCAGGGTATCAGTCGTTCCCGGAATGATAGTTGACTTGATGGTTATAAGTCCCCTGAAATTATGTCTTTCGAGAGTAGCCAGGGTTTCCTCGATGATGCCAGCGTCACAGCTTCCATCAGGCCGAGATGGCGTCGGGAGTGAAATAAAAATAATTTCCCGGTCCAGCAAATTTTCTAGTCTCTGTTCGGGGTACTTACTATCAAACCCCCTCATGTCGTGGCCGAGACTCGCAAGCGCCGAAAATACGGCGCCGCCGACCGCACCCAGACCAATGACTCCGATCTTTCGTTTTTCAAACTTCTGCATGGTATCATCAGCCTACGGACGGGGCTATATTTAAAACTTTGGCCTAAAAACTCCGGTTCTATACTATACGTAACGGTAAAACTATAGCCTAAGTTTCAGCTAATTTCCATCGCATTGGCGTAACGGCCTCATGGGCAAAGGGATTTTTGCGAATAGGTTAAAACAAGCTATCCGACTATTCACGCTCGGATTTTTAAGTCTATGCTGCCGGCTGGTCTCTCCATGGCTTTCTCGTCCTGAAGTTTTAGTTCTGGTGTATCACTCGGTCCGGGATGATGATTGGTTTTATTCCGTCTCCCCGGCTGATTTTCAACGCCAAATCAAATATATCAAAGAACAGTATCATCCGGTCTCACTCGCCGATGTCTGCCAATATGCCAAAGGAATAAAATTGCTTGCTCATCGCTCCATAGCAGTTACCTTTGATGATGGTTATGAAGACTTCAAAACCAATGCCCTGCCAATTTTGGAGATGTATCAAATACCAGTGACATTATTTGTTTCGGCTGGAGTCGTTGATGCTAAAGACTTAGGAACAAACCTGCCGACCCTGCAGGGCGTCGCCTTAAAAGAAATTTCTGCTCATCCGCTTGTCAAAATCGGCAGCCACGCCATGACGCACAGAAAATTAACCAGGCTTTCAGCCGAGAATCAAAAAGAAGAAGTCATAAAATCAAAGAGACTGCTTGAGGCTATGCTGGAAATTCCCGTCCATTTTTTTGCCTATCCAAAGGGAAATTTCAGCACTGGCACGCGAAATATCATAAAAGATGCCGGATATCGTGGAGCAGTGACGGTAATTCAAACAACCATAAAACCAGGCAATGATCCCTATCTTCTGCCGCGTATCCAAATCGATCGGTCGATCGGATTTTCTGAATTTGTTTTGCGGCTGACTCGGGTCGCTGATTGGTATTACGCGCTATGGTGTTTGATCATCCATGGATAAAATTCCGGTTTCAGTCTTCATACTGACGAAAAACTCTGAAGCGACCTTGGGGCGCGCTCTTTTGTCAGTGAAAGACTTTGATGACGTCATTGTCTCTGATGGAGGCTCGGTCGACGGGACGGTCGAAATTGCCCGTCGCCACAATGCTTCGATATTTTTACAACACGAAGCTTGTCTCAAAAACGGCAGTGTCACGGATTTTTCCTGCTTAAGGAACGACTGTCTCTCGCATGCCAAATATGACTGGGTTTTGTATGTTGATTCCGACGAGTCTATTAGCCAAGGGCTGGCGGCGGAAATCAAGGATGTCGTCTCCAAGAATCCTTCGCATACGGCGTTTCAGGTTCCGGGTCAAATAATATTGGATGGCAAGCCGATTCGGTTTTCATCGAATTACCCGGCTTATCAAATTCGATTTTTTAGAAAGTCGAAAGGCCGTTTCGAGAAACCCATTCATGAGCGCTTCCGTGTTGCTTCAGGCTCTATCGGAACTTTGCAAAATCCCTGGCATTATTACGTAGCGTCCCGATCTTCAGAAGAGGATTATCGGCGGGATCTTGCACGCGATATGCCTATCTACCAATCTCGGTACGGAGGTCATTCGGTTGGCGGGAAAGGTAGAGGCCTGTTTCTTGCCCTCCGCACTATTCTCGTGATCATCATAAAATCGATCAGAAATTATATGCTTCACGGCCTTGGCGACTCCTACCCACCGAAGCTTGAAATCCGGCGCATCCGTTATCAGTTTGCCATCATTAAAGCTATCCTCCATGCATAACGTCCAAGTCGAACGCGAGCACTATTTTAACTGGCGCTACATCAAGGCCGAGCGCTGGATGAGCTATTGGCATCAGTTGGAGAATGTAGTCTCGACAAAGCCGCAATCGGTTTTAGAAATCGGCGTGGGAAACTCAATTGTCCGTGAGACATTAAAAAAATTGAATATTCAAGTAACAACAGTCGATATCGATGCCTCGTTGAATCCTGATCTCGTGGCTTCGGTGGTTAAACTGCCTCTCGCTGATAATTCTTTCGATACTGTTCTGGCGGCTGAAATTTTAGAACATATTCCATTTGGGGAGCTAGAAAATGCGCTTGGTGAATTGCATCGCGTATCCCAGGAGTATGTTGTCATCTCGTTGCCTCACGTTGGCTCGCAATTCATGCTTTCATTTAAAATTCCCTTACTCAAAAAAGTAACTGTATTTTTTAAAGTTCCTCATTTTTGGAAAACAAAAACCTCAACCCCCGAACATCATTGGGAAATTGGCATGTCCGGCTTTTCGCTGGCGCGTATTAGGCATCAGTTCAAGGAGGCTAGATTCCGAGTTTTAAAGGCTCGAGGCTACGCCGACGATCCCGCGCACATCCATTTTATTCTAGAGAAACATGACTAGCCGGATTATCTATGTCGCAAATGTCAGGATGCCGACCGAGCGCGCGCATGGGCTTCAAATCGTAAAAATGTGTGAGGCGTTCTCCAGCGCCGGTGCGGCGGTGACGCTAGTTGTGCCCAGGAGGAAGAATCTGATTACAGCCGATCCTTTTGAGTTTTATGGAATTCCCAAATCATTTGAGATTCGCTGGCTCCCCGTTTGGGATCTTGTCTCCTGGGGCTATCTTGGTTATGTCATCGAAGCCATCTCGTTTGCGTTTGCGACCATCAGAATACCCGTACAAAAAACGGATATACTATTTACGCGCGATATATTTTCCACCCTTCTCTTTTCGTTCCGTACGAGAAATGTTTTCTACGAAATGCATAATTTCCCGAGATCTGGATTATGGTTCTGGCGTCTAACTTTGAAACGAATGCGTGGCATCATCTCAACCAACAAATGGAAAGCAGACCAGCTGATACTCCAATTCGGATTTTCAAAAAACCGCATCATATCATTTCCCAATGGATTTGATCCGACTGAATTTGTGGGCCTATCTCCAGCCAGTTTCAGATTCAGCGCTGAAAGACCGGTCATTCTCTATACCGGAAATCTTTTCGGCTGGAAGGGGGCAGACATTTTGGCTCGCGCCGCTAAAATCCTTCCCACGTACGATTTTGTCTTTATCGGCGGCTCGCCGCGCGAATATGAGGACTTCAGAAAAAAATTTGGCAGTTACGCAAATATTCATTTACTGGGGAGAAGGCCGCATAATGAGATTCCGCGGTATCTAGCTACGGCCGACATACTCGCACTGCCGAATTCAGCCCAAGATCCGGAATCGGTCTACAGCACTTCACCGATTAAGCTATTTGAGTATATGGCCTCCGGAAAGCCTATCGTTGCGGCTGATCTTCCCGCGATTCGCGAAATTGTGAGCGAGGAAGAGGTATTCTTTTTTCGACCCGATGATCCAGAGTCGTTGGCTGAAAAAATGAAAGAAGTTTTTCAAAATCTAGAATTTGGAGAGGGAAAAGCCAAAGCCGCGAAAATTAAGGTGAGTCAATACACCTGGGATCATCGCGCGCGTGCGATCCTTTCATTTCTTGTGAGGCATGTTTCGACTCAATAAAAACGAAAAAATAATATTTTGGGCTTCGATTGCGGTCAAGCTCGTCTTTTTTGTTTTCATTGGCTCAATCTTTGGCTGGCATCAGCCGTTTTCCCAAATTCAGTCTGACGGCTACCTACCGAGAGCGGAAAATATTTTTTACCACCACGTGTTCTCGAGCGACGCAACCCCGCCCTATCGTCTGGAATCGATGAGTACGCCGGGCTATCCGCTCTTTCTTGCCACGACAGCAGTGCCATTTGGCACGGTGATTTTCGCGCTTCTTATTCAGATTTTTCTCGTATCGTATGCCGCTGTGCTATTTTTTGCCTCTTTGAAAGGGCTTTTACCCTTTAAGGCCGCTTTTTTGGGGGGTGTCATATTTGCTATCGAGCCCTGGAACGCCTATTCAGCGAACTCTGTTCTCTCGGAATCATTATTTCTTTTTTTTCTGATTCTTGGCTGGTATTTGGCGAAACTGGCGTACCAAAATCTAAACCCGCGTGATTTTTTCTTTGCAGGACTCTCTCTTGGTCTCGCCGCCTTTTTGCGTCCGATCGGCCTTTACCTTCTGCCGCTTGGCGCCTTATGGTTGCTCATTCTTCTATTTAAAAAAATTGGCGCGCGGAAGATGATTTTTTATGCGGGTTTGTTTCTCGTGGGCGGATATCTCATTATTGGCGCTTGGTCGCTTCGTAATTTAAAAGAACTCGGGACCTACTCATTTGCCACCAAGGGACCGCATACGCTGTATTTCTATAACGTCGAACAGCTGCTGGTTTTTGAGAAACATATTTCCGCGGGGGAAGCCGATGAGTTTCTCTATGACCGAGCCAAAAAAGATTTCCCCGATCTCCGGTCAAAAGAGGAGCTAAATGACGTGAAGTATGGCCCATACCTGACGCACGAGTCACTCGCGATTATCAGCCAATATAAAAAAGATTATCTAAAGCTTCAGATCCTTTCGATGGGTACCTTCTTTTTTTCGGATGGGTATCGTCTACTCGCCTCGGAGCTCGGCGTCCATTTGGGAGCGTTACCGAACATAACCTATCTTATATTTCACCATGAGTTTCAGACGTTATTTTTGTATCTTAAGTCTGATGCATTAACCGCCATTCTCTTTTTTACCGGCCTCGTCTTCTGGGGGCTTTGCTCGATCCTCGCGTTTCTTTCGTTTCCGCTCGCGTTTTTGAGACGCGATTCTCGAGCCGCAAAAATGACTATTCTCATATTGCTCTCGATTATTTTCTATTTTGCGGTTTTGACGGGTCCTGTTGCTCAGGCACGCTACCGTGTTCCCATAACGCCATTTCTTTTTGTGCTTGCAGCTTACTCCGTCATAAAATTAAAGGAGAATCGGCATCAGGTTGAATCAGACAACATTCTGTATTATCCTAACTGACGACTTTATGAAGGGGAGTAAGAAAGCCTTAATCACGGGCATCACGGGCCAAGACGGGTCATATTTGGCCGATTTGCTGATGGAGAAAGGCTATGAGGTGCATGGCATTATACGGCGCGCCTCCGTTCCGAATACCTGGCGGATTGACCATTTAATCGATCCATCAGGCACCCCGACCGAACGTTTCTTTCTTCACTACGGCGACTTAACCGATGCTTCGGTCTTGAATCGCTTGCTGCGCACCATCCGTCCTGATGAGATTTATCATTTGGGCGCGCAATCATTCGTGCGTGGTTCATTCGATATTCCAGAGTACACGTTGAATGTTACCGGTATCGGTACCTTGCGTATTTTAGACGCCATGCGCGACGCGGGTCTAAATCACACGCGCTTCTATCAGGCCTCAAGCTCCGAGATGTATGGCGATGTGTTAGAAATGCCGCAGACGGAAACCACGCCCTTTAATCCGCGCAGCCCTTATGGGATTGCCAAAGTCGCCGCTCACTGGACAGCGAAAAATTATCGCGACGGCTACGGCATGTTTGCTTCAAACGGTATTTTATTTAACCATGAGTCGCCACGGCGTGGCGAGTTATTTGTAACCAAAAAGATTACGAAAGCTATCGCCAATATCCTCGTCGGAAAACAAGACAAGTTATATTTAGGAAATTTAGAGGCGAGGCGCGACTGGGGGTACGCGCCGGAATACGTCGAGGCTATGTGGTTGATGCTGCAAGCCGACAAGCCGGATGATTTTGTGATTGCGACCGGTGAGGACCATTCGGTGCGCGAGTTTTTAGAGAGAGCCTTTGACTACGCCGGACTTGATTGGAAAAAGTACGTCGAAATCGATCCAGCGCACTTCCGGCCGACCGAGGTAAATAAGCTTCGCGGGGACGCCTCAAAAGCTAAAAAAGTTTTAGGCTGGGCACCAAAAATAAAATTTGAAAAATTAGTTAAGCTGATGGTAGATGAGGATTTAAAAGAGGCTGGAGTTTCAGCTAAGCACAGGCCTATAAAGCAAAAAGCTTTAAAGGAGAAATCAATGAAGACCAAAAGCTAGTGTCATGGAATTGCGCGATAAGAAAATTTTAGTTACCGGTGGGGCTGGATTTCTAGGTTCAGCAGTTGTTCGCACGCTCAAAGGTCGAGGAGTGCCTGAAAAGAGTATCTATATTCCTCGTTCAAAGACGCACGATTTGCGAGAAAGGAAAGTTTGCGAAGAGGTCGTGAAAGACAAAGACCTGGTTATTCATCTATCGGCGAAAGTTGGTGGGATTGGGTTTAATCGCGAAAATCCCGCGACAATTTATTATGACAATTTAATCATGGGCGCCGAATTAATGGAGGCGGCGCGAAAAGCCAAGATTGAAAAATTCGTAGCGATCGGAACTGTTTGTGCCTATCCTAAATTTGCTCCAGTTCCCTTCAGTGAAGACGACATTTGGAACGGCTATCCCGAGGAAACGAATGCGCCCTATGGACTCGCCAAAAAAATGATGCTGGTGCAAGCCCAAAGTTATCGCGACCAGTATGGATTTAATGCGATTTATTTGCTTCCGGTAAATCTCTATGGGCCGGGTGATAATTTTGACCCCGTCTCATCGCATGTGATTCCAGCTCTCATCAAAAAATTTGTTGAAGCGAAAGAAAGCGGCTCGCCCTATGTGGAAGCCTGGGGAACGGGCACTCCAACGCGTGAGTTTTTGTATGTTGATGACGCCGCCGAAGGAATTGTGAAAGCCGCCGAGAACTATGACGGGCGGGATCCGGTTAACCTCGGTTCAGCATTCGAAATTTCCATCAAGGATTTAACAGGTTTAATTGCGCGGCTTGTCGGCTACAAAGGCAAAGTTCGTTGGGACACATCAAAACCCGATGGCCAGCCACGCCGCAAGCTCGATGTCTCCCGCGCGGAAAAACATTTCGGGTTTCTTGCGAAAACATCCTTTGAGGACGGACTCAAAAAGACGATTGGCTGGTATCAAGAAAATAAATCAAAGCCAAGCTTTTCAGTATGAAAAAAGTGATTCAGGAATACTATGATGCCAGGGCCGATGAAATGGCGCGCTGGCACGGCAGGCGTAATTATTACCATCAGCAAATTAGAAATCTACTTAATTTTTTAGTTCCGCGAAATGTCTCCTTATTGGAGGTTGGTTCCGGAACAGGCGATTTACTTTCCAGTTTAAACGTAAAAGAAAAAAAAGGCATTGACATCAGCTCGAAGACCATCGAACTCTCTTTAAAGCTGCATCCCGGGCTTGACGTGCAGGTTGATGACATTGAGTCTTTGCGCACCCGCGACCATTTTGATTGTATTTTATTTTCTGAATTAGTCGGCTCACTCTATGACATTCAGAAGGCGCTGGAGAATGCGAAAGCCATTATCAACGAAGAAGGAAGGCTGGTTATTATCTATCACAATTATTTGTGGCAGCCAGTTCTTGTATTGCTTGAGTCACTAAAGTTAAAGGCAAAACCGCCGCTCCAAAATTGGCTGTCTCCGGCAGATCTTGAGAATTTTTTGGCGCTTGCGGGATTTGAGGTGATAAAATCCGGCCGGCGGGTATTGGTGCCGGTGTATATTCCAGTTGTCTCCTGGTTTTTTAACCAGATCATCGTTCGTTTGCCATTGTTGTGGCGTCTTGGTTTGGTAAACTACGTCGTCGCACGGCCGCATATTGTCCGCCAGCCGGTATCAGTTTCGGTTGTTGTTGCGGCTCGCAATGAAAAAGGGAACATCGAGAAAATAATTGAGCGGGTGCCTGCCTTCCCCCAGTATTCAGAGATTATCTTTATTGAAGGCGGGTCATCTGATGGCACTTGGGAAGAAATTGAACGCGTCGCCGACAAATACAAAGGCAAGAAAAATATCACGATTGCAAAACAAGACGGAAAAGGAAAGGGGGATGCTGTCCATAAAGGATTTGGCCTCGCACGAGGCGAACTGCTTATGATTTTGGATGCTGATATGACGGTTGCGCCCGAGGATCTGCCGAAGTTTTATGAAGCGTATGTTTCTGGCCGCGGGGACTTCATTAACGGTTCGCGGCTTGTGTATCCGATGGAAAAGCAGGCCATGCGGTTTTTGAATATCTTAGGTAACAAGTTTTTCGCGACGGCTTTTTCCTGGTTATTGTCTCAACGCATTAAAGATACGCTTTGCGGCACGAAAGTACTCTCAAAGTCGGATTATCTCCGTATCGCCGCCAATCGCTCGTATTTCGGCGACTTTGATCCTTTCGGCGATTACGATTTGCTGTTTGGCGCCTCAAAATTAAATTTAAAAATTATTGAAGTTCCCATCCGATATAAAGAGCGAACCTACGGCTCGACCAATATCCAGCGATTTCGACATGGTTTACTACTCCTGCAAATGTGCATCTTTGCCGCGCGCAAGTTAAAGTTTAATCCTTAGGCATGTTAAAGCTCATCAGTCTTTTGCTTTTTACCTCCGCGACCGCGGTCTTGAGTCAGATTTTATTTAAGCGCGGGGTGCGTCTCGCAGGACCGGTGGCTCCAGGCGGCGAGGGTCTGTATCATCTTTTTTTAAGGCTTCTCTCGCTGCCGAGTTTTATTATCGCGCTTATTTCCTACGGGCTTTCGTTCATCGTCTGGATTTTGCTGCTTTCCAAAACCAACCTCTCGCTTGTCTATCCCGTCGGCATTGGGTTAAACGTCATTTTTATCCTCATCTTCTCGCAAATTGTCTTGGGCGAGCCGATCCGTATGATTCAACTGCTTGGGGTTGCTCTTATTATCGGCGGCATATTTGTTGTGTTAGGCTAAGACAATGAGCGTTCAAGATGAGATTACCGGCCATTTTGACGCCATCGCGGCCGAATACGACTACTGGAAAAAGAAAAACTGGTACTATTATCGTGAATTAGAATCGATTGCCTCTAGGGAAGTTCGTCCAAGTGATCGTGTGCTGGACGCGGGTTGCGGTACGGGCAGCATGTTAGCTGCAGTCTCTTCTGCCGAGGGCGTGGGTGTTGATATTTCTCCTCAAATGATTCAGATTGCGAATGTCCGGCACGGCGATCAAAAAAATCTCTCTTTTTATGCGACTGACATAGTTGATTTTTCTACTGATCGCCCCTTTGAAGTGATTTTATTTTTTGATGTTATCGAGCATTTGGAGAAACCCGCAGAAGTTATCAAAACCCTTAGTAGATTAGTAAAAAAGAACGGCAAACTCATCATCACCATGGCCAATCCCGCCTGGGAGCCAATCTTAATGCTTGGCGAGAAATTAAAATTAAAAATGAAAGAAGGCCCCCATCATAGAATTTCCATCGGCGCGTTTCGAGCCATGCTCGAGCGGGCAGGATTTCATATCACCAAAACGGAAACTCGGCTCTTAATTCCCAAATATATTCCTTTCATTTCAAATCTGATAAATAAACTTGCTGCACGGATTCCTATCGTCCGAGACTGGGGAGTGATTAAGGTTTTTATCGCCTCGCGCGTGGCGTAATATGAGTTCATTCATGCGTCAGTACCGGTTTATTGTGGCGATATGTTTGGTGGGCTTCATATTGCGTTTGGGGCTGTTCCTGGTTTTTTTGCATCAGGGCGGGGAAGAAAATTTACTCGTGGTTGACGCCGGCCAGTATTTTCAAATAGCGAAAAATCTTTTGGCAGGCAACGGCTTTTCCATGTCATATGCGCCGCCCTATTTGATTGACGGGGTGCGGACGCCTCTTTATCCTCTCTGGCTCGCCTTCTTTTATGGGTTGACGCATCACATCTGGCCGGCAGTTCTGGTTCAAATTATTTTAAACAGCCTTCTGCCATTTTTTGTCTACTCAATTGGAAAACGATTTATAAAAGACAAAAGAGTATTGTTTCTGGCACTCACGCTTACGGCGCTTGAGCCGAATCTGGTGTATTACACGAGCGTAGTCGGAACCGAAGGCTTATTTATTCCTTTATTTACGATCAACCTTTGGTTTTTGATGCGCTGCCTTGACGGAGGCCGTACACTAAGAAATGCTCTATACGCGGGCGCTTTTCTCAGTCTGGCAACACTTACGCGGCCCATTAGTCAATTCTTCTTCATTATCGGCGGACTTTTTTTATTTTTCGTCACTCGCTATCTGCATCAGAATTGGCGGCGAGCGATTATGATCTCGCTCGCCTATGTCGTAATTTTTCTTTTGGTTATCAGTCCCTGGGTGTTAAGAAATTGGATTGAATTTAAATCAGTCTCTCTTTCTTCATTTACCTGGCTCAACTTCTACTCGCGTACCGCCTCCTCCGTGGTTGCGCTCCGCGATCATAAGACCTATGGCGAGGCTTACCAGGAATTGTATGATGACTTACTTCGCGCGGGGATCATCAAAAATACCTATGATGAAAAGGAGCTGATCAAATTAAACAGCTTCTCCGTCCAACCCGAATTGCGTCGGAGGGCCATCGACATCATAAAATCCGACCCCTCGGCAGTGCCAAAGATTTACGCTGTGACATTTTTCAACGTTTTAACCCAAGACAACACCTATCTTGTGTTGCATCAGCTGGGAATTCTGCCAGGCGTTTCAGGGTCGGTTTCGCCCTCTCTGCTTCTTTTCCAGCGGGGGATTAAACCGGCATTGGCCACAGTTATAACGTTGGCTAGAAATCCTGTCTATGTTGTTCTCTATTCAGGTCGAGCAATTTGGTTTTTGATTACTCTACTGGCGCTCCTCGGTATTGCGGCCTCTCTAAGAAATGCGGACTGGCGCGTGCGATCCGTTGCAACTCTGCTAGCCGTTACATTACTGTACTTTTTTATTCTTGCGCTGCCCGCAACGGCTTCAGTTGATGCGCGACTCCGTGTTCCCACCGAAGCTTTTGAGATGATCTTTATATCTCTTGGCTTTTTCACGTCTGCTCGATATCTTAAAAAGGGAATAATGTATGAGCCGGAACATTTCTAAACCTCTTGTATACATTTATATAATTTCCCTAATCCTGCATCTTGCGGTATTTTCATTTTTCTTATTAAAACAAGGAGAAATCGGAGGACTCTTTGTGGTTGACGCCTCGGATTATGTCGGTGAGGCAAAAAATATCGCCGATGGCCATGGATTCTCGGTTACGCCGGAGGCGCCGTATATTCCCAATGCCACAATCGGACCTCTCTATCCTCTATATCTTTCAATTTTCTATCGATTTACGGGCCACTTTTGGCCGGCAGTACTTGTGCAGAATATTATTGCGAGCTTTATCCCTATTCTTGTTTTTCTTATCGGTTCTTATTTTATTTTAGACAGGCGGATTCTTTGGGGCGCGGCATTATTTTCGGCGATCGAGCCGAATCTCCTGTATTATACCAGTGTCGTGGCGAGCGAAGGGGTTTTTATTGTGCTGCTACTTCTTTCAATGCTCGCCTTCATTCGATTTTTGAAAACCGATAAAAAAAGCTGGCTTATCGTGAGCGCCCTCATACTCGGCCTCACGGTGCTCTCGCGCATTGCCATCCAATATCTCGTTGGCTTTTTGGCTTTTTGGCTTCTCGTTTATTTCATAAAGAAAAAATACAGTACTAAAGTAATTATTCAGAACTTAGCCATTCTCTTACTCGTCTATTTCGCCTTTATTTCTCCCTGGATGATTCGAAATTGGCGCACGTTTGGACATACGGAACTCGCCACCACGGGCTGGATTGACCTTTATACCCGAACCGGCTCTTCAGTCCGGGCTTTGGTTGAAGGCACAAGTTACGGAGAAAGTTATCACCGGCAATTGCAGGATTTGGTTGACCAAGGGATTATTAAAGATGCCGATGAGCGGGAAATGTACGGCTTTCAATTTCAGCCGTTACTAAAAGCGCAGACGCTCACCCTGTTCCGCGAGCATCCTGAAGAGCTCGTTAAAGTTTCCCTCATTTCATTTATTTCTATTCTGACGCAGGACAACACCTATGTCTTCCTTCACCAGGCAGGAGTTTTGCCTGCGGTGCCCGGGAACGTCTCGCCTTCGCTCATCCTCTTTCAAAAAGGCATTCGCGGAGTTGTGGCAACGATGCTCACTCTCGCGAGAAACCAGGCCTATCTTGTGATTTACGCGGGGCGGATTCTCTGGGCGATTCTTACTGTTTTGTTTGCCGTCGGTGTCTATGCCCTGTGGAAGGCGAAAGAGAGCCGTGCTTTCATTTCATTTTTAATGCTGGTAATTTTCTACGTCTGGGGGATCTCAATTCCCTTGACCGCAAGTATCTCGGCTCGCTATCGAACGCCAATTATTCCTATTATGTCGCTTTTTATTGTTGTTGGCGCTTGGTATCTCGCCTATCGCATATTCTCTCGTTATGTCTCGCCGCGTTCCCAATAAAAAAATCGTCGTTGTTATGCCGGCCTATCACGCGGTGAGGACCTTAGAGCGGACGTTTAGGGCTATCCCCAGAGACTGGGTGGATGAAATTATATTGGTAGACGATGCTTCATCAGATGAAACAGCGAACCTTGCCAGATCGCTTGGGATTACGACCATTGTTCACCAAAAAAATAAAGGCTACGGCGGGAATCAAAAAACCTGCTATCAGGAAGCGCTGGCGCGCGGCGGCAATATTGTCGTCATGGTGCATCCCGATTTTCAGTATGATCCGAAATATATTCCTCAATTAATTGCGGAAATTGCGAGCGGCAGAGGCGATGCGTGTTTTGGGTCGCGTATGATTTTAGAGGGAGGTGCCAGAGCCGGCGGCATGCCCTGGTGGAAATTCATCTCTAACATTTTTCTCACCAAGATCGAGAACCTGATTTTAGGTCTTGGTTTGACAGAGTATCATTCTGGTTTCCGTTCTTATAGCCGTAAGGCCCTCGAGTCTTTACCGATTGAAGCTCTTTCTGATGGATTTATCTTCGATAGCGAGATTATTGTGGGCCTCCGGCTTTGTGGCTTTGGGATCCGTGAGATCCCCATAGAGACACGTTACTTTAAGGAGGCTTCTATGGTTGGTTTTGCAAAGAGCGTAGAGTACGGCTTCTCTATTTTGAAGCTTATGCTCGATTTTATTTTATTTCGTGCCGGATTTAGAGCAGATCCGCGTTTTCGCGTGGCACTACCTTTTTGTCCAGTTTGTAAAAGCCAAAGAACTTTTCTCACGCACCCGGCCACCATTCTTTCGGTCGCTCATTATACCATCACCGAGGCTGCCAGAAATAAGCACTTCAATATTTTTGTCTGTCGCAATTGTGGCTCAGGTTTTCAGCCATTTCCTGGCGGGAGGCGAGCACTGCTTGATTTTTATACGATGCAACCAGAAGATACAACCTACTTACAAGAGGAAGCCGGAAGAAGAAAAAGCTTTGTCCGAGTGCTTCGTCGAATCAACCGTATAACGAAGAAGGGAAAAATTTTAGACATCGGGGCCGGGCCGGGGATTTTTTTAGATGAGGCGAGGCTCCGGGGTTGGGAAGTTACCGGCATTGAACTATCAGAAGCTGCAGTCGGTATAGCCAAAAATCGATATGGCATCCGCATTATTGAGGGGGCTTTGGATGCGTTACATGTTTTCCCCGATCACTCATTTGATGCAATAACTGCTTTTGATGTCATTGAGCATCTCGAGGAGCCAAAAGAATTATTACAAGAAGCGGCGCGTCTTCTTACGGCTGATGGAATTCTTGTTTTAACTACGCCGAAATTTGATAGCCTTTTATCGCGCGTCTTACGATCCCGCTGGTATGCCATTCTTCCAGCGCACCTTTTTTACTTTACTAATCGTGGCATCGAACATCTCATAGAAGATTCTCAATTTTATTTAATCAAATCTCACTATTTTAGGCGCTACTTCTCCCTCTCGTATATTTTCGAGCGTGTTCGAGGCCGCCCGGCGGGGAAAAAAGCCGGGCTCGTTATTCCGCTCCAGCTTTTTGATGAGTTCGAGTTGTATCTAAAAAAACACAGCTAGTTTATTTCCCCAAAGCAAACCGCTGGGACGGCGTAAGGCGTCTGGCTTCTTCTTCTAGTTTGGGCGAGAGCTTCAAGAGAATCGGGCGCGGGGAGGCCTCGCTAAAATAACCGGCGGTAAACATCAGCCGCTCTTTCTCTTTGGCATAGCCTCCGCGATGGAGTCCGCTCGTATCGCAAAACACAATCGTTCCCGCGCGTCCCGTGCAGGTCACGACTTCGCTTCGCGGGATGATCTTTTCGATGGCGCCATCCGGTGGATAATAGCCGTGCGGCGGACGCTGGCGAAAAATACTTCGCCACCTGCCGCCATAATGCGAATCTTTAATGTAGGTAAACGGACCGGTTAGATCATCGACGTCATTTAAATACAAAAAAATCTTGGTCATCTTTTTGTCTTCCGGATCGCGGTGCCAGCGTTGGGAGTCTTTGGGTGGCGCTTCGTTTCCGACGGGCAATGTGACGTTTAATGAGGTTATGAAAAACTTCGCGTACATTTCTAAATAGCCGTTGATCGTTGCCAGAATTTTTTCGTTTAACGCCAATTGAAAAAAGGGATTTGCAAGATCAATTTCCGGTAGCCGATTGAAGAGAGCCAAGAGAAAAGTCTTTTTGGCGCTGGGAACGGCTTTCATTCGTAAATTATTGGCATAGGCCTGGAGTTTAGGCAGCCATTCCGGCCCAAGCAGAATATCGAGATGTGAAATCGCAATTCCGTTTTGTTTCAGCTCGCTCGCAATTCGTTTTTCCTCCGCCCCCAAAGAGTGCTGGGTCGTATCGCCTTCGTACATGGCTCTCGATTTTCCATTCAGCCGCCACCAAATCGGCCAGACAGTGCGGACCAGGTAATAGGGCCGCAGCGTAGCGTTTTTAGCCTCAATAAGGTATGATTTGACGCGATGCGCCATAGATATCGTTACTATAACATACAAGCTTAGCCCATGAAGAGTATAGCAGAGCAGGTCGCAACTCGGTACATCGGCGCTGGCCGATACTTTCGCGGTGAATATAAGAAAGACGGATTGGCTGCCATTGTTCTGCTTGGTAAAAAATTCCCGTTTTATAAAAATGTTGTCTACAAGTTTTATCAGCCCAGAAAATTCCAGCGGTATTTTTTAACTGATGATCAGTTCGGAAAATTCTTAGAGGGGACCATCTTGGATGTGGGGAGCAGGGAAGACACGATGAAGAGCGTTTTAAAACGAAACGCGGTTTTGGTGGATAAAAACAATCCCAATTTACTTCCCTTCGACTGGGAAAAGGCAGACCTGCCCTTTCCGGCGAATTCGTTTGACACGGTCGTTTGTCTTGACACGTTAGAACATATTAACGATTTACATCGTTCATTCTATGATCTGCTCCGCGTATCTAAACATTATGTAATTATTTCTCTTCCGAATCCCTGGAGGAAAACATTTAAGCGGATGCTTGGCGGGACATGGGATAAGGGGGACTATGGCCTGCCGCCTGAAAAACCTTTCGATCGACATAAATGGTTTTTTAACACTGAAGATATAGAGTATTTTATTTTTTATAACTCCGTTACATCTCCGTATCCGTATGAAATAAGGGAACTTCGTTATCACATTCCTGTAACCGTAAGGAAGCATAGAATAATGTATCCGCTAGCGCGCTTGATTCTCCCAGAACGATATATTAAAAATCTTTTCGTCAATACTTTTTTCTTTGTGATTGAAAAGAAAAACGGAAAATGATGAGTTTGAGTTCTATATATCATGGTTCTGGATAAAAAATCATTTTCCCGAAATGTTGCAGAGGCCTTCGCCTGGTCTTCCGCCGGATCATGGATCATACGAGTAGTTGGGATTTTCACCACAGTCTTGGTGCTGGCGCAGTTTTCCTTGCGGGATTATGGGACGTATCAATTAGTTCTTGCCGCTTGGGGCCTTTTATTTTCGTTTTCGCTTCAGGGAGTTGATCAAATTGTGGTAGCGGAGGGGGCTCGTATCACTGGCAAAGATGAATATGCAGCCGTCCTTCTTGGACAGGGTTATTTTCTTTTTAAGTTATTCTCAAGTGCCATATTATTCACTCTGCTGTATCTTGGGGCACATATTCTCTCAGGTTGGTATAGTCTCGATATTGTTTCTTTACTAAAGGTCCTTTCGCTTTCATTCATCGCAGTTCCATTTGAGCGCTTGATAAATTATCATCTTGCGCGGCATTTAAAATTTTTCCAGACAAGCCTGTACACCGTCCTCGAGGAGGTTTCAAAATTTGTCCTTATCGCGGTCGTTCTATTATTATTTCACTTCCGCATCGGAGCTGTTCTTGCGGCAACTGCATTGTCTGCTATTGGGACCATGATCGTATTTATTCCCATAGTACCGCGGAAGTATTTTTATTTTTCACGCCATTCGCTTTCATCGCTTTTCCATTTAATTATAGTCAGACACGGAAAATGGAATATCTTTCAAAAGTATATTCGCCAAACCGAGAAAAATATCCGTCCCATCTTTGTTGAGTATTTTATTGGCCGCGAAGGAGTGGCTTTATTTTCGGTTGCGGAAAAGCTTTTTAACACATTTGCTGATCTCTTCCCTATCTCGGATGTACTCACGCCCATTCTTTCAACCGAGCTTGAAAATCGCGCCCGTTTGCAACGCACGTTAGAACGTGTTTTTAAATATACATTTCCGTTGTTGGCGATAATTTCTACTGTGGTCGCACTAGTTGCTCCTTTTATACTTGCGTACGCATTTCCTCAGTACATACCGGCATTGTCCCTCTTTAATATTTTGCTGTTTTATATACCCTTTCTTGGCTTGGGCTATACGCTTACGTCACTTTATTTTTCTCAGCGGGAACAAAAAGAGGCATTTTATTTAATTTTGATACGCTTTGGCTTGTATGTGGTGACCGCGCCGCTTCTTTTGAAGACGCTTGGTCTTTGGGGAGTTGCCATTGAATATAGTGCCACCCTCATTTTTTTCGATATTCTTCGATATTGGTCCCTGGTTCGAATTCATCCGGAATTAACCATGCGCTTCGGCCATCTCTTTTCTGTTGATGGGTATGATCGTGCGGTACTATTAAAAATTAAGAGCCGACTTTTACGTCGATTTTCCCCGTAGGAGCATCCTAGCGGGAGTTCCGATTCGGTCGTATAATGTCCTCGTTCTATGGGGAAGGAATGGACAACCAAGCTGTATGAGGGCATAGGCGTTGATCTAGTAGAGCTCGCTGCCATTAGAAGGGCTCGGTTTCCTTGGCGTGTCGCCGAGTATTTTTTAACCCCCCGTGAGTATAAAGAAGCCCAAAACTCATCAGATCTGTATCAATTTATTGCTTCGCGCTTTGCGGCAAAAGAAGCAGTCATCAAGGCCTTTCCGGCGGATCTTTCACCAAAAGACTTCGAAATCATTAAGGGCGGTAGGAAGCCAGAAGTGCGATTTATACATAAACAGCATGCGGGATTTCGGGCATTCGTAAGTCTTTCCCATTCAGAACACTACGTCATAGGATTTGCCAAAGTTACCTCATGAATGCGCTAGATTATCTAAAATTGGCTTCGCGTATCTCCGAAACCGATCGTGGACGATTTCCTTCAACCATTTCAGTAAATATTATTACTAATTTTACTGATGATGTGTTTCTGAAAGTCTTGACCGGAATATGTCTTGAAAATTCAATCTATCCGGTCATTTGGAGAGCACCCTACAAGCAATATCATCTAGCGTTTAAATCAGGAGAAATTCCGAAAGATGTCGCCATCACGTTTATTTTCTTTTATCTAAATCCTTATCTTTACTCCGAATTCTATAATCCCGATCAGGTAAATGAACTATTCGACGATATTGAGAAGTTCGCCGAATCTACCAAAGGAACGGTGGTTATGAATTCGTTTATCACCCCCTACCGAGGAGCATACGGCAATTTATTTGATAAAAGCGAGTTATTTAGCCTCGCTGAAAATTACAACCGGAGTTTATTTGAGCTTGAGAAAAGGTTAAAAAATTTCCGGGTCCTTGACGTAAATCGTCTCATGCACACACTCGGGGAACGACAGGCTCGTGATTTTAGGGGAATGTATGCCTTTGATTTTCCCTTTACGAATGATTTTGCAGTTGAGGTAGCGAAAGAATGGTTTTCTTATATTCGGGTGCTTTTGGGTAAAATCAAAAAATGCATTGTCGTGGACCTTGACGATACGGTATGGGGAGGGATATTGGGCGAAGTTGGGCCGCTGGGCATTCTTTTGGGAGAGGACTATCCGGGACGATGCTATCAAAACTTTCAGCGGGCTCTGGTTGAATTTCATAACCGAGGCATTTTGCTCGCGATCAATAGCCGAAATAACTGGGAGGATGTAAAAGAGGTTTTTAATCAAAATCCGCACATGGTTTTAAAGGAAAGCCATTTTGCCTCAATTCAAACAAATTGGAATAACAAGGCCGATAATTTACGCGCCATTGCTGAAGAACTTAACATCGGCCTTGATAGCTTTGTCTTTTTTGATGATGACCCCAATAATCGGGCGCTCGTCAAAACTATGCTGCCCGAGGTTTTAGTTCCCGAGTTTTCCATAGCGCCCGAGGAATATGTGAATATGCTCTATGGGCTTGACGAATTTAATCAGTTTGCGCTCACCGAGGAAGATACGGCCAGAGCCAAAATGTACGCCGAGGAACGCCAGCGCAAAGTAGTCGAGAAAGGCTCAGCGTCGTTCGATGAGTATATCGCAGGGCTCCAAATCGTGGTGAATGTTTCAGTAAATAAACTAGAGTATCTCACGCGTCTTTCCCAGCTAACATTAAAAACCAATCAGTTTAATTTAACGACCAAGCGCTATTCAGAAAGCGAAGTTGCTGACTTAATCAAAAAAGGCTGTCGATTTTTTGCGGGCGATATCCAAGACAAATTTGGTCGGTACGGAGTCACTATACTGGCTATTCTTTCTCCCCAAGAGAATGGAGTCGTTCGAATTGATAACTTTTTGATGAGCTGCCGCGTCGCAGGACGAGGAGTTGAGTTTACTTTTTTTGATTACCTGCTTGAGCTCTTGGCCTCGGAAGGCGTAAAAAAAGTGACGGGACTGTTAATCGAAACACAAAAGAATCCTCCCGTAAGGGAGATTCTCCCCAATCTTGGATTCAAAATCAAAGAAAAAGGAGAAGGCGGGACTCTCTTTGAGATTAACCTAGAAGAGTATCAGATGTGTCAGCAACCGAACGTAAATCGGCATATCAAAATTGGATCCTGATATGTCGAAACTTTCACATATTTTTTCTTCCATATTAGGTATTGATGAATCCCGCATCACTCCAGATCTATCTCCCAATAATACTTCATCTTGGGATTCGCTGAATGCCATCATTCTTTTGACCGAAATCGAAAAAGCCTTTGCTACTAAATTTGATTTTAATGAGGCCATGTCAATTAAAAATTTTGGTGATGTTACTCAATTGATTGAATCGAAAGGACTCAATCCCCATGCCTGAAGCCATGGAACGAACCTACGAGGAACTAAAAACGGGTGAATCTTTTTCATTTGAAGTTCTTATCGACGAAGATCTCGTGGCAGCCTTTCGTCAACTTTCCGGCGACAGAAATCCGCTGCATGAAAAAACAGAATATGCGCGAGCCTCTTCATTTGGGAAGCCTGTAGTACATGGCATGATTGCCGGCGCTTTCTTTTCTCGACTTGTCGGCATGCATCTGCCGGGAAAATTTGGGCTCTATCTTTCCCAGACGCTTCATTTTCGAAAGCCGATCTTCTTCGGAGATAAGGTTACGATCCGCGGAGAAATACTTGAAAAAAGTGAGGCCATGAAGACCATACGGGTCAAGACCGAGGCACTGACTCAAGACGGGATTTGTACGGACGGAGAAGCGCTGGTACGTTTGCTCAAATAAGTCATGGTTTTTAACTCATTTCAGTTTCTTCTCTTCTTTCCCGCGGTTGTGGCCATTTATTTTTTGTTGCCGCACTGCTGGCGCTGGGTTTTTCTCTTGCTTGCCAGCGGTTATTTCTATATGGCCTTTATCCCGAAATACATTTTCGTTCTGGGATTTTTGATTGTTATCGATTACTGGGCAGGGATCTTGATTGAACGAGCGCAAGCGCGAAAGCGATTTTTTTTGACTATCAGCATTCTCGCAAATGCCGGAATGCTGTTTGTTTTTAAATATTTCAATTTCTTTAATTCAAATCTCGATCATCTTGCGCGTTTCCTTCACTGGAACTACCCCATCGGCTATTTGGCGTTGGCTCTGCCGCTCGGGCTCTCGTTTCATACCTTCCAGAGTCTTTCGTATGTCATCGAGGTCTATCGCGGACGTCAAAAAGCTGAACGGAATTTCGGCATTTACGCCCTCTATGTAATGTTTTTTCCCCAGCTCGTCGCCGGCCCGATTGAACGGCCGCAGAATCTGCTGCATCAGTTTTATGAGCGGCATATATTCCTGCCGGATCGCGTGGTTTTGGGACTGCGGCTGATGCTCTGGGGATTTTTCAAAAAGATTGTGGTGGCTGATAATATCGCCGGACTCGTGAATTTGGTATATGCCGCCCCGCCTCACTTTTCAGCGCCCGCAATACTGCTCGCCATCTTTCTTTTTACCATTCAATTATACGCCGACTTCTCGGGATACTCGGACATTGCCAGAGGCTCGGCTCTGGTTCTCGGCTACCGCTTAATGGAGAATTTCAATCGCCCCTATTTTGCAAAGTCGATAGCCGAATTCTGGAGGCGCTGGCATATTTCGCTTTCCAGCTGGCTTCGCGACTACATCTATTACCCGCTTGTTTTCAAAACCAGAAACCAGCCCGTTCGGGGCATGTATTTTGCGCTTCTTTTTACATTTCTTATATCCGGCGTCTGGCATGGAGCCGGTTGGACATTTTTAATTATGGGATTTTTATTCGGGTTTTATATTGTTTTTGGTTTAGTCACAAAATCATGGCGGGCATCAATACTGGAAAGTATCAAAATAGCGCGATGGCAGAACCTCCACGGCGCGATTCAGGCCTGTTTCACATTTTTGCTGGTTTCGTTCGCCTGGATTTTTTTTCGCGCCAGCTCGCTTCAGAACGCCTATGACATCATCCGCGGAACTTTTTTAAATTTTCGCTTCTCATACGCAGAGTTTAGTTCGCTCAATAAACTGCAAATCCTTTTTGGATTCATTGGAATTTCCGTTTTGTTCTTAGTTGAACTAACTTCAAAAGATGCCGAGGTTTGGGGTCGGCTCCATTCTGTCGGGTCGCTTATGCGCTGGGGGATTTATAGCGGGCTCGCGCTTGCGATTTTGCTGCTGGGCTATTTTCGCGGCCAGACATTTATTTATTTCCAGTTTTGATGCATGAAAAATCTTACATTTTTTATTAAACTCGGCATTTTTTTGGGATTACTATCGCTCGCTGTTTTTTTAATTTCGGCAATCGGGCATGATTCAAATTCAGCCGCGGCCGTCATTTTAGATAAGCACGCGCTGCTTGCCGGCGCGCCATCGCCGAAAATCATTTTAGTCGGCGGATCGAATATTACTTACGGTATTGACAGCCTGCGGATAGAGCGTGATGTCGGGCGTCCCGTCGTCAACATGGGTTATTCGCTCGGCGTTGGTTTGAGGTTCGCCCTAGAGGAAGTAAAACCAGATCTGAAAAAAGGCGACGCGGTTTTAGTGATTCCCGAATACGAACAATTTCAGGATTTATTTGAAGGCAATGGCGCGATCTTAGATTTAGTGCAGTATGATCCGTCGCTTGCGCGACACATAACTTCCTGGCGGCAGGTGCGCGAGATGGTTAAATATTTCCCGAACTTTTTGCAGAATAATTTTAAACGCGGCATGGTAGAGCCTCTCTTCCGTCGTTTCGGTCTTACCATTGGAAAAAGCGAACGCCGCTACTACCGCAGTGACTTTAATGCGGCTGGCGATCTCGTCGGCTATTTAAAAGATCCCCGATCCGATTCGATCGATATATCTCGATTAAATCCGGGGTATATCAATCCCGCTGCCATCGAGGCGCTCTCGAATTTCACCGCCTTTGCCAAACAAAAAGGCGCCCCGGTCGTTTTCATCTTCCCGTCTTACAGCACACCAGCCTATCAAGAAAATAAAGATACCGTCAATGCAATCTACAAAAAGCTCCAGCAGATTCGAGATCTGGTGATACCAGACTCGCCTAGCGATTTTATATTCTCCACGGGTCAATTATTCGACAGCAGTTATCATTTGGTTGGCGCGGGTCGCGAAGATAGAACCTCTAGAATAATCGCGAAATTAAAAACGGTTTTGGCCCATTAAGCCAAAACCCAAACAGGTATAGAATCAACCTGGCTATGGAAAAGAAATCGGTGCCCTATATTCCGCAAGTTGAATTAAAAAAGCACGCCGGAGAAGTAAAAACCCAACTGCGAGTTTCGGATACCTGGACTCTCCGAGAAAATATTTTTTGGGACTTCCTTGAGGCTCGCATTCCCAAAGAAGCGCGCATTTTAGATGTGGGCACGGGGCCGGGAACTCTCTTGCGCCAGCTGGAGAGCCGAGGCTGGCACAATTTAAAAGGCTTAGACATTGCTGACTTTATGGACGCTGACTTGAAGCCGAAGTTCGAGCTCGCCGTTACCGACTTGGATTTTGAGGCCGCACCCTTCGCCGCGAACAGTTTTGATTTAGTTTTCGCGCTTGAAGTTATTGAACACCTGGAGAATCCATTCCATTTTATTCGCGAAATGAGCCGTATTCTGGATGACGGGGGATATTGTATCTGTTCCGCGCCGAATCCATTTCACATCTGGAATAAAGTAAAATTCTTGCTGAAAGGGAATCTACAGCACTGGCACGTGTATAACGATCACATCACCTTTATGACAAAGGACGTTTTCAAAAAGACTGTGCTCCGCTATTTCTCAATTGAAGAAATTAAATATCGCTGGGGCTATTTGCCGTATTTCCCAAAGATCAACATGCCGCGAACTGAATTATTTGGCAGGAATGTTTGCTATTTTCTTAAGAAGATTTGAGGCCAGAACGATGGCTTAATCTGTGTCACAGCGTTGACACATTTTAAATATTTATGTAAATTATCTCCCGGTACATTAAGTCGCCGGTTAAATCCGGAGAAAGAGGCGCGTTTTGCCCAAAAAGGTTGTATTCTGCCTCGGAGATGGCGGCAACGGTGAGTACTACCTCGCCCTTCGTCCGCATCTGGAAGCGGCCGGTGTCGAGCACGAGGTACTGATGGATCCGAAGGGGGCTGCGAAGGTTCTCCTCGAGAAGAGGGGAATTCCCTTCAGGCTGACAGAGGGTAAGGAGGACATCGACTGCAAACAGTACGACCATGTCCTGGTCGGCAGCGGCAACAAGGCGCGCGATCTGATTAGGAACGCGACGGAGAACGCCCAGAAGGCAGGCGTTCGTGTCACCTGGTTCTGCGACATTCCGCACTCTGGGTGCGAAGAAGCCTTTCGAGATCTTGTCCCGTCGTCGATGGCCGTCTTCGACGGCCTGACACGGGACCGGCTTCTCAAGATGAAGTCGGCGCTCGACGAGAGCAAGATCTTCGTCATCGGCAATCCCGCCTTCGACAACCTGCCAACGCTGAAGAAGAATCATGCAGTCTTGCGCGCGGCGATCTTCAGCTCGACGGGCCTTCGGGACCTGCAAGATCAGCTCGTCGTTTACTTCGGCTCTTCTTCGGCGCAGTTTGATCTCGTCGGTGAGTCGCTAGAGCCGCAGATCGAGTGGGTGCAGAAGAATCCGCGCGTGAAGTACTACTGCGCCACTCATCCCGCCGACCTGAAGAAGGATGAGGTCACTGCGCTCGTCGCAACGCTCGGCAGTCAACTCATAACCGAGAGGTTTTCCAACGACGATCTCACAGTTGCGGCCGACATGGTTGTCACCGATTACTCAACGCTGGGGATTCAGTCATGCCTTATCGGCACGCCAACGGTGTTCCTGATGGGTCCGTCAGCCCAGGCTTACCAAGAGAAAGAGCGAGGAGCGAAGTACCCGGTATTCCCGGTACTCGACCTCGCGCGTGGCTTTATCTACCAGGGGAAGAGCTACACGCCAGCCCTCGGCGTCTGGAACATCGCTCGCATCACCGAAGCGCTTGACAAGGTCCTCCTGGATCCGGATCAGTGGAGGCTGATGCGGCTTGCCGCCCAGCTTCCTGAGTTCGAACGCATGGCCGACGGCCACGCTGGAGAGCGGTTCATCAAGAACGTCCTGTAGCAGCAAGTCTCGGCAGTCCGAACGCAAACGGCGGCGCACCAAGTGGTGCCCGCCGTTTTCTCATAACCACGTTTGCAGAACTCAAACCGAATTAGTTCGATAGACTAGTCTATCGAACTAATTCGGGAATTATTGCAGATGCCTAAGCAGAAAATTCCCGATGCGCTCACCAGATTTTCCGTCGATTTTCCAGACTTGCTCGTCAAATAATTTTTTTCTGCCTGCTTTGTGAATTGATGGATTTTCCACATATTTTTTGGTGGCCTCGACTAATTCTTTTTCGTTGTTTACTCTCCAGCAAGCGCCCGTTTCCTGAACGTATTTATAATGCGTGATGTCCATGCTGTGGCGCACCGATATGTAATAGGGTTTATTTTTGTAGCCGTCAAAAGCGATCAAAACAGTCGGCTTATCGTAAATGGCCGCCTCAATCGTCAGGGTCGACCCCGTGTTCATGGTGACGTCACTCCAGTAAATCGTAGAAATTAAAAGTTTTACGTCTTCTTCGTCGAACTCGCGATCGCCCTTGATCTCGGCAATGCTTTTCCCCGGAATATGGAAGACGACATTCTTCCAGCTTTTGAGATCGGCCAGGTCAACTTCATATTTTGGATGCGAGCGCACAAAAATGATCGATGGGGGCAGTTCGCCGCGCTCGATGGCATGGTTTAGCATCTTTATGTGGTCCCGCGGGTCGTCAATCGCCAGCACCCCGCCCATGAAATAGGTGATTAATTTTTTTGACGGGTCGATGTTGAACATTTTAAAAAACTCATCGCGCGTGAGGCGCCACTCCGCTTTCAGGTAGTTGTCATATTGCGGCAGGCCGACAACCGTAACTCGATTTTCAGGCATGTCGCCGATCCTCATCGCCTCGCCTTTTATGTAGGGATTGTTCACGATTAACTGATCCGGCTTTACGCGGAGCATAGTTTTTGAGGTAAAATTATCCCAGCTTTTGGTCATGCCGATTGATGGAATGCCGCGGCGCCTGGCCGCCTTGATCAACGCAACAGAAGTTCCGTGGATCATATTCGTCCCGAAAACCAAAGATGGATTATATTTTTCAAAGTATTTGTCCCAGATCGCGTCCTCATGGAACAGGGGATCAACGGCACGCACCAACTCGCGCCAGACGCGAAAATGACCGAGAAGCCAGATCGCCCGCTTTAAGGGCAGTATGACTTTATTGGCCAGCGACGGATTTTCGTAGACGAGTTTATTTTGTCTGATCTTAATCGTTCCCGTCGGGATGCTGTTGTATGAAACGGTGCGGACAAACTGGCGCATCGGATGTAAGTCGTACTCTAAATCCTCGATCGGCTCGACCATAAAATTCAAAGCCCTGAACCGGGCTTTATAATTAGTGACTTTTTTTTGGGGCACGAACAAGACGACGGAGAGATCCGGCGTACGCGCGAGCAGGGGATACATATCCGAGAGCATCAGATTTTTCGTCTCGGCTTGAGTGGGCAGCGCGATAAACAGAGTTTTCATATCAGGCGGAGTATAGCGAATTGACGTTCGATTGACAATTGAGCTTAGATACTGTTTTATAAGGCTGAAATCATGAATGTACTTGGCGTTATTGGCGCTCGATCCGGCTCGAAGACTATCCAGAATAAAAATATCAAGCTGCTTTTCGGGAAGCCGCTTTTGGTGTGGATCGCCGAGGCCGCTAAGAATTCGCAGTATGTCAACCGAGTTATTGTTTCCACCGATTCGCCGGCATACGCCGAGATTGCCAAACAGTATGCCATCGAGGCCCCCTTTATGCGTCCGGCGGAATTAGCCGAGGACCATGTGCCGGATTTTGACTATCTCTATCACGCCGCGACCTGGCTGCATGAAAATGAAGGCTGGAAAGCCGATATCATTTTGAGGCTCCCGCCGACCTCGCCCCTTTGCACGACGGAGCATATTGACGCCTGCGTTAAACTTTTAATGGATGATCCGGAGGCTGACTCATCCCGGACTATTACCCCGGCCTCAAAGCATCCTTATAAGCTCTGGCGCATAAACGGCAACTATATCGAGCCATTTCTCTCGGAAGAATATACTGGCTTGAAAGACGCGCATAATATGCCGAGACAGGCCTTCCCCAAAGCTTTCCAGCATGTTGACGTGATTGCGCTCCGCTGGAAAACCTTGGTCGACGATAAATCCATGGCGGGGAAAAAGATTCGTTTTCACGAAATTCCCAAAATGAATGCCATTGATATTGACACGGAAGCGGATTTTAAAATTGCCGAAGAGTTGTTAAAAAAAAGAATGCATGCCGAATAAAACGACGAGCGCCCTTTTTGATTTAACCGCTGAAGTTGCCATTGTCACCGGCGGGCAGGGACAACTGGGTTCGGAATATGTAAAAACATTGGCGGGCGCCGGTGCCTCGGTCGCAATTTTCGATATTGCTCCGCGGGTGCGGGATTCAAACCAAAATCTCATCGATCAGAAGTGGCCGGTCTCGACGCACGTGGTTGATATTTTAGAAAAAGATCAAATTGCCGGTGCCTTTGATGCAGTTGAAAAAACATTCGGGACGCCGACGATATTGATAAATAACGCCGGGCTGGACTCGCCGCCCGATGCTTCGGAAAAAGACAACGGCCCGTTTGAGACCTATCCCGAGTCCTCTTGGGATGCCGTCGTAAATTCGCACATCAAGGGAGCGTTTTTGATGTCGCAAGAATTCATCGGCCGGGCGAAAAAAGCAAAAAAGAAAGCCAGCATAATTAACGTCTCTTCAACCTACGGCCTGGTTTCGCCTGATCAGTCGATCTACGAGTTTCGCCGCAAAAACGGCGCGTCATTTTATAAGCCCGTTGCCTATTCGGTGGCTAAATCGGGCATTTTGAATTTGACGCGCTGGCTGGCTGAATACGGCGGGCCGTTCGGGATTCGAGTGAATACTCTGGTGCCCGGAGGTGTATTCGCAAATCAAGATAAAGAATTTATCAAAGAATATTCAAGGCGCACCATGATCGGCCGCATGGCGAATGTCGATGAATACAACGGCGCAATTTTATTTTTGGCTTCCGCGAAAGCCTCTGCCTATATGACCGGCTCGATGCTCGTCATTGACGGGGGCTGGACCGCAAAATGAAAAAGCTATGGCCTATCCGCGAAAAGTTCTGCACTGGATAAACGATGCAGAGGTGAAGGCCTCCTCAAATTCGGTATTTAAAAAAATAAACCCGGCAACGGGCGCGGTTTTAGCCGAAGTTGCCCGCGGCAATACGGCAGACGTCGAAAAAGCAGTTGCGGCCGGCAAAGCCGCACTCCCAGCTTGGTCGCGGACGCTGGTCGTGCGTCGCGGCGAGATTCTGCGAAATGCGGTCCTGCTGATGATGCAAAAAAAAGCTGAAATCGCCGAAATCACGGCGAGAGAAAGCGGCAAGGCGGCGGCGCTCGCTTTAGGTGAAGCCAGCGCGGCCATCGAATGCGGGTTTTTCTTTGCCGGAGAAGGACGGCGCTATTTCGGCGAGGTCTTAACGTCCGCGGAGGCGCATCGCGAAGTAACCATGGTGCGGCAGGCCAGCGGGCTCGGTGTGCTGCTGACGCCATTTAATAATCCCGCGCCGGGGGTTGCCTGGAAACTTTTTCCGGCGCTTCTCTGCGGAAACTCCGTGATTATCAAATCGCACGAGGACGTTCCGTATGTCGCCGTATGGTTTGCTAAAATTTTAAAAGAGGCGGGGTTACCGAAAGGCGTACTTTCGGTGGTGCAGGGAACGGGTTCCGAAGCCGGTGAGCCGCTGACCCGGCATCCCGATGTCGCCTTCATTAGTCTTACCGGGTCCCCCGCAACCGGTAAAAAAGTTTTACACGCCGCAGCCGATCGGCTGGCCAAAGTTTCGATTGAATCCGGCGGCAAAAATCCATTTATTGTTTGCGATGACGCGGATTTAGATCGGGCCGCAACGCTGGCTTCGGCCTCAGCCTTCATTGATGCCGGTCAGCGCTGTGCGGCCGCGAGCCGCATTATCGTAATGGAGGCCGTCTACGAAGAATTTAAGCAGAAATTATTGGAGCGGGTAAAAGCGCTTAAAGTCGGCGATCAAGAAGGAGATAATTACGGCGCCATTATCAACGAAAAGCGCATGCGAGCCATTCTCGATTCGATTGAAACAGCCAAGACTCGTGGTGCGCGTGTTGTATGCGGCGGCGAGCGGCTCACTGATGAATCTCATAAAAACGGATTTTTCATTTCGCCTGCCGTTCTTGAGGAGGTAGATCCGGATGACGAGATTTCACAAAAAGAAATCTTCGGACCGGTGACGATTCTCTACCGCGTGAAGACATTTGACGAGGCGGTGGCGCTTGCCAACAATTCGCCGTTTCGATTATCGAGCGCTTTGCACACCAAAAGCATCCATCGTGCGCAAGAATTTAAAGAGCAGTACCGCGGCGGGGTCGTGCGCATCAACGGCGCAACGCACGGCAGTGAGCCGCATATGCCCTTTGGCGGACTCGGCCTTTCGGGCAACGGCTGGCGCGAGCCGGGAACGAAGGCACTCGACTTTTATTCCGAGTGGAAGCAAATCTCGACAGATCATGATCCGTTAAAAATTTAGATTAATTTATATGGGAGAATTAGGCGGGGTTATTACCGAAACGGCGAAAAGCCTTCAGTTCATACCGCTGTCCGAAATAAAGCGCGTCAAGAAAAGTATTCATGATCCGGTAAGCCGGGCAAAAATCTTGGCCGATATCTTTCGCCTAAACGCTCTTTATATGATTATGAATGCTGGTTCGGGCCATATCGGATCCTCATTTTCGGCGATGGATATTGTCACCTGGCTTTGGACTGAAGTTCTTAAAAATCCTAACAATGTCCGCGCCCAAGAATCGGATATTTATTTTTCCTCCAAAGGACATGACGCGCCGGGCCTCTACGCGGTGATGGCGGGCATTGGCAAGCTCGATTTTGATTTGATTCACGCACTGCGAAGAATGAACGGGTTACCGGGACATCCGGATGTGGCAACACCGGGCATCGCCGCAAATACCGGTGCGTTGGGGATGGGAATTTCAAAAGCGAAGGGCATGGCGCTTGCGCGAAGGCTCGAAAATAAAAAGGGCACGATTTATGTCTTGACCGGCGATGGTGAATTGCAGGAAGGCCAGTTCTGGGAATCGCTTCAGCCAACGGCCAATGCAAAATTATCCGAGATTGTCGTCATCATCGATCATAATAAAATTCAGTCTGACACCTGGGTGCGCGAGACGAGTGATCTCGGCGATCTGGAATACAAGTTAAGAGCTTTTAGCTGGGAGGTCGCGCGATGTAATGGAAATGATGTTTTGGAGATAAAAGAGAAACTCGAATATTTTAGAAGTATCACTGATAAACCAAAGATGTTAATCGCCGATACGAAAAAGGGAGCTGGCGTCTCATTCATGGAGGAAGTCGCCGAAGATGGATTTTATAAATTTCATAGCGGGGCGCCTTCGCTCGGTGATTATGAGCGGGCAACGCGTGAATTGGTTGAAAAGATTAATCAGAGGCTCGGTGAGGTTTGGGTTCAGCCAATACAGATTGAAACGCGGAGCATGCCGGCTCGAACGACCCCACAAAATCCTGAGAGGCTCGTTTCTGCCTATAGCGATGAATTGATTGCGCTCGCGAAAGAAAATAAAGACATCCTAGCGCTCGACGCCGACCTCATTTTAGACACAGGACTCATCCCATTTAAAAAACAATTTCCCGATAGATTTTTCGAGTGCGGGATTGCCGAGCAAGACATGGTCTCCACCGCGGGAGGCATGGCGCTCGCCGGGAAAATTCCGATTGTGCATTCGTTTGCTTGTTTCCTTTCAACTCGGCCGAACGAGCAGATCTATAACAATATTACGGAAAAGAAAAAGGTGATTTACGTTGCCTCGCTTGCGGGAGTTCTGCCTGCCGGTCCCGGGCACTCGCATCAATCGGTGCGCGACATTTCAGCCGTCGGCGGAATGCCGGGACTCATCTTGATTGAGCCGGCGAATGAAGCGGAGACGAAAATGGCGCTTCGCTGGGCGGTTAATGAGAATACAGAAAGCACCTATCTTCGACTAGTCAGCATCCCATCGGAAATCAATTATAAGCTTCCGCACGCTCACCAATTGATCCGCGGGCAGGGGGTAAAGATTAAAGACGGAAATAAGGCTCTTATCATTTCGTATGGCCCCTCGATGCTGATTCAGGCAGTGAAGGCGGCGGAGATTCTCGATCGAAAAAGTATTTCAACGGCAGTCATCAATATGCCGTGGTTAAATTGTGTTGACGCAAGTTGGCTGGAAAAAGAAATTCAGGGATTTTCGCTGGTTATGACGCTCGACGATCACTATACGAATTTTGGCCAGGGGATGCTGATTGCTGGCGAGTTGGGAAAAATAAATTTTCGAGGGAAAATTATAACACATGGTATAATGTATGAAATCCCCGCCTCGGGACAAAACACGGAAGTTTTGAAATATCACAAACTGTATGCGGAGTCTTTAGCGGCGATGGTTCAGGAAGGTATTGGATAAAAGAGAGATCATGGAGGGACTGACAAAAATCCAGGGGGAACGACTAGCTGCCGTTAAAGCACTCATCACGGACTGCGATGGTGTTTTTAACACAGGACATGTGTTTGATGGGCCCGGTGTGCCATCACGCAAGATGCGCACGCATCATGACAGCATGGGGTTTGAGCTCCTGCGCCGCGCGGGGATACCGGTTTTGATTTTAACCGCTGAAGCCGAGGACTACATCAAGCCGGTGGCCGAAAAAATGACGCGCGCCTTTCCGGCCGTGCCGGTTGAATACGCGGCAAACGTCAAGGGTAAGGCGAAAATCGAAGTCGCCGAGAATTGGCTCATTCCTAAAGGAGTTACACTCGCCGAGGCAGCCTATATGGGGGATGACATCGGCGATTACAAATTGCTGATGGCGGCAGGCTTTGCTGCCGCCCCGAGCCAGGCAAATCGGATTCTCGATCACGTCCCAAATCTTTGGAGATCGTCTTGTCGCGGCGGCGACGGCGCCATCCGGGAACTCTGTGATCTGATCCTTGAAGCCAAAGGCATCGATCCATTGAACCTTGTCGCCGATCGCTAGTTTTTTTGGGGCTTACATTCTCATGGCTCCAGCAGTCGGGTTCGTTTTTGTCCGCCGCACGAGTGCAGCAGCCGCTTATTTTTTCACTAGACATTTTAGCCGAATCTGGTATTTTAACGCTGAAACAAAGTCGGTTGTATTTTCGTTGTAGATTGTAAAAGGATGAGATTTCCCCTAGGAGCAAAACTAAAGCGATTAATCACGACCTTACCCCATAAGGTAAAGGTCGGGAGTCAGTATGTCGGCCAAGGCAAGCCGGTATTTTGCATTGCCGAGATCGGTAACAACCACAACGGCGATTTCGAGCTGGCTAAAAGAACGATTGAGGCCGCTAAAGACGCGGGAGCCCAGGCCGTGAAGTTCCAACGCCGAGCCGTAGAAGCCGTATTTGTGCGCGAGATGCGCGAGATGGCGTACGATAACCCGCGCTCGATGGCTCCAACCTACGGCGAGCATCGAAAAAAGCTTGAACTCCCGATTGAACAGCTCCGCGAGTTAAAAGAATTTTCGGAGAGTCTGGGTCTGGTATTTTTTGTGACTCCCTTTGATAAAAAAAGCGCCGACGATCTTGAATCAATCAATATTGGGGCCTACAAAATCGCTTCGTTTGATGTGACCAATCTTTCGCTTCTGGGCCATGTTGCTAAAAAGGGCAAGCCGATTCTGCTTTCAACCGGCGGCTCGACGCTTGAAGAAATAGATACGGCCATTGAGACGATTTTAAAATACAACAATCGGCTGATTGTAAATCACTGCACCTCGATGTATCCCACACCGGATGAGAATTTAGATTTAAACATGCTGCCGGTATTGCGGGAGCGATATAAACCTTTGCCGATCGGCTACTCGGGGCATGAGCCGGATTTTCTGCCTTCTGTTATCGCAGTGGCGCTCGGCGCTTCGGCTGTTGAGCGTCATTTTACGATGGACAAAACCATGCGCGGATCGGATCACCACATGTCGATTGAGCCCCCGGAGTTTAAAAAGATGGTAGATGACATTAGACGAATTACGGTTGCGCTTGGCGCCAAGGAAAAACGCATCCATGCCGGCGAAATTCCCATCCGCGAAAAACATGCTAAAAGCCTAGCCACCCGTGTCCGCATTCCGAAAGGCGCCGTGATTACGCGCGCGATGCTGACCGTCAAAAGTCCGGGTACGGGGCTCAAGCCCTCGATGGTTGATTTCATTGTCGGTAAAACGGCGCGCTACGACATTGACGAGGACGCATTGATTAAAACCGATTCATTTGAAGTCTAGAAATTGAAAATCCGCCGAGAGCGGATTTTCAATTGCAATTTAGCTAATGCTTCGCTATCATTTTGTGGTATGCCAACTCAAGTTTCCCCCAAGTCTAATGCCGATCAATATCACGGAGTGATTTTGAGAACGGCGGACGTAACAAGGTCGGATAGGAATTTAGGTCTGGGGAAAATTTAAGCGGGTATGAATCCCGTTAGAAGCCGCGATCGCATACACGGGGTACAATGGTATGAAGCTCCTCAACATGAATAGTTTAACTCGAGCGATAACGCGAATGATCGCGATCTGCTTCTAACGGGATGAATCCCGTTAGAAGCCGCGATCGCATACACGGGGTACAATGGTATGAAGCTCCTCAACATCCTCAACATGAATAGTTTAACTCGAGCGATAGCGCGGATGATCGCGATCCCGCTACCACAAATCCTTCTTGGATCTGGCTACGGGACAAGCATACTATGACAGATGTATTATTAACTACGACTCGCCCCGTAGTCACCGAGTCTATGAGGTGTACTCACGGGGTCTGCTTCTAACGGGATGAATCCCGTTAGAAGCCGCGATCGCGAAAACCAATCTTTCCGAGAGTTTATTTTAATACTTAATGTTAGGCAGACTCCGCGTTTGATCGCGATCCCGCTACCACAAATCCTCCATGGATTTGGCTACGGGACTAGAGAGCTATGACAGGCTTACTATTAACTACGGCTCGCCCCGTAGTCACCGAGCACGTGAGGTGTACTACTGGGGTCTGCTTCTAAACGGGATGAATTCAGGCAGGACTCTTGAGATCTGGCTTTCCAATATCGTGAAATGGGGCCTGTTTTTGATTTTGCCCCTGCCGCTGGTGGTTTGGGGCATCTTTTTATTTCCCTATATCACCGGGCGCAATTTTTTATTTCGCATCTTGATTGAAATTTTGGCGGCCCTGTGGGTCGGGCTGCTGGTTCTTTCTAAAACCTATCGGCCGCGGCTTACCTGGCTGACGCGCGCGGTCGCGGTCTTTCTGTTTGTCGTGACCCTGGCTGACTTGTTCGGCATTAATCCCTATCGCAGTTTTTGGTCGAACAACGAACGCATGGAGGGGCTTATCGCTTTACTCCATATGGTGCTGTTTTATTTCATTGCGAGTTCGGTATTTAGAAAGTACACGCACTGGAAAGCGTTTTTCTACACCTCAACGGCTATAAGCTTGTTGGTCGCGCTCTATGGGCTCGCGCAGAAATTCGGCCTGGCTCAATCTATCCAAGGCGGTACGCGCGTTGATGGAACGATCGGCAATCCGGATTATTTAGCCTCCTATTTGATGTTCCATATTTTCTTCTTACTCTTTTTTCTCTGGCGTGAACGAATTGCGTTGCTGCGGTGGTTTTCATGGGCGGTGATCGTCTTCGAATTCTACATTATTTATTTAACGGCCACGCGGGGGGTTGTGCTCGCCATGCTCACGGCTTTCGGCCTGGTGACAATCGTATTTGCCATCCGCAGGCCGAAAGATCGGGTTGAAAACATTTTACGCCGGGTTTCTATATCGGCACTCGCCGTCATCATAATCGCGGTCGGTTCAATTTTTCTTCTGCGCCACGACCCGCGTATTTTACAAAATCCGGTGCTTTCGCGATTCGCTACCATTTCGACTCAAGATCGGACCGTTCAGTCGCGATTTTTTATATGGCATATCGCTTGGCAGGGAGTAAAAGAGCATCCCGTGCTCGGCTGGGGTCAGGAGAACTTCTATTACGTGTTTAATAAATATTTTGATCCGCATCTCTGGTCATCGGAGCCGTGGTTCGATCGGTCACACGACATTTTCTTCGACTGGCTGATTCACGCCGGCGTCTTGGGGCTTCTTTCATATCTTTCGGTTCTGGCCGCCGGGTTTTACACCATCTGGCGGGCGCAAAAGCTAGAGGCGATCTCTTTCTATGAGATGATGATCCTGGGAGGTGTCTTGCTCGCCTATTTCCTGCAGAATATTTTTGTCTTTGATAATTTCCAGACGTACTTCTTATTGTTTGTAACCTTAGGCTTTGCCGAGTTTCTAATACTCCGCGGCGAGGAAAGTAAAACACTGATGGCCCCAGTCGTGCCAAATCGGCTGCCTATGGCGCTTGGTATAACATCCGGCGCAGGCATTGTTACACTCATTCTCATTTACCTCTTGAATGTAAAGCCCATGATCGCGTCAGCCGATTTGATCGGTGCATTGCAATTGCAAAGCCAGCACGCTTCCGTCAACGATGTAAAAGCCCAGTTTCAAAAGGTCTACGATGCGGATACCTTTGTCAGCGGCGAGGCAACGGAGCAGTTAGCCGCCATGGTACGAGGGGTATTGTCGTCAGCTACGCCGCAGGATGCCAAAAGTTTTATTGACTTTGCTGTTCTCCACCTGCAGGATCTTACTAATATAGCAAATCCGGATGCGAAACACCTGCTTTTCCTTGGTTCTGCTTTTAACACGGGCGTCCGATTCGATCAGGCCTATGCCCAAAAGGCTCTCGATGCTCTCAATAAGGCTAAAAACCTGGCACCCCAAAAACAGCAGATTTATTTTGAACTAGCGAACACGTATTTGATCGCGGGGAATTTAAATGACGCCATCCAGACTCTGCAGCGGGTAGTGGATCTTGACCCAGCCTACCCAGGGGCAGAGTTAAATCTCGGCATTGTGGCGCTGCTTGCCGCTAGACGCGATATTGCCGATCCGGCCATCGCGAGATACGAAAGTCTTCCCAAAGCGCCGGACGCCAGTGAATTAGAGAGGCTCGTCCAGGTGTATATTCAGGTGAGCGATATGAAAGGCGCGAGACGTGTCATGGAAGAACTGTTGAAAATCGATGACCGCAACTCACAGTATTGGGCTCAATATGCCGCTATCCTGGCTGCACTGGGCGATAAGACTGACGCCAAAACGGCTGCGGAAAAAGCGGCCGAAATCGATCCCAGTCTCAACACCGAACTGCAGCAGTTTTTGAAGACGCTTAAATAATCCCAAAGAAACTTTCTACTTTTCTCGTCGGTTATAAAGTAGGATGAGACAGCAAAAGCTTGCGGTGGGCGTTGTGGGGGTTGGCATGGTAGGTACGCCCCTAGCTCGCTGGTTTTTAGAACGTCAGGGTTACGTGCGCCGGGAGAATCTTTTTTTGTCTGACCTTAAGCCCGAAAAGGAAATGCCCGATGACGTCAATCAAGCTGACGTTATTTTTATTTCAGTTCCCACGCCGTCCCTCGGCGATAGATCCTGTGATATCTCGCGGGTGGCACATGCGATCCAATCTATTAGCGGTGAAAAGATTATTGTTATCAAATCGACTGTGCCGCCCGGAACGACCGAACATTTCCAAAATCTTTATCCAAGACATAAGTTTTTATTTAATCCCGAGAATTTAACCGAACGGAATGCCTGGGAAGATTTTGTCCGGCCTGACGCCCAGATTGTAGGTTTTACCGAACACGCCAAAGATGCTGCTATGCCGGTCCTGGCGTTATTGCCGAAAGCTCCTTTCATGTCGCCTTGGGGGATACAGACCTATCGACGAACCAGTATTACGGCCACCGAGGCAGAGATAATTAAATATGCGCGGAACGTGTTTTTTGCGCGTAAGGTGGTCTTCGCCAACCTTTTGGCGAAGTTTTCTAAAGCCATGGGCGCGGATTATGAAAACGTGCGCAGTGGCATGTCGGCTGACTTTCGTGTCGGCGACTCGCACCTGGATGTACATCACAACGCTTACCTAGGATTTGGTGGATACTGCTTGCCCAAAGATGTCGACGCGTTTATCGCCGAATTAAAGAAGAAGAATTTGACCAAGGAAGCAGCCGTCGTTCTGGCTGATCGGGAATATAATCGGAAGCTATTGCTATCCCAGGGCCTTACGCTTGAGGATGCGAGTGTTCATGACGGTGAGTGGATCAAGCGTAAAATTGCGCAGACGGCATCACTACCTTCCGGCGCGTGAAATCACAATCGCAATCGTCTTTAAAAGAATTAAGAGATCCAGCGCAATCGAGCGGTGCGCGATGTAGTAGAGCTCATACTGCAACTTCTTGTAGGCGTCTTGAACTGAAGCGTAGTAGTATGGTGGATTAATCTGCGCCCAGCCGGTGAGGCCAGGCAGGGCGATATGGCGAATATCGTAGAAAGGAATTTCCTTTCGCAGGGGCTCGACAAATTCCGGCCGTTCGGGGCGCGGACCGACAAACGAAAGATTGCCCTGAAGCACTGCAATTAACTGCGGCAGCTCGTCAATGCGCGTAACCCGCAAAAATTTTCCGACGCGCGTGACTCGGGGGTCATTTTCACCGGCCCACTTGGCGCCGTTCTGTTCGGCATCAGCAATCATGGAACGGAATTTATAAATTTTAAACAACCTGCCATAACGTCCAACGCGCGTCTGGCCATAGAAAATCGGACCAGGAGAGTCGAGTCGGATAAGTATCGCCAGAATCGGCGTCGCCAAAGCTGTGGGAATGAGCAAAATTAAAGCGGCGATAATATCAACCAGCCGCTTGAAGAGATCAAAAACCAGGCGCTTGGTCGCCATAGGATTTTCAAGAAACCACTGCTCCGTGATGAGCGAAATCGGAATCCGCCCCGTATTTTCCTCATAAAACTTGGCAAAATTTGCTATACGGACACCAAGCGGGATGAGTTCTACGAGTCTTTTGGCGATCGCGCCGTTGGCCGCAACTTGGGGTGAGACAACGACCAGCGAGATTTTATCTTGTAAAACAAATTCTTTTAAATTTTCAGGAATCGGCGCGGCGTCATCCATAATCTCTGTCACGCGGTAGCCGAGTGCCACATTCTTTTTAAGAGCACTAGCGAGCTCAAGTACTTCATCGGTAATTCCCAAAAACAAAACGGACTCGCGCGGGATGGATTTGAATAGCGAGGCAATGATTTGCCGCCAGATAATGACCAACATGGCGGAAAGCGCCAGAACCGCGAATAAGTTGAGTTTTGGCGCAATGCCAAAAAATGGAATGAAGTAAAACAAAATAACGCCGACCAGCGCGTTGATGGTGAAGGCGAGGAGAATGCGCTGGATGAAATCGGCCGCCGAAGAACGAATGATTTCGTAGAGCCCCAAGATGTAAAAAACAATCGCCCAAAAGAAAAAAAGGATTGAGAAGGGGAGCGCGTGGATGCGGATAGGCAAACCCGTCTCAAGTCCGGCGTAACGAATGAAAAGTACGGCGAAAAGGGAGATATAAAAAGCTACCAAATCTCCCAGCAGGAGTATCAATTTTCTGGTGTCAGTTGATTGGCTCATTTAAAGGCCATATACGGCCCGCGTCTTTTCTAGCATGGTTTGAAGCGAAAAGTCACGCGCCACCGTCTCATACAGCGCTGCGCCATATTTTTCTCGCAATGAGCTATCTTCCAGTAATTTATCAATGGCTGATGCAAAACTTTTTGGATCTTTGGGGTTAGTGAGTATACCATTTTCGCCGGAGCGAATGATATCCGGAATGCCGCCCACCTTGGTGGCAACCACCGGCACTCCGGCGAGGCCCGCTTCTAAGATCGCGTAGGGCAGACCTTCTTTTATCGATGACATAGAAAATATATTGAAGGCTCTTATAAGCCGTGCGGCATCAGGCACAAAACCGGCAAAAAATACGCGCTGGTTCAGTTTTAGTTGATCAACTATGTGGGTTAATATTTCTTGTTCCTCACCATCGCCGATGATAATAAGTTTGAACATTCCTTTTACATTGGCTGCGGCCTCAAGCAGGGTCTCATAGTCTTTATTTTTCGTCAGCTCACCGTTGGCGCCGATCCAGACCTCGTCCGATAGAGCCGTGATCTCCGCGCCATATCGCTGGTTTATGATTGTCTGCAGCTCCTTCCGGGCTCCTTCCCGGTCAAGGAATGGTAGATATAACTCAGGATTTACTCCGATAGGAATATAGTGAATCTTTTTACCGACAAAAGGCATTTGTTTTCCTATAACAAAGTCGCATTTCGTAATCACGATAGTTTTATGCGCCAGCAATGACGTGATCCAGGAAAAAAACCAAATTATTATCTTTTGCCATCGGGGCCGATCTTCTAAAAACGTCCAGCCGTGAACGGTAACAATGATACGGGACACACCGAGCATTCGTCCGGCCAGCGCCCCCAGGCCGGCCATTTTGGCGCTATTGGCATGCAGGACATCGGGCCGCAATGTTTTTAAAACTTGATAGATCTTGGTGAAAACACGGTATTCGGAGCTTCGGATGTCTCGCTCTAATCCCCCGATTGTTTCAACGCGGATATTTTTTTCTTGCAGTTGGTTTGCCAGCAGACCCCACTCACCCAGAACTACCGAGATTTGGTTCTTGCGACCCCCAAAATGGCTCGCTAAAGTAAACACATAGCGCTGTGCCCCTCCCCAGGTGCCTTTGGTGATGGCAAACACAATGTGTGTACGCCCTTTTTGCATATGGCTAGTCTATCATTTAAAACCACACAATCAGGCAAAAAGTTATCCGTTAACGTTCAAGCACCCGGAGGCAAAATCCGAAACACGAAACACGAAATCCTAAACAAATTCCAATAGCTAAAATCAAAAATACAAAATGTCGTTTTAGATTTATTGCCTTAAAATTGAGATATTGTTTCGTATTTCGGATTTAGAATTTAAGATTTTCTGATGTACTATGCCTGTATGCAAGAAAATGTCACTTTAGCACCGCATACAACCTATGGCATTGGCGGGCCGGCGCGATTTTTTAGGGAAGCAGAAACCCCCGATCAAATCATCAACTCAATTCAATTTGCCAGAAAGAAGTCGTTGCCCTTTTTTCTTTTGGGCGCGGGATCAAACGTTTTAGTTTCTGACGAGGGATTTCCCGGGGTGGTCATTAAAATTAAAGATGCTCAGGTACGCGTTGAAGGGAATACGATCATTGCGGGGCCCGGCATAATGATGGCGCGGCTTGTGCACACGGCGGTGGCGGCGGGATTATCAGATATTGAATGGGCCATCGGTGTTCCAGGGACGCTCGGCGGATCAATTCGCGGGAACGCAGCCTGCTTTGGCGGCGAGACGGCCGCCAGGCTCGATTCAGTTGAAATCTATGACGCGCGATTGGATGAGACTCGCACGATACCGGCAAAGATGTGTGAATTTGGCTACAAAGACAGCATTTTTAAACGTCGTCCCGCATGGGTCATTCTGTCCGCGCGGCTTGTTCTGCCCAATGGCGATATACCCGTCTCGTATCAAAAGATTCTCGAACATTCGCGGGTGCGGACGGTGTCTCAATCTATCGGCCCGAAATCCGCCGGCTGTGTGTTTAAGAATATTCCCTGGTCGCGGAAAGATATCGAACGCACCAAGATTTTAATGCTACACCCGGAATTGGCCCAGTTTATGAATCTGCCCGAGATTCCGGCCTCCTTTTGTCTCGATCGTTCGGGAATGAAGCGCGAGCGCATCGGAGCCGTCGAAGTGAGCCCGGTTCACGCCAATTATTTTTTAAACCACGGCGGTGCTTCGGCCGAAGAAATTATGATGATGATTGGGGTTGCCAAAGATCGGGTAAGAAGAACCTTCGGCCTTGAGCTCGAAGAAGAAATCGCCAAAGTCGGATTTTAGAAACCACAAATCTCTACAAATTTCTGCACTAAGATATACGAAAACTATTTGTACAGTTTTCGTTTTTAATTTTTTGTAATGCTTTGTGGCGACTCTAGTAGTTATCCACACTTGCAATGAAATGCCCATCTGTTAAACTGAAGTCAGTTTTTGCTTTCTCAACGTTCCAGAAATTTTATTACAGCGAAGTGCAACAAGCACCCGTGTACATGCGGTGGTCGGCGTGTACTAATATCGGCAAGTGACGTGTCGTCGCTCGCATACCTAGATGGCAAAGAAAAAAGCAGCAAAGAAAAAGAAAGGCGGAAAGAGACGCAGATAAGCCTTAAAAACAGCCCTGCCGATGGTGGGGCTGTTTTTTTGAGCCGCTTGAGAAGGATGCCGAGTTTATAGATAATAAAGGCACCATGCGCTATCAATTAAAATTTACCAAGGTTGATCCGACCCTTTCTCTCAAGGAGTACGCCGAGGAGAAACTCGTCTCCGTTTTAGAAAAACACCTGGGCGCGGGCGAAGATCCCTGGCGGTTTTTAATCGAAGTCGGCAGAAACACGATGCACCATCGGAAAGGCGAGATCTGGTTTGCGGAAGTAACCGGTTCCTCTCCCTTCGGCCAAATTCGCGTGCGTGAAGAAGCCAGTGAAATCCATGAGGCCATCGATTTAGCTGAAGCGGAACTCAAGACTAAACTGACGAAGTCAAAGGAAAAAATTACCACACGAGGAATTCGCGCCGCGCGCCGCGTGAAAGACATGATGCGTCTCTCGCGTCTTGTCAGATTTTTTAGGAGAAAATAGCCACGAATACTTACAAAAAGCTATACGAAACAAAACAAAACTTTTTGTATATATTTGTAAAAACAATTTTTGTACAGATTTGTGGTTTCCAGAGTTATCCACCATTGAAATTCTTTGGCAATCTTGTCAAAATGAATAGCAGAGATGAAATCTTCAAACGCGACCACCAACTTTGGTCTCCATCTGACAATCGATGGATATAATGGAGACGCGACGAAGCTCAACAGTATGGAGCACGTTTTCAAGGTCCTTGATGATTTACCTTCGTTTCTGGCAATGACGAAGCTAATCACACCCTATGTGGTCGCAGCCCCGGGCAATGACAAAAAAGACCCAGGGGGATATTCGGGGTTTGTCATGATCCAGGAGTCCCATATTTCAGTTCATACCTTTCCTAAACGTCGATTTGTATCCATAGATGTCTACTCGTGCAAAAATTTTGATACGGGTAAGACCAAAGAGTACTTAACGAAGGCTTTTGGGCTCGGCGAGTGCGAAACGAACATCATCGTTCGCGGCACGCGCTATCCGACCGAAAATGCTTCTCGAAGGGGAAATGGCGAAAAGTTTACACATCCTCGCGGATCTCTACAACTGCAACGGCGAGGCTAAGTATCTCTCAAACGTAAAAGTTATAAAAGAAAAAGTCCTGGAGATGATCAGACGATCCGGGTTTACGGTCGTCGATTCGCGTTTTCATAAATTTGCACCCGGGACCAATGCAACAGATGGAGGCATCACGGGCGTGATCGTCGTCTCGGAATCTCATGCCGCCATACACACTTGGCCCGAGAAAGGGTTTGTAAATATCGATATCTTTTTTTGTAGCTATTCGCGCGATAATTCAAAAAAGACCGAAAAGATTTTTAAGAAATTAACTGACCTCTATAAGCCCCGGAAGATGCGCCGCCGCGACGTCTGGCGGGATTAAACAAATCCCCCCGCGCGGGGTCTGTTTTTTAAGCCTCATCTAGGCTACAATAGCCCAGTTATGGCTTGGTTTTCAGCCATTTTAGGGAACGCCAATCTCCGGGTCGTAAAAGACCTCGAGCCTTTGGTTGTGGATATTAATGCGCGTGAAGCTGATTTTGAAAAACTATCCGACGCCGAGCTACAAGCAAAAACAGTTGAATTTAAAAAACGTATCGAGGCTGGAGAACTTTTAAATGATCTGCTCCCGGAAGCTTTTGCCGCAGTCCGCGAGGCTTCGAAGCGCACGCTCGGTCAAAGGCACTTTGATGTCCAATTGATGGGAGGCGCCGTTTTACATCAGGGCCGAATTGCTGAAATGCGCACCGGAGAAGGCAAGACGCTGGTGGCGACGCTGCCCAGCTATTTAAACGCGCTTTCGGGTAACGGCGTCCACATCGTGACCGTGAACGATTATCTTTCGCGGCGCGATGCTGTTTGGATGGGCCAAATTTATGCGGCTCTCGGCCTTTCGACCGCCGTCATCAATCACGATACTTCCTATATATATGATACGAGCGCCGAAGCCGAAGCCGAGGACGCGAAGCGCGACTTGATCGGCGGGTTTAAAATTGTCTATGATTTCCTGCGCCCCGTCACCAGACAAGAAGCTTACCGCGCCGATATCACCTACGGCACCAATAACGAGTACGCCTTTGATTATCTGCGTGACAACATGGTCTATGCCGCAGCCGATAAAAGGCAGCGGGGGTTTACCTACGCCATCGTTGATGAAGTGGATTCGATTTTAATTGATGAAGCTCGCACCCCGCTCATCATTTCAGCCCCCGATGAAGAATCGGGCGAGCTCTATAAAACATTCTCGCGCATTGTCCCAAGACTAAAACGCGACGCCGACTATACGGTTGATGAAAAATTAAGAGCCGTCTCGCTCACCGAGCCGGGAATTGATAAGTTAGAGGAAATTTTAGGCAAAAAATTGTATGAGGGCGGGCATGAGGCTGAATCGATGCGGCTCGTGCATCATGTGGAGCAGGCTTTGAAGGCCGAGACTTTATTTTTGCGTGATCGCGATTACGTCCTCACTAAGGGCGAGGTCATTATCGTTGATGAGTTTACCGGCCGTCTCATGCCGGGGCGGAGATGGTCGGAGGGACTGCATCAGGCGATTGAAGCTAAAGAAAGCGTCGAGGTCCAGAAAGAGTCGAGAACACTCGCGACCGTCACCTTCCAAAATTATTTCCGTATGTATAAGAAACTGGCCGGCATGACGGGAACCGCAGCCACCAACGCCGAGGAGTTCCATAAAGTCTATAATCTCGATGTCGTCACCATCCCGACGCACCGAGAAAATGTTCGGCAGGATCTAGCAGATCTGGTATTTCGCACCGAGAAGGGAAAATTTCTGGCGCTCGCCCGGAAAATCAAATCTTTAAATGAAGCTGGCGCGCCGGTTTTAATCGGCACCGTCTCAATTGAAAAAAACGAGCGGCTTGCAGAAGTTTTAAAACGCGAAGGCGTGCCGCATGAAATTTTAAATGCTAAAAATCATGAAAAAGAAGCCGAAGTCATCGCCCAAGCCGGTGCGCCGGGCGCGGTGACCGTTGCCACCAACCTCGCCGGCCGGGGCGTCGACATTATTTTAGGCGGCAATCCTCCCGCGTCGGAGGACGCGGAAAAAGTAAAAAACCTCGGCGGGCTGCATGTTTTTGGCACCGAGCGGCATGAGGCGCGGCGCATCGATAATCAGTTACGCGGCCGTTCAGGCCGGCAGGGCGATCCCGGAGCAACTCAATTTTATCTCTCGCTCGATGACGATTTAATGCGTATCTTCGGCTCGGGTCGTATTAAGAAGATGATGGAGAGTTTTGGCATCCCCGAAGATGAGCCGATTGAAAATAAAATGGTCTCGAAAGCCATCGAGTCGGCGCAGGCCAAAATCGAAGGCTTCCATTTTGATGCCAGAAAACATGTCTTGGAATTTGACGACGTGATGAACCGGCAACGCGAGGCGATTTATCGCCTGCGGTCTGAAATCTTAGAGTCGGGCGAGGATAAGGAAAAACTGCAGAAGCGCGTATTTAGCATGATCGATGAAGAGGCGAGTATTATTTTAAATAATTATTTAAACGCTGAAGATTTAAACCAAGGCATTGATGAATTAAAACAGTTTATGCAGGTCTTTTTGCCGGAAGAAACTGATCTTAATAAATTTGATGAGTTAAAAGAATTAAATAGCGGAGAACTATTTGATTCGGCGCGAGAGCTGGTAGCGGGGAAGTTGAAAAATGCCTATCAAAATAAAGCAGCGAAATTCGGCGAGGGATTTATGACCACCGTGCGCGCATCTCTGCTTCAGACGATTGACATGTTCTGGATGGATCACTTAACGACCATGGATCATTTGCGCGACTCGGTCCGCCTTCGGGCCTACGGCCAGCGCGATCCGCTGGTGGAATACAAAAATGAATCGGTGCGACTTTTTCGAATGTTGCAGGGGACAATTCGCCAATATGCCCTACAGATTATCTTCCGCATCGGAAATGTTGAGCGGCAAGCAGCGGGAGACAAGAGACAAGCGGCTCAACCTTCGCAGAATTTGATATTCGAGTCAGCAAAAAATCAGAATCCAGAATCAGGAATTAATAATCAGGGAATGGAACGTCCCGCCTCCGCTAAAGCCCTGGCGGGCCGGAATGATCCATGTCCCTGTGGAAGCGGTAAAAAATATAAGAGATGTCACGGGGCTTAAATTATGATTACTGACTTACAGAAAATTAACGAAGAGGAGATGTTGAAAAATTGGGCTTTGGCGGAGGTGTCGAGTGTCAGAAGGCAGAAATATCTAAGCGACATACTTCCCGAAAGTTTGATTCAGAAAATATCGCAAGAAGGGTACGAGTTTACGCAAGGTGAATGGAAACGACTTATAGAAATGATACGATCTACCCGGTCGCAATTGCTAAATGGTTTACTTCAACTGGATATGGAGTGGCACGAGGGAAAATTGCCGATACAAGAATTAAAGGACTTAGAGATGATGAACTGGCCGCCATTCGTAAATTTGGCAGGATCTAAAAGGTTTTTAGACCTCGTCAACACCTTCCGAAATGGAAAGATGCCACCGAACCACCACGAATTTGCAGAGAATCTGGGACGCATACGAAAAGAACTGAAAATTGAGAATATGAAAGGTAAGCCGATTGTATTGAGCCGAAGCAGTGAGCCACCATACATTTTAGTCGAAGGATTTACACGATTATCTGCAATGCTAATGAATATACTTGACGGAAAATCGTACGGAACGGATGTTCCTGTAATTCTAGGAGTAAGCAAGCAACTGGATGAATGGGAGTACGCTTAAAAAGCGTTGCCAAGTATAAATTTATCCGCATGACATTTTCTATAATTAGACAAATCCGAGAGTGTCGCAGCAGGGAAAACGGCTTAAAATAAGGAAAATCCGTGCGTGACAGTATTTAAAGTGTAAAAGTGTCATGGAAAGTAAAAATAAAAAGGTCATGGTCGCAGTTTCCGGCGGATTTGACCCGGTGCATATTGGGCATGTTCGGATGTTTTGCGAGGCGCGAAAACTCGGAGACTCCCTCGTTGTCATATTGAATAACGATCATTGGTTAAAAAAGAAAAAAGGGTTTAGTTTTATGCCCGAGAAAGAACGCAAAGAGATTCTGGAAAGCTTTCGCTGGGTGGACAAGGTAGTGCTGACATCCCATCCCCGGAATCCAAAAGATATGAGCGTTTCGCGAGAGTTGTTGAAAATAAAGCCAGCCATTTTTGTGAACGGCGGCGACCGCAATCAGCATAATACGCCAGAAAACGAGGTCTGCAAGCAAATTGGCTGCCGCATAGTATTCGGAGTCGGGCGGGGCGGCAAGGTGCAGTCAAGCTCCTGGTTGCTTGGAAAACATTTAGGAAGGCATAAAGTAGGTAAGAAAAATTAGCATGAAAGTTATCACTCACAGCGGACATTTTCAGCCGGATGATGTATTTGCCATAGCCGCGCTTTCCTTAATGCTCGGCGATTTCGAGTTGGTTCGGTCGCGTGACCCCGAAGTTATAAAAACCGGAGACTATGTGGTTGATGTAGGTCGCGAGTATGACCCGGAGAAAAATCGGTTTGATCACCATCAAGCAGGCGGCGCGGGGACAAGAAAAAATGGCGTGTCGTATTCGTCCATTGGGCTTATCTGGAAACACTACGGTATTCAGCTTTCTGGAAGCGAAGAAGTGGCAAGTCGTATTGATGAAAAATTAATTCAGCCGCTCGATTTAAACGATAACGGCCAGACTTTTTTTACGGCAGATGCGGTCTATCCCTATCTGGTTGATGATGCGCTATACGCGTTTCAGCCGACCTGGAAGGAGGGAGATGTTTTCGATGAGCGTTTTGGAGAAGCGGTCGAAATTGCTAAAAAGATTTTAGCGCGCGAAATAAAAAGGACGAGAGAAGAGTTAGAAGCTCGCGAGTTAGTTGAGGCTCTCTATCAAGCAATGCCGGATAAGAAGCTCTTAGTCATGGATCAGAATTATCCGGCGGGAGATTTGTTTGAAACGCATCCGGAAATTTTATTTACGGTAAAACCCGATGCCACAAATGCGACTTGGAAAGTTACGGCAGTGCGTGAAAATAAACACGACTTTAAAAACCGAAAGGATCTGCCGGCTGCGTGGGCCGGAAAGACTGATCAAGATTTGCAGGAACTCACCGGTGTCGCTGACGCCACCTTTTGTCATAATGCCCGGTTTGTTGCCGCAGCAAAATCAAAAGAAGGCGCAATAACGCTTGCAAAACTAGCACTCGAGTCTTGATGACGCATTCGGTCCTGATTATTGGCGGCGGGGGAAGAGAGCATGCACTTGCCTGTAAGTTGCAGCAATCGCCGAATGTCGAGCGCATTTTTATTTTGCCGGGGAATGCCGGAACGGGAATGATCGGCGAGAATGTGGAGATTGGTATAAAGAATCACGCTAAAATCGTTGAGTTTGTAAAAGAAAATAATATTGATTTGGTCGTTGTTGGTCCGGATGATCCATTAGCCGATAGTATGGTTGATGATCTTGAAGCGGCAGGCATAAGCATCTTTGGCCCGACGAAAGCCGCCGCCGAGATCGAATGGTCCAAAGTATTCGCTAAAGAATTTATGCAAGCCGAAGGCATTCCGACGGCAGAGTTTCAAGTTTTTAGCGACCAAAAAGAAGCCAATGAGTATGTAAAGCGTCAAAATTTCCCGGTCGTTATTAAGGCGAGCGGCTTAGCCCGGGGAAAAGGCGTCATAATTGCAAAAAATTTATTGGAGGCAGAGAAGGCAATTCAAGATCTTATGGAGCATAAGATCTTCGGCGAGGCGGGAAAGGAAATCGTGATCGAAGAATTTTTGCGTGGGGATGAAATCTCAATTCACGTATTTTGTGATGGGAAGAATATTGCCATGTTCCCGTCCGCACAAGATCACAAGCAGATTTTCGATAACGATGAGGGGCCGAACACCGGCGGTATGGGAACGATTACACCCGTGCCCTGGGTGAATAAGACCTTGATGGACCAAATTAAACGAACAATTGTTCTTCCAACTATTCGCGGGCTTGAAAAACGCGGCAGAAAATTCGTCGGTGTTTTGTATCCTGGTCTGATGATTACAAATCATGGGCCCAAAGTAATTGAATTTAATGCGCGATTCGGAGATCCGGAGGCCCAGTCCTATATGCGGGTTTTAAAAACTGATTTATTTGAGATACTATCGGCATGCGTCGAGGCAAGACTCGATCAAATCAAGATCGAATGGACGTACGAGTCCGCCTGCTGTGTTGTTCTCGCGTCCGGCGGCTACCCGGGAGAGTATAAAAAAGGCATTTCAATTGATGGCTTAGAAACTACCAGCTCGGATGCGATAATTTTTCATGCCGGGACTAAGATGCAAGATGGAGCAATCGTAACCAACGGCGGCCGAGTTTTGGGAGTTACGGCAACCGGTAAGGATCTATCGTCGGCCTTAGGAAAAGCGTATGCAAGGATCAAAATGATTCGCTTTGGCGGCATGCAGTATCGGAGGGATATCGGTGCCAAATCATCTGGAAAATAAAAATCTTGCGGATCTTTTGACTCAGTGTATTCTTCCGATATGGCACGCATTGTCCTGCATATTGATATGGATGCTTTCTTTGCTTCGGTGGAGGAGCGCTATAATCCGCAGTTTCGCGGCCGGCCGTTAGTCGTGGGTGCTGATCCCAAGGGCGGTCAAGGGCGAGGGGTTGTTTCAACTTGTAATTATCTGGCGCGGAAGTATGGCATCAGGTCTGCCATGCCGATTTCAAAAGCTTGGAGTCTCGCCGAAGCCGCACAGCGCCGCGGCGAACCGGCAACCATTTTTGTTGAAGCCAGTTACGAAGCCTATGCAGAAATTTCGCGCCGTATCATGGATTTTTTACGAACGCAGGCGGCAGGATTTGAGTCCGGCGGGATTGATGAGGCCTATCTGGAACTAAGAATTAAGAATAAGGAATTGGGAATTAAGGCAACTGACTGGATAGAAGCCGAAAAGCTGGCGCAAAAAATAAAGTTACATATCAAAAAAACTGAAGGGCTGACGGCCTCGGTCGGCATCGGTCCGAATAAATTAATTGCTAAAATCGCCTCCGATTTTAAAAAGCCCGATGGACTGATGGTGGTGCGACCCCCGGAAGTTATTGAATTTTTAGCCCCTCTTTCAATTCGAGTTATACCCGGTATCGGACCCAAAGCAGAAATTGACTTGAATAAAAATGGCATCAAACTGATCGGCGACTTGCAGAAGTTATCGGAGGCCGAACTCTATGATACCTTCGGCGATTGGGGGTTGTGGCTTGCCCGAAATGCGCGGGGTGAGAGCGACAGCCCCGTATCTGATGAGGGCGAGATAAAATCCATCGGCGAGCAGGCAACCTTTGAGACCGACACGTTGAATCCGGGGGCCCTGCTTGATAGGCTAGATAAGCTTTGCTCTCACGTATTCAAGCGCTTTCGCCACTCCGAGTTTAATACCTTTCGCCAAGTTACCATTACCGTGCGGTTTTTTGATTTCATAACCCGGACGCGCTCGAAGACTCTCCCTAAAGATGAAAACTCCAGCCTCATCTTAAAACGCGAGGTCATCCTGAGCTTTCTGCCATTCCTGGATGATCGTGAAAATCCCAAACGAAAAAGGATCCGGCTCCTCGGCGTGCGTATAGAGAAGTTCGGCCGGACGAGTAAATAATCATGAGACGCCATCCATCTTCGTCTTAAGACATACCTATACCGTACTATAGTACGGTATAGGTACTTTGCGGCCGCGATGGTTTTGCGGGCCTGAGGCCTATGAAAGAAATTGAAATAAAATTCATGGTTGCTAGTTTCGATGCGATTATCCCGAAATTAAAAAAACTCGGGGCGCGTTGCGAATGGAAAGGACTCGAGGAGAGTTATTTTTTTGATACTAGGTCAAAAACGCTTAAGTCAAAACGTCAAATGCTGCGGCTGCGCCGCTGGCAGGGGCACTCCAATTCTCTGACCTTAAAATTAGAACCCGAGAAAGACTCGGCTAAATTCAAGATCCGCGATGAATATCAAATTACGATTAGCGATATCAATGTCATGCGCAACATTTTAAAGTTCTTGGGATTTCGCGAGTACATGCGATACAAAAAATGTCGCGAGCATTGGAGAGTGCAAGATGCGGCAATCGAACTTGACACGGTATATAATCTCAAATTTGTCGAGATCGAAGGCTCTCGTGAGGCGATTCATAAAATGGCCGCCGAACTTGGCCTTGACTGGTCGGCTATGACGACGAAGGGCTATCTTTCAATCATTCGCGATTTGCGGAGAAAGCCAGGACGGTAATATGCTGAAGTAAAAGGGGGTGATCCGATGTTGGTTTTACTTCTCGCCATCTGGGAGTCTTTGAAGAAAACTTTCAATGGAAGCTCGACAGTCTCAACGGGTGAATCGCCCCATGATCTATCGCATGGCTGCCGGGGCATGTCGGACTGCCCCAGTATCGCCTGCGAGGGTAAGACTGAAAAGGATCCGACACCTGACGCGCGGCATTGAACCTAATGCCGCGCTTTTGATTTGAATAATTTTTTGTATTACTATCGCCGCATTATGCCAACGAAAGCTATCCGCCTCCATCCCGGCAATTTAATCCCCGAGCGGTATCGGATTAGGCTACACCCGAATTTACAAGCTTCTACTTTTAGAGGCGAGGAGACGATATATCTGGTGCTCAAAAAACTGACCAAGCGCATTACTCTGCACTCAAAAGACCTAAAGCTTTCAGGGGTTATTTTTAGGAGTAAGAATAGAGAGGTAAAAATAACGAGTGTTCAATACGACAGAGAGGGCGAGATGGCGCATCTCCGCTTCGGTGGGTTACTGCCGGCGGGCAAAGCCGAACTCAATCTTGTGTTTGCGGGGAAGTTAAACGACTCGATGCGAGGGTTTTATCGTAGTAGGTACGAAAAAAACGGCGCTGCTTTTTATATGGCCGTCTCCCAGTTTGAAGCGACCGATGCCAGGCGCGCATTTCCCTGCATTGATGAACCAAAGGCCAAAGCCATTTTTGATATCTCGCTGATTGTGGCGGACGATCACGTCGCTATCTCAAATACCTACGAGACAGAAGTCCGTCAGCACTCGCCAGGATTCAAGGTCATCAAATTTGCTCCGACGCCCATGATGTCAACCTATTTGGTTGCTTTTATTATCGGTGATCTTGAGTTTATAGAAACTAAAACTAAAGAAGGCGTCTTGGTGCGCGTATTTACGACGCCAGGCAAAAAGCACCAGGCAAAATTTGCCCTCGATGTGGCTGCAAAGTCGCTATCCTTTTATGCAAGTTACTTCGGCATCGAGTATCCCTTGCCGGTGCTCGATATGATTGCCATTCCCGACTTTGCCGCCGGGGCCATGGAAAATTGGGGAGCCGTAACCTATCGCGAGTCGGCCATTTTAGTTGATCCCGATAACTCTTCGACGGCTAACAAACAGTGGGTGGCACTCGTGATTGCGCATGAACTGGCGCATCAGTGGTTCGGGGATCTCGTCACGATGGAGTGGTGGACGCATTTATGGTTAAACGAGGGATTTGCTTCCTACATTGAGTTTCTGGCGGTTGATCATCTTTTTCCGCAATGGAACATCTGGAATCATTTTATCACCTATGATTTTGAGGCGGCGCTGCAGTCGGATGCTTTAAAAAACACGCATCCGGTTGAGGTCAAGGTTCATCATCCCCACGCCATCAGCGAAATTTTTGATGCCGTCAGTTATCAAAAGGGCGCGGCCATCATCCGGATGCTGGCGGGTTACCTGGGTGCGGAAAATTTTAGACGGGGACTCAATCACTATTTAGCAAAGCACCAATACGCAAACGCCACGACCGAAGATCTCTGGCGCGCCTTCGAGCACCATTCCCAAAAACCGGTGGCGAAAATCATGGCAGGCTGGACGGGGCGTCCCGGGTATCCGCTGGTCTCGGTTTTACAAAAAGGGGCAGATCTTCGATTTCGTCAGTCGCGTTTTTTCCGCAGTGCGCTTGCTCGCAAGTCTTCAAGGGACAAAACCATTTGGCGCATCCCGCTTTCATTTATTCAAAATGGTACGAAACCAAAGCATATTCTTCTAGAGAATAGTCAAGCAGCTCACGTGGTAGCGAAGGCGAGCGGTTGGATAAAACTGAACATAGGATCGATCGGCGTTTATCGCGTCAAATACGAACCTGAAAATCTTGATTTGTTGAAGCCGCTCGTTCGATCGAAGAAATTAGCGCCGCGGGATCGATTTAATCTGGAAAGCGATATATTCGCGCTGGCCGAAGCCGGTGAGATTTCAGCAGCTCGCGCGCTCTCATTCGCCGAATCTTTTAAAAAAGAAACCGAGTACATGATTCTGGCCGATCTCGCAGCTAATCTCGGCCTGCTCCATCAGCTTTTCTATCACGAGCACTTTATCAACGATTTGCGCGCTTTCGGCCGGTCAATCTTTCAACCGCTAGAGAAAAAACTCGGCTGGCAGAAGAAAACAGGCGAAGGGCACGAGACAACGCTGCTGCGCAGTTTGGTCATCGCGGCGCTCGGCGTCTATCAGGATCGCGCCGCCATCCAAAAAGCCAAGAGGCTGTTTTACCATTTAGTCCAGCGAAAACAGCCGATCTATCCCGATATTCGCGGCGCGGTCTACGGCATGGTAGCGCGGCATGGGAGCGGGAAGGCATATACTCAATTTTTGAGAATGTATAAAGCGGCGAACCTCCAGGAAGAAAAAAATCGCATTGCGCGGGCGCTCGCCATGTTTCCTAATCCCGCATGGATTGAAAGATCACTCGAATTTGCATTTTCGAAGGGGGTCCGGCCGCAGGATACAGCATTTTTCTTTGGGCCAGCATGTATGAATCCAGAGGGGCGAGAAATGGCCTGGAAATTCATGCAAAACCGTTGGCCGACGATCCTCGACCGCTACGGCGAGGGCGGCCATATGCTGCCTGCGTTTATAAAACCCCTAAAAGTATTTCACACCAAAGAAAAAGCGGCCGAGGTCCGCGCATTTTTCAAAACTCATAAAGCCCCAGGCGGCGAGCGGACGGTTCAACAAGTGCTGGAAGAGATTGAATCTAACGCCGATTGGCTGATGCGCGATCGAGAGGAACTGCGAAACTGGTTTCTGTCCCGGCGTGGATAAGTAAGTTGCCGGACTCACTAAAAAAGATACAATAGAGATATCATACCTAACACATTGGGAATGAAGTCTTCACACATCGGCATCGGTATAATATTCTCTTTTCTGCTGGCTTCGCCGTTGGCGGTCATGGCCGAAGGCACGACCACCACAACCATAACCGCAAGTTCGACGCCCTATACGGTCATGCGCCAGAATATTCGAGCCAAAATTGAAGAAAAAAAGGCTAGTTTAACCAAGAAGTTCGGCGAGGCTAAACTCCAGAGAGTTGAAAAATTAGCTGAAGCGATGTTCCGCAAGTTTGAGGCGTCCGCTCATCAGATGGAAACGTTATCAGGTAAAATCGGCAGGAAATTGAGTTCGTTTGGCTCGAAAGGCGCTGATGTCACGGCGGCCAAAGCCCAGCTTGATACGGCGAACGGATTGATAGAAGCGGCAAAACAGAAACTTGAAGATGCAAAAAATCAGCTGACGAAGACACTCGATGCCTCGAATCCATTAGCATCGTACAAAAACGTGCAGACTCTTTTAAATGATGTGCGCGACTCTTTGAAAACCGCGCGGAAGAATCTCGATATGGTTCTGCCGCTGGTGATTCGCGGCTATAAGACCGCTTCGACCACTCCCGCAATGACCGCTTCCACAACCGCCTCAACCAGCCGATCATATTAATTTTATTTATGGAACCATCGCAAAATTCAGCCTTTTCCACCCAACCATCGCCTCAACCGATGCCGCATCTGTCCATGGTACCGCCGGTCATGCCCGATGGGGCAAAGACGGCGGGACATCATCGCTGGTATGGATATTTGCTCTTAATCCTTCTCGCTGTCGCCGTGTTTGGCGCGATCTGGGTTTGGTATGCAAATCAGGATTATTTTGATAACGCACTGACAGATCAAATGAATCAAAGTGCCCGGTCAGCGGCCATCTTCCAAGCGGCGGCCCAGGATAAACGCATTGAGTCTTTAAACGCCGAAGTCCAATCAGCCGATCTCGACGCGCTCGGCAGTCAGGACTCACAAGATTTGAAAGCGGAGTTGAGGAGTAAGTAGGAAATAGGTAATAGGAAATAGGTAATAGGAAATGGGAAATAGGTCATAGGTAAAGAAGGCGCCGCGGCGCCTTCTTTAATTTGGCGAAATAGGGAATTTATAGAAAAATGGCTGTATGCACCAGAAATTGCCGAAAGATGATGCCAGATACCAATGGACCAATCACGTGGTCCATAAGATGCGCCAGTATGCGTTGTCCGAAAGCCGCGTGAAGCGCGTGGTTTTAAATCCTAAGCGCATCGAGGCAGGCATTGCGCCGAAAACCATTGCCGTCATGCAGTCGGTGGGAACAATGAAAAAACCATTTGAAATTTGGGTGATGTATCAGGAATTAGGAAATAGTAAAAAGGAAATAGGTAATAGTAAAAAGAAAACGTTTGCGGCGTTTCAAAATTTTCAGCCGGTTCGCAAACGAATTATTACCGCCTGGAGATATCCGGGGAAATCAAAGCCGAGAGATAAGCCGCCGGTGCCGCAGGATATTCTCGATGAGCTTGTCAATGGACTTAATTAAAGAGTACGGGAACGTTGGCCTTCAAAAAATGGAGTTTACATGCTAGCCTATAGGCTGAGTTTGGAGGCTATGAAACAGGCTGGCAGCATAACGGGAATTGTGGCGGCGATTATCGCGCTGGGTGTAATTTATTTCTGGCGTGCTGAAAAACAAAATAATGAAGCCGCGTCAGTCATAAATTCTCAAAGCTCTCAAACTGCGCCTTCATCAGGACAAACTATCATTATGGCAACCATTAAAACAGCCAAAGGGGATATTAGTTTAGAATTATATCCCAAGGCCGCGCCGCATACGGTGGATAATTTTATAAAACTGGCCGAATCCGGATTTTATAACGGCATTACGTTTCATCGCGTCGTTCCCGGGTTTGTGATTCAGGCGGGAGACCCCTATTCGAAAACCGGCGACTCTCGCGTTGGGACCGGTGGACCCGGCTATGCTTTTGATGATGAAATTAATCCCAAAGCCCAAGGGTTAACGGACGGAGAGATCAAAACACTCGAAGCCCGCGGCTACAAATTTGATTTTAATCTGCCTTCACTTCCAGTGACGGTTGGTGTCAGCGCTATGGCAAACGCCGGGCCGAATACGAACGGGTCGCAATTTTTCATCGTGACTGACAAAGATCAGCCGGCTTTAAACGGCCAATACACCGTATTTGGCAAAGTGACCGCCGGCCTGGACGTCGTTAAAAAAATAACCCAAGGCGATGCCATCGAAACCATCCGCGTCACGAAGTGATCGGGCTTCCCGCGGTGAGGCCAAAAAAAAGACTTGGCTTTCGCATACGGGACTCGAAGGATTTGAACGCTGCCCGCGTTGCTTTTGGCTGCAATACAACAAAAAGATCAGGCAGCCCGAAGGTATTGTCTCGCGACTGGCTAATCGGTTTGATCGATTGTTTAAAGCCTATTTTAATGCCTATCGGCCTGAATTGCCGCCGATTATAAAGGGGAAAATTACGGGACACCTAGAGCAGCCATTCACCGAAACTTATTTTTTTCATGTGGATAATGATTTCGGCTTCTACGGAAATTTAGATGAGTGCATTGTAGAAGAGGATGGAAGCAGGACGCCGGTCGATCACAAAACTTCAACCTCCGATCCGAGAAAAGAAAAAGCTTTAATCCCCGCCTATCAGGCGCAACTCGACAGTTATGCTTTCCTGCTCGAGCAAAACGGGAAGCCAACAAGCGGCCGCGGACATCTGATTTATTACTATCCGGATGATAGTCTCGAGATGCACAACGGCGTGCCGCTCGCAGTTGTGATAAAAACGCTCGAAACGCATCCGGCAAATACCATACAGCGCATTCAGCGCGGCATTGAGGTTTTAAAATCTGAAATTCCCGAGCCCTCCCTAGATTGTCCTTTTTGCACCTGGAGAAAAACACTCGATCTCTTATGACCCGCTCGAGCAACCTCGAACGCTTCCGCCGTGGCAGAGCGAGCCATCAAAATAAAACTGCGCTATGAATTTCTACAGCCTACCGAGTCAACCTTTCAGCCTAACAATTCGAGGTTCTTCTCACCGGGCATGAATCCTAAGCGGCTCCTCGTTTTCGGCATACTCTTAGGATTATTTTTTGCGCCCATTCTTAATTACCTGGTGACGGAACGGATTCTCTTTGAAGGGGGCGGTGGAGTCAGTCTAGAAAAGAGTTTGATGCAGTCGCTATGGGCTAAAATTCTTTTAAATCCGAATCTCTATACGTCAAATACGGCTGCACCCGCTGGCGCAACCTCGACCGGAAAGAAGCCGGTGCATGCGACTCCCCTTAAACTTCCCGTAGAAAAGAAAAAGCTAGCAGAGTCAGTAAAACCTGCCCCCGCGAGCCAAAAATCGACTGAGCCCATGACAGCCGAACCGCGGCAGGCTTTCTTAACTTCTCAAGTGGTCTATTCGCGCATTGATACCGCCGTGGTTCAGATCATTTGCCACCTATCAGCCGATGTGCTCGTTACCGGAAGCGGGTTCGTTATTTCAGCCGACGGATTGATTCTCACCAATGCCCATGTTGTAGAAGGCGGGACCGATTGCGTGGTTAAAACCGGAGACCCGGCCCAGTTCTCGGGAAATTTTAAAATTCTCTATGCCGGAGATTCGTCAGAAAAAATTGAGGGCACCTCTGTTTCGAAACGAGATTATGCCATCGGAAAAATTACTGAATTATCCGAACATTCGCTGTTTCATCAGCCCTTTTGGTATTTAAAATTGAATACAAATTTTCCCGCGCATGATGGTGATCGGTATTATCTGGCGGCCTATTCATCTGAACTGATCGGCAGTTCGGGACTCCGCGGCGCGCAAAACTTGGTGTTCAGCTCAAGTGCGCTGCTTAATCTTTACCTACCCGGCATCATGGAATTAGCCGGCAATATTTCAACGCAGGAGGGTGCGTCAGGCAGTCCGGTGATTTCTCCCGTGGATGCGAGTGTCATCGGGCTTGTCTTCGGTCAGGATAAAAGCCAGGAAACAAACCCCAATACGTCAGCCCGTACCGAATTTGCTTTTACGATGAGTTCTATTGCTTCATTAATTCAAAAAGACACGGGTAAATCTTTGGCCGAGTTTTTGAGTTCCATCGATCAGTAAATTATTGCTCCCATCTTGCAGATACGTGATTGATTTGCTAGTTTTTTAATGCAGTAAATCCATGTCTGATCGAAAAGAGGCCCTATCTATTTCTTCACGCCGAATCATCGCCGGCTTAATCGTTCTCCTGGCTTTGGCACTCGCGGTCTTTGACGCGCCGGGCTTTTGGAATAAACATGTCCCAGCGTTTTTTGGTCTGCCGAAATCAATCATAAAACCCTTTCGCTTGGGTCTTGATTTGCAGGGCGGCACGCACCTCGTCTATCAAGCCGATTTTTCGCATACGAACGTTCCTGACCAAGCTGAAGCCATGGCAGGCCTGCGCGATGTCATCGAGCGCCGCGTCAACACCTTCGGCGTGGCCGAGCCCTTGGTCGAAGTCAACCACGTCGGCAGTAACTGGCGGCTGATTGTGGAGCTCGCCGGCATCCGCGATATTAATCAAGCTATCAAGTACATTGGCCAGACTCCGTCGCTTGAGTTTCGTGAATTAAAAACGGGCACCTCGACGGTTACAGGCTTCAATGCCGCCTCAGCTAAAGGCAATATTGATTACAATCAATATTTCCTTCCCGCTCTACTTACCGGCCGATACTTCGATAAAGCCGAGCTCGAGTTTGATCCGAATGTCCCGAATACGCCGATCATCGGCATTCAATTTAGTGCCGAGGGCGGAAAGCTTTTTGAGAATATGACCAAGCGAAACGTCGGACGCCCGATCGGGATTTTTGTGGATGGAGAGCTTCTGTCTGCACCGAACGTCAACGAGCCGATTTCAGGCGGGAGGGCGGTTATCACGGGTCAATTTACCACAGATTACGCCAAAGCTTTGGTGCGCAATTTAAACTCCGGCGCCTTGCCTGTTCCCATCGGTCTTCTCTCACAGCAGTCGGTTGAAGCCTCACTCGGCATCGCCTCACTTGAATCATCGCTGCGCGCCGCGCTGGCGGCCTTCCTGCTTGTTACGCTCTTCATGATTATTTGGTATCGGCTGCCGGGGTTACTGGCCGTACTTGCCCTCACCATATATGCCGTCATTACGCTGGCCTTGTTTAAACTTGTCGGTGTGACGCTGACAACCGCCGGCATCGCAGGATTTATCTTATCGGTTGGCATGGCGGTCGACGCTAACATTTTGATCTTTGAGCGCATGAAAGAAGAATTGAGTAGAGGAAAACCTCTACAGCCAGCGATGGAGGAGGGGTTCGAGCGCGCCTGGACCTCGATTCGCGACTCAAATGTTTCAAGTCTGATCACTTCGGCTATTCTCTACTGGCTCGGAACATCCGTCGTCCGCGGATTTGCTACGACCCTTGCCATCGGCATCATGGTCAGCATGTTCACGGCCCTCACCGTCTCCCGCACGTTTTTAATCGCCAGCCTCCGCCGAAACGCGAGCACCACATGGTATCTTTCGGGCTTTTCTCTTAGGCATAATCAATCATGACTTTGATCCGTTATCGAAAACTGACCTATATTTTTTCCGGGACGTTAGTGCTGCTTTCACTCATTGCGCTCCTGGTTTGGCACCTGAAACTGGGTATTGATTTTACCGGGGGCTCGCTGATTGAAATCGAATATCGATCCGACCGCCCAAGTTTGGATGAGCTGAACAAAGATTTAGTTGGGTCCGGATTTCACACGGAAATTCAGCCGACCGAAGCCCGGGGTGTTTTTATTCGAACACAAAGTTTAATGGAACCGGAGCATCAAGCGCTGCTTTTCGCCTTGAGCCACGGCGATAAGAATCTATTCACGGAAAAAAAGTTTGACTCCATCGGGCCGACTATTGGAGCCGAACTGGCGCGAAAGTCAGTCTATGCGATTTTCCTGGTTATTCTTTTAATCGTGCTCTATATTGCTTTTGTTTTTCGTAAAGTTTCGGAACCCGTGGCTTCATGGAAATACGGCATCGCAACCGTCATCGCCTTAATCCATGACGTGATGATTCCCGTCGGGGTATTTACCGTGCTCGGTCATTTTTTTGGCTTTGAAGCCGACACCTTATTCGTGACCGCGCTGCTCACAATTCTCGGCTTTTCGGTTCACGATACTATCGTGGTCTTTGACCGCATTCGCGAAAATTTGAAGATTGGTAACAGAAATCAGTCCTTTGAGGATATTGTCGGGAGAAGCATCTCCCAGACAATCACGCGCTCGATCAACACCTCAATGACCGTCCTGCTTGTTCTCTTTGGCGTTTATTTCTTCGGCGGCGAGTCGGTCAAGACCTTTGCCCTCACCTTGATCATTGGCATTTTCTTTGGTACATATTCATCGATCTTTTTGGCAAGCCCCCTGCTCGTTACCTGGCACGGGCTGATCACGCGCCGAGGTAGGCGCCTGTAAGGCGACAAGTAGCTCAATTTTGAAAAAATGGACGCTGAGTTGACATATTGTCAAGCTAGTGCTACTTTATAGCTACCTCTAGACTTAGCCTAAAAACGGCCCGGATTTGCGGCTTCGGCTTCTCTGTTTTAAATTTTAAATCAATGTTGCAGCCTATTAAGACACAATTGAAACTTAAAGAAACTTCACAAGACCTGCTGAAGCATATTGAAAATAAGCGCGTGCGGGAGGTTTTGGAGAAGCGTTTTGGATTGAAAACCGGAGATAAGAAAACGCTGGAAGCCATTGGGAAAGAGTATGGCATTACGCGTGAACGAGTCCGCCAAATTGAAGCCGATGGTCTTCGTGCGCTGGTTCTACCCGCAGTCTATTCGACGGCTGATTTGGTATTTAAAGCATTACGCGAACACATTGAAGAGCATGGCGGCGTGGCAGCCGAGCATAATTTGCTGTTTAGCCTGGCGGATGCTAAATCGCATGCGCATGCCACCTTTTTACTGACCGTCGGCAAACCTTTTTCCAAGAAACAGGAAACCGACCGCGCTCATCCAACCTGGTATACTGATAAATCAGCGCATGACGTGCTGGAGAAAGTTTTAGACGGCGTCTATCGTGACCTCGAGATAAAGAAAGTGCCGGTGAGAAAGGAGGCTCTCATCGCCCTGTTTGCCAAAGAGGCAGAAAAAGTTCTGGGTCATCGTCCCAAAGATCATGTCCTCTTAAATTATCTTGGGGCGGCCAAATTGATCGGCGAAAATCCTTACGGAGAGTTCGGCCTTATTTCCTGGCCGACCATCCGACCCAAAGGTGTTCGCGATAAGGCTTATATGGTTTTGCAAAAGTCCGCCAAACCCATGCATTTTCGCGCAGTAGCCGAAGCCATTAATAAAATGAATTGGGCTAAAAAGGCGGCGCATCCCCAGACGGTGCATAACGAATTGATTAAGGCGCAAGACCGGTTTGTCTTGGTCGGCCGCGGACTGTATGCCTTGCGGGAATGGGGGTATCTACCGGGCACCGTCGCCGATGTGGTCAAGGGAATAATCAATGAGGCGGGCAAGCCCCTGGGCCGTGAGGAAATTGTTTCGCGGGTTCTCGCTAAACGATTCGTTAAAGAAAACACGATCTTGCTGAATTTGCAGAATCGCAATCTATTTACCAAAGAACCCGACGGAAAATATTTCGTCGCCTGAAGTTGACTACAGACTACTGTCTACAGTCTACGGCGCAAGCGGTAGTCAGTAGACTGTCAGTGGTAGTCAGTCAGTAAATAGGGGAAGCCCCTCTATGCAGATTCTTTTAGAAAATTTTGGGATAGTCTATACCGTAGCTGCCAATAGCTGGTGGTTTATTTTGCCGGCATTTTTTCTGTATCTGGCCGCGGAAGCTCACAAATATTCTCTGATTGCGGAAAAAATAAAAGAAACAAAATGGCTGTTGCTTGAGATTAAAGTACCGCGGGAAATTTTAAAATCACCCGAGGCCATGGAGCGCGTATTTGCGGGCCTCCACGGGCCCTACGATCCGCCGGAAAAATTTAAAGAATATTATTTGGAGCCAAAAATCCGCTTGTGGTATAACTTTGAAATTGCCGGCCAAGCCGGCGATATTCGGTTTTATGCCTACGTGCCGGTCAAGTGGCGCAATCTGGTCGAAGCCCAGATGTACGCCCAGTATCCAGACATCTCGATTGCCGAAGCCAAAGATTACACTGCGTCCGTCCCCGATGACATTCCGAATGCTGATTATGATATGTGGGGCATGGAGTTGACTCTGGCGCGGGACATGTATTATCCGATTTTAACCTATAAGGAGTTTAAAAGTTTGGCGGAGCCGAATGCTACGAAAGACAATATCGGTGAGGCCTTAAAGATTGACCCGCTCTCGGCGTTTGCCGAAAGCCTGGCGAAACTCCACCCCGGCGAGCAAATTTGGTTTCAGTTGCTCGCCCGTCCCTGCGGCAAGCCGGGCCAGGGTCCGAATGACAATTGGGCGGAAAAAGGTCAGGAACTGGTGGATAAACTGGCCGGACGGGAAAAACCAAAGCCAAAACCCTGGTACGCCTCACTGGTTGAAATCATCGCCGCATTTTTTGAGGAAGGCGGTGAACTGATTAAAGAGGGCATCAAGCCCTTATCGTCTTCCGGCGAGCGTGGACTCGGCCGCCTGATGGCTCTACCCGTGAAAGAAGAAAAAAAAGTTGATCTGTCCGAGCTCATACATAAGACTCAAGGCGAAAAGGATGTGATGTCCGCCGTTGAGGAGAAAATTTCGAAACTGGGCTATGAGACGGTTGCGCGCGTCATCTATGTGGCGAGACGCGATGTTTTTGATATGGCGACCGTCGGATCATTGTTTGGCATGGTCAAGCAATTTAACACCAACCATTTAAATGCTTTTAAGCCGAATGGCGATACGATTACCAAAAAAAAGGATTACTTCTGGGGTTTTGTCACTTCCGAGACGCACCAAAACCGCATTAAACAGGGCCTAATCTACTCATACAAAAAGCGCAGTCTCTTCTGGGACTTAAAACCGATTGTGCCGTTTTTGCCGAAATCTCCGCTGCCGGCGCTGCAGGCGGCTTTGTACCACTTCATCCCTAATGCCATGGAGTATTCGCGTTCCAAACCCTTTGTTTTAAACACCGAAGAAATGGCAACATTGTTTCATTTTCCGGGTTCGACCGTTTCTTCGCCCTCAATGCCCAGAATCCAGGCCAAAGCCTCGGAACCGCCGATTAATTTACCCACCGGGTAGAAGTATGAATAAAGAATTAAGAATAATGGAAAACCGAAAAATAGAAAATTTTAAAGATCTAGAGGCCCGGAAGAAAGGTCAGGCTTTTGTACTCAATATCTACCAGGTTACCAAACAATTTCCAAAAGAAGAGCAGTTCGGTCTTATTGCTCAGCTTCGGCGGGCTGGTGTCTCCATTACTTCTAATATTGCAGAGGGATTTAGTCGAAGATCATATCGAGAAAAATCTCAGTTCTATGCCATCGCATTAGGATCTTTAACCGAGGTCCAAAGCCAGCTTCTAAGTGCACGTGATATTGGATATTTGGACCCAGATATCAATAACGCTTTGGATAGCGCAGGTGTCGAAATTCATAAAATAATTAACGGACTTATTAAGTCGTCCTTTATTCTTTATTCTTGATTCTTTATTCTCAGAATGAACGACGTAACCTACTTTGGCGAAACGAACTTTAGAAACGAGCGGAGGCGCTTCGGGATTAAGCGCGCCGACCGGAGACGGCATATGTACATCATCGGGAAAACCGGCACCGGCAAAACAACCCTGCTCGACAATATGACCGTCCAGGATATCGCGCATGGCAATGGCGTCGCCGTGATTGACCCGCACGGCGAGTACGCCGAACGCATGCTCGCTTTCGTGCCGCAAAACCGCATCCAGGACGTTGTCTACTTTAATCCGGCCGATCTTGATTATCCTTTCGGATTCAATATGTTAGAGCAGCCAAAAGCCGAAATGCGCCACTTTGTGGCTTCCGGTTTGATGTCGGTTTTCAAAAAACTCTGGGTTGATGCCTGGTCGGCGCGCATGGAGTATTTTCTCTCCAATTCAATTCTCTCGCATCTGGAAATGCCGGACTCGACGTTGATGGGAGTGCATCGGATTTTTGGCGATAAGGCCTATCGAAGATCACTGGTCTTACAGCTGCAGGATCCGGTTTTAAAGGCCTTTTGGGAAAACGAGTTCGACAAGCTTCCAGAGCAATTTATGCGCGAGGCGGTGGCCGCGATTCAAAATAAAGTCGGCCAGTTTATTGCCAATCCCTTAATCCGCAACATTATCGGTCAACCCCGTTCCACCTTCAACATTCGCGAAATCATGGATTCAAAAAAGATTTTAATCGCGAATCTTGCCAAGGGCCGCATCGGCGAAGAAAACTCAAAATTGCTCGGCGCCATGCTGGTCACGCGAATTTATCTTGCCGCCATGTCGCGGGTTGACGTACCCGAAGATGCCCGCGAGGATTTTTATGTCTATGTGGATGAGTTTCAGAACTTCGCCACCGAATCGTTTGCCTCGATCCTTTCCGAGGCGCGCAAATACCGCCTCAATTTAACGCTCGCCAATCAATACATGGCGCAGCTGGTTGATGATAAAACAAAGTCCGCCGTGCTCCGCGACGCCATTATCGGCAACGTCGGCAGCATGATTTCGTTTCGCATCGGCGCGGAAGACGCGGAAGTTTTAGAAAAAGAATTTGCGCCCGAGTTTTTAATTCAGGATTTCGTAAACTTGGGATTCGCCAACGTCTATCTGAAATTAATGATCGATAACGTGGCTTCGCGGCCATTCTCGGCAGTTACTCTCGCGCCGATTGACACACCAACCATTAATTACGCCAAAGAAATTATTGATTACTCGCGGCTGACCTACGGCCGGTCCCGCGAAGTAGTTGATCAGTCAATCCGGGACTGGGGTGGCTTTGCGATGAAATCAGGGGCTTCAGTTTTTTCTGGGGTTCCCGTAGCGCCTCGCCCCGTGCCACACGTATCCGCGCGGGATTCATCTAACGCTTCGGTAATCAACCAGGCGCCCACCGCCGCCGTTTCCCCGCCAGCAGTCGCATCTGTAGCACGCCCCATCGTTTCAAAAGATGAAAATGGCCAGAAAATGTATCGCGCGACCTGCGCGATTGATGGACAAGAAATTTGGGTGCCGTTTCAGCCTGACGGCCGGCGGCCGGTGTATTGCAGTGAACATTTAAGCCAGATTCAGCGTGGGCAAGGCCAAAGTCAGAACCAAGAATCAAAAAATATGAATCAGGGTTCCGTTGCGACGAGCGCTCTAATGCCAGCAGGAGAAGGAGAGAAGAAACGAAAACGCCGCCGCAATCGTAATCGCAATAGACATCGCGAAGGAGCGGCGAGTTCCCATACCCAGGCTTTTCAGTCTGCCCCGGTCGTTCGCACATCAGATCAAACGATCTCGCTCCGCGACCTTTCACCAAAAAATGACTCAAGCCTGAATACCTTGCGAAAAGATCATGAGCCGCGTCCTCCGATGTCGCCCAAAAAACCAGTTGACCTTGGCGAGCTTCGCAAGGTGTTGCAAGAGACGATCACACGCTCTGCTCCCCAAACCCCACCGCCGGATTCTCAAAACGAACGAGAGTCAGGCACATTAAAACCGGGGGAGTCAATTAAGTTTTAATTGTTGACGCCGAGTCTCTTTCGCGATAGTTTCAAAATAACGAACAGATACTCTCAAAGGAGGGCATATGTGCGTTCGATGCGGCCTGAATAAAGGCGAAGTGACCTGTATCTGCGGCGACTTTCTTTGCAAAGACTGTATGAGAGATGAGTGCGTCGAATCCGATGGTGAACACCATGCGGTGATAGCGTGTCTTTCGTAAGCGCTATCATTGAAATGCTCTATCCGTGCGGCAATGCGGATTGCAATAGCAAGGTTTCGTCGCTCAACTTCCTTTCTTGCCCACGGTGCTTTACGCACGTCTGTTCACTGAAGTGCCTCGAGAATCACAACTGTCCGGAGGCCTAGGGCCGAAAGGGGTAGGGAAGAAGCCGTTTCTTTCCTACCCTTGACTTTTAATATAAATAGTGTATTATTGCTTAACTAAAGAGCGCCGCGGTTCTTGCATACTTCCGCGCCGCTTCCGCTGGACGTTGATCCGAAGGAGGAGTTCCGGTTCTAGTTCTTTGGGCTCGCAGACCCCAACATAGTCTTCAAATTCACCAGTGAATGGAATCAAATCAATCTTAATTCATGATTCTTTATTCTTGATTCTAGTCAGTGGTGAGATCAAAGACTCTTAGCTATTAAATTTATAGAAGAGGCAATACACGATGAGACAACTGTATTCTTTGCAACACGCGGGTACTGATCATCTAATCTCATAAATCAAAAAACCGCGAACGCGGTTTTTTGATTTCATTCCTATACCTATACAGTACTATAGTACTGTATAGGTATATTTCAGGCTTTTTTGACTCGCTCAACGTATTCGCCCGTTTCAGTGTTCACGCGCACCACGTCGTCTGGATTGATAAATAGAGGCGCCGAAACAACGGCGCCAGTTTCGAGAGTTACTGCCTTTGTTCCGCCTTGCGCCGTATCGCCGCGAAGCCCCGGCGGGGCTTCGGTCACTTTTAAGTCCATCTTAATGGGGAGAACGATAGATATAATTTTGTCTTCCAGCATAACAGCCGTCACTTCAATATTCGGTTTCAGCCATTTTGTTTTTTCCCCGAGCACTGACTCTGGAATGGGGAATCGCCTTGACCGATCTTTGGGGTCACAAAACATGTATTCTCCGCGATGGCCGTATAAAAACAAAATCGACTTTTTTTCGATGTCGGCCTCTTGGAAGGCATCGGCTTGCTTGAAGGTCCGAGTTAAGACCTGGCCGGAAACGCAATTTCGAATGCGTGCTGTCGTATTTGACCCACCGCGTCCAATATGCGAGTGCGAAATCTCAAGCACCTCAAAAGGGCCTCCTTCGAGGATAATCAGTGAGCCGTGTTGTAAGTCATTCATGGAAAGCATGCCGGTCGAATTATGAACTAGGAATTGAGAATTACGCAAGTTGGGTTCTTGTTTTCTTACTAATTCTGGCTTCATGATTCAAGATTCCAGCCAATGTGGATAAAACGTTTCGGTTATTGGGTGTTTCATCATAAAATTAAGATAGGTCAATAGATCTTCTTTTTGCCCTGACGCGTGTGGTCGGTCTTTGGGGATAGACAAAAGGAAGCTGACATGAAAATTTTGGAGGTTCTAAAGCTTTGATCTCCAGAATGATAGTTCATTATCGTTAACTCCAATTCACATGATACTTCAATACGGAGGAGACGCGATTGTCTCCTCACTCTACAATACGTGGGCCTCGGTTATCTCTTTCATCCCCATGTTTTTGATAGCGTTAATTGTTTTCCTGATCGGCTGGATTGTGGCGGTGGCCATCGGCAAGCTTGTCGAAGAAGTGGTTAAGTCGCTTAAGATCGACAGCGTTCTGGAAAAACTCGAAGTCCACAAAGGACTTGATCGAGCCGGCATCAAATTAGATTCCGGCGCGTTTCTCGGCGGCCTGGTGCAGTGGTTTTTGGTTGCTGTCTTTTTGCTGGCGGCAGTTAATATTCTTAATCTGAATGAAGTCTCCGGATTTTTGCGCGATGTGCTCCTTTACATCCCGCGTGTCGCGGTGGCGGTCTTGATTCTGGTTATCGCGGCTCTTGTCGCGGAGACGGTAGAGAAAATTGTGCGCGCCTCGGTTGAGTCGGCCGGATTAAAAGGCGGACTGGTTGGCGCGGTCACGCGCTGGGCGATCTGGATCTTTGCGCTGATTGCAGCGCTCCAGCAATTGGGCGTTGCTTCCGCTCTCTTGGAAACATTGCTGACAGGTCTTGTCGGCATGATTGCGCTGGCCGGTGGACTGGCCTTTGGCCTTGGCGGAAAAGACGTGGCAGCTGATATTCTCTCCAAAGCTCGCCGCGAGATTCAGAATAAGTGAAGCCAAAAATTGGTCGAAAACCAAGCAAAAATCCCGCCCTTAGGCGGGATTTTTGCGGGTTACGAGTCTATCCAAGAGTCAGCTTGACTTGCATTACGCTACTATAGTAGTATTTCTGAAGCTAGATTAAGGTAATTATTCGAAGCTATTTGATCAAATGCAAACGTACTTCCAATTGAATACCACTGCGGCCTCGGATGAAAGAACATAAGCCCCTCTCGTAGGGAGACTTAGGTAGATGAGGTCGCCGGAAGGCGATTTTTCGTTCGAACGTCTTTTTAAAAACATTTGATTTCCCACCGAGAAATCAGATTCGCCACTCTCCTCGCGATCGCTTCGCGAACCGTGGTCGCTTCGTCGAGTGAGCGTTCTAAAAAGATATTCTTCACTTGAGCTTCGTAGGAAAGGTCGCTTCGCTCCCCACATTCAAGAAGTTGGAGATGACGACTAGTTAACTAGAAAACTAGAAAACTAATCGGTGTCTCTGAAAACGTTTTCGTACGCTTACGGAAAAAGTAGGAGGCAAGATTTTTGACATAAGGCTAATAATTGCAAAAGGGTAATAAACCGATGCTTCGCATCGGAATGTCTAATTTTCAATTTCTAATTTCTAAACTTTTTACGCCACATCGCTTCATTAGAAATTAGGTATTAGGAATTTGGAATTTCCGATGCGGAGCATCGGAAAATTGTATTTTCAGTAAACTCTTTGGAGTTTATTGAAGCGTGATTCGATACAAATTTGTTATGTACCTGAATTGTGGAATGTAGAAGTAACTAGACGAGAAGAGGGGAGACACTCTATGACGATCGAAGCAGTGCGGAATCTGGAGAAGCGTCTCGGCGACGTAATCCATGTGGAGCTTGAGAAATTCTCGCGGCAGCACGCTTTCGTGGAGGGGCGCGGCTGGCTCTTGAAGGACGCTGACCACCACCTTCTTTTCCGGACGTCGCAGCAGATGGCTAGGGTGGCAGCTGGTATCTGCGCTCATCTCTGCACAGAGCGCCAGCCAATCTCGAAGCCGAGAAGAAGCACGTAGCGTTCATCATGGGGAAGGTCAGTACGACTTCCCCTCCACAATTCAGGTACATACAAACATAAGTCGAATCGCAAATGGTTCGGCAGGCTCACCACAAGTGAATCTGTCGAACTTTCTCTCGATGATTCTTGAGACTCGTAATTACATTACTTGTCCCGAGCGAAGTCGAGGGATCTCACTCGTTCTCTGATGAATGTCAGAGGACAAGAAAATAAAAAGCGGTTATTAAGGGCGCATGGTGGATGCCTTGGCTTTAAACAGCGATGAAGGACGTAGCGTGCTTGCGATAAGCATCGGGGAGGTGGCGAGCAACCTTTGATCCGGTGATGTCCGAATGGGGAAACCCTAGGGGAGTAATGTTCCCTAACCCGTCGTGTAATAGCGATGTGGAGTCAACCTGGTGAAGTGAAACATCTCAGTAACCAGAGGAAAAGAAAACAAGTTGCTTCGCAACTTTTATCAGCGAATAGCGAATCCCGTACGAATAAGCGAATTCGTTTATTCGAAAAGATTCGTAATTCGTTGATGATCGAGCGCAGTGAACATTCCGTCAGTAGCGGCGAGCGAACGCGGAACAGCCTAGAGGAATCAGTTTGCTAGTTTACTAGTTCGCTGGTTCCAGTTGTAAGTTTAGTTCGTAAAAGAGCAATCTTTTGAAGAGTGTAAAAATTAAGACTTCGTTAGGAGAATGGTCCTGGAACGGCCAACCACAGAAGGTAATAGTCCTGTACACGAAAACGGTCTTATACTCTTGGAACTTTACTTGAGTACTGCCCAGTATGACGACTGGGTAGGAAGCAGGGAGAACTAGTCTCCCAAGGCTAAATATGTTTAAAGACCGATAGTGAACCAGTACCGTGAGGGAAAGGTGAAAAGCAGCCCGGTGAGGGCGGTGAAATAGTACCTGAAACCATGTGCTTACAAGGAGTCGGAGCTCGCTTCGCTGACGAAGCGGTAGATTCAAAATCTTAAAACTGCAAAATCAAATATTTCCTTTTGTGTATCTGAATTGAAAAAATAAGGAGGTGTCAATGGCATACCCCCAAGATGAAATCGCACGCCTGCGGGAAATGCTGCGGCTTGATCAGATGTCGCCGGAAGAGCTGGTACGGTTTCTTAAACTGTTTTGGGAGATTACGGAGAGCAAGGTTCTCGAGCGCGGCGCCGAAGGCAAGGATGTCTTTAACGCCGGGTTGGCTGAATGGCTGCTCACGATTGCTGTAGTTGCCATCGTGCGGTCTTTTATTGATCGCGCTGACAAGAGAGCGATTGTCCGAACCCTCAAAGCCTCGTTACCGGCGAAGATTTGGGAAGTTTGCCGGCCGCTTTGCGAGCCCTTGCTCTCAATTCCCGGGGAGTGATCCGTCAGCCGACGGACTCCCCGTTCAATTCAGATACATAAAAATAGTTTTGAATTTTGTAGTTTAGTTTTTAAATTTAGCGACGCGTCAGCGGAGCGAGTAACGGCATGCCTATTGAAGAATGAGCCAACGAGTGTATGGAGATTGCTTGCTTAACCCCGCCCTTTGCGCAGTAGCGCAAAAGGCGGAACTGACAGTCTACAGTCTACCGACTACAGCAGATGTTGTTGTTCATGCGGTAGTCAGTAGTCCGTGGTCAGTAGTCCGCCCCTTGTTAGTGAACAAAGGACGGGGGGAGGCGCAGGGAAACCGAGTGTTAACAGCGCGTAAGCACCTCACTTTGTTCGGTGCCTATCAGCGAATATCGAATCCAAAACGAATAAACGAATTCGTTTATTCGAAAAAGATTTGTAATTCGTTGATGACCGAGCGAAGCGAGGCTGCATGTAGTCTTCATACGACCCGAAACCAAGTGAGCTACCCATGGGCAGGGTGAACTTTGAGTAACATCAAAGGGAGGCCCGAACCGGTTGGTCGTACAACGCCTTCGGATGACCTGTGGGTTGGAGTGAAAAGCTAATCGAACTTGGAAATAGCTGGTTCTCTTCGAAATAGCTTTAGGGCTAGCGTCAAATCACACCGTAATGGAGGTAGAGCACTGGATGGACTGTAATGGGGCAACCCAGGCAGTCCAATCAAACTCCGAATGCCGTTACGCGTTATTTTGGCAGTCAGCAGGCGGGGGCTAAGCTCCGTCGTGCAAGAGGGAAACAGCCCAGACCGCCGATTAAGGTCCCTAAATCAATGCTAAGTGTATAAGGCGGTGGAATTTTTAAAACAGCGAGGAGGTTGGCTTAGAAGCAGCCATCCTTTAAAGAGTGCGTAACAGCTCACTCGTCAAAAGATTCTGCGCCACAAATGTAGCGGGGCTAAGCATTGTACCGAAGTCGCGGGTTGCGCGCTTCACTTTTGTTCAGCGCGCTCATCATCGAATAGCGAATCACGAACGAATAAACGAATCACCATAACCGTATTCGTATATTCGCAGCAAATTCGTTATTCGCTGATAGAGCGCCGAGCAGCAGCGAGGCGCGTAACGGTAGAAGAGCATTTGCATCAGCAGTGAAGGAGGACCCGCGAGGGCCTCTGGAGCGGTGCGAAGAGAGAATGTTGGCACTAGTAACCGCAAGTTAGGTGAGAATCCTAACCGCCGAAAGTCCAAGGTTTCCTTGGCAATGCTAATCAGCTAAGGGTTAGTCGGTCCTAAGGGAATGGTGAAAACCGCACCCGATGGATACACGGTTAATATTCCGTGACTCGAGTTTTGATCGATGGCGGGACGGAGCGTTGTACATTCTATGGATTATTGGATTTCCATTTCTGTTATGAGGAAAGCGCGTAGGCAAATCCGCGCGCTGGGTTAGACCCGCTTCCAAGTAATGGGATAATGCGTTTCTTCGGATTCGCAAATAGAAAGGAGCACGCTTCCCAGAAAAACGTCTAAGATTATCTTGACTCGAACCGTACCGCAAACCGACACAGGTGGACTAGTGGAGAACACTAAGGCGAACGGGTGAGACCTCGTTAAGGAACTCGGCAAAAAAGCGGCCGTAAGTTCGCAATAAGGCCTGCCTCATTGAGGCTGATAGAAGGAAAGAAAGCACTGCACAGTGTTGGTTTTTGAATTTGTGTTTTGTGCAACGTATTCTCGAAAAGCGTTTGCATTTGTTCCAGCGACAAATGCAACTCGCCAAGCTCGCAAAAACTTTTTGTTTCGACAAAAAGACCAAGCTTTTCGCTCGCTTGAGCGTTTTCTTAAATACGTTTGCACCGATATGGATTCTTGATCGAACACTGTGCAGTGCAAAAGAGAAAGGGCAGATTTTTGCTGATGCAAAAATCTGAAACTAGAAAACTAGAGCCGCGAAAGCGGCGTAACTAGAAAACTATAGTTGTAACTCTGAATTGCGGAGTTAAATAGTTCGCTGGGGAAAAGGTATGAACTCGCAAGGAGAAGTAACGCCACTGGCGTTGATGGGACTTGCGACCGTTTTTGCCATATATCTTCTCTGCCAGCTCATCTGGGCGGGATAGTGGAGGATATGAATGTCCAGGCTGGCGGCATATCCGCTGTTCCTTGTCTGTTGGACTCCGTTCATGATTGTGATCGGGTTCATCATCGGGATCATGATCGAGCGATCGGGTCGGATTCTTGCGGCCGAGGAGGAGGTATGAGAACAGCCATCGGTTTTATGATCACTATTGGGATCATGGCTGCTGTTGTGATCATCGATCGGTGGTGCAAGCGGCGCCTGCCGATGCGCGGCATCTTCGGGCCGTATCGGCAGGCATAAGGAGACGAGGGAGTGCGATCCGTCAGTTGACGGAGACTCCCCCAACCCTACTAAAAATGTAGGGCCGCAATTCAGGGTTACAACAGGTCTAAGTTTAGGCGCGATTGCGCGAGCGAGCGGTAAGTTCTTAAAGAAAGGAGAAGTACGCGGACCGAAGAGGATCTGCCGAATCGAGGGCAGCACATGTGCATACCGGAGTAGTCGACGGTCATTCGGCAAGACCTTACGCCCCTCCGCATAGTTCTTTGATCGCTCGTGCAAAAAAATATGGAGGGCGCAGACCTTCGGGTCTCGGTATAGGCAGGTAGCCTGCCCCTCCGCCATTCGCCAACTGGTGAAGCCAACTGGTGAAGCCAACTGGTGAACTCGAGCAGAGAGTCTCCCGCCAGGGTCTCTTCTCTGTAAAAGATGGGCGGTCCCGCCGCCCGTTACTCGAGCACCCCAGCGGCCTCCCTAGCCCGGGGCCGCTGGGGTTCGAAAATCACTATGTCGGGCGCGACGTGAGCTCTCCTGGTAGGGGATTGCGTCGACTCACCCGGCAGAACGCGGCGGCGGTTCCCCCCGGAGCCGCCGCCGTCGTAAACACTTTTCTCTTATTTTTCTCCTCGAAATTCGAAGTCGGATTTCGATCCTTCTATCAGCCTCTTTGAGGCCGCAGCGAAAGATTCTCTGGCGACTGTTTACCAAAAACACAGGTCCCTGCTAAACACGTAAGTGGATGTATAGGGGCTGACGCCTGACCAATGCGAGAAGGTTAAAGATTGTGGTTGCTTCGCTCTTGCTTCGTAACATCAGCGAATAGCGAATCCCGTACGAATAAGCGAATTCGTTTATTCGAAAAGATTCGTAATTCGTTGATGAAAAGCTGTGGAGCGTGAGCGGAGCAGCTAACGGTCCCAAGCCCTCGTCAATGTCAGCGATAACTATAAGTAACGATTGTAGTTATAAAATTTGGCTATATGTTCCCAATTTGTCTGCGAGCGTTAGCGAGTGGCTAACAAATCGCAATCCCGTGGCCTTACAGTCACGAGACAAAACAAATTCGGGAAACCCGAAGTCACGCCGCGCAATACGAAAGTGTTGGTTGCGGGGGAAGGCTTTGGGGACTGGAAAACCCGCGAATGCAGAAGTACTTCAATACCACGTAGTATTGAAGTAACAATCTTCTGCCGATTCGTGAAGGTAAGATGGATGTATTCCGCTCGCAATATGAACGGATGTATCCGCCGAAGCCTTGGCGAAGGCGGACAATCAGCAGGAAAGATTCTAATTGGTAAAAATTAGAAAATCCTCAGAGACTACACGCCAAACTCTTCAATGCACTCGAGTCTGTCGAGCTAATTGGATAGATGATATAGTCCGAACTCTATGGTGACATAGAGAGTTGACCCGAGAGAGGGTCAGAGTAACACTAAATGAATCGTTCTAAGGTGAATAACACTGCCTTAGTAAAATCTAGCTATATCGGTGAACACCTTACACTTTAATACTTTAAAGTATTAAAGTGTAAGACAATACCGAGGCAACCCCGCCAAAATTTTGCACGAGCAAAACTTAGGCGGGTGAGTCCGTAGAGACTACACGCTAGACTCCAATCCGCAGTTGGCGGAGGAGAAGATATAGTCCGGCCTCTATGGCGACATAGAGAGATGCAGAGAAATCGTGCATCCGGATTCATGATTCATAATTCTTGCTTGCCCTTCCGTAGCTCTAGAGAGCAAAGGAGGGATTCATGATTCTAGTAACAATTCGAGCGTAATTCCTTGTCGGGTAAGTTCCGACGTGCACGAAAGGCGTAACGACTGGAGAACTGTCTCAACGAGGTGCCCGGTGAAAATACAATATCGGTGAAGATGCCGATTACCCACAGATAGACGAAAAGACCCCGGGAGCTTTACTGCAGCTTGATATTGGCAATGAATACTTTATGCGTAGCATAGATGGGAGACTTTGAAGTCGTGGTTTCGGCCATGATGGAGTCGCCAGTGAAATACCATTCTTAAAGAATTCTTTGTCTAACTTGTAGAGACGAAACTCTATGCAGACAGTGTCTGGCGGGCAGTTTAAGTGGGGCACTTGCCTCCCAAAAAGTAATGGAGGCGTTTATTAAGGTTGGCTAGCGCCGGATGGAAATCGGCGTCGTCCCGTAAAGGGAAATGCCAGCTTGACTGCAAGGCGGGTATGCCGCGCAGGTGCGAAAGCAGAACTTAGTGATCCGATGGCTATGGTTGTTTAGTTTACTAGTTTCGGTCTTTATTGACCTACTGGTTTTCTAGTTTTCGAACTAGTTAACTAGAAAACTGGTGAACTGATCAATTTCTTGCTAGAACAAGGCCAAAGCTCATCAGCTAAAAGCTACCCCGGGGATAACAGGCTAGTCGCTTCCAAGAGTTCATATCGACGAAGCGGTTCGGCACCTCGATGTCGGCTCGGCTTATCCTGGAGGTGGAGAAGCTTCCAAGGGTTTGGCTGTTCGCCAATTAAAAAGTCACGCGAGCTGGGTTCAAACCGTCAACAAAAGAACCCGAAAATGACATCGAAACATTCAACAAGTTTTTGATAGGAGCTTGTTTGAAACACACGGCGGCCCCTGGTAGCAATGCCGGGGAGCGAAACCCGTAGAATCCCAAGGGGGTCCGGGTAAGAAAACCGACTCATATCGATGAAATCCACGTATGCATTCAACCTGTCATATGTTAGGATAATATCGAGGGAAGTCGTGTATGTTGCAATCGTTAACGCAAAATCAAAGGGCATATATTGCAGGTTTTCTTGATGGAGATGGAAGCATTTATGTGCGAGCAAAACCAAACCCTACTTATCGGTTTGGCTTTCAAATTGCTCCATATATAGTATTTTTCCAGTCACAATCTAGTCAGGAAAGATTTGGGGAGATATGCAAGTTGATTAGCGTGGGACATTTACGCATTCGAAGTGACGGTATTCTTGAGTACATCATAAATCGTATTGATGAAATCAAGATGTTGCTGGAATGTGTTCGTCCCTTCGCAATTCTCAAAAGGCGACAGATAGATTTGATGTTGAAAATAATTGAATCAAAGTCGCAAGTAGAGAACGAAGACGATTTTGAGAAACTTCTTCAACTAGTAAATTCTTATCGAGAATTAAACTATTCTAAGAAGAGAAAGCAACGTTCATTGACCCCGTAGAGACTTGTCGTGAAAGCGGCAGAGTAATTCAGAAATGATTTGCTAACACGTCGGTCACCCATTAAATGTAGATACTGTTTAATGGGTTGGTGGTATAGTCCAATCCCTCTAGTAATAGAGGAAGGTTAAGCATTTAGTAACCTTAATTCTTGACTCTAAATTCTTAATTCTAGTAAACAGCGTGAGACAGGTTGGTCTCCTATCTTCTGTGGGCGTAGAAATTTGAGAGGGCTTCTGGACAGTACGAGAGGACCTTCAGGAACAAACCTCTGGTGTACCAGCTGTTCCGCCAGGAGCATCGCTGGGTAGCTATGTTTGGTTGTGATAACCGCTGAAAGCATCTAAGCGGGAAGCACGCCTCAAGATAAGATTTCATAGATCCCTGAGAGATTATCAGGTTGATAGGGTGCAGGTGTACATGGAGTAATCCATTCAGCCGAGCACTACTAATAGATCATCACCACTTTTTATTTTCCTTTGCCCGCCGAAGCGTTATGCGACGGCAGGACGGTGAGAATAATACAATTCTTGCCCGCCTAAGTTTTTCGTTAGAAAAATTTTGGCGGGGTTTATTACCCTTTTGCAGTTATTAGCTTTGAATGTGCGTTTCTCCAAAATAAAACTTGCCGACCTCGAACGCGCCGGACTCGGCCGCGAGGTCTGAGAGGGAAAGGAGAGCCTCTAAGCTCTTATCCTACCCTCTCTCTAACACCGAGTTTCGTATTTTAAAATTCCATCTAGTACAATATATCCGATCGGATATATTGTACTAGATGAGTGAGGAATAATAGATAGCAATAATATAAAGCATTGTTTTGGTGGCTTACAGGTACGTGGCACCACCCCCGCCTGCGCTAAGGCTTCGGCGGGTAAGCCTTTCTCTGCTACACAACGCAGTTGTGCCACGGGACTTAGCATTCCGACTGTGCCCCGTACCAAATTTGCTATTTGCTGGTGTCTTTCATCTTTTGGGTACCACCCCTTCCCATTCCGAACAGGGCCGTTAAACCAAAAGTAGCCGATGATACTCGGAGGTTTAGCCTCCCGGGAAAGTAGGTGATGCCAGCATATAAAAGATTTGGTTCGGGGACCCCGAGCAATCGCTCCCGCGATATTTGGAGGCAGGGGGCAGGGTCTCACTTCGGAAAGCATAGCAGGGCGAAGTCCCGCATCGAGCTTTGCTCTGGTGCGGGATAGCTGCCGCCAGAACAATGCTTTTTATTTTTCCCACGAAGTGGGAAAAATAACCCTGAGCGCAGTTGAAGGGTCACACTATTCTCATTATTCCTAATTCCTGATTCATAATTCATAATGAAGGGCATGGATCCCGTTAGAAGCCGCGATCGTCGAATGATAGGATAAAATATAACTGATTTAAATATCATTAACACTACGCAGATTCCGCGCAGAATCGCGATCTGCTTCTAACGGGATGGACTGGCGTACCGCTCGACAATTGACCGTGATTTTTATCGCCGTTTTGGTTGTCGGCGGCATTCTTTTTTTTCTCACCTACGGCTATTTCCATCAGCCGGCATCGTGTACTGATAACAAGAAAAATCAGGGAGAAGAAGAAGTTGATTGCGGCGGCCCCTGCGAGCCGTGCGCCTTCAAGCATCAAAAGCCAGCAGAAGTTTTTTTCGCCCGAGTTTTGCCGTTGCGGCCGGGGAACTATGATGTCGTGGCTGAAATTCAAAATCCCAATGATCATTTAGCAGCGAATCCCTTAGCCTATCGGGTGCATGTGTTTGATGATCACGGAGTTGAAATTGCAACGCGGGAAAATCTAACCTTCGCCTATCCCAGTGACAAGATCTATATCGTTGAAAGCAACTTTCTAACCGAGCGCAAACCAGTTCACGCGAGCCTTGAAGTCATTGACCAGGCAACTTTGTGGACATTCACCAATGACTTGCGTCCGGAATTTCAAATTGGCAATAAAACCTATGTAGTTTCGGCCGACAATGAGGTCAAAGTGACGGCTGATGTGATGAGTCGAGCTGATTTTGGGTTTAATCAAGTTGAAATCCGGGTGGCCCTGCTCGACAACGCGGGAAATGTCGTAGGGGCGGCTAAAACCATTCTGGATCATGTGAGTCCCCGCCAGTCTCGGCGGGTTGAATTTACCTGGCCGCAGGCGCCACAAGATTTGGTGGCTCACGTCGACATTGAAGCCAAAGCCAACGGCCTCGATAAAACCAATGTCTTTCTGCCGTAGCGGTGAATTTCGACGCTCGTGACATGCTAAAATCTTTTTTGGAATTGGCGCGGCAAATGGATTGGATATTGGCCGGATCCGTATTTGTATTGCTTTTATTAAGCCTCGTGTCGCTCGCCAGTTTCTCAACCACCACGCCCTTCCCGTATTTTTCGAGACAAATTATTTGGATCTTACTTGGTATCGCGGCTTTTTTTACCGTCAGCTTTTTTGACTACCGGATTCTTAAAAATTATGGCGGCTTGCTGCTGTTGATTTATTTACTCTTGCTCGTGCTGCTTCTCGTTTTAATCGTCGTAGGGCGCGAGGTTCGCGGCGTTGTCTCGTGGTTTCGGTTTGGCTCGTTTGCGTTAGAGCCCGGGGAATTCATGAAAATTGCGCTGGTGCTGATTCTGGCCAAATATTTTTCGCGCCGGCATGTTGAAATTTATCGCCTGCGGCATCTCATTATTTCCGGCCTCTATGCCGGTATGCCGGCTTTTCTCGTATTACGCCAGCCCGATCTTGGTATGGCTGTAATTCTTGGGTCTATCTGGCTCGGTATCGTTTTGTTTTCTGGAATTAAATTTAAGCATCTGGCGATTTTTTTTCTGCTGCTTGCCGCTCTTTCGGTTTTTGGTTGGTATTTTATGTTAGCGCCCTACCAGCATGCGCGCATTATTTCATTTCTGAATCCCTGGAATGACCCCCTACATTCCGGCTATAATGCCATTCAAGCCATGATTGCGGTCGGATCCGGTAAGATCTGGGGCAAGGGTTTGGGATACGGTTCACAGACCCACTTAAATTTTCTCCCCGAGCCGGCAACCGATTTTATTTTTGCCGGGTTTGCCGAAGAATGGGGACTTATCGGTGTTTTATTTCTACTGCTTATTTATTTTGTATTTTTTTTACGCTTATTTCGCATTGGCATGCGAGCAGGGGATAATTTTGCGCGGCTCGTGATTCTCGGTGTAACGACTGTGTTTTTTGTCCATGTCATGATTAATATTGGCATGAATATGGGCTTATTTCCGATAACTGGCATCACCCTGCCCTTTGTTTCTTATGGAGGATCCTCGATTTTGACGGACATGATTCTCGTCGGGCTGGTCCAAAGTATTTCGGTTCGTTCGTTAAAAAGTACTGCCTTTACCACTCGCGAGAGCCTGGTTGCGGCTTAATCGTAGCTAGTGGCTAAGGGCTAGTGGCTATATACTAGTTTTAATGATCCCTCGGCGTTGCTCGGGACGAGTTTTAGAAAAGGGTCTATTAATATTTTCAGCTCTCCCATGTGTCCAACTTGTGGTGAGCTCATCGAACCATGACTATCTATCTTGGGGCAGACCATCGCGGCTTTGGTTTAAAAGAGCATGTCAAGGCTCAATTAACTGAGGCCGGCTATGACGTTCGCGACATCGGCGCTGCGCAGATAGACGTAGCCGATGATTATCCTGATTTTGCGATTATAGCCCTCGAGGCCCTTAGTCAGGATTTAAAAAATAGAGCCATTTTAATTTGCGGTTCCGGGCATGGCATGGATATGATTGCCAATAAATTTTCCGGCGTTCGGGCGGCGCTTTGTTTTAATACAGCGGTGGCTAAACAATCGCGCGAGCATGAGGATGCCAATGTGTTAGTTTTGGCTTCCGACTGGGTAAAAGAACAAGAGGCCTGGAATATCATCGAGATCTGGCTTGAGACAGAGTATGGGAAGGCGGAAAGAAATGAAAGAAGACTTCGAAAAATAAAGGAGATTGAGGAAAAACATTTTAAAGAGTAATCGCCAATATACGAATCTACACGAAATATACCAATATACAAATTCGTATATTCGTGATTACTATGAATCTTGAAATCATCCCCGCCATTAACGCGGAAACGTTTAAAGAAGTTGAGAAAAAAATAAGACAAGTTGAGCCCTATGTTCGCTGGGTGCATTTGGATGTAGCGGACGGCACATTTACACCAAACACACTCTGGCATAATGCCGCAGAACTTTTTGTTTTAAAGACGAATGCGCTCGTTGAGGTGCATTTAATGGTCGAGGAGCCGGAGAAAGTCATTGATGCTTGGATCGGCGCCGGGGCCAAGCGCATTATTATACAAGTCGAGACCATCGAAGATTTTACATTCCTCAAATCGCGCTGCGATCAACATAAAGTTTTTTTGATGGTATCCGCCGCGCCGCAAACCTCATGGCAAGAACTCAAGCCCTATGCCGCAAAAAATGTTGTCTCGTATCAATTTTTGACAGTCTGCCCGGGACTTCCCGGCCAGTCGTTCATCGAAGGCGGGACCAGTGAATATCCTGAAAATATTTTCGATAAAATTAAAGGCTTGCGAGCAAAATGCAGTTACTGCGACATTGAAGTCGACGGTGGAGTAAGGCCCGGCATTGCGCGCCGCTGCCGCGAGGCCGGCGCTAATCTGTTTGCTGCGGCTTCGGCGATTTTTAGCGGACTGGAAATCAAAACCGCCATAGACGCGTTAAAAAACGATGTTGCGCTATAAATTCGATAGACTAGTCTATCGAATTTATAGCGTTTTGGCGTTTTAGTATTTCTAGTTCACAAGATTGGCCCGTGATGCTATAGTGAACCTAACATAGAGGCTGGTCGAAACTCTATATTCTTATTCCTTTTTCGTGATTCTATTTTTATTTTATGATGGACATAGCAAAAGACGGCATGCAGCATGATAAAATGCATTGGCACTGCTGCTGGATGCCGATGCTGGGGAAACTTCTCTGGGTGCTGGCGTTTCTGGAAATGATCGGGGCACTGCTTGCCTATTGGAGTGGCGGAGAATTCTTGGGCGTTCACGGCATGACCTGGCTCTGGTTCTCCTTGGTTAAAGGCGTTCTTGCGACAGGAGCCAAGATGAAGCCTCACTGGTGCAGCTGCACGCAATGCTCGAGCGGAAAGCCGATGATGTAATCAAAAAGCCCCAGTCGATTTATCCCGGATGGTGTCGCAGGGATATTGAGGGGCTTTTTGATTTGCCCGCCTAAGTTTTTGTTAGAGGTTTATATCTTGAGATTCTCCTTTTATTAATATCCCCATGACAAAGACTTAGACGGGTGTGTGGATTCGCTCTCACGCGGGCCTGGGATACAATAGAAACTAATGCGTTTAGATGACGAAAAACTTAAATTTCTAGAAACAAAAGCCAACGAGATTCGCCAGTCGATTATTGGGATGCTGGTGGCTGCGGGCTCCGGCCATTCTGCCGGACCATTGGGGATGGCCGATGTTTTTGCGGCTCTTTATTTTCACTCGCTTGCGCTGGACCCTAAAAATCCGTCGTGGGAGGGACGCGATCGGCTCGTCCTTTCAAACGGGCATATTTGCCCGGTGTTATATGCGACCATGGCGCATGCCGGATATTTTCCTGTTGAAGAATTAAAAACACTGCGTAAATTCGGGACTCGTCTCCAAGGTCATCCACATAGGACTAGTCTTCCCGGGCTCGAGACCTCATCTGGTCCGCTTGGTTCCGGCCTTTCGCAAGCCATTGGTATGGCCCTGGGACTTCGCATGGATAAAAAATTAAACTGGGTTTTGTGTTTGATGAGCGATGGCGAACAGGATGAGGGGCAAACTTGGGAAGCCGTACTCCAGGCGGGAAAAGAACGACTATACAATCTGATCTGCATCATGGATCGCAATAATATCCAGATTGACGGCAACACCGAAGACATCATGCCGCTTGAGCCCTTGAAGGCCAAATACGAGGCTTTTAACTGGCATGTTTTAGAGATTGACGGGCATAATTTCGACCAAATTATCTCGGCCATTGACGAGGCCAAGGCCATTTACGAAAAACCGAAGATGATTATTGCCCACACCATTCCCGGGAAGGGCGTTGATTTCATGGAGCGCAGATTTGAGTGGCATGGTGTTCCGCCCAACAAAGAACAGGCCGAAATTGCCCTTGAGGAGCTACGCACTCTGGGCGGTAGAATAACCAGTGAACATCAATAGTCATTAGTTTTTTAGCTGTGGTCTTAAGTCATCAGTTCGAGTTAAACTAAAACCAGCGACGAGTAACTAAAAAGAAGAATTAAAAACCAAGAACTAAAACGATGTCAAACCTTTATACCCAATCACTAGAGTCCAAGCTTTATTTTGTCGTTTTCTTTTTATCTTCAAGCTTTTTAGCGGTTCAAATTTATCGGTCGGGTCTCTACACTATTGTTCTCGACGCTGAAACACATCAAAGCCAAAGTTTAACAGCATTAAAGTATCTAGAATACGAATCAAAAAGCCAGAGTGAACAAACGGCACCCATTGATCAAAATGCCGGCGACGTCTTTACACCCGGAGAACAGATCGCTCCGGAGTGATTGGAATTATGAATAATGAATTAGGAATTAAGGCATCCCTCCTCCGTTAAAGCTACGGCAGGCAAGCAGGAAGGAAAGATGATAGCAACTTCGACGATTGATACTTCAGGTTGGAAAACCTATCGCAATGCAAAGTACGGGTTTGAGGTAGAAACTCCTCCAGGGTGGTACGAGCACGACGGACCATATAATCATATACGCCTTTCTGCCTCTAATGGTGATATGCAAATTGATGTAGCGAAAGACATATGTATTGGACAAACATTCGATTTTATTTATGAAGGTTCCCCGAGTAATCTTTGGGAAAAATCATTATGTAAGAATAACTTTCAAGTGATTGCCAGCTACTCGTCAACCGCTGAACGGGTTTCTAAGGAGTTAATTTTAAATCAAATATCGAGAAGTTTGAATGTCGATCCTTGGGCGCAAATTTCTTTGGCAGATCGGGATAAGATATATTTGACTAAGCTCCAAAATTTGCCATTTCCTTCGGGGGTAAAATTTACAGGTATGTCTTTACAGACATATGATCATGAGCCAAGGGGGGACTTAGATATCCCACTGACTAAAAGTGATAGAGATCAGGTATTGAACAATCACTCTTGTAAGATTTTGATATCTCTGGATACTGATGAACCTATTTTGTGCAAATTTGTTTATCTTTCCCACAACAAGGCTATGATCTATGGGATAGGTTTAAATTTAGCGTTTGAATCTATTAATTCTTTCACAAATCAAGTCGTAGTTTTTAGAGATAAAGATTATCTTAAGCTTTATTTTGATGGCATTATTCCAGAATACTCCGTATCGATTAAGCAATCACTTGATGACTATCTAAAGGTTCATTCAGATGCTGAGTTCCCGGGTACTGAATGGCAGGGTCTGAGAGACATCGCAACAAAACTCTTGGTACAAGAAATTTCCGCCCCTTCTCCAATAGTGACGCAGGGGATGAACTTGCTAGATGATGTTTCTTTAGTCATCATTCAGAATAAATCAATATTTGATCAATAATTATGCCCGCAAATCCGAAAATGCATTTGGTTCAGAACTTGCTGGACCTTGCCACAATCGAGCAGAAGCCCATATGGCTAACTTGAAGTAGTGGTAATGATTATATTATATTAAATGGCATGACCAATGTAGTATTGCAAAAAGAGATCAAGGCACTCAAGTAGCGTCAGGGACGACTTGAGCGGTTATTCTATTCATTATTGGGACCGAAGGTGATCGGAGAAAATGAGGAGATTAGACCAAGTTACTGGCGAAAAATTGAACGTATTAGTAGACGGATGGATCAGGGACGCGATATAATTAAGGTGCGTACTAAGGTGGAGCTTGAGAAATTTTTAAATATACCACCCACCCAGAAAGCCACGGGCGCAAGCCCCTGGATGAATAGCGTATCGCCGCGTGGAACGCACGCCGGGTACGGCCATACTATAAGGGTGTTAGGGTATACATTCAGATTATGTCTATGATCACCTCTCAAGAATATAAACATTTAGTCCGTCGGCAGGAGCGCATCGAACGCGAACTCGGTGTGCTTCGAGAAGTTGTTAAACAAGAAGCGGGTGAGGCTCTTATTCGGCCTGCGGTTTTGAAACGCTGGGAGAAAATCAGTCGCGATCTAGACCATGGCAAAGGGAGAACTTTTTCTTCTCCCGCCAAGATGCGTCAGTGGCTAAAGCGGCTCTAGTCATGGAGATAATCTATGCCAAGAAGTTTGAGAGCGCCATACGCTACTGGAAAAAGAAAGATGGACGAGTATTTCGAAGCATCGAAAGCCAAATTGAAAAGATCATTCGCGAGCCGGAGATCGGCAAGCCTCTCCGTCATGCACTAAAGAGTCGCCGGCGCTTGCACGTCGGTTCTTTTGTTCTTGTCTATGAGTTTCATAACAACGATTTGCGCTTCATTGATTTTGATCACCATGACCGAATTTACAAAAAATGAAGGCCTCGCCCTCTTCGAAATCATCATCCTTGTCGCTATTATCGCGGCGACGGGGATTGGCGGTGGGTTGTATTTGAAAGAAGTACAAAGGCAGAAGGCTGAAGACCAAAAATAAGTACAAGCAAACAAGAAACAAGGGACAAATGATCTTAAGTTTTAAATTTACCAAATAGTATTCTTAATTCATAATTCTTTCTGCATAATTCTCAATTATGCCCGTAAATCCGAAAATGCATTTGGTTCAGAACTTGCTGGACGTCGCCACAATTGAGCAGAAGCCGACGCGTAACGGGTACGGCGAAGGATTAGTGAAAGCCGGAGAGGCGGATCCCAATGTGGTGGCCCTTTGCTGTGATCTGACTGATTCAACCCGGACACAATTATTTAAGGAAAAATTTCCTGATCGGTTTATCGAGATGGGCGTGGCAGAGCAGAATATGGCTTCAGTGGCCTCCGGCCTTGCCGCCGTCGGTAAAGTGCCGTTTATTGCTTCATATGCCATGTTTTCGCCGGGCCGGAACTGGGAGCAGATTCGGACGACGATTTGCTATAACGAATCGAATGTAAAAATTGCCGGGGCTCACGCCGGCGTGTCTGTTGGGCCGGATGGTGCAACCCACCAGGCGATTGAGGATCTGGCGATTACGCGCGTAATTCCCACGATGACGGTGTTATCACCTTGTGACGTGGAAGAAGCCCGAAAAGCCACCATTGCGGCGGCAAAAATGAAGGGCCCAGTTTATTTGCGCTTTGCCCGTGAAAAAACGCCCGTGTTTACGACATCCGAAACGCCGTTTGAAATCGGAAAGGCTCAAGTTTTTTGGGACGGGCCGGCGGACAACATTGATGTTGCCATCATCGGCTGCGGGCCATTGGTTCATAACGCAATTTTGGCCGCCGCCAAATTAGAAGCTGAAGCCATTGCAGTACGTGTCATCAATAATCCGAGCGTGAAGCCGATGGATGTAAGAACCATAATCGAAGCCGCCAAAGCCGCGCGGGCTGTCGTGACGGTGGAGGAACATCAGATGGCGGGAGGCATGGGATCGGCTGTCGCCGAGATATTGGCCCAAAACTGTCCGGTGCCGATTGAGTTCGTCGGAGTGGCCGATCGATTCGGTGAATCGGGCGAGCCCGCCCAACTTTTAGAAGCATTTGGCCTGGGCGTATCTCATATTGTTAATGTAGCTAAGCAGGTCATAGAAAGAGGAAAGTATCTTAAGAAAAGTTAGGCGGGCGAGCCGAAGCAGTTAATCGAATTTTTCATTGACAACCAGAAAAGTGTAAAATAGCATTGGTATACTATGAGTAAGCTTCTTATCGGCGGAATTATTATCGTTGCGCTAGCGGGAATATTCGCCACCACCGGCCAGAATTTAATTAAAAGCATAACCTCGGGCGATATTTTTAAAACAACGCCGGCGCCTTTATATAACGGCTCTACCAGCAACAACCCCGCAGAAACCAACAGGCGATCATCAGTGGTAAATCAGACACCCGGCAACACTTCCGGCAAGACCTCCACCGGGTCAAGCGCAGGTGCCTCGCAAGTCACAAAACAAAACGTTTCCGCCCAGATCAATCAATTAAATACGGTCTCGTCCGATTTTACCGCATCCAGCAACTCTATGAATCAGCTTGATGACAGCGTTCAACTCTGACCATATGGCGTTTCTCCCAACATTGAAAAAAGCGTCAATTGTCGGCTTGGTCATTGTGGTAGCCTGGTTTCTGGCTGGAATAGGGCCGGCACTGGCTGTTACAACACCGCCTGCGCCGAATTTTGCCAAATTGCAGCAAACAGAATTGAATAGCTTAAACGCGGCGATTAAGAAATTAACCAATGCCGAAAATCAAGTCTCAGCGAATCCCAAGATCCCCGCGGCGACAAAAACACAAATCGTTAATAGTTTGAATGTCGTCATTAACGGCTTAAATAAGTATAAAACCCAAGTTGCGGCGGCAACTTCGATCCAAGACCTCGAGGCCATTAATCAGCAGATCGCGGCCTATATTAAAGCCAATAAGGATGTCATCAAGACGAATGTCAGGAAAGCGATTGCGACTATCGCGGCCAATGCGGCCGGCAAAGCGCAGCAATTTGAAAAGCAGATAGAGGCCCTTTTGAAAATACTTGCGCTGACGTGTCCCTCGGAAAAATCAACCATAACCGCTCTCGAGCAGCAGATTACTCAATTTAACACTGATATAGCCGCGCTCGATACCGCGATCAAAACAAAAAATTACTCGGCCATGAAGCAGGACACAAAAGACCTGCAGGTGCTCATGGCCAGTATGCTGAAAAACGCAAAGGAAATTCAGGCGGTTTGCCTTTCCTCATAGGGATGGCTTTTTGGTAAAACGTATGCTGTGAACAATGCGCCTCTCTTCAAGAGGCGCATTGCGTTACAATACCTAGAGCTATGGAAAACTTTGATTTTATGGCGATCGGCGATACGGTGACGGATGCCTTTATCCGGTTAAAGGACGCCTCGGTCAACTGCGACATCAATCGTGAAAACTGCATGATCTGTATGCGCTTTGCCGATAAGATTCCCTACGAGGCAGTCTACATCGTGCCCGCGGTGGGGAACTCGGCCAATGCCGCGGCCTCGGCCGCGCGGCTTGGTTTAAAAACTGCTTTTGTCTCAAACATCGGCGACGATTATTTTGGTACCGAGTGCCTCAAGGCTTTAAAAGCCGAACAGGTTGATACGCGTTTTGTCGCCGTCCATAAAGGCCAGAAAACAAATTATCACTACGTGCTTTGGTATGAAGATGACCGGACGATTTTAATTAAACATGAAGGCTACGACTATCAATTGCCGGATATTAATTCCCCCAAGTGGATTTATCTTTCGTCACTCGGTGAAAACTCAAGAGACTTTCATGCAGACTTTAGCAGTTATTTAGCGGCGCACCCGGATATTAAATTGGCTTTCCAGCCGGGCACGTATCAAATTAAACTTGGCAAAGAATCGATCGTGAAAATCTACCAGCGAACGGAAGTATTTTTCTGCAATAAAGAAGAGTATCAGCGCATTTTAGAAACCAGGGAGGAAGATGTGAAAAAGTTAATGGCCATGATGCGCGAGTTGGGACCAAAGGTTGCCGTCTTAACGGACGGGCCGCGAGGGTCGTATGCTTTTGACGGGGTTAATGGCTGGTATATGCCGGTCTATCCCGATCCTAAGCCGCCCTATGAGCGGACAGGCGCCGGGGACGCTTTTTCTTCAACATTTACGGCGGCGCTTGTCCTTGGGTTTGATATTCCAACGGCGCTTCGCTGGGGGCCGATTAACTCCATGTCGGTTGTGCAATATGTCGGAGCGCGGGAAGGTCTCTTAACACGTGAAAAATTGGAAGAGTATCTTAAAAAAGCTCCAGCTGATTACCAGCCAAAGAAGATATAATTATGCAAAGCACGAAATCCGAAGCTCGAAATACGAAACAAAGCGAAAAGAATAATATTAGAAATCCCAAACAATACGACTTAGAAGAAAGAACTTTAAATTTTGCCAAAAGAGTCCGAAATTTTGTAAAAAAGTTACCACGTAATATCTCGAATATTGAGGATTCAAAACAGATTATTCGATCATCGGGCTCTATTGGCGCAAACTATATCGAAGCAAACGAGGCCCTAAGCAAAAAAGACTTTGTCATACGAATTAAAATCTCAGGCAAAGAGTCGAAGGAAACTAGATACTGGCTACGACTTCTTGACAACGGAAATAATTTAGATTTAGAAAATGAATCTGATCAATTAATTCAAGAAGCTACTGAATTAATGATGATTTTAAGCTCGATAATGAGAAATTCTTTATAATTTATAAATTTTAATTTTGATATTGCTTCGGATTTCGGATTTCGTGCTTCGAATTTATGGATAATCTTAAAACTATATTAGGCAGGGCAAGAGCAGAAGGTTGGTCGATGGGCCATTTTAACGCCTCCGAGTCCGATCAGTTTCGCGCTATTGTGGAGGCGGCAAAAGAAGTTGGCTCGCCAGCAATTATCGGGACATCCGAAGGCGAGGCGAAGCACGTAGGCAGACTTGAGGCGGTAGCGCTACGCGAGGCCTTTCGCCGCGAATTTAATATTCCGGTCTTTTTAAATTGCGATCATCATAAAAGCGTTGCGGCGGCAAAAGAAGCCATTGATGCCGGATATGATTCAATCCATATTGATTTATCGGCCGAGCCGTATGAAGCGAATGTTATGGGAACAATGGAGGTTGTGGCCTATGCCAGAGCCAAAGACACGCTGATTAACGTTGAAGGTGAACTCGGCTATTTGCGGGGCGAGTCAAAAATTCAAAATGAGAAAATAAAAGTCTCAAAAAAAGACTACACGGATCCGGAGCAAGCCAAAGATTTCGCAGCGCATACCGGCATTGACCGGCTGGCCATTGCCGCGGGGAATATTCATGGCATCTCACTGGACGAACCGGATTTGGATATTGACCGAATCAAGGCGATTCGAGCGCTTGTCCCTCAAAATGTCGCGCTCGTCTTGCATGCCGCATCCGGTATTCACGATAATCAGATACGGGCGGCGATTGAAGCCGGGATTGCAAATATTCACATTAATACGGATATCCGAGTTGCGTATACCGAGGCTTTGCGCAATGAGCTAAAAATTGATCCTGCTGAGACGACGCCCTATAAGTTTGATGCCAAAGCCCGTGAGGTTCTGAAAGATTTAATTAAGCAGAAATTACGATTATTCGGATCGGTAAATAGGATCTAAAATATATGAGAGTAGTAATCACCAGAAAAATTCCGGACCGCGGAATCAAGATGTTAAAAGCCGCGGGATATGATGTTGTCATCAGTCCGCATGATCGGGTCTTAACGCCGGAAGAATTAACTGAAATGGGGAAGGGGGCCGATGCGGTTCTCGCCCAGCTTACCGACAAAATAACGCAGGACGTTTTAGAATCTTGGCGAGGAACGGTAAAGATCGTGGCGAATTATGCCGTTGGTTACGACAACATTGATATGGCTGCAGCGCGAGGGCTAGGGATCATAATCTCAAATACGCCCGACGTCTTGACCGAGACGGTAGCCGAACATGCTTTTGCCTTACTGCTTGGGATTGCGCACCGCGTCGTCGAGTCGGACGCTTTTATGCGCGCCGGCAAATATGTCGGCTGGGCGCCGGAACTGCTTTTGGGTACTGATGTCGCGCACAAAGTCTTAGGCGTTGTCGGGCTTGGCCGAATCGGCTCTCGCGTTGTGCATCAGGGCGTAAAAGGTTTTGATATGCAAGCCGTCTATTATGATGTGCGTCGCAACGAGGAGTTTGAAAAAGATACGGGGGCAAAATTCTGTGAGACTCCGGAAGAAGTTTTTAAAACGGCTGATTTTATCTCGATTCACGTGCCGCTGCTTCCGACAACACGTCACTTGGTCAACGCCGAACGTCTTTCCTTGATGAAGCCAACGGCATATCTCATTAATACGTCGCGAGGTCCGATAGTTGATGAGCATGCGCTCGCTGAAGCCCTGCGCGATAAGGTTATTGCCGGTGCGGCCCTTGATGTCTTTGAACATGAGCCGGATATGGATCCTTTGTTGAAAGACTTGCCGAATGTCATCGTAACTCCGCATACCGCTTCCGCCACGTTGGAATCCCGCCAGAAAATGGGTGAAGTGGCAGCCAGCAATATCGTTGAAGTACTGGCTGGCCGTGAGGCGCCCAATGCAGTTAAAACATAGTGTACTCGCTGGCTCACTCGAGCCCCCGCCCGCGGGCGGGGGCTCTTTCATTTTTTTTAAATTCCTGGTACTATTTTTTCGTCATTATGATCACTCTTGAAGCTGAACCACGCAGACTGACGGGGAAAGCCGTGAAGCAATTACGCAAGCAGGATCTCCTGCCGGCCGTTTTATATGGCGCCAAAACGGCATCCGAACCCATCATGGTGCCGCTTAAGTCTTTTAAAAAGGTTCTTGCCGAAGCCGGTGAATCAACCCTGATTGCTCTTTTGATGAAAGGTAAAGAGGTTAATGTCTTGATTCATGATGTCCTGCGTGATCCATTAACCGAGGCGCCGTTGCATGCTGATTTTTTGGCAGTCCAGATGGATAAAGAAGTTCGCACCAATGTTCCGCTTGAGTTTATGGGCGAGGCGCCCGCTATTCGGGTGGAGCAAGGAGTCTTGGTAAAAGTCATGCATGATATTGAAATTTCCGCTCTGCCCGTGGATCTCCCTTCGCACATCAAAGTTAATTTGGCAGTCCTTCTGCATATTCATGATCGGCTGGTCGTAGAGAATTTAAATATTCCCCAAGGTGTAAAAGTTATTACGCCCGGTGACGAGGTGGTAGTTTTGATCGAGGCGCCGCGATCCGAGGAAGAACTAAAAGCGCTTGAGACCGCCGAGCCAGCCGCAACCGTTGAAGTTATGACGGAGGCTGAAATCAAAAAGAAGGTTGAAGATGAAGCAGCCGCGGCTACAGGAGAGATTAAGGAGGTTAAGTAAGCAAAAAACGCCCCGACATCATCACGTCGAGGGCGTTTTTGGGTGTGATATAATAACTTGGTAAGGACATCAGTCCGCTTTTTTCTTGTATATAAGTCTAAATCATCTGGCTGTGTTTAGTAGAATACAAAAGGTAAGTCTATTATTGGTGCTGGTCATTGGGGCTTCGGTTTTTTCTGCGCCGCAGCTGATTTTCGGCGCAAGTGGGACCCTGACTCTCGCCGAGCGCGATCAGCTGACCCAGCAGTTAAATCAGCTTGAACAACAGTCTCAAGCCATCGGTCAGCAGATCCAGCAGGCCGCGCAGCAAGCCCGGTCCTTAAAAAACGAGCTTTCAATTTTAGATAACCAAATCAAGCAGGCGCAAATTGAGATTCGGAGGCTCGACTTGGTAATTCGCCAGGCTGACGCTGATATTTCCGCCAAGGTTGTATCGATTGAACGAACGAGTTTAAAAATCGGCGATGCCGAAAAACAATTAGCGGCTTCGCTCCGTGAGATTAGTCAGCTGGATAATGGGAATTTGCTTGAAATATTTTTGAAAAATAAAAATCTGTCCGACTTTTTTACCGCTTTGAATAGTCACGAAAAATTGCAGGCTGCGATTAAGGGCAGTCTCGATAATTTAAAAGATTATCGGACTTCACTTGAAAATGAAAAAGCAGAACTCCAGGACTTTCGCGAGGGTCAGCAAGAAGCAAAATCTATTCAGGAAATCAACAAACGAAATCTTTCTGAAAAACGAAAGGAACGAGATGATTTATTAAAGCAAACGCAAGGTAAGGAGTCGCTCTATCAGCAGCTCCTAAGGAAAAATAATTCCGCTATCGCGGCTATCAAAAACAAATTGTATTACCTCGAGGAAATCGGCATCACGCCGGAAGAAGCCTTGGCTGCGGCAAAACTGGCCTCACGGCGGACAAACATCCGCACGGCATTTCTCCTGGCTCTGCTTGAAGTTGAGACCGGCCGCCAGTTTGAAGACGGTCAATTGACCGTCGGTTCAAATCTTGGCCGAGGCAATTGGAAAACTGATATGTATGACTGTTATGTGAACTTAGGCAGAGTAAGCACCGCCGAGACGCAAAAGGCGGCCTTCTTTCAAATTACGGGCGAGTTGGGTCTCGACCCTGATAAAATGCCTGTCTCACGAAAACCAAATTACGGCTGCGGCGGCGCGATGGGCCCCGCACAATTTATTCCAACCACCTGGCTCAAATTTTCCGACCGGGTTGCCAGTCTAACGGGAAAAGGTGTGGCCAGCCCCTGGAATACGGAAGACGCATTCACGGCTGCTGCGCTCTTTTTGGGCGACGCGGGCGCGACTTCTCAAACGAAAGCCGGGGAGTTTGCTGCAGCGCACATCTATATTAGCGGCCGAGCCAATTGCCCTTCGACCGGCAGCGCCAGGGTCGCTTGTATTTCCTATGCCAACCGCATCTATTCGCTTTCGCAAGATATCGAACGCGCCTTAGAAACTTAAAATTTTTTCTCTAAAGCCTCAACCATATCCTCGGGGTGCCCTGCCCTGATGGATTAAATCTTGTGCCCCGCCATCAGGCGAGGCTCGCCGCGCCGGGCGGCATAGATTGGCAGGCTTCGATGATGGGACCTAAATCACCTTCCATGATTTGCTCTATATTGTGAAAATTCTGATTGATACGGTGATCGGTGATGCGATCTTGGGAAAAATTGTAGGTCCGGATTTTCTCTGAACGATCGGCGGTGCCGATTTGGGATCTCCGCTCGGCAGCCTGCTTTTTCTCTTCGGCCTCACGCTGGATGTCGTAAATTCGGGCACGCAGAATTGACATGGCCCGTTCCCGATTTTTTAACTGCGACCTGCCCTCTTGCGAAGTCACGACAAAGCCGGTCGGCAGATGCGTAATACGAACAGCCGTTTCTACTTTGTTCACGTTTTGTCCACCGGGGCCAGACGAACGATAAAACTCAACCTTGATGTCTGGGGGCTTAATTTCCACATCAATATCTTTGACTTTGGGGAGAACTGCAACCGAAGCCGTAGAAGTGTGTATCCGTTCCTGTTTTTCAGTTGCCGGAATCCGCTGAATGCGATGGACCCCCGACTCATAGCGCAGCAACTTATACGCATCTTCGCCGTCAACTTCAAAGACTACTTCTTTAAATCCGCCGAGCTCTGACTCTGAAGATGAAATTAATTCAACCTGCCATTTTTTTGATTCTGCAAATCTGGTGTACATGCTAAAAAGCTCTCTCGCAAAAAGTGAGGCTTCTGTCCCGCCGGCTCCGGCGCGAATTTCAATAATAACGTCAGTCGGCAGAATCTCTACCACTTTTTCATTTTCTAGATTGTTGAGCTCCTTTTTTAATTTCTCTGCTTCTGCCGTAAGTCGCGCTATATCTTCTGTCGCCATGTCGGCGAATATAGGGTCGGCAGCTAATTTTTTTGACTCGGCTAACTCATGGCTGACTTTTTCAAGTTTTTCGAGAACGGCCTGAATTTTTCGTAATTTTTGCAGCCTCGCGCCGGCTATTTTGGCATCCGTGCGACTTGAAAGAAACCCGGGATCACTAAGTTTATCAGTCAGCTCGTTTATTTCTTTTTCTATTTCTTGTGAGGTCATTTGGTTGCTGAATACTAATAGCCTAAATTTTAACCAAACTTAAAAACAATCTTAAACTTAGAATTTAGGGTTTCGTATTTAGGATTTTGTTTTCCGGGCCCGAGGAGCTTTTGTTTGGGTCGCTACGCGCTTTAAGAGCCGTGTCTTATACTTTTCGACGCGGCCGGCGGCGTCAATTAGTTTTGATTTACCAGTATAAAAAGGGTGACAATTTGAGCAAATTTCAATTTCCAGGTGCTCTTTGATTGACCCGGTCTTAATCGCGTTCCCGCAGGCGCATTTGATCGTCGCCTTATCAAAATATGTCGGATGAATGACTTCTTTCATAGTTTGGTAACCCGGCTATTTTACTTAAAAGAAGTGCTAATGTAAAGGCTTGTTCCTAAGCCAATCGAGGCGCAAAGCTTGCCTAAACGGCTCTTTTTGGCTACCATATGCCAGTGCCTCAAAGAGGCAATTTTCTATGACCTTAGCCGAAATGGATCTGAAAAGCGAATTGAGTCCGGACGAAGAAATCCAAACCCTTATGAAGGCCGGGGTGCATATTGGGCATGTAAAATCCAAAACTCATCCGGCTATGCGACCTTTTATCTTTACGACCAGAAATAACGTCCAGATCATTGATGTTTTAAAAACGAAGGAGTTTTTGGTAAAAGCCGAGGCCTTTTTAGAGAGCGTCCGGGCTCGCGGGGGACTTATCCTTTGGGTCGGCACTCGGCCATCGGCGCGGGTTGCGGTTGAACAAGCCGCCAAGAAAACCAGTATGCCCTACGTTACCACGCGCTGGACGGGAGGACTCTTAACAAATTTCCGCGTGATCTCGAAGCGAGTGCAAGACATGGAGGAGATTGAACGCCAGACGCGTGACGGCGAACTGGAGAAGTACACCAAACAAGAACGCGCTCGCATCAATGATGAATATCAATCGCTCGTAAAAGTCCATGACGGTCTCCGCCTCTTAAAAAAGATGCCGGATGCGGTGATTATTATTGACACCCTGCAGGACAACCTGGCAGTCAATGAAGCGCGAAAAGTCAGAATTCCGATTGTCGCTCTTTCTGACACCAATACCGATCCGAATCTGGTTACCTATTCTATCCCATCCAATGATGATGCCAGACTCGCCGTCGGCTATATGACTGAACGCTTGGCCGAAGCAATTTTGGAAGGTGCTGAAGAGGCCAAGCGAGTCGAAGCGCTCGCAAAAGCCAAAGCGGAAGAAGCCAAAGCCAAAGTACAGGAGGAATTGAAAGCATGATCCCGTTAGAAACCGCGACGCGATCGTCAAACGATGAAGAAAATATGATGAAATGTAAAATCAATAGCCTAATGCAGACACCGCGTAGGGTCGCGATCTGCTTCTAACGGGATGACACTAGGAGAGACAATTAAGGAGCTTCGGGTAAGAACCGGAGTTTCGGTTATGGAATGTAAAAAGGCGCTTGAGGAGGCGGGCGGCGATTTAGCGGCTGCCGAGAAGATTCTCGCGGGTAAGTTCGGCGGGATGGCGGCGCGTAAAGCCGCGCGAGAGGCGCGTGACGGCGTGATTGATGTCTATTTACATCCCAATGCAAAGATAGGGGTAATTCTTGAACTTAATTCCGAGACTGACTTTGTGGCCCGAAACCCGGCGTTCAAGGACCTGGCGCATGACATCGCGCTTCACATCGCAGCCATGAATCCCAGGTATCGGGCGACAGAAGACATTACGGCTGATGTTAAGGCCAGAGAACGAAAAGACATCGAGGCCGAAGTGGCCAAAATGGGGGAATCGGGAGTTCTGGCAAAAAATAATGTAGCCGAGAAACTGTCTTTGCGGCTTCAAGAAATCTCGCTGATGTCACAGCCTTTCATCAAGGATCAAAATAAAAAAATTTCAGATCTGATTGAAGAGGCAATCGGCAAGTTCGGGGAAAACATTAAAATCGGCCGGTTCACGCGCTACTCAATTTAATCTTCATGCTGATAATCTTTACCATTCTCTTTTTTGTCGGAGTGATTGGGGCCTCGGTTCTTATCGTCCGCAAAGTCCCGTTGGTTCTGGCCACACCGCGGCAGATCATCGATGATTATTTTCTGCAAAGTTCGCAGCGATTTCACGTTCGCGCACTGCGCGCTAAGGGCTGGTTTCAAAAAGGGGAGTACCGGGATCCGCTGCTCGGTTTTTTACTGCGGGTTCTGCGTTGGACGCGAATTCTGCTTATGCGGCTTGAGAGAAAATCTTCAAACTTAATTGAGGCAGTCAACGGAAAATATGAAGCGAAACGAGCCAACGGAAACGTGTTTCAGCCGAAAGACAGACCCTCGATGCCAAGTCCTCAATACTGGAATGAGCTAAAAACTGGCAAGGAGAAAGCGGAAGACAAACCGAGTTAAGTTTTAGAGTGTAGCCTCCCGCCGGGTAATCGGAGCTTTGCTCCTCATCTCCGGCGTCGAGCTTCGGAAATGAAAATCTAAATTTTCATTTCACGCATCTTTTGCCGGAGTAGCTCAATGGTAGAGCAGCACTTTTGTAAAGTGTTTGTTGGGGGTTCGATTCCTCTCTCCGGCTCTCACAAAGGAAGGTAAAAAAATGTATACAGAAAAAATTCTTCGGAGAAATAAGTCTTCTCTGGGCTCGTATTTTTTGTTATAGTTACTCGGGTTTAAAAAGGGCAGTTGGCAGAGTGGACAATTGCACCAGACTGTAAATCTGGCGGCCTTGCGCCTACGTAGGTTCGAATCCTACACTGCCCACCAAAATCTGACTTTCAGAAAATTGACCGACTTTTTCATTGGCGGCGCAAAGCGCCGCCCAAGCGTTTTGCTGATTTTAGTATGTGAAATGTTTCGTTCGGTGCTTATATCGTGGATAACCTGTGAATTAGTCAAGTGAATTTGATAAAAAATTGGCTCATATGAGCCAATTTTTTATTTTATATGGAGTCGCGTGAAATATGTTTGACAATGGTACATTGTGGCTACTATGATTATTCCAGTGGTGATTTGTGGATAAAAGTGGGGATAAGTCAGCTCTTTTGTGGATAACTAAGGGCTTTGGCTGAACTTTTGATCCGCCGGCTGGCGGAGATAAAAGTTTAGTTGCCAGACCTTATCTCGCTCCAATCTAAACACCCGATTACCTTTTTCATCAGCCTGAGCCGATAGGCGGCTTCGCCTTCCATCCAGTTTTATTCGCAACTATCGCGATGAGATTGGGGCGGGATGCTCGGTGTGATAGCTAAATCTATTTCACTTAGGTCCCCTCCCTGCTCATAGATTTAGATAACAACGACATGTTCATAGGCGAATACCGACATGCAATGGACGAAAAGGGGCGGGTGGCGATCCCGGCTAAATTTCGCAAACTCCTGCAACAGGGGGTCGTGGTAACAAGAGGCATTGAGCATCATCTGTATCTCTACCCGAGTGAGGTCTGGTCGCATTTAGCGGAAAAGCTCTCGAGGCTGCCTATCAATCAATCAAACTCGCGCGCTCTTTCGCGCCACATGTTGGGCGGAGCGATTGAAGCCGAGATCGATTCGCAAGGTAGGATTTTGATCCCCGAGTATTTACGCCAGCATGCCGGCATAGGGAATCAAGCCGTGATGGTCGGGCTCTACGATCGGGTTGAAATCTGGGCGTACGAGAGATGGCAGGAATATCGTTCCCGCACCGAGGCAAATACGGAAAGTATCGCCGAGGAGCTTAGCGGACTTGCTTAGCGCCATGGAGCATAGTCCCGTTCTTTTACAAGCAGTGTTGGAATTTCTCGACCCTCAAAAAAATGATGAGGTGATTGACGCAACGGTCGACGGCGGCGGGCATGCTGAAGCGCTCATCCCTCGCATACTGCCAAATGGCAGACTCCTCGGCATTGATCGAGATCCAACCATACTCGTCAGCACCCGAGAACGTCTCGCGCGTTTTGGGGACCGGGTGATACTGGCTGAAGGCAATTTTGAGAATATTCGAAATCTCTCTTTGGGTGCAGGTGTGCTCCATCCACGTCGCATCCTTTTCGACCTCGGCTTCAGCTCGTATCACCTGGCTTCCAGCGGCCGCGGGTTTTCATTCCAAAAAAATGATCGGCTCGACATGCGCTACAATCCGCACGATACGGATTTGACCGCGAAAGCCATCGTCAATCATTCGACTCGGGAAGCGCTTGAGAAAATTTTCACCGAGTACGGCCAAGAGCGCTATGCAAAAAAAATTGCCTCGGCGATCACGAGTGAACGAAAGCACAGACAATTTGAGACGACAAACGATCTTTCAAATTTAATCAAGGCGCTGGTGCCACGGTCATCGATTCATCCTGCAACTCGCGTATTCCAGGCTTTGCGTATCGCGGTCAATGACGAACTGGGCCACGCCGAGCGAGGCATCCGCGAAGCACTCGGCATTCTTGAATCTGGCGGTCGAGTAGCGGTTATCAGCTTTCACTCACTCGAAGATCGAATCGTTAAAAATATTTTTAAAGAATCTAAAACCGAGGGAACGATTATAACGCCAAAGCCCGTCAACGCCTCGCGCGAAGAAATAAAATTAAACCCTCGCGCCCGATCGGCAAAATTAAGAGTCTTCCAAAAAATATAATTCTATGCGGATCTTTTTACAACATATTGAAGATATCGAAAAAAATCTTACGGTTCGAGTATTTTTGATGCTGGCGTTTGTTAGTTCGCTTATTCTCTACGGGGCTTTGATTAATTTGGTTGCCGCACGCCAGTTTACGCTCGATGCATTTAGTAAGGAGCTCGTAAAAGCCAAAGCCGATAACGCGAAAATGACGACACGTTTGCTGCAAGGCATGGCTATTCTCGATGAAAACCCAAACCCAGATGCGCTTCAGATGCAAAGTGTCGGGTCCGATCTCACGTATATATATACCAACGCCGTGTTTGTAGACGCTCGGCTGAAATGAAGCCCCACAGCCGCGTCAGACGCGGCCGTGGCATCTCGCATTTCGCCCTCGGGCGAACTCTTGCGAGATCGGCAGAATCCCCCAGCGCATACGCATTGAAGCTCACATGGAAATACTTACTTATTTTTGCATTCAGCCATAGGCTGACGCCTGTGGTCTTCTGCGGCGGGGGATAAGGTAAAACGAGGAATCTGAATCCGCAGTGCCGAGGCTTTTTGAGTTATAATTCACTTAGGATTTAGATTTCTTTTGTGTCACGAGGTGTTTCAACAAAAACCATCCATTGGAGATTGTTTTTTATATTGATTTTTTTAGTCGCGGGCGGGGCGGCCATCCTGGCTCGCCTTTTTTTATTGCAGATTATTGAATACCGCACGTATGTTACGCTGGCCGCGCGCCAACACGGCGGGGGCGCAGTTTTACTGCCGCGCCGCGGCACCATCCTGGCGCAAGATAAAAACGGTAATCGCCAGGCTTTAGCGCTCGATAAGAGTTTATTCTTGGTTTCAGCCAATCCGAAGCAAGTTGCGGATCAAGTAAAAACAGCTTCGCTTCTTGCGCCTATTCTCGGTGTTTCTTACGACACGCTGTTTCTTCAGCTCTCACAAAAGGACACCTATGAAGTTTTAGCCAAAAAAATAGACGACGATGCTGCCGCAAAAATTCGAGCCCTCGACTTGCCTGGGATTTCACTTGAAGATCAGTCACGCCGTATCTATCCCGGCGGTTCGATGGCTGCTGCGATCCTGGGGTTTGCGAAGTTCGACCAGAACCACGAAGTCGGTGAGTACGGCATCGAAAAACAATTTGATGCCGCGCTAACCGGTAACACAAGCCTCTTTGAAGGAGTTTCAAACAGCAGCCCAGAGTCTCTTCTCACCCTGGGACGTCGCATCATCCACCCGCCCATCGACGGAAAAGATATTGTTTTAACTATTGACTACAACATCCAGCAGCAAGCTGAAGCCGCGGCGGATGAGTTAATGAAAAAATGGACACCGGAAGCCGCCTACATTTTAGTGATTGATCCCTCCAGCGGCAAAATATTGGCGGCAGTGATCCGGCCGACTTTCGACCCGAACAATTACGGCTCGGTAAAAAGTTTGTCAGTCTTCAAGAACGCTTTATTTGATTCAATTTACGAACTCGGATCGGTCATGAAGCCAGTGACTATGGCGGCTGCGATCAATGAAGGGGTTATTACGCCCGACACCAGCTATACCGATCCCGGCATTATTCATTTCGGCCGGTATTATGTAGAGAACTATGACCAGCAGTCACACGGCGTTCTAACTATGACACAGGTCTTGGAAAAATCATTGAATACGGGAGCCGTCTTTGTGGAAGAAAAGTTGGCTCACGCAAAGTTTCTTGAATATTTAAAAGCTTTCGGTTTTGGTGAAAAAACAGGTGTCGATATACCCGGCGAAGTGCGGGGGAACATTTCAAATCTCGTCAAAAACCGTGATATTGATTATGCCACCGCTTCATTTGGCCAAGGCATTGCTGTGACGCCGATCCAGATGGCTATAGCCATGTCAGCCATTGCCAACGGCGGAAACTTAGTGCGACCCTATATAGTTGATAGCATCATTGATGACTCAGGTGCCGTCGTAAACACCAGCCAGGAATCGAAGCGTCGCGTCATCAGCCGAAAAACTTCAGAGACGGTTACTAAAATGCTGGTCTCGGTAACGGAGCATGGGTTTGATAATCACGCGGCGGTAAAAGGATTTTTTGTTGCCGGAAAGACCGGCACCGCGCAAGTCGCCAACGTCGGCACCCGCGGATATTCAAGCGGTGACTTTATTCATTCGTTTGCGGGCTATGCTCCGGCGTTTACTCCCAAATTTTTGATCTATATGCAGATGGTAAAACCGAAAGGCGTGCATTATGCCTCAACTAGTCTTACGCCGACATTTCATAATTTGGCCAGCTATATTTTAAACTACTATAATATTCCGCCGGATCATCAATGAATCTATTGATAAAAATTCTTGCGGTTCTGTCCCGGATATATTGTTGGCGCTATGACCCCAAAATTATTGCTATCACCGGAAACATAGGGAAGACTTCGACTAAAGACGCCATCGTTACGGTTTTATCTTCTCGATTTCGGGTGCGCGGACCGGAGAAAAATTATAATAATGAAATTGGGGTGCCGCTTACAATTCTCGGCTGGCATAATTCCGCTAAAAATATTTTCGGCTGGTTTATCCAGTTGCTTCGGCTCCCGCTTTCCTTAATGCTTGATTCCGGCGTCGATATTCTGGTTTTAGAAATGGGCGCCGATCACCCCGGCGATATTGATTATTTAACTAAACTTGCCAGACCCGATATCGGGGTCTTAACTGCTATCGGAGATTTGCCCGTGCATGCGGAGTTTTTCGCGAGTACCGATGAACTGGTGCGTGAGAAGTCTCTGCTCGTTCAAAGAACAGACCCGCTGGGCCACGTTTTTTTAAATGCCGACGACCCGAAGGTCTGCTCTATGTCGGCACTCGCGAAAGCCGCTGTTCACTTGGTTGGAGAAGCGGCTGGGGCCGAATTTAAAGTTGAAAATATCGAACTTCGCGCACACAATAATTTTCCCGAAGGTCTCTCATATAAAATAAGATACCGAGGTTTGCAGATCCCGATTCGTTTATATGGCTCGCTGTCGCGACCCCAAGTCTTGGCCTCGGCCTTCGCCTTCGCAATTGGCGTTATCTTTCGCCTGAACCCAATTGAAATTGTTGAGCGATTAAAAAAGTATCAACTCCCGCCGGGCAGGCTTAAAATTATTAAAGGTCAAAACGATTCAGTCATTCTGGATGATTCCTATAACGCGGCACCCCAAGCGGTTCTCTCGGCTCTTGAGACGCTGTTATCTCTTCCCGGACGGCATATCGCGGTGCTGGGAGACATGAAGGAGCTCGGTGCGATGAGTGATATGGCTCATCGAAGGGTGGGGGAGAAAGCCAAGGACTGCGACCTGCTTTTTTGTGTGGGGGCCAATGCCCGGATCATTGCCGCCGCGGCGGTCAAAAATGGCCTGGCCGAAGACAGAGTTTTTTACTTTAATGCATCATCTGAAGTCTCGCCTGCCCTGCTTTCTTTACTAGAGGCGCAGGATGTCGTTTTGGTAAAAGGCGCGCAATCCATGCGTATGGAGCGAGTGGTAAAAGCCATTATGGCCGAGCCTGAAAGAGCGAGTGAGCTTCTGCCGCGTCAAAATCCAGAGTGGCTTCGGATCCCTTAGGTTTAACCCCAGCACCCGGGGCGCGACCGTACTCGACGCGCGTGCTACGCGGTGATGCACCATTTATCCATGGGCTCATGCCCATGGCTTGTTGGGTGTGTGGGTTTACGAATGACTATGAATGAGATATAGTTTTTCAGATAGGCAGGGCTCCCATCGTCCCTCATCCGCACAAAAGCTATTTGAGCTTCCCTCCTTCAGTAAACTTTCGGAGGGCAAAGCGGACAATATTCCGCCTGCCCGCTGGAGCTTTAGCGAAAGAGGAAAGCTCCGAAGTCATCCGGAGCGTAGGAGAGGCTCCCATCGTCTAGTGGCCTAGGATACTTGGTTCTTTCACCCGCCTAAATTTTGTCTGCAATCTGCTCCTATCGTCTAGCCTGGTCTAGGACGCCAGGTTCTCATCCTGGTAACCCGGGTTCGAATCCCGGTAGGAGCGCAGACAAAATTTGAGCGGGCAAGTCCAAGAAATTAAGGGTTCGCTTGTCCGTCCGTAGTTTTTATCGCAGGCGGGAATCCCACTTGGAGCGCAAGAGTTTTCGCGTGTCTCCTATAAATACGATAGACTAGTCTATCGTACTTATAGGAATGACGCCTTTGTGCTGGGCGATTTTGCCTCGTTCGATATACTGAATCTATGAAAACTTTTCTGGTTCTTTCTTTGGCGGTGTCTTTTCTGGTGGCTGCACCGGTAAAAGCGGCCTATCACTTTTCTGACTTTCGCGGCCGGCCGCCGATTCATGTAAACGGCAGCTCATCAAAAACACCAAAAGGCATAACGCCGGATCAAATAAAAAAGATTTATAGGTTACCTGCTGGCGGGGGGAGCGGAACGATTGCAATTATCGGCGCCTATGATGACCCGTCAATCGAGGCGGACGTAAACGATTTCAGCCGCCAATTTAATCTGCCTGTCTGCACGACGGCCAACGACTGCTTTGAGAAACACAAAATGAGCCCGTCAATGAAATCGGATAGCGGCTGGGCAATGGAGATAACGCTTGACGCAGAATGGGCGCATGCCGTTGCCCCGCGAGCTAAAATTCTCTTAGTTGAGGCGACAACGCCGAGCGGCGCGAATTTATTAAAAGCCGTGGACTATGCGGCGAGCCGCAAAGATGCTGTGTCTATTTCCATGAGCTGGGGTGGCGCGGAATTTCCGGAAGAGACAACACTTGATTCGCATTTTATCTCTAAATCGGGCGCGGTGTTTTTTGCTTCCTCGGGCGATAATGGCGCCGGTGCTTCATGGCCAGCCGCGTCCCCAAATGTCATCGGCGTTGGCGGAACATCGCTTCAATTAAAATCAGATGGGACTCTGTCAAAAGAAACCGCCTGGAGCGGGTCGGGCGGCGGGGTGAGCGCCTACGAGAAACAACCCGACTATCAAACGAACTACTCAATCCCGCGAGCCAAGGGCCTGCGCGCCATCCCCGACGTCGCCTATGACGCTGATCCCATCTCGGGCTTTCCGATTATTCGGCTGGGCACTTGGCGAGAAGTCGGCGGGACGTCAGCCGGTGCGCCGCAATGGGCCGCCATCGCCGCACTCTCCAATGGATTTTCAATTCAAGATCTCTACAAAGATAAAGCCGCCTCGAACTCTGCAAAGTTTTTCCGCGACATCACCAGCGGCTCCAATGGTTCATGCGCGTATTACTGCGACGCCCGGAGGCATTATGACTACGTTACAGGGCTCGGAACGCCGCTAACCACGAATTTTTGAATGATCCAGTTAACGCCTAGGCACTCAATCGTGCGGGTGATGATGAGATGAACTAGTACATTTTATCCGATCGGATAAAATGTACTAGTTCTTTTTCATATTCTCTTTCCCCCGTATTCTTTTCCATGCAGACAAATGCCGGAGCGAGCGTTGTCGAGCGTCCTGTAGTCCGCAAAGGGTAGGAAGGACGTCACTTTTAAAAGAAGGCATGGTGAAGCGAACATCGAGTGGTATAGTTATTCCGTAACCTTAATGTTTGACCTACGGCACATCATAGAAATTTCCGGCTATCTCGGCATTTTTATCATTGTCTTTGCCGAGTCGGGCCTGCTCATCGGATTTTTCCTGCCGGGCGACAGTCTTCTCTTTACCGCGGGCTTACTCGCCTCACAAGGCTATTTAAGCTTCGGTCTCTTGGCGTTCGTTGCGGTCACTGGTGCAATTCTTGGCGACAGTACGGGATATTGGTTTGGCGAGAAAGTTGGGCCAAGAATATTTAAACGTGAGGATTCATTATTTTTTAAAAAGAAAAATCTGGCACGGGCGCACGCCTTCTATCAGCAACACGGCGGCAAGGCGCTCGTTTATGCCCGCTTCATGCCAGTGATTCGAACCTTAGCACCGATTGTCGCCGGGGTTGGCGATATGGAGTATCGCAAATTTATATTGTTTAACGCCATTGGTGGAATTCTTTGGGGGCTTGGTCTTTCGTTCCTCGGCTATTACGTTGGAGCAACGATCCCGAATGCGGATAATTATCTCTTGTTAATTATTGGCGCTATTGTCGTAATTTCTGTTGCGCCGCCGCTTGTTCAGTTCCTGCGATCGCAGAGAAACTAGTGCTATGCCGCACAGGATTTTAACTGCAGACTTTTTTAATCGTGCCTCGCCAGTTGTAGCCCAAGACTTAATCGGGAAATTTTTAGTTGGCGGGGTGGGGGAACGTCAGATCGCGCACCTGATTACTGAAGTTGAAGCCTATGGCGGGGAGCACGATATGTCTTCGCATGCGCGCGTGGGCTTAACGAAGCGCAATCAAGTTATGTTCGGCCCGCCCGGCCACTGGTATGTCTATTTTATTTACGGCAGGCATCATTGCCTGAATATTGTTACTGAAAAAGAAGGGACTGCGTCCGCGGTTTTAATTCGCGCGGTAGATGGTATCTGTGGGCCAGGTAAAATCGGCCGAGCGTATACGATCAACATGAGTCTTTACGGGAAGAAGGCTGTCCCCAAAAATAAACTCTGGATTGAAGATCGCGGATTGAGACTACGGAATGGCCGACTAAGAATTAAAAAAACTCCGCGAGTTAATGTCGGCGGAGACGAAACAGCTAAGAAAAAAAGGTGGAGATTTGTGCTTACAAAATTGACCCCCCGCTAGGTTAGCGAGGGGTGGAGGGCAGGATTGATCTCGCAGAATCTCACGTAGAGTTCCTGGTACTCACTAGGCGTGAGCTCGGCGGCATCATCGAGGTTAGAGCAGATTTCAGGGTCAGGCGAAAGACCTGCAGCTTCGAGCTTCGCGCACGTGATCTGCTGCAACTCGCCGAGAAACTCGGCTATCTCGTCCGAGACCGCGTTACCATCTCCCCTTTCACGAAAGATGCGCCGCAGAAGATCTGCAACAGTAGGCATAGGGCCTCCTTTATTTCCATGTGTATGGCGAAAAATGAATAAAGTCAAGATTTAGCCTAGAGAACGAAGCCGATTTTTTTCTTTACGTCTTTAAGAGTGCTCGAGGCAAGCTCTGCAGCTTTTTGGGCTCCAGCCTGCAAAACGGAAAGCACGTCTTTTTCTTTCAAGTCATTGAATCGTTGCTGGAATGGAATAAGTTCTTGAACGACCGCATCGGCTAAATTATTTTTAAATTCAGAGTACGTCAGTTCCTTTGATTCTCTAGTAATCCATTCAACGGGCTTTCCCATTACTCCTGCAAATATATTTATAAGGTTGGAAATCGCGGGTTTTGCAGTTGGGCCGTAAACGATCTCGTTACCTGAATCCGTCACGGCTGATTTGATTTTGGCTCGGATGACGTCTTCTGGATCGAGCAGGTTGATGCGCGTCTTGTCATTCGGATCGCTTTTTGACATTTTATCACCGGGATGAGCCAGCGACATTATTCGTGCCGTAGTTTTGTTCACCCGGGCCTGCGGAATTATGAATGTCTTTCCAAATCGATTGTTGAATCGCTCCGCGAGAGATCTAGTTAATTCAATGTGCTGGAGCTGGTCGTCTCCGACTGGCACAAGTTCGGTTTGGTAAAGGAGTATGTCGGCCGCCATCAGCGTGGGATAGTTTAAGAGTCCGGCGTAGACTGCGTCGCGTTTTGATCTTTTTTCTTTAAACTGTGTCATGCGTTCCAGCTCACCCAGCGGAGTCAATGTACTTAGAATCCAGCCAAGCTCTGCGTGTGCGGGGACATGCGATTGAATAAAGATGGTAGATTTTTGGGGATCTACTCCTGCGGCCAGATAGGTCTTGGCTGTTTCAAGTGTTGCGCGGCGCAGTTCTTTAGGGTCCTGGGGAATGGTAATGGCATGCACATCCACGATGCAATACAGGGCATCATTTCCACGCTGAAGCCCAACCCATTGCTTAATGGCACCGAGATAATTTCCAATATGAACATTTCCCGATGGCTGAAGACCAGAAAAAACTCTCATAAATTAATTATATCTCGGTAACGACTGGCAGCACCATCGGCCGGCGATGTGTCTTTTGATAGAGAAATTGGCCGATGTCATCTCGGATTTGGTATCGAATATAGGACCAGTTAACCGGGTGCTGGCCGGCGGTTGTCGTATGCTCAACAATCTCTTTTACTTTGTGCCGCACCATTTTTAAGAGTTCTTGGTTTTCACGAAGATAAATGAAGCCGCGAGAGATAATATCAGGCGAGGTATACACCTTGCCGGTTTTGGAGTCGACGATAGCGATGATGACAAAGATCCCGTCTTCGGCCAGCATCTGGCGGTCTCTTAACACGACCTCACCGACATCACCAACGCCCAGTCCGTCCACAAAGACGTAATTGGCTGAAACTTCTTCCTTGGCAATACGCGCCGAATCGGCCGTTAATTCCACAATCTTGCCGTTTCCGGCGATCATAATATTTTCTTTGGGAATGCCGACTGATTCAGCCAGATTCGCATGAAGTTTTAGCATAAAGTAATTGCCGTGGATCGGCATAAAAAACTTCGGTCGCATCAGATTGATCATCAATTTCAGGTCTTCCTGCTGGGCGTGACCTCCGGCGTGAATATCCATCATGCCGTAGTGGAATACATTCGCTCCTTGGCGGTAGATGATGTCTTTTAACGATTGAATCGTGCGTTCGTTACCGACAATGACGGAAGAAGAGAATATCACTGTGTCGCCCTCCTCAAAGCGAATAAATTTATGCTCGCGTTGGGCAATGCGCATTAACATCGCGCCCGATTCGCCCTGGGCGCCGGTGCCGATGACTAAAATGCGGTTTGGCGCAAAATTATCGGCGTCCCGCACATCAATAATCGTTCCCTTTTTGGCTTTAATGTAACCCAGCTCTTGGGCGAGAGCTACGTTTGATTTCATGGAGTAGCCTTCGACGATGACCTTGCGGTCATATTTTTCAGCCAGCGTAATTAATTGCTGAATGCGCGAGATCAGCGAAGCAAACGTCGCCGTAATGATTCGGCCCTTGCAGGCGGCAAATATTTCGTCGAGGTTTTGGAAGATGGTGCTTTCTGAAATCGAGTGCCCGGGACGTTCAGCACCGGTTGAATCCGACATGAGCATGAGCACGCCTTCTTGCGAAAGACGGGCGATGCGCGCGTAATCGGCAGGCTTATCACCATGCGGATTATTGTCGAACTTAAAGTCGGCAGTATGGCAGATAATGCCGACTGGTGTGTGAATGGCCACACCAACCGTATCCGGGATATTGTGATTTACATGGAAGAATTCAATCTTGAAAACTCCAAGCTCGAGTGTCGTATCCTCCTTTATCTCCTGGATATCGATCTCGCCCATGTGCTTAAAGTCTTCTTGTCGCTTTAAGATGATGGCGCGGGTTAGCGGCATCGCATAGACTGTCGGATTTCCAATTTGGGGAATGACATACGGAATGCCGCCGATGTGGTCATAATGCGCGTGCGTGATAATCACACCGCGGATTTTGTCTTTGTTTTGTTTTAAGTAGGTTGCGTCGGGGATGATATAGTCAACGCCGGGCATATTTTCTTCGGGAAACTGAAGTCCTAAGTCGATGACGATGATGTCGCCGCCATATTCAAGCAGCATCGAATTTCGTCCAACCTCCTCGAGTCCCCCGAGCGGGATGACGCGGAGCACTCCCAGTTTTATATTTACCGCAGATTTTTCGCGCGGCTCGGGACGCGCCCGGAAGGGCAGCGGGCCTCGGCCGCGTCCCCGCGAACTGTTGCGCCGGTCGCGAAAATCGCGCCTCGGTTTTTGTACTGATGGTCTCATTGGCATGTCGCCTTCTTTTTAGGCATGGTACGAGACTCAAGAGATGCTTGAATCTCGATCATGTAGATTAGGAATAATGAGTTGTATGAAGAATGACTCTCCCTACACGAATGCCTGGGTGAAAATAGTGGGCGAGAGATGAGTCGCCTAGCCCGCTGACTGCGTTAGCAGTCGGCCGGGGAACCTCCACGGGGTTACCCTCACTAGCTCCCTTATCCCGTTAGAATGCCGCGGGTGGGAGTTGAACCCACACATCCTTTCAGATACACGGTCCTGAACCGTGCGCGTCTGCCAATTCCGCCACCGCGGCATTCTAACGGGATAAACGAGCGTGGTCTCACGAGTCACCCGAGCATTCGTCTAAAGACAGTTATCTAATTTCTTTATATATATTTGAAATTGCAAAAAATTGAGGCCGGTATGTTTCAGGAGTGACCAAAAATTGTAAGTCGGTGGGATGCCCCACAAATACGTTCCATAACGGCTCAAAGTATCCGTGGAACCAGTCTTTGCGCGGGACAAGTTTTTTTAACTCGGGTATCGAGGAGTAGTTCGGATTTCGTTCAATTTCTATCATAGCCGGATTTTGACCCGCTAGGAAGCGATAACACCCGCCATGTAATTTCTTGTACTTTGAATAATCAGATTGAAAAAGATCAGCGACACAGTTGGCTTCGATTAAGGGCTCTGATTCGGTATTGATTGTAATGTGGCCGAACCCCGGGGGTACTAAAATCTTCTCACCTGGTCCCGCCTCCACCAAATACGCTTCTTCAATCTCGTCATGATTTCCCCCAGCCTTTTGAATCAGCCAATGGCCGCGGCCGGAAAGGACCTCGTATATTTCCGGATACCCTATACCATTTTTATCAACTTGATGATAGTGCCCGGCGGTACGGAAGAATTCGCGCTCGTCATTTGGCAGACGATATGATCCCGACTCAATCAGCGTGATGTCATACCGCATAGTCTGTGAAAACGATAATTCTTTATCCATCGGTTCGATGTCGCGCCAGACGCGATATACGGGATCTATATCCGAGCTGATCGCATCGACAAAGAAGGGAGCCAGATCAACAACTTTTTTTTCAGTCATCTCGCCGACTCTTAATTCGTGGGGTATAACGAGCGTCCCAGCCTCAAAGCCAAGAGGCAGTCCGCTGATAGTTTTTAAGTCAGGCATGAAATACTCTTTTTGTTTTTATATACCAGGAGTTAAATGTATCAAAACGCTCCGCCGGAATAATAAAAGTTTGAATGTCGAGGCCCTTTACGTTTGATCGGTAGATATAGGTATAGGTTGGCGAATAGAGGAATATCGTAGGGAAGTCTCTATGAATGGCTTCTTGAAATTTTTGATAATCAGCCTCAATTCTTGATTGATCGGTCGATCGGCGGGCGTCTTCAAGCAGATTGTCTACTAGGGCCGAATGATAAAGCGCAATGTTAAGTCCCGGATCTTTGATTTGAGAAGAATGCCAGAAGGCAAACGGATCAGGATCGTGCCCCAGGATCTCCCCGAAGAGGAGCGCATCGTAATGCCGAGGCCGGATGACGTTTGACTCTAGGTCGTCAATGGGCATGGCATTAATTTCCGCGTCAACACCGATGGCTTTCCAGTATTCCTTGATGGCATTGGCCGAGTTTTTGAGGTCACTCCAATCCGATGTGGCGAGCGTAATTTTTAGCGGAATGGGTTTGTCCTTCTTTTTGGCAGCCTTCTTTTCTAAGAGACCGTCACCGTTTAGATCTTTCCAGCCGGCTTTAGCCAGGATGGCTCGCGCCGCATTCGGATCGTAGGCGGTCTTATTAATTTGACCATTGTATCCGAACGTTCCCGGCGGAATGGGAGACTCGATCGGCAATGCCCCGCCGCCCAATACTTTTTTTATCAACTCATCCTTTGGAATGGCTAAGGCCAGCGCTTGGCGAATCAATTTATCTTTTAGGACGGGGTTTGAATCGTTTAAAAATATGGCAAATATGCGCGGCATTTTTACGGCTGGAGCGTTTCCTCCGAGCGACTTAAAGAAATCAACCTTCTTTTGCGAGACGACGCTGACGCCGTCAATATTTTTTGCCTCAAAAGCCTGAACTAACTGATCAGGAGAATCGTAGAAAGTAAACTCAACAGTCTCGATGTAAGGGCCCGCGCGATAATAATCCCGATTGCGCTCGAGCACATACTTGGTGACAGCGCCCGCCGCATTTCGACTCATGCTTTTAAATGTATATGGTCCGCTGCCAGTCGGTTTTAAATTAGCTTCCGAGAGTGACGCCGCTTCTGCCGAGACATTGTCCCAAATATGCCGGGGAATAATGGCCAGCGCCAGGTTTTGTAAAAATGGCGAGTAGGGTTGTTTTAAAACAAATCTGACGGAATAATCTCCCAGTCTCTCGATCGTAACACCTTGCCAGTTCGGGCGCAGAGAACTTTTATAGCTTGGGTCTTGAATTGTTTTTACCGTAAACACGACATCATCGGCAGTCAGCGGAGTTCCGTCATGCCATTTAGCATTCTTTTTTAAAGCGATGGTATAGGATTTGCCATCAGCCGAAATTGAATAATTTTCCGCTAAATCGGGCGTTAAGTTTCCCTTGCCGTCATAGACAAAAAGTTTAGAAAATATCAGTTCAACTAAATCTCGGTCAGTATCATTTGAGGAAAGAAAGAGGGGGTTAACGCGTTCTGGCGGCCGAACTTCTCCTTCGCGAAATATGCCGCCGATGGCCGGAACAGGGTGCGTTAAATGCAAAAAGACGAGAGTCCCCGAAGTCACCCCGCTGATAACTGTTAAGGCAATACAGAAGAAAAATAAAGCGCGTTCGGTGCGGGAAAAAATATGCGGGACGTAGAGCCAGTCCCGAAACGATAAGGCTTTCCATGGATTTTGCGGGAACCCCGGCCTTGGACTCTGGTTTATTCCCGACGTACCTTTTTCTGTCATTCTAGATCTAGAGAATGATTGAGGCGACCGCCGAGGCAAGCAGCAAGACAATCAAAACAATAGTCACGTAAAATATTACTTTTTCGACGCCGCGTTTCGTGCGGTAGACATTGCCTTCGCCGCCGAAGGTAGCGGATAATCCCGTTCCGCGCTGCTGCAGCAAAATAGAGGCGGCGAGGAGTACTGAAACAATGATCTGAAATATAGAAATTATAGCCTTCATGATTTTAGAGAACCGTATTAATTATGCCGACAATCAGTGTGCTTCCAACCCAGGCGGTAAGGCCATCGATTGAGATTTCCGGAATGAGCCAGGCGAGGACCCAAAGAATTATAGCGTTAATTATGATATTGAAAAGGCCGAAGCTGATGATAACGAGCGGGAAGCTGATGATTTTGAGAACCGGCCGCAGGATGGTGTTTAAGACGGCGAGCACGAAGCCGGCCACAACGAGCGTCTGGTAATAGAGGAGGATGTTAAGCCCGGCGCTAAAGGTATGGCTTAGGATATGAAATCCCGAGAGAAGATAGGCCGAAAACCAGAGGGCCCCGGCGTTTATGGCGACTTTTACGAGGAAGCGCAGGATAAACATGCAAAACAGATGATACCGAAAAATAAGCCCTCCGTCAAAAGGTACCACTAGCCGGCGTTTTCCATGCGAGGTGCTATAAATCCGATAGACTAGTCTATCGGATTTATAGAGACTATGCCTAATAGTTACTTTTACCCCTTTCTTTAATAATTTTGGCTAGCAAGAAAACACCCCTGCCGCTTTGGCGGGTTACATGCTTTTTCTTTTTCTCTCTCCGCTCCGATTTAAATTTCCGTTTTTCCTTCACGTATTCAGTATATTCGAGACTGTCTGGACTTCATACTTACCTATACCTCCCTATAGGTCGGTATAGGTAAGTTAGTGCAAAGTCAGGAAAGACTTCCTGCGGAGTACCGAGTGATACGACTTGGCAAACCGGTGGGACTCATCGCGGATGCGCTGCAGGAGATGCATGACGGACATAGGCAACGTTCGTAACGGAACCGATTCCCTGCGATTTGACAAGTACCAGAGGTCTTGATTCTGACCCGCGCCAGACGGGGCGCGTGAGAAAAATCGGCGCGGCGGTTTTGAGAGCGCGCTCACATGAATTTTTCTGAATTGCTTTTGGTTGAGCAGTGGGAGAATGGCATTTAATTGTCCCTTTCCGCCGTCAATGACGATTAAATCCGGCAACTCCCATTCATTATGATAGAGCCGACGTGAAATGACCTCGCGATGCGAGGCCACATCATTGGCCCCCGCAACTGTTTTGATCTTGAATTTACGGTATTGTGATTTGTCCGGCCGCCCGTCGTAGAAGACAACCATTGACCCTGCAGATGAAGCGCCCGAAATATTTGAAATGTCGTATCCCTCGATGCGGCGTATGGGCTCCTTCGTATTTAAAAAAGTCTTCAAGACTCGCTCAATTTTAAAATATGGGGTTTCCGATCTCTTCTTTAAGGCAATGCCGCGATGGCGATAAAATGATTCAAGCCCGAAAATTTGATTGCGCAGTTTAGCGGCCTTTTCGTACTCTTCATGTTTGGCTGCCGCCTTCATTTCTTTTTCAAGATCTCGCAATAAGTTATTTCGCTTGCCAGACAGAATGGAAAAAATGGAGTTAATATTTTTCTTGTATTCTTGTTTTTCCGTTTGAGTTGATTCCTGTTCTTTGATGCAACAGTATCCAGCGCATCGCCCAATCTGGGCGTTTACGCAAACTCCTCGATGCAGCTGTTTACAGGAACAGTAGGGGAAGGTGCCTCTAAGGAGACGCATGGCTTCGCGTAAGTAAGTTGCTTCAACAAATGGTCCAACCGCGGTTACGCCCGGCTCCGGCTGGTGCGTAAAGTAAAAGCGAGGGAATTCGTCTTTCGTGACTGCTATGTATAAGTAGTTTTTATCATCCCGCATTAAGATGTTGAATTTAGGCAGATGCTTTTTAATGTTTTCAGATTCTAAAATCAACGCCTCAATTTCAGATGCGGTTTTGATAAATTCAATCGAAGTTGCCTCCTGGATCAGTTGGCTAACTTTCCAGCCGCGTCCGCCGGCCGGTGGAATCTTAAAATAGGCAGAAACTCGCTTTTTTAAATTAGCGGCTTTCCCAACATACAGTGGCGTCTTCTTTCGCTTGAAAATATAGACGCCCGGATGAGTCGGTATCGTTTTCGGCTTTTTCAGCATCGTAGTCGTATCCTAGCGCCGATTAACAAAAAGATGTAATGGCGCAAGACGAGGGGTCAATCTCGTCCCCACTTATCTCTTGATCCCGTTAGAGAATTAATTATCGGCTGTATTTTGGTTGCCAATAATTATTTTACCAAGGGCCGGTTCTGGCTTATAGATCGCGGTTAATTCCCCAATGGGATTGAATTCTATTGACAAGGAGAGTAGAATGGAAACCTTTCATGCCCGAATCTAGAATTAAGAATAAAGAATTAGGAATTAGGAATAGTGCGAGAGGTCAAGGCGATTTTATTCGCATCAGGGGGGCTCGCGTCCATAATTTAAAAAGTGTCGATGTCGACATCCCCAAAAACAAATTAGTGGTCATTACCGGCCTTTCGGGCTCCGGAAAATCGTCACTCGCCTTTGACACTATTTACGCCGAAGCTGAACGACGGTACGTAGAATCACTTTCAGCCTACGCGCGCCAATTTATCGGCATATCAGACAAGCCGGATGTTGATTCAATCGAAGGACTCTCGCCCGCCATCGCCATCGATCAAAAAAGTGTTCCGCGAAATCCGCGTTCTACCGTCGGGACTATTACCGAAATCTACGACTATCTCCGAATTATTTTTGCGCGGGTTGGAAAGGCACATTGCCCGTCATGCGCCAAACCGATTGGAAGACAGACGGTCGGCCAGATCGTGGATCATATATTAAAAGAGAAAAAGTGGTCGGAGGTCCAAGTCTTGGCTCCGCTGGTGCGCGGTAAAAAGGGCGAGCATCGCGGAATCCTAGAAGAAGTCAAGCGCGCCGGTTTTATTCGCGTCCGGATTGACGGCATTGTACATCGGCTGGAAGAGGCGATTGATTTGCCGATTGATAAACAAAAGAAGCATTCAATTGAGGTGGTGGTTGATCGGGTTGAAATTGGAAGAGGACTTGAGCGTTCGCGGCTCGCCGATTCTGTCGAGACGGCGTTAAAAATTGGCAAAGGCCTCGTTATCGTCGCCACGGTCAGCGACAAGCAATCAGTCACAAGCGACAAGGCAAAAGATGAGATTTTCTCCGAGCACTTTGCCTGCCCGGATTGCGGGATTAATTTATCTGAAATTGAGCCAAGAACGTTTTCATTTAACAGCCCCTATGGCGCCTGTTTCGCGTGCACCGGACTTGGCTCAACGCTTGAGGTTGACACCAAATTAGTTTTCCCCAATCCGAAGTTAACGCTGGCGGAAGGTGCGATTGCGCCCTGGTCGCATGCTTCGCATCGCGTAGGCCGTCAATCCTGGTACTGGTGGATGTTAGAAGACCTCGCCGATCGGCACAAATTTTCATTGAATAAATCCGTCCAGGATTTGCCGAAGGCCGTAGTGGATTTAGTTTTGCATGGCGAGAAAAAAAATGCGGCAGAGGGCGAGACAACATTTGAGGGCGTGGTGCCAAATTTAAAACGCAGATGGAAGGAAACGGATTCTGAATGGACACGGGCTGAGATTGAAAAATATATGCTGATTCAGACGTGTCCGTTATGCCAGGGGCGCCGGCTAAAACCAGAGACTCTAGCAATTACCGTGGCTTTCCGCAACATCGCCGACATTTCGGAAATGACTGTGCGCGAGTCGCTCGAGTTTTTTTTCGATCTGCCGAAAGAACTTTCAGCTAATGATGCCAAGATCGCCGGACCTTTGGCGAAAGAAATCCTGAAACGACTTCAGTTTTTGACGAATGTGGGACTGCATTATTTGACGCTCTCGCGTGAATCCACTACGCTCGCCGGCGGCGAGGCGCAGCGCATTCGACTTGCCACGCAAATCGGCTCGAGGCTCACCGGCGTCATTTATGTTTTAGATGAGCCTTCAATCGGACTTCACGCCGAAGATCATCATAGGCTGATCGAGACCTTAAAAGAACTGCGCGATCTTGGGAATACCGTCATTGTGGTTGAACATGATGCCGAAACCATGAGACAGGCGGATTGGATTATTGATTTGGGTCCGGGTGCGGGCAAACACGGCGGCGAGGTAATTTTTACGGGAGATGCTAAGGCCTTGAGGAGAGCAAAAACTCTTACCGCGGACTATATTTCCGGCCGCAAAGAAGTTGAGATTAAACATGCGCATCGGAGTGGGAATGGATTGAAACTCGAAATTCTCGGCGCCAAAGAACACAACTTAAAAGATATTGATGTCAAAATCCCGCTGGGCATGTTTGTCTCGGTTTCGGGTCCGTCCGGCTCGGGCAAATCAACGCTGATTAACGACATTTTGGCCAAGGCTTTGCTGAAGAGCCTGTATCAGGCGCATACGATTCCCGGCCGGCATGATGCGATTGTCGGTCTTGAACATTTAGATAAAGTGGTCGTGGTGGATCAATCGCCGATTGGCAGAACGCCCAGATCCAATCCCGCGACCTATACCGGAGTTTTTGGTTTGATCCGCGATATTTTTTCCAAAACTGCCGAAGCACGCGCCCGAGGCTATGTTCCCGGCCGGTTTTCATTTAATGTCAAAGGCGGCCGGTGTGAAGTCTGCGAGGGGCAGGGTGTCAAAAAAATTGAGATGTATTTCTTGCCCGATGTTTATGTGGACTGCGAGGAGTGCCACGGGAAAAGATACAGCCGCGAGGCGCTTGAGATTTTATATAACGGTAAAAATATTGCTGATGTTTTAGATTTGACGGTTGAAGAGGCGCTTAGATTCTTTGAGGCTATTCCGGGGATTAAACAAAAGTTAAAGACGCTCTCCGATGTCGGCCTTTCGTATGTAAAGCTTGGCCAATCGGCCACGACGTTATCCGGCGGGGAAGCCCAGCGCATTAAATTAGCCGCCGAACTTTCGCGTCGCGACACCGGTAAAACACTTTATATATTGGATGAGCCGACAACCGGACTTCACTTTGAAGACATTCGAAAATTGCTCACCGTTTTGCACGCCCTCGCCGACAAAGGCAATACCGTGCTGGTGATTGAGCACAATTTAGACGTCATTCGTAATTCAGACTATGTGATTGATTTGGGTCCGGAGGGCGGAGCGGCCGGAGGGGAAGTCGTGGCCGAAGGAACTCCGGCGGAAATTATGGAAATAAAAAACAGTTTAACCGGGAAGTGGCTGAAGAAAACAGGCTAAATCTGATATAGTAAAATTATGAACTGTCCATTTTGTGATCTCGATAAAGAGAAAACTCGTATGCTGGAAGAAAAGAAACATGTGTTTACTGTTTTAAGCAATCCGCGGCTGATGCCGGGGCATACCCTAGTCATTCCCAAGCGGCATGTTGAAAGGCTATCCGACTTATCAAAGGATGAACGCGGTGAGTTATTTGATACAGCTATTGAATATCAAAATAAAATATTAGAAAAAGTTGCTTCCGGCTGCGATATCAACCAGCACCATCGACCCTTTCTTTCACAAAGCAAGTTAAAAGTGAACCACTTGCATATCCATCTGCGTCCGCGCGAGTTTAAGGATACGTTATATGAGACAAGCCAAAAGTTTGAGGTATTTGAGGATCTGACAAGAGAAGAGGGGGGTAAGTTTGTCGAAATACTAAGCCATTGATGCTCGTCCATTTACACCAACTCTCTATGTGTGCTTCTATACTCTAGGGAGGTAAGATAATGGCAATTGCAATGTGCCTGTTCTGCGAAAAACTGGTTACGACGGGCAGTGCACTAATCGTACTGAAAGGGAACTTGCTGAGTGACGGTAAGTTCGAGGCTCGCGATCAAGCCGGTTACCTTCATGAGAGATGTGCAGAGCGCGGGTCATCAGGCATCGATCTAGAATCATTTCCGATTACCTTTGCGCCCATTCGGTAGGGTCGGCAGTGGCTTTCAGCACTACGCTGGGGCCACTGCCATTTTGTATCTTGACGAATCAATTCGACTTGCGCTATATTAGCAGTCGATAAAGTTGAGTGCTAATCTTTTAATTAAAGCTGACAGTCTGCCGACTACCGTCTACAGCCCCGCCTGGTATGTGCTGTAGTCTATAGTCTGTCGTCTGTAGACAGACAAATGAACATCAAGCCGCTTGGCGACAGGGTGGTGATTCTGCCTTTGTCCGATACGAAAGAAGGAAAAACTAAGTCCGGCCTGTATCTGCCCGATACGGCCTCAAAAGAACGACCGGAAAAAGGCGAAATCATAGCGGTTGGCCCGGGCAAAATGGATGACGCGGGGAAACGGATGCCGATTGGCTTGAAGCGGGGCGACGTCGTTTTGTTTACCAAATACGGACCGCAGGAAATAAAAATCGATGGAAAAGAGTACTTGATCGCGCGGGAAGACGATGTCATCGCGATTGTAGAGTAATCGCTAATATACAAATTAAGACCGAATATACAAATCAAATTGTCTACCGACTACAGACTGCCGACTACAGCACCGAAATTAAAAGCGCAGTAGTCAGTGGACTGTAGACTGTAGTCCAACAAAAATGCCCAAACAGATTTTATTTCATGAAAAGGCCCGCGAGGCCTTAAAACGTGGCGTTGATACCTTGGCCAATACCGTGAAGGTAACGTTAGGTCCCAAGGGAAGGAATGTGGTCCTTGATAAAGGCTACGGGGCGCCGACGATTACAAACGACGGAGTTTCGATTGCCAAAGACATTGAACTGGATGACAAGTTTGAAAACTTAGGGGCTTCAATTATGAAGCAAGCCGCAGAGAAAACGAATGATGTCGCCGGTGACGGCACGACAACGGCCACGGTGCTTGCCCAAATTATGGTCCAAGAGGGGATGCGATATGTCAACGACGGCATTGATCCAATGTGGGTGCGAAGGGGTATTGAACATGCAGCCAAGGTTACGGCCGAGACGTTATCCGAGATTGCAAAACCCGTAAAGTCGTCGGATGAGATTGCCCAAGTCGCCACCATCGCGGCTGAATCGGCCGAGCTTGGCAAAATCATTGCCGAAGCCATCTCAAAAGTTGGCAAAGACGGCGCAATTACGGTTGAGGAGTCCCAGGGCTTCGGCATTGAAAAGGAAATTGTCGAGGGCATGCAGTTTGATCGCGGCTATGTTTCGGCCTACATGATCACCAATGCCGAGCGCATGGAGGCGGTGATGGAGGGAGCGCCGATATTCATTACCGACAAAAAAATCTCCTCAATTCAGGAAATTATTCCGGTGCTCGAAAAAGTTGCTAAATCCGGTAAAAAGGACTTGGTCATTATCGCCGACGACGTTGATGGCGAGGCGCTGACCACGCTGGTTGTGAATAAGTTGCGCGGCGCATTTAATACGCTGGCGGTTAAAGCGCCGGGATTTGGCGATCGCAGAAAAGAAATGCTCGGCGATATCGCCGCCGTTACGGGGGGTCAAGTAATATCGGATGACCTCGGCATTAAGCTGGAAAACATTGAGCTTTCCATGCTGGGTTCGGCGCGCCGGGTGCTCGCGACAAAAGATGATACGACGATTGTGGGCGGACGCGGCAAGAAACCGGAGATTGAAAAACGCGTAAAGCAGTTGCGCGCCCAGATTGACGAGACGAAATCAGAGTTTGATAAAGAAAAATTGCAGGAACGGCTTGCCAAATTAACCGGCGGTGTCGCGGTGCTTCGGATTGGCGCGGCAACCGAAACCGAGATGAAGTATTTGAAACTTAAAGTTGAAGATGCCGTGAACGCCACAAAAGCGGCCATCGCAGAGGGTATTGTCCCCGGCGGCGGGTCAGCCTTATTGAAGGCCGGCGTTCAGTCATTAAAGGATGCCAAAAAAATGAAAGCGGAAGGCGAACAAAACGCCAAAGCACTTGAAATCGGCATCAAAATTGTCTGGCGGGCACTCGAAGAACCATTGCGCCAGATTATTCGGAACACCGGCAGTCACGACGAGGATAAAATTGTAGCCGAGATTCATGCAAAACTTGAGGCAACGCCAAATTCTAATATCGGCTACGATGCTGTCTCCGGCGAAATCGTCGCCGATATGTTAAAAGAGGGCATTATCGATCCGGTGAAAGTTGCCCGTTCGGCGCTGCAAAACGCGGCCTCGGTTGCGGCTATGCTACTTACCACAGAAGTGGCGGTAACCGAACTGCCCAAAAAAGAAGATAAGATGCCTTCGATGCCCGGCGGCATGGGCGGGATGGGGGGCGAGGATTTTTAAATCAAAAACGGCGCTTGGCGCCGTTTTTGTTATTGCCGGGCTTGACGTAAGGTTTATACTTAAAGAGTTATGTTGATGTATATTCTTTTAGCTATTATCGCAATCGTCGTTATCTGGCTTGTCGCGGCCTTTAACGGGCTCGTACGGACACGCAATCAATCGGATGAAGCCTGGTCGGACATTGAGGTGCAGTTAAAACGCCGGCATGATTTGATCCCGAATGTAGTCAATGCGGTGAAAGGCTATGCGGCGCATGAGAGCGGGGTCTTCCAAAAAGTAACGGAGGCCAGGACGAGAGCCATGGGTGCGCAAAATCCGGCAGAAAAAGAAGCGGCGGAAAATATGCTTTCTGGAACTTTGAAATCATTGTTTGCGGTTGCCGAAAACTACCCGGATTTAAAAGCCAATGCAAACTTTCTGGAACTGCAGCGCGAGTTGTCGGATACGGAAAATAAAATTCAGGCAGCGCGAAGATTTTATAATACTAACGTGCTGGCGTTAAACACCAAGATTGACACCTTCCCGACTAACCTGATTGCGAGTGGATTCGGATTTTTGAAAAAGAACTTTTTCCAATCAGACGAGGGAGAAACGGCTCTGCCGGAGGTTAGGTTTTAGAAACTTTGATGTCGCCCAATACCATGTGCTGACGCTTGACAACACATCTGGCGGGACTATAATTAGTCCAATATCAATTTTTGCCCAATGCGGGCCGAAAATGGTAGGAATAACTTTTAAGACGTACTTATTTTGCGAAGCCGGTAACTAATCGCAAAAAAATTGCAAAAACCCTAAAGACGGAGGGCGTTTTGTTTGGTGTTTTATTTTTGTGCCCCCGCACCAACTTGTTGAGGTTAAATACGACTGCAACGGTTAAAAATATATTTGGTGTGAAGGGACGTGCGTAGTCCGAATTCCTACGCTCATACTTTTCGAAGTCCATTCGTATTTTGGGTTACTAATCTAATCGTGTATGCGTTGTGAGTGCCGTCCGGCGGAAATCGCAGGATGGCGGGATCGGGGCGCATGCAGACTCATATGGAAAAAATGACGAAAAAGTATTTCTCTCGTTTTCGTAAACCGATTCATGAACTCCCGCTACTTTCTGAAGTACAGCTCAACTCATACAACTGGTTTTTTAAAAAAGGCTTAAAAGAACTTTTCGATGAAATCTCGCCCATTCAGGACTACACCAATAAAGAGCTCTCGCTCGAGTTTCTGGACTACTATCTAGACGAACCAAAGTATAGCGAGGCCGAAGCTAAATCACGCAACCTTTCATTTGAAGCGGCTCTTCGTGTGCGCGCGAAACTAACCAATAAAAGAACGGGCGAGGTGAAAGAGCAGGAAATTTATTTGGGGGACTTTCCCATCATGACGCCCCGAGGCACGTTTGTGGTAAACGGCGTTGAGCGCGTGGTTGTTTCGCAACTCATCCGTTCTTCGGGGGTCTACTTCACCCTAAATCAGACACGGGGCCGGAAATTTTATGGCGCCAAAATCATCCCGAACCGAGGCGCCTGGCTGGAGTTTGAGACCGAAAGCGACGGCACGATTGTGGCCAAAATCGACCGGCGCCGAAAGATTTCGGTCTCGGCCCTGCTGCGAGTATTCGGTATGGCCGAAAATGATAAAATCCTCGAGACATTCAAAAACTCGGAAAAAGGCGAAATTAATTTCATTAAAAAGACGCTTGAGAAAGATTCAACCAAAAATCGCGACGAAGCCTATATCGAAGTCTACAAGCGTATTCGCCCCGGTGATTTGGCTACGGTTGATAACGCCAGGACTCTAATTGACTCGATGTTTTCATTCGAGCGCTATGACTTGGCTGAAGTCGGACGATATAAATTTAATCAGCGACTTAATCTTTCCGCCAAAGATTATAAGAATGAAGAGGCGCGGATTTTAACCTTAGAGGATTTAATTGCGGTCGTTTCCGAAATTGTCGACATGAATAATTCGCAGGAGGCGCCGGCCGATGATATTGATGCCCTGGGGAATCGGCGTGTTCGCGGTGTCGGTGAATTGATGCAGCAAAAACTGCGCATTGGCATGGCGCGCATGGCACGCATTGTGCGAGACCGCATGTCGACTTTGGATATTTACACGCTGACTCCGGCGCAATTAATCAACGCTCGTCCGTTTATTGCATCTCTCAAAGAATTCTTCACTTCGTCTCAACTCTCCCAATTCATGGATCAGATTAATCCATTGTCCGAATTGGAACATGAGCGCAGGCTTTCAGCTTTAGGTCCCGGAGGACTGGCCCGCGAGCGCGCCGGTTTTGAGGTGCGAGACGTGCACACCACTCACTACGGCCGCATCTGCCCGATCCAAACACCCGAAGGTCCAAACATTGGTCTGGTGGGCCATTTAGCCAGCTATGCTCGGATTAATGACCTGGGCTTAATTGAGACGCCGTATGTCAAAGTAGAGAAAGGAAAAATTGGGACAGAAGTTATTTATATGAATGCTTCAGCCGAGGCCCAGCATGTTATTGCGCACGCCTCGACCCTGGTCGAGAACGGAGAGATTATTGAAGACAAGGTTGAAGCGCGTATGGCTGGGCAGCCCTCGCTGGTTGAAAAAGCCAGAGTTGACTTCATGGACGTCTCACATCAACAGGCAATCAGCATCGCCACAAGTTTGATTCCATTTGTTGAGCACGATGACGCCAACCGCGCCATGATGGGATCGAATATGCAGCGACAAGCCGTTCCTTTAATTACACCCGAGCTTCCGCTGGTCTCAACAGGCATTGAAGCCCGTGCGGCGCGAGATTCGGGCCGCGTTTTGATGGCCGAGGAAGACGGAGAAATTACGGAAGTTGATGCACGGCACATTGTTTTAAAATCCGATAAAACCAGAAAATCAAAAGAATATTTACTGAACACTTTTCTTCGCACCAATCAGTCAACGGCGGTTCGCCAGAAAGTTCGCGTGACACGAGGGTTAAAAGTGAAAAAGGGAGAGGTCTTGGCCGATAGCTCGTCCACTGACCACGGCGAATTGGCTCTGGGGAAAAATTTAGTTGTCGCCTTTCTTTCGTGGGAAGGAAATAATTATGAAGACGCTATTATCATCAATGAAAAGTTGGTTCGCGAAGATTCATTTACCTCAATCCATATCGAAGACTATTCAATCGCCGTGCGCGACACAAAGCTTGGGGCGGAAGTCACTTCCGCCGACATTCCAAACGTCGGTGAAGCCGCGCTCCGTAACCTCGACGAGTCAGGTGTTGTTCGCATCGGCGCTGAAGTCAGATCGGGCGATATCCTGGTTGGAAAAATTACACCGAAAGGAGAAGCTGACCTAACTCCCGAAGAGAGATTGCTGCGCGCCATTTTTGGTGAGAAGGCCAAAGATGTCAAAGATACCTCACTCCGCCTGCCGCATGGTAAACGCGGCCGTGTGGTCGGTATTCGCGAGTTTTCTCGCGAGCTTGGCGACAAGCTAGAGTCTGGCGTTATTAAGCAGGTTCAGGTTGAAGTGGCCCAACTGCGCAAAATTTCGGTTGGGGATAAATTAGCCGGGCGACATGGAAACAAAGGCGTGATCGCACGGATCCTGGCCGAAGAAGATATGCCGTATCTGGCCGACGGTACGCCGGTGGATATTATTTTAAATCCCTTAGGCGTCGTTTCGCGCATGAATATTGGGCAAATCCTTGAGACGCATTTAGGTTGGGCGGGGAAGGTTCTCGGGTATCAAGCCATTACGCCGGCTTTGGCGGGTGCCGAGGAGGGCGAGATTAAGGCGGAATTAAAGAAGGCGAATTTACCGGAAGACGGCAAAGTAATTTTGTATGACGGAAAAACCGGTGAGACTTTTAGCCAGAAAGTGACGGTCGGCTGCATCTACATGCTGAAGTTAAATCACTTAGTTGAGGATAAAATCCATATGCGTTCGATTGGCCCCTATTCGTTAATTACGCAGCAGCCATTGGGGGGCAAGGCCCAATTTGGTGGTCAGCGATTCGGCGAAATGGAAGTCTGGGCGTTGGAAGGTTATGGCGCCGCATATACCCTGCAGGAAATGCTGACGATTAAATCTGATGACGTACAGGGAAGATCAGCTACCTACGAAGCCATTATTAATGGCGAGAAAATTCAGAGTCCCAATTTGCCGGCGTCATTTAATGTCTTAGTCAATGAATTAAAAGGGCTTTGTCTTGATGTTCACTTAATTGAAAAGAAAGAAGAGGTTGTTCCTGATGCTGAATTCATACGGTCGAAGGGTGAGATTCAAGCCAAAGAAAGGGTGTCAGCCAAATAATTATTTGCTAATTATACACGCTCGCTAAAGCTCGTGATGGCTTGCCATCCGAAGCTTGAAGCGAAGCGAAAGCGAAGGATGGAAGCAAAAATTAAAGATTTTGAAGGCATCAGTCTGCGGCTGGCTTCACCCGATGTTATTCTCTCCTGGTCGCATGGAGAAGTGACAAAGCCCGAGACCGTAAACTATCGCACCAACCGTGCCGAACGCGACGGTTTGTTTGATGAGCGCATTTTCGGCCCGGCCAAAGACTGGGAATGCTATTGCGGAAAATACCGCCGTATTCGGTATAAGGGCATTGTTTGCGAAAAATGCGGTGTCGAAGTGACTCGCTCGATCGTGCGGCGTGAACGCATGGGGCATATTAAACTCGCTGCTCCCGTTTCGCATATTTGGTTCCTGCGCGGTGTGCCCTCAAAAATCGGATTGATCCTTGATATGTCGGTATCGGACTTGGAGAAAGTGATTTATTTTGCGGGCTATATTATTACCTTCGTTGATACGAGATCCCAAGCTGAAGCGCTCGAGAATATCGAGCGCGAATATAAGCTGAAGATCAAAAAAGCCGATAAGGCGGAACTTACAAGATTGAAAGAGGCCAAAGACCGGGCACGGGATGAATTACGGTCGCTTGACGTGCACCGCGTCATTTCCGAAGTTGAGTATCACCGCCTGTCTCTGAAATACGGTAACGTCTTTTCGGCTGAAATCGGCTCCGAGGCTCTGCGGAAAATTATGAACGGCGTGGATCTGGCAAAATTGGAGCGCGAATTAAATATAGAACTTGATACCGCCACCCCGCTCGCGAAAAAGAAGATTTTGAAGCGGCTCAAAGTCATCCGCGGCATGATCCAGGCCGGTATTCGGCCGGAGTGGATGTTTTTGTCGGTCATTCCCGTGATTCCACCTGACCTTCGCCCTATGGTCCAACTCGATGGCGGTCGATTTGCGACCTCCGATCTCAATGATTTATACCGGCGCGTCATCAATCGCAATAACCGCTTAAAGCGGCTGTTTGAATTAAAAGCGCCTGAAGTCATTACGCGAAATGAAAAACGTATGCTGCAGGAGGCGGTTGATGCCTTAATCGATAACTCAATTCGGCGCGGCAATCAGCCCGTCGCTTCTCAAGTCCAGCGTCGTCCGCTGCGCTCACTGGCCGACATGCTAAAAGGCAAGCAGGGACGCTTCCGCCAGAATTTACTCGGCAAGCGTGTTGACTATTCGGGCCGCTCGGTGATTGTGGTTGGGCCGGATCTCAAATTGCATGAGTGCGGCCTGCCAAAAAAGATGGCGCTTGAGCTCTTTAAGCCATTTGTCATTCGCCGGCTACTTGAACTTGAAATCGCACACAATATTCGTGGTGCGGGGAAGCTGATTGAAGAGCGGCCGCCGGAGGTCTGGGCAATTTTGGAAGAAGTTATCCAGGGGAAGTATGTCTTATTAAACCGCGCGCCGACATTGCACCGCTTGGGCATTCAGGCCTTCCAGCCGGTTTTGATCGAAGGCGACGCCATTCAGATCCACCCGCTTGTCTGCCGGGCATTCAACGCGGACTTTGACGGCGATCAAATGGCAGTCCATGTGCCATTGACCGAAGAGGCTCAAGCGGAGGCTCAGAGCATCATGCTTTCTTCGCACAACTTACTAAAACCCGCCACCGGTACACCGATCGTCCACCATGATAAAGACATGGTGCTGGGTTGCTACTGGGCAACACTGATTGTCCCAGGGGCGAAGGGCGAGGGAAAAATTTTCAGCTCCGAACCGGAAGCGGCCCTGGCCTATGATTTTGGCCATATTGAACTTGGTTCAAAAATTAAGGTTCGCCTGCCAAAAGAAAAAATCTATAGTGAGGCCATAAAAAAGGAGGACCAGGCTAAGGAGGAAATCATCGAGACGTCAGTCGGCCGGCTGTTGTTTAATCGCACGCTTCCACCGGAACACGAGTTTGTAAATACAGAAATGACCTCGAAAAATTTGGAGAACGTTGTGTCCACGCTTATCAAGCAAAACGGGGCAGAAGAAGCTCCCGAAATTCTTGACCGAATTAAAAATTTTGGCTTTGCCTATGCCACGAAATCAGGCATCTCCTGGGGCATGGATGATTTGCAGGTTCCCAAAGAAAAACCCGCTTTAATTGAAAATGCGAAACATGAAGTTGAGGCCATTGATATCGAGTATCAAACCGGGTTACTGACCGAGCGCGAACGCTATGAGCGCGTGGTTGGAGTCTGGAGAGACGCCATGGACAAAATTAAAGCTGCGACTCCCTTAAGCCTCGACCCTCGATCGGGCCCGGCCATGATGATGACTTCGAAAGCCCGCGGCACGATTGAAAACTTAACCCAGATTTCGGGTATGAAGGGCCTCGTCCGGAACCCATCCGGCCGCATTATCGAGCTGCCCGTCATCTCTTCCTACAAAGAGGGACTGAACGTACTTGAATATTTCATCTCCACGCACGGTGCGCGAAAAGGAACGGCCGACACCGCCCTGCGAACCGCCAAAGCCGGCTATCTGACACGGCGGCTGGTTGACGTCTCACAGGATCTCGTGATTACCGAAGAAGACTGCAAAACAGAAAAAGGTCTGATGATTCTGGCCAAAGACTCGGAAGATATTGGCCGGGCCTTATCGCTTAGAATCTTTTCTCGAGTCTTGGCCGCTGATGCCAAAGACGCAAAAAATAAAGTTATTGCCAAAGCCGGCAGCTATATCAGCGAGGAGCTCGCCAAAACGATTGAAGTCTCGGGGGCAGAGCGTGTCCACGTGAGATCCCCCATCACCTGCCGCAGTCTGCGTGGAATTTGTCAAAAGTGCTATGGCTATGATTTAGGTAAAAACGTCTCCATCGGTATTGGCGAGGCCATTGGCATCGTTGCCGCTCAAGCCATCGGCGAGCCGGGAACGCAACTTACGATGCGCACCTTCCATGTTGGCGGCGTTGCGGGGGCATCTGACATAACTTTGGGCTTGCCCCGGGTTGATGAAGTCTTTGAGGTGCGCCCGCCGCGAGGCAAGGCTATCGTATCTGACGTTTCAGGTATCGTTGAAGACATTACTGAAATCAGCCGCGAACGGGTCATTCGGATTGGCATCCTGCCCGACGCCCAAGTAACGATAAAAAAACGCGGCCAGAAAAAGGCGGCGGTCTTAGAGGACATAAAAGAATTCCGCGTCCCGTCTCACGTTACGCTCTATGCCAAAAAGGGGGACGCAATTACCAAGGGGGATATTCTGACGGAAGGACATGCTGACCTGAAGGAATTGATGAAATATGCCGGGATCAGCCGCGTGCAGGACTATATCATTAAAGAAATTCAGAAAATTTATTCTCTCCAGGGGGCGCCCATTCACGATAAGCACATCGAGGTCATTGTCAGACAAATGTTTTCGCGCGTGCGCATCAAAGACGCGGGTGATACGGCATTCACGACAGGCGAGATCGTTGAAAAGATTCGCTTCCGCGAGGAAAAGCGCCGCATGGAACGTGCAAAAAAGAATCCTCCCGCCGCCGCGCAGCTTCTGCTTGGCATTACAAAAGTGGCTCTTACCACCGACAGTTTCTTGTCTGCCGCATCCTTTCAGGAAACCGCGCGAGTATTGATCAATGCGGCCATTGAGGGGAAAAAAGATTCGCTCCGCGGGCTTAAAGAAAACGTCATTATCGGACGTTTGATTCCAGCCGGAACTGGCTATAAAGTAAAACGCAAAGAGCATATGACGCCAATCCGCTCCCACGAAGAAAAAGAGGCGCTGAAAAAATAAATAAAAAGAAGTCCCGACGTTGGCGGGACTTCTTTTTATGGACCGCTGCTGATTGACCGCGGAGGCTATTTTTGAGTCCTTTAAAAGATGATAGACTGGTAATTATCACGACCTGGCTGATCTATGGCTAAAAAGAAAAAACGGACGAACGGAAGAGATGAAAAAGCTTCCCGCGCATACGCGACCAGCAGAAAATGGCACGACGACTTATCGTCTGAAACCAAAAAAAGTATCCTGGCAATTTTGTTTTTTGCAGCTGCCGCGGTAACACTTTTTGCTTATTTTGGGCGGGCCGGAGTTTTCGGAGAATATCTTTATGGTGCGCTTGATTTCCTCCTCGGTAAGGGTTATGTGCTTTCGACCGCAGCACTTATTTTGGGCGGGCTTTCTTTTTTGCTGTCACTACGTGAGCGGGTTTATATCTCAACACTGGTGGGCCTCGTACTCTTTCTTTTTGTATCGCTGGCCGTTATCGAGCTCATATTTACGGGGAGGACCGGCGGATATATCGGCTACATGATCAGTTACCCATTGGTTAAAATTCTTGATTTTTGGGCCAGTCTCGTCATCCTGGCTGCGCTTGATGTTGTAGCCCTGCTGATCGTATTCAATATTCCTTTGTTTGGCCGAGAAACCGATGAAGATTCAAGTGACGTTGATTTGCTGGATGTTGAAGAAGCGGGCGAGATGCGAGTCGGTGTTGCCGACGGAATTCGGGATAAAGCCCTCCAGTTAAAAGAGGCATTCAAAATGAAAGAGCCGATTATGCCGCAGGCCATGAGCCAAGAAACAAGCGGGGAGGCTGATTTTATCATTTCAAAACGCTCACAAAAATTTCCCTATAAGCGCCCGCCGCTTGATTTATTAAATGACGACAAGGGGACGCCTTCATCCGGCGATATTAAGGCCAATGCCAATATTATTCAGCGGACACTTCAAAATTTTGGCATTGACGTGGAGATGTCTACCGTTTCAGTCGGACCAACCATTACGCAATATAGCTTAAAACCAGCCGAGGGTGTTAAAATTTCAAGAATTCTCGGTTTACAGAATGATCTAGCCCTGGCTCTGGCAGCGCATCCCATACGGGTCGAAGCGCCGATACCCGGCAAGTCTCTGGTTGGTATTGAAGTGCCGAATAAGTCGATTGCTCTCGTTGGCCTGCGCAGTCTTCTCTCCGAGGCGCAATACAATGACTCACCGGCGCCTCTTCTATTTGCCCTGGGCCGAGACGTAACCGGGTCGGCGGTTTACGCTGATCTGGCTCGCATGCCGCACCTCTTAATTGCCGGAGCCACGGGTACCGGAAAATCGGTCAGCATGCACTCCATCATCACCTCATATCTCTACCGCAATCCGCCGGAGGTGCTCCGATTTATCATGGTTGACCCAAAACGCGTTGAGCTTTCAAATTACAACGGCATTCCGCATCTTTTAACCCCAGTTATTACCGACCCAAAGAAGACGATCCATGCGCTACGCTGGGCAGTTCGCGAAATGGAGCGGAGATATGAACTGCTGGCTGATAAGAGTGCGCGCGATCTTGCGAGCTATAACCTTAAAATTTCGGCCAGTAAAGATTCTGAAGATGAGCCCCTGCCCTATATCGTCATCGTCATTGATGAATTAGCGGATCTGATGATGGCTTTTCCGCGCGAAGTCGAAGGATCAGTGGTGCGACTTGCGCAGATGGCGCGTGCGGTAGGCCTGCATTTGATTTTAACGACCCAAAGACCATCGGTTGAAATTATCACCGGATTGATTAAGGCCAACATCACCTCGCGCGTTGCTTTCCAGACCGGATCGCAGATTGATTCGCGCACAATTCTCGATATGGCGGGAGCGGAAAAACTCTTAGGCAATGGCGATATGCTGTTTCTTGCCGGGGACACGGCCAAGCCACGGCGCATTCAGGGAGCTTTTGTTTCAGATGCTGAGGTGCGCCGCGTGGTGGATTTTCTAAGACGCGAGGAAGAAGCGCCAATTTATGAAACGGGCATTACCGAGCCAAGAAAAGATGCCGGAACCGGTGGATTATTCATGGGCGCCGATGATGAGACCGAAGATGAATTATATGAAGACGCAAAGCGCGTCGTTATTGAGTCCGGCAAAGCCTCGGCTTCGCTCCTGCAGCGGCGTCTCCGGGTGGGGTATGCCAGAGCCGCACGGCTGCTTGATATTCTGGAAGAAAATGGAATCATCGGGCCAGGGTCAGGAGCAAAACCGCGCGATATTTTAGTTCCGCATCAGGGATCTGATCCCGAAGCCATGGATGAAATGGATGAAGTAGCTTTATGACCCAGTCGAGAACTTCAAACACTTTCGCAGCGGCGGAAGCCAAACACCGAGAACATTAAAGCTTGAGGCGAAGCCAACAGAACGAACATGAAAAACTATGCGTTATTATTAAATTTGGAGTTCTTCTAACCGGGTATGATCGGCGAAGCTTTAAAAAATGCCAGGAGACAGAGGGGACTTTCGCTTGCTGAATCAGCGCGGCTTTCAAATCTACCATCACGTTTTCTTTTAGCGCTTGAGGCTGAAGATCTTTCGATTTTAGGCGGTTGGATCTACGCTGAACGCTACGGCAGAACCTATGCTGATTTTTTGGGCATCTGGTCACAAGAATTCCAGCACGAGTTGCTCTCGCTCTGGGAAACGGATCTTTTTAAAAAGGAGAAGAGACTAAAGAAACCATCTCTGTGGCGCCGCCTGCCAGTGCTTCTCACGCGCCAGCGTTTTTTAAAGATTTCCGGTGCCGCTCTCATAATCTTAATAGGATTTTATTTCTCATATCAGCTGTCGAATTTGTTGTTGGCTCCGCGGATCAGCCTTGTATCGCCCCAAGCCGAGTTCACTGCGGTACGCGATCAGAAATTCACCATACAGGGAAAATTAAAAGAAGCGGCAAGGCTCGCCATTAACCGACGCCCCATCAATACGGCTAAAAACGGAGAATTTAAGGTAGACTTGTACCTCTCTCCCGGACTCAATAGAATAAATCTGGATGCGACTAATGTCAGCGGCAAAGAATTTCGGGAAATTCGATATATCGTCTACAGTCCCAAATAGCAAATAATATAAATCAAATCGTCTACCGACTACAGACTACTGCACCGAAATCCAAAGCGCAGTAGTCAGTGGACGGTAGACTGTAGTCCAATAAAAATGGCTAAACAATCTGTTGATCTCAAAACTCAAAAAGCTAAAGCGCTTGAATACACCGTAAAAGAAATCCAAGGAAAATATGGCGAAGGCTCGATAATGAAATTGGGTGAAGCCAGAAAAGTTGACGTGGATGTTATTCCGACGGGGTCGCTCGCGCTTGATTGGGCACTCGGCGTCGGCGGAATACCGCGAGGCAGAATCATCGAAGTCTACGGACCCGAGTCATCGGGTAAAACGACACTGGCGCTCCACATAGTTGCCGAGGTTCAGAAGAAGGGCGGGATAGCGGCATTTGTGGACGCGGAGCATGCGCTCGATCCTGAATATGCCAAGCGTATAGGGGTTAAAATTAATGATCTTTTTATTTCACAGCCTGATACCGGCGAGCAAGCGCTTGAGATCGTGGAATCCCTCGTAAAGTCGGGTGCGGTTGATTTGATTGTGATTGATTCGGTTGCAGCCCTAACCCCCAGGGCCGAAATCGAAGGTGAAATGGGCCAGCAGCACATGGGGCTGCAAGCACGCTTGATGTCGCATGCCTTGCGAAAGCTGACGGGCATTGTATCAAAAGGCAATACCACGATTGTTTTCATTAATCAGATTCGCATGCAGATCGGCATTATGTTTGGCAATCCCGAGACAACGCCCGGCGGCAAAGCGCTTAAATTTTACTCATCAGTTCGTATCGAGGTGCGGCGGGCGGCGCAAATTAAAAAAGGCGACGAGGTCATTGGGAATCGCGTAAAGGCAAAAATTGTAAAAAATAAAGTTGCGCCACCCTTCAGAACGGCGGAATTCGATATCTTCTATAATCAGGGCATCGCGGCCGAAAGTGAGATTATTTCTTTGGGTATTAAATACGGGCTGGTCAAAAAATCCGGTGCTGCGCTTTCCTACGGGGCAATAAAGCTCGGCCAGGGGTTTGATGCTGGCCGGACATTTCTGAAGGAAAACCCTAAAATCAAAAATGAAATTGCGGATTTAGTGCGCCAAAAACTAAACTCGGGTGCTGCGGCCGAAGTAGAAAGCCAGGGATAATAAAACTTTAGCGAATGGTATAGGCGAGGAGTCCGAGAAATCGGGCTCTTTTGATGGCTTGAGAAAGAAGGCGCTGGTGCGTGGCACAAACACCCGTTCTCGTACGCTTGGCGATTTTACCCTGCGGATTTACAAACTTGCGGAGAAACTCAGCCTCTTTATAGTCGATCACACTTGCGTTTGCCGTACAAAAAGAGCATTGAGTAGGTCGCTCTCGCTTCATAAATGGTTTTGTTTCAATCGGCATGGTTAAATCAAAATGGTATATCTTTCACATCAATCTCATCCTCCGGGTACTGGACCGTGGGCGGCTCTTCGGCTGGAGCGCCTTGACCTTGACGCGAATCCGTTTCAGCCATCGTTGCCGCGCCCGTATTTTCTCTCTCCAAAGGCCGCGGGCCCATTTGCATTGACTCAGCGACGATCTCGGTGCGGTAACGCTTCGCGCCACTTTCTTTATCTTGCCAAGAACGGGTCTCAATTCTGCCTTCGACAAATACCAGCCTGCCGCGATTTAAATACTGTCCGCAAATCTCCGCCAGCTTTCCCCAGGCTACAATGCGATGGAACTCGGCTTTCTGATTTTTTTCACCCGCTGGCGACATCCAGACTCGATTGGTGGCCACATCGAATGTACAAACCGATTGGCCAGTTGGGGTTTGTCTCAATTCCGGATCCCGGGTCAAGTTGCCGAGGATCATCGCTTTATTTACATTCATCCCGTTAGAAGCAGATCGCGATCATCCGCGCTATCGCTCGAGTTAAGCTATTAATGTTGAGGAGCTTCATACCATTGTACCCCGTGTATGCGATCGCGGCTTCTAACGGGATTCATCCCGTTAGAGAATTAACTACTAACTCTGTTGCTGGTCTCATGTCTTTATGTGTCGTGAGTTTCATGTTCGAAATGTAGTCTCTGATTCATTCTCTAACGGGATTCATGGTATTAACCGCAAACTTTTACAAACTTTCCCGCTAAGGTATACAAAATTTTTCATATTCCTTTTGTGGTCTTAACTCCCTAGGATTTCATCCAGCCGCTTATCAATATTTTCGATATTGGTATCCGACTTCGCAAAAACCTCCGCCTCGCGCTTTGGAGCTTCAACCCTTGCCATGCCTTCCGTCGATCGCCAATTGGGGCGGAAAGGGTGGGCTTTCTTTTCTTCGATCACTTCTTCGACGATCAAAGAACGCATAATCTCTTTTTCAAATTTCAGCTTCTTTTCAATCTCGTGAAGCGCCGCCGGATCAGCCGAGAATGTCGTGTAGCCAAAATAAGCCAGGCGGTCGTTTTCGATGTAGTAGGCGAGGCGCCGTTTCTCGGGTTCTTTGATATGCCGAATAGTACCTTCGAGTTCGCCGATGATTCGGGTAATAATGCCGGTCACGCGGGCAACATCATCTTCCGCCACCGCGGGAGAAACCAGATAGCCAATTTCGTATTTTTTAGGCTGATAGTCCATGAATTAGGCGACTTTGCTCCCAAAAGTCTATCAAAATCGGCCGGTTTCTGCAACCCGGTGCGGGCTCAAACCGGGTGCAAGCGTCGCTAGATACGAAACTCAATGACGTCGCCATCTTTTACCGTATACTCCTTCCCTTCAATGCGAATTCGGCCATGCTCTTTCGCCCCTGCCCAGGAGCCTGAGCGGAGGAGTGCGTCCCATGGTATGACTTCGGCTCGGATAAATTTATCCTCGAAATCAGAATGAATGGCGCGTCCGGCTCGAGGGGCTTTGGCGTCTTTCTCAATTGTCCAGGCCCTGGTCTCATCCTCACCGGTCGTAAAAAAAGTTATAAGTCCGAGTCGACCATACGCCGCTCGGGTAACGAGATCGAGCGACGAAGAAGAGATTCCTACGAGGGAACGGAATTCATTGGCCTGGACCTCTTCCATCGTGGCCGCCTCGCTTTCGATACCGATGGGAATAGAGAGATAGGGAATGTCCCCAAGCCTTTTCATCAAATCTTCTCCCGGCTGCCATATTTCCGAAACCTCCTTATCAGAAATATTAAATATGACCAGCATTGGCTTTATCGTAAGCAAATTATAGGTTCCGGCTATTTTACCCTCGGCGTCTGAAAGGTTTGCTTGCGACAGCAGTCTGCCTGCTTCAAGTATGTGTTTAATCCGTTTAAGGTCCTCACTTTCCTCTATTTTCTTTTTATCGCCGGACCTGGCTTCAGATCCAATTTTCTCCTGCAGCTTCATGGTTGTCTCAAGATCCTTCAAAACAAGCTCCAGATTGATGATCTCAAAATCGCGCAAGGCGTCGGGCGTCTCGGCCACATGAATGATGTCTGAATTTTGGAAAACGCGCACCACCTGGCACAAAGCGTCAACCTCGCGAATATGCGAAAGAAAAGCATTGCCGAGTCCCGCGCCCTCCGAGGCCCCACCCACCAGTCCTGCGATATCCACAAATTCAATGGCAGCCGGAATGACTTTTTTTGAATGCGAGAAGCGAGCGAGCTTTAACAGCCGTTCATCTCGAACCGTCACCACGCCGACATTCGGATCAATCGTGGCAAAAGGGTAGTTGGCGATGAGAACCTCTTGCTTGGTGAGAGCGTGAAAAAGCGTCGATTTCCCGACGTTTGGCAGCCCGATGATACCGATTTTAAGTCCCATACTGATGAAGGATAACGTATCAAGGCCCGGGTATAAATGTCAAAACATCAAGGTTAAAACTTTAGCCTTCAGCCTTTATACTGAATGTATGCAGGTAAATCCCGCCATATTCAGAAGTTACGACATTCGCGGCATATACCCCGATGAGCTTTCACCAGAAGCTGCAAAAATGATCGGAATAGGCTATGCGGAATTTTTACGGCGGGTGACTAAACATTCTCACCCGACAGTTCTCGTTGGACGAGATACGCGCTTTTCATCGGATACGCTCCATCAAAAATTAGTCGAAGGCCTGATTCGAAATGGCGCCGCAGTGGTTGATATCGGCATTGGCACAACTCCGGAGTTATATTTTTTAACTCTTACGAGACACGGTATTGAGGGCGGCATCATGATCACCGCTTCGCATAATCAGCCCGAGTATAATGGTTTTAAATTTCTACTTTCTCGCCTCGGCGATATTGGGCTTAAAAATGGTCTTCAGCGTATCCGAAAGTTCGGCGAGAAAAAATTGCGAGTTGGTATTCGAATCGGGAAAGTAAAGAGCATCGCCGAACAGGACAGATACTTAAGTAAGCTGCGTTCATTCGTACCTAAAATCCCGCAAATCCGGGTTTTAGTGAACGCCGCTGGAGGCGCAACTTCTTTTTTACTGCCATCGCTACTAGGGTCGTACCCGGTGGTTTATAAACCGATTTTTTTTGATCCTGATCCAACCTTCGAACATCATCCGCCCAACCCCTTACTCGAGGGAGTCGAAACGAACATGAAGCTTGAAATGAAATCAACCAAGTTCCACTTAGGGGTTTGCTTTGACGGGGATGGCGATCGAGTTTCTTTTTTTGACGAAAAGGGAAATCGAATTCGGGCGGATATTGTGTTTGCCTTGCTCGCGCGAGAAAGCCTAGAGAAACATCGCGGCCGCCGATTTGCTTTTGAGCTGACGCATGCTAAATTTCTGCGCCCCTTTATTGAAACCTATGGCGGGGAGTTGATTGATACCAAAGTTGGCAGAATAGACATCCGGAGAGTCATGACGGAATCCCAGGCTGTGCTTGGGGGAGAAACTTCTGCCCACGTCTATCACCAAGAACTGCAGAACATCGACTCGGCTCTGCTCACTATGCTTAAAATGTTCCGCGTGGTAGGCAAGCTTTCGCGGCCAATTTCAGAAGTGGTGAGCGGCATCTCGTCGAGTTCCTTCCTGCAAAAGGCGATTTTAGTGAATCACCAAAAGTCAGTAATTCAAAAATTCGCGAACACGTATAAAAATTCAACCCGCTCAATGCTTGATGGAGTAACGGTGCAATATCCTACCTGGTGGTTTAATATAAGAGCATCGAACACCGAGTCTCTCGTACGTCTTACGCTTGAGACTGGTTCAGGGGCTGAATCTGCCAGCCGCTTAAAAAGCCTTACCGCCGAGGTTATGTCATATGATTGAGGGAATTATTTTAGCCCTGATTATTGCGGGGTTTGGCATCACGGCCTTCCTGCTTTGGCGTGCGCGCCGGGCGCCGGAAAGCCAGTCTTTGCTTCTCTTGCAAAATCAAATCGCCGAGATTACCCGTACGCTCGACTCTCGGCTCGGGGAATCATCGCGGGCCATGCAGTCTCAATTCGGCGAGTCGGCGAAAATTATCCGCGATGTGACCGAAAGACTGACCAAGCTCGACGAGACGAACCGTCAGGTTGTCGGGTTTGCCGATCAATTGCAAAAATTGCAGGATATCTTGAAGAATCCGAAGCAGAGGGGCGTATTTGGGGAATATTATTTGGAGGCCTTACTCAAAAATGCTTTTCAGCCCCATCAATATCAGATGCAGTATCAGCTTGGACGAGACGATAAAACTGGGAAGGAATTGATCGCCGACGCCATCCTTCGTTTTGGTGATAAGCTGATCCCGATTGATTCGAAGTTTTCGCTTGAAAACTACAATCGCATTCTGGAAGAACACGACTCGAACATGCGCGAACAGCTTGAGAAAGCCTTTAAGCAAGATTTGCGAAATCGAATCGACGAGACTTCCAAGTATATACATCCCGAACTCGGCACGACGGAATTCGCTTTTATGTTCATCCCGGCTGAAGGAATTTACTACGACCTTCTGATAAACACTGTCGGAGCGATAAAGGTAAATACGCGAGATCTCATTGACTACGCGATTAACGAGAAACGGGTCCATATTGTTTCGCCGACGACATTCTATGTAACGCTTCAATCCATGTCTGTTGGCATGCGCGCTTTCCAGATTCAGGAATCAACTAAGGAAATCCTTAAAAATATCGGACAACTGAGCAAGCATCTAAAATCGTATTCAGACTACCACCTGAAATTAGGTGCTCATCTAGGCACCGTGGTAAACACGTACAATAACTCGTCACGCGAGTTTAAAAAGATCGATAAGGATGTTTTGCGGATAAGCGGGAAGTCAGCCGGGTTTGAAGCTGAGCTCATCGAGGCGCCACGGGCCCTAGAAGAAGTTGAATAAACTACCCACTCCTTGCAAGTTAAAACCACTTCTGCTAGATTCGTTGGGTAATTAAACATCTATGTACGCAGTCATCGAAACTGGCGGGAAGCAGTATCTCGTCAAAGAAAACCAGAAAATTCGCGTAGAAAAACTAGCCAGTGACGCGGGCATGATTCGCTTTCCGAAAGTACTGCTGGTGTTCGACGACAAAAAAATGGACCTCGGCGCGCCGATTATTTCAGAAGCCGCAGTTGAGGCTGAGGTCCTCCGGCAGGGCAGAAATAAAAAAATAATTGTTTTTAAATATCATGCCAAAACTCGCTACCGCAAAAAGAAGGGGCATCGCCAGCCATTCACCGAGGTTCTGATTAGAAAAATACTCCGAAAAAACTAAAGACGAGGCTGTTCGAGCCTCGTCTTTAGTTTTTTAGCTGTGTGTCCTGTGCTGAAGCGCGTTTTGCAGAGTAACCTCATCGGCATATTCGAGCTCCGTTCCCAGTGACAGGCCGCGACCCAGTCTCGAGACAGTCAGATTCTTATATTTTGCCTTTAGCGGATCAAGCATACGTTCAATGTAAAGCGAGGTGGAGACGCCTTCTGTCGTCTCGCTGGTGGCGATTATTATCTCGACCGGCTTTTTCGTTTTTAGTTTCTTTTCGATCCGGCTGTATAAATCGGCCAGATGCAGCTTCGTCGGCGAATCAGGATCAAGCGCGCGGAAGACACCGCCTAAAATATGATAGACGCCAGCATAAAGGCGGGTCTTTTCCAAATTGGCGAGGTCCACTTCTTTTTCGACAATCGCCAGTGTCTCTTGATTTCGTTTTTCACTTGAACAAAATTCGCAAATTGACGATACTGTTCTGTCAATTGACCGATAGCACTCGCCGCAAAATGAAGTATCTTCTTTCGCCTTTATGATGGCCTCTCCCAAAATTTTCGAATATCCCTTTGACTCGCGCAGGATAAAAAAGGTAATGCGGGCCGCTTGCCGCGGCCCAAGGCCGGGCAATTCAGACAATAATTCAATTAACCGTTTGATAGGCTGGGGGTACATCGAGACGAGAACTTAGTATTCGTAATGCTTGGTTACTGACCGAAATGAAGTTTGCTCGGCGTTAAAGTAGAGCTCAATTTTTCCCGTCGGGCCGTTCCTATGTTTTTCTACCATGATTTCGGCGATGTTTTTTCGTTCGGAGTTGACCTTACTTTTATCTTCGCGATAAATAAACATCACCAGATCCGCGTCTTGCTCGAGCGATCCCGACTCCCGCAAATCAGACAACTTAGGTATGGCTGAAGTCCGCATCTCGACAGCCCGGGAAAGCTGGGAGAGGGCGAGAACGGGAAGACTAAGCTCTTTTGCTAGAGCCTTCAGCGAACGGGAAATCTCGCTGACTTCCTGGACGCGATTATCAGTTTTTGACTCGCCTTTAATGAGCTGAAGATAATCAATAATGACGAGATCGAGGCCATGTTCGGCCTGCAAGCGCCGGGCCATAGCGCGAATCTGCATGACTGACGGCATGGCAGCATCATCAATAAAAATCGGAGTTTGCGACAATTCTTCCATGGCATCTCGTATTTTTACAAAATCATTGTCCTCGCCTTCAGACGAAAGTCGGCCGGTGCGGAGCCGCCAGATGTCGATGTGCGCTTGTGCGGCGATAAAACGGTCAATTAACTGATCGCGTGACATTTCAAGCGAGAAGATACCGACCGTGGCTTTGGCTTTGAGCGCCGCATTTCTGGCAATATCGAGCGCCAGCGAGGTTTTACCGAGTGAGGGGCGAGAGGCAAGAATAATGAGATCAGATTTTTGCAGTCCGCCGATCAATTCATCCAGATCTTTAAATCCAGTCGGCACACCGCGTATAACGCTGCCGTCCTTGTGAATACGATCGAGTCGATCCCAGGCTTCGTCGAGGTCGTCTTTGACGGCGTGAAATTCCTGCTGCAGCGAAGATTGTGAGATAGAAAAAATTCTCTGCTCCGCTTCGTCAAGCAGTTCTTCTACGCTGTCCTCCTCGCGGTAGCCAAGTTCTGAAATATGATACGAAGCGTCAATTAAGTCGCGCAGAACTCTTTTTTTATGCACAATCTTGGCGTAATGCTGAACATGTCCGGCGGTCGGTACCAGATTTACCAAATTGGCAAGATAGGCTGACCCGCCGATATCTTCCAGCGTGCCTTTCTCACGCAGCCGAGTTGAAACAGATACCACATCAATCGGCTCACGTGATTTGAAAAGATCAACCATCGCTTCATAAATCACCTGATGCGCCGGTTTATAAAAATCCCGCACCGACAAAATATCCGAGACACGATAAATCGCTTCTTGATCTAACATTAAAGAACCGAGAACAGACATCTCGGCATCAATCGATTGCGGCGGCATGCGCCCCGCTTCTATATTTGAAGTGATGGGAGAGGGAACTGATGACCTTCGACTTTCGGTTGGCATGCTGGCTCAATACTACCAGAGCGCGTTTCAAGACTGAAAGTGGACAGGTACGCCTATAAGGTGTGAACAGTCGAGGTCGGCAGTCACTGGCTCATTTCCTGTCGTTTGGGAATAAGCACCGGCCCGTCTGGGGTGTCATCTACTTCCCAATTAAGACCTGACATCTGCCGGCGCAGAGCATCAGCCTGTTTCCAATTCTTAATCTGTCGCGCCTTTTCCCGTTTATTGGAAAGCAGCCTAACCATATGCGGGGGATTGGGTATTTTTGCGCTTTTTAGTTGCAGACCAAGCACTCGATCAAAGTCGATCAATAGTCGATATTTAGATTTTGGGTTAAGACGCTGGCTGGAGATGACAAACCATATGATTGAAATTGCAATTGGAGTATTTAAATCATTTTCAAGAGCCGCGATAAATTTATTTTTTAACTCTCGCGCTATAGATGCATCCCGCAACGTATTCAGTTTTTTATTTTTTGATTGGGCTTTCAAGCGAGCCGTGTGGCTTAATAACTTCCGATAGGCATTTTGAGCGGATTTGAGCCCTTCCCAACTAAAATCAAGGATTGAGCGATAATGCGCGAGCGATACAAAATAGCGATAGGCTAACGGATCGAACCCGCGATTTCGCAACGTCTCGATCGTTACCATATCTCCGGCGGATTTTGCCATCTTTTGATTTGAAAGATTCAAAAACTCGCCATGCAGCCAGTAGCGCGCCAGAGGCCTGTCAAAGGCGGCTTCGGATTGGGCGATTTCATTCGTGTGATGCGTGCCGATATGATCAACGCCCCCCGTATGAATATCGAAGGGCTGTCCCAGGTAGTGGGTCGAGATAGCCGAGCACTCGATATGCCAGCCGGGAAATCCATCACCCCAGGGAGACGGCCAATGCAAGATATGATTTTTAAATCTGCCGACAATTTTAAACCACAGCGCAAAATCTTCCGGGTTTCGCTTACTTGAATCAACCGCAACTCCTTCTCGGGCGCCTGTTTGCTGGTCTTCCAGTTTTTTGCCGGAAAGCTTGGTATAATCTTTAAATTTCAAAACAGCGAAATAGACCGCCCCGGCGGTATCATAGGCATAGCCCTTTTTAACCAGCCGCTCGATCATCTTGATTTGGCCTTTAATATGCTTTGTCGCCGGCGAGAGAACGGATGGTTTTTTGATATTGAGTGCCTCAAGATCTCGAACAAAGGCTTTGGTATAAAACTTGGCTACGGAAAAGACGGATTTTGCCTCGCGTCGTGCGCCCCTCTCCAGCTTATCTTCGCCCGAGTCGTTATCATCCGTCAGGTGTCCGACATCCGTAATATTCATCACCTGCTTCACCCGGTAACCTAAATACTCGAGCGTCCGGCGCAGAATATCTTCAAATATATACGTGCGCATGTTGCCGATATGCGCGTAGTGGTAGACTGTCGGCCCGCAGGTGTATAAGCCCACGCGCCTTGGCTTGATGGACCGAAAAATCTCTTTTTTCTTCGTCAGCGTGTTATAGAGTTGCAGTGGCATCAAAAATCAGACCGGGAATATTGGGAAGCACTTTATATTTCAATACTAGCACAAGCTGTTTATACCGTTAGATGCCCCATCTTGCTTTCCCCGCACCTCCTCAAATGTCGCTCTTTTCCTATAAGTTCGATAGACTAGTCTATCGGACTTATAGGTTTTTCGGGCTCCACTCTTAGCGCTCTTGACGTGAGACTGCTAACAGTGATAATCTATTTCCTGTAATGAATCCTGTCACAAAGCGCCAAGAAGATTTGCTGTTTGCCGCAGTTAGCGAGCACATCCGCACCGGTGAGGCCGTCTCTTCAGATGACCTGCGCACTCGGTATCGCCTGTCATACAGTCCAGCGACCATCAGAAATGAGCTTTTAGCCCTTTCCGAACTCGGCTTCTTAGATCAGCCGCATACTTCGGCTGGTCGTATTCCGACTGACAGAGGCTATCGCTGGTACGCAGACAAGATTTCAGCCGCGTCGCCTCTTAAAAAAGACGAGGTCACAGCCATCAGACAGATTTCCGAAGAATACACGGATTTAAACGAGTTCTTCCGCCTTTCAACTGAAATGCTGGCTCGCATGGTGCAAGCCCTGGTTGTCGGCGGCGTGTCCGAAAATTCAATGGAACCTTTCTATAAAAGCGGATTCGGCCAAATCCTTTCCGAGCCCGAGTTTACGGAATCAATATCGCGCAACAGCTTCGGCGAGCTGGTTGACTCAATTGATGCCGATGTTAGGTCGCTGATCGAAGCTCGTGATTTTAAAATTCCGCACATATTTATTGGCGGAGAAAATCCGATCGAAGAAGCCCGCCCCTACAGCATGATTATAAAAACCATCGAGCATGGAGATGATCGGGGAGTCCTGGCTATCATTGGCGCTAAGCGGATGCGATATGATAAAGGTCTATCGTTACTTTCAGCGCTTGACTCAATTTTTGATGAGTAACATGCCCGCCTAAGTTTTTGTTATTCAAATTTTTAAATTATGAAAAGAATGTCTCACAAAAAAATAAAGAATGATATAAGCATCGAGTCGTTTAGGCATTACCTAACTAAAATTTAGGCGGGTATGGACGAACCTGAAATAATTGAAGCGGAGTTGGAAAACGGCTCCCCGCCCGATCCAATTGAAAAGCTGAATACGCTAAAAGAAAAATTGAAAGCCATCGAAGAAGAAAAGAAACAGTACCTCGAGGGCTGGCAGAGGGCAAAGGCAGATCTCATAAACTCACGACGCGACGAGGAACGGAAGATGTCGGATTGGCGGGGAATGATTGAAAACCAGGTGATCCTCGAATTCATGCCGGTACTTGATAGTTTTGAAATCGCGTTGAAACACCGGCACGAGCCGCCTATGCCGGAAGATTCAATGAGGGGCTTTCAACTCATATACGCGCAATTACTTGATACCTTACGCCGATTGGGCGTTCAGCCGATCAAAACTAAAAATGAAATGTTTGATCCAGCCTTCCATGAAGCCATCGAAGAAATAGAAACAGACGCCCCATCGGGCAGAATCATTGAGGAAATTCAGAAAGGATACAGGCGGGGAGAAGTACTGTTACGGCCGGCACGAGTTAAAGTTGCTAAATAATTAAAACAGGCTACAGCTGACGGACTACAGACCACAGGACGGTAGTCAGTAGACGGTAGACTGTAGTTGCAAAAAAATGGCTAAAATAATCGGAATTGATTTAGGCACAACGAATTCAGCGGTCGCCTATGTTGAAGGAGGCGAACCAAAAATTATCGAAAACAAAGAAGGCAATCGGACCACGCCCTCGGTTGTCGCCTTGTCCAAGACCGGCGACCGCCTAGTTGGCCTCTTGGCAAAACGCCAGGCCGTGACCAATCCAAGAAACACTTTTTACTCGATTAAGCGTCTGATCGGGCGCAAATTTACGGATGCCGAAGTACAAAAAGATTTAAAACTCCTACCCTATGAGTTACGCGCATCCTCAAATGGCGGCGTTGAAGTGAAAATGGGAGAAAAGTGGGTCCGGCCGGAAGAAATCTCGGCCATGATTTTACAGAAATTAAAGCAGGACGCCGAAGAAAAGCTTGGAACGAGCATTACGGAGGCGGTCATTACGGTGCCGGCCTACTTTGATGACTCACAGCGAAAAGCGACACAAGCCGCCGGCGAAATCGCGGGATTTACGGTGCGCCGCATCTTAAATGAACCGACAGCTGCCGCCCTCGCCTACGGACTCAATAAAAAGAAAGATGAGAAAATTGTGGTCTACGATTTTGGCGGAGGAACGTTTGACATATCGGTGCTCGAAATCGGAGACGACACGATTGAGGTAAAATCAACCGACGGGGATACGCACTTGGGTGGTGACGACTTCGACCAGAAGATTATCAACTGGATCATTCACGAGTTTAAAAAAGATCAAGCCATTGATATCTCGAAAGACACCCTGGCCCTGCAGCGTTTGAAAGAGGCGGCGGAAAAAACGAAACACGAGCTCTCCTCAACCATCGAAACGGAAATTAATATCCCGTTCATTACGTCGGATGCGTCTGGACCAAAACATTTAGTTATGAAACTCTCGCGGGCTACGCTTGAGTCTCTAGTAAAAGATGACATCGATCGCTCGATCGAAATTACGAAACGCGCAGTTGAGGCCGCCGGATTTAAGCTCTCGGATGTTCATGAAATTATCCTGGTGGGCGGGCAAACCAGGATGCCTCTTATCCAGCAAGCAGTAAAAAATTTATTCGGCAAAGAACCGAATAAATCGATTAACCCGGACGAGGTGGTGGCGCTGGGGGCTGCCATCCAAGCCGGCATTATGCAGGGTGACGTAAAGGATATTTTGCTGCTCGACGTCACTCCGCTCTCACTCGGCATCGAGACGCTCGGCGGCGTATTCACGAAGATCATCGAAAAAAATACGACGGTCCCAACCGCCAAGTCGCAAGTCTTTTCAACTGCGGCGGACAATCAGACGCAGGTTGAAATTCACGTGCTTCAAGGCGAACGCGAAATAGCCCACGATAATAAAACGCTGGCTCAATTTGTCCTTGACGGCATCCCGCCCGCGCCTCGAGGCTTGCCGCAAGTTGAAGTTTCATTCGATATTGACGCCAACGGTATCCTGTCAGTAAAAGCCCGCGACAAATCAAGCGGCAAGGAGCAATCGGTCCGGGTTGAGGCCTCTTCTTCGCTTTCAAAAGACGAGATCGAACGCATGAAGAAGGATGCTGAAATACACGCCTCCGAAGATAAGAAAAAGAAAGCGGAAATTGAGGCCAGAAACGCCGCTGATAGTCTTATTTATACGAGCGAGAAGTCCCTGCGTGATGCCGCGGATAAAGTCCCGCAAGATCTAAAGACCGAGATCGAATCAAAGATTGCCGAATTAAAACGCGCGAAGGATACTGGAGGTACGTCCCAAATTGAAAAAGCCTCGCAAGACCTTTCGCAGTCGCTATCCAAGATCGGCGAAATTCTCCACCAGGCGAGCCAGTCTCAAGAGACCGGCAGTGCCGATAAAAAAGATGAGAATGTGCAAGATGCGGAGTATAGCGAAAAACCAAGTGACGAACCGACGACGTAATGCAAATGAGTTCTAAAATTAAAGAGGGCGTTTTGGCCGGACTCACCATCGTAGCTAGTGTCGGCGCTCTTTTTTTCGGTGCCTCCCACGGGCTTATCTACGAAACCGGCGTATTGATCCTTATTTCTGTTCTTCTCTATAGTTGTTCTACGGTTTTAATTCCTTGGAGCGCCTTAGGATACGCTATCCCCGTTATTCCGGTTCTCGTAAGTTTAATCTGGCTACCCTCGCAGGTTGGCATTGCAGTCGCAATTTTGGCGGCATCAGTTTTCGCGGCTTTTTCCTGGCATTTTGCCAAACAAGAAATTTCGATTATGCTCGGCACCCATAGCGCACGCATTTTGCGGGCTGCCATCCCCAGCTTTCTTACTGCGGTCTCGTTGCTCGCGACAGTTTTCTATTATGTTGATCACGCCTCACCCGAACGCGTCACATTAATTCCCCGAACGGTATTCAACCTAATATTTCCTTACACCCAGAGCCTGATCCAAGGGGCTCTCGGCGTTCATTTTGAAGTAAAAGCCAATGAACGAGTCGACGACCTTCTGCGCCAGGTTATTGAAAATGAATCTGGTCGGGCGCTGGTACGCGCTCCCAGAATAAAAGAGCAGCTGATTGAACTGGGGGTAATAAAAGCGCGGGAGGATCTGTCTCGCCAATTTGGCATAGCCATCGCCCCAAATGACAGTGTGGGAAGCCTCTTCTATACTATAGCCAATAAAAAGGCGGATGATTTGGTGAGGCCCTACTCTCGATACCTGCCGATCGCCCTATCACTCGGCGTGTTCTTGACCCTTAAAACGGCTTCACTCCTTATATACTGGTTCATGATTATTACGGTGCCCGGCATCCTGTGGCTTGCGAGAAAAGCGGGGGTCATTCGGGATATATCAACCACGGTCACGGTAACTCACTATTCACTCTAACTTTTATGGCCGAGAAAGATTTCTATACCACCTTGGGCATTCCGAAAAATGCCACCCAAGATGAAATAAAAAAAGCCTATCGCAAGCTGGCGCATCAGTACCATCCGGACAAAGGCAATGGCAACGATGAGAAATTCAAGCAAATAAACGAGGCCTACCAGGTGCTCGGCGATGAAGCGAAGCGAAAACAATATGACCAATTCGGCCAAACATTCAATGCGGCCAGCGGGTTTAACCCGGGCGGATTTCAATGGTCTGATGTTTTTAGAAATCAGGGGAACAGCGCCGGGTTTAATTTCAGCGCTAACTTTGATTTTGGCGACATTCTGGAAAATGTATTCGGCTTTAATGCCGATTCCCGCCAGGGGAAGGGTGGGTCTCGAGGCAAGGACCTGGTACTGGAACTTGCGATTCCGTTTGAAGAAAGCATTTTAGGCGGCAAAGAGACAATCGAAATTAAACGTACGGCACTATGCCGAAAATGTAACGGGACTGGAGGCGAACCCGGCATAAAAATGAAAACCTGCACAACCTGTCAGGGGAAGGGGAATGTGCAAAAAACTGAAAGAACTATCCTCGGCACTGTTACTCGAGTTGAAACATGTCCGATATGTCGAGGGCGCGGAGAAATCCCGACGAAGCCCTGCGATGTGTGCGACGGGAAAGGCACCGAGAGGATATCTGAAACAATCGAACTAGTAATTCCAAGGGGGATCACCGCTGACGATACGATGAAGCTATCCGGCAAGGGAGAAATCAGCGATCCCATGTCTCCGCCGGGGGATCTTTACGTGCGCATTAAAATCCTGCCGCATAAGACGTTTCGACGCCAAGCCGATAACCTGATCATGCAGCTCCCAATCAAAGTTTCTCAAGCAATCTTAGGCGACAGCGTAACCGTCGAGACCCTTGAGGGAAAAATTAGTCTTAAGATCCCGGGGGGCACCCAGTCGGGAGATATTCTGCGGGTTCGCGGAAAAGGCGTGCCAGAGGCGAGGGCCTATGGGCATGGTGACCTTCTGATTGAGATAAGAGTTGAAATCCCGCGCAAGGTTAGTAAAAGGGGGAAAGAAGCCATCGAGAGTCTAAAAGAAGAAGGCTTCTAGATAAATAAATCGAAATAATAGAGTATTTCGTTTTATCGCGTTAGCGTCCTATTGTGTAAAACTTCATACGAAGTATAATCCACTCTAGATATGGCGCGAGTCATTGTGGAGAGAGAGGATCGAATGCGAAAGGGCCAGATTGCGGAGGAGATCCTGCGGGTTTTAAGCCATCGGCCTATTTTTTTGTCTTCACCAAAGGCGAGCGCCGCCAGCCAGATACTTCTATCTAAACTTGAAGCCAAGGGGATTGGCAGACGACGCAGAAATAACGTAAAAATTGCCATTGATAGGCTAAGGCGACAGCGCTGCATCGAGTATAGCCATGAAAGCGATAAGCACCTATTACGTTTAACAGATTCCGGTGAACGTCGACTCTTACGCTATCAGATCTTTCATTTGAAGCTGGCAGTTTCGCGCTGGGATAAAATCTGGAGAATTATCCTGTTTGATATCCCGGAAGAAAAGAAAATGGCTCGAGATTCCATAACCAGGAAGTTAAAAAATATGGGATTTTATCAGTTTCAACGGAGCGTCTTCGTACACTACCTTGATTGCCAGCAGGAGGTTAATCTCATTACCGATTACTTTAACGTACGAGAATACTTCACACTCATAGAAGCTTTTGAGCTCGGAAATCAAGAATATAAGGCCAAAAGCTTCTTCGAGTTAAGCTAAGATACGTATCAATTTAATCTAACAAGATTTAAAGCGTATCAATCTAGTAATACTAAAAATTTATGTTAAACAGCAATTTCGTTATTCTGTTATAACGATAGAACGTATTACTTAATTAACCATAAGGAATTTTTAGTATAGTTATGAAAAATCTAATCAATAATTTATAAAACAATATAAAATCCTGATTTTTGTCTGAACAAAGCCTGCCGAACTATCAGGGGTCAACTAAATGGGCAAAGCAGAGTTACCGGACCAGCCAGAGCCGGCATTTTTTTAAAATGGGGGATCGAAAAATTTGAAAAATTAAAATTTTTACTATTCTTTCGTAACTTATCCACATAAAAGAATTGACGCAGAAGCAGTATCATAAAGATACGCTGACGTATCAAGATGGAGCTTAAATTAATTCGACTTCGAGAAGCCGCAAAAATTTCTGGAATTCACCAGGACTATTTACGAGTTCTCATTAATCGAAAAAACTTAAGAGCAAAAAAAATCGGCCGAGATTGGTTTATTACGGCCCAAGATTTAACCGATTACCTCAAACAATCAAAAAAACGATCAAATGGTATTCAGCTGCAAAAGGCTGAAAAAGTTAGCGTCACCCTTAAGCCAAGCCATAACCTAAAAATAAGGCGAAAATTATACCAGCCAGAGGCTACGCTTGTTCGCACGATACACGAGAACATTTTTTCAAACTTCAATCAGGCAAGGAATTATGAAAAAATAACTTCAGCAGAAAAAAGATACGATCTTTACTTAAATCAGCCTAAATCTCGATACGTATCAAACTACAAGCCAATTTTTATATCAATTTCCGCGATTGTATTGGCTTTGGGGGGCTATTTTGCGGCATTGAATTTTGGCAGTGAGCTGATGCGGGCGGCTAATGAGTCAGGTATCAGGATCCGCAATTTAGCGAACTACCTAACACCGGAGATTACGCCGGCTCCAATTGGCCAAACGCGCTCACATGCCTATACCTCAATTCAGGAAGGTTCAAATGCGGACCTCGGCCGCGTGTTGCGTGGATTTAGTGAGCTTGGTGCGGGACAGGCAACTTCCGGATTCTCTAATTTAATTCAAATCGCAAGCCGCACGCCGTATGAGATATACCGGGGTATTCAAAACGGGATTTCCGGCGTGTCGGTAAGCCCGCAAGCATCCAACCAGCTCTCCGGGATTTTTAAAAGCATCCAGCCCTTCTTCTCCAATCTGCTGATTGGCTCAAATCTCCGCGAGACGGTAACAATTCCGTCTGATCTCGGCCTGATTCTTCCGCCCCAAGTCGCTTCAACGCCGACAACAACAAAAGTGTCAGTTCCTACCGGCGCATCTTCCGGCACCCAGATTGTCGCAAAACAAACAATCATCCAAAAGATCGTACCGGCCGACACCGCAAAAATTAAAGCGGAACTTTTAGCCTATATCAGCTCGCAAACGGCTGACTTTAAGAACCAGCTTTTTAATCTCTCAAATAAAATCATCAGCCTCCAGGGAAATCTTGACAATACCACTCACGTCGCCGGGTCAACCTATCAAATGGTGAACTTAACGCAGCGAATAAATCAGCTCGACAGTTTGACAGTTACTGGCGGACTTTCGGTAACTTCCGGAAACCTTTCTGTCGCGGGAGGAATTTCTGCAGCAACCGCATCATTTTCAAATTTGAGCGTTTCAAATTTAACCGTAACAAACTGCACCGGCTGCGGCGGCGGTTCCGGATCGCAAACTCCCTGGATTTCCAGCATCGAGGGCGCGGGATTTAATTTGGCCGACGTTGGCACGTTAACTGTTACGGTAATTAACGCGACCTCAACCTCCGCAACTTCAACATTTTCTACCGGCGGACTTGCCATTGGCACCAGTCAATTTGTCATTCAGCAAACTTCAGGCCGCGTGGGCATCGGCACAACCTCGCCAGTTCAATTATTTTCTGTTGTCGGATCAGGATACTTGACCGGCGGACTCGGGGTTGGTGTCGCTACATCATCAGCCGGCGTCATCGAAACGACCGGTCAAATTCTGGTTGGCGGCCAATTAATTGTGCAAGGTGCCGCGACGTCAACCTTCACCGGCAACGGCATTAACGTGACGACAGGATGCGTCGCCATAAGCGGGACCTGTCTCGGATCAGGATCTGGCACCATTAATGCGGGAACAACAAATCGACTGGCGTACTATTCGGGCGCCTCCACCATCAGCTCGGCTAATTTTTTGGCTGTCGACGCGACAAATAATCTCTTCGGCATCGGTACCTCTTCTCCCGCATCAGTTTTTTCACTGGCGTCAAACGGCCGCGTGGCTTCATCCACCCTGCCCAATGCTTCTTCAACCTCAATTTTTCTTTCTGGCGTAAACCTCCAATACGGCTCCTCATCCACCACCACCATTCCGAATTCATTGGTCAATGGCTGGAGTATTGCAACGTCATCCGATGTGGGGAGTTCACCCTTCCTCTCAATTGACACTTCGAACAATAGGATTGGTGCTTTCACCGTGGCACCGCAGACAGCTCTCGATATCAACGGGGGACTGCAAGCTCGGGGAGCATCATCTACGATAGTCAACCTCTCAATCTGGAACGCCACGACGACCCTCTTGCTGGGGACTGGGGCAACGTCTACAATCTCGAACCTCTCCATCTGGAATGCCACGACGACCCAACTGATTATTCCCGCATACTATGCCAGTGGCGCGGGGGGGACATTCGGCCACGGCACCTCGACTCCCGGATTCTTTGAGTCTTTTGCCTTAAATGGCGCCGCATCCTCAACACTGCCGAACGCCTCGTCAAGCTCGTTTTTCTTTTCGGGAATTAATCTGACCTATGGCTCCTCGTCAACCACGACGATTCCGGCGAACGTAAACGGCTTCTCGATCGCGACATCCTCTCAACTCGGCAGTTCGCCCCTTCTTTCGCTTAATGGATCAAGCGGAAATATCGGTGTCGGCTCAAGCTCGCCGGCGCAAACTTTCTCGGTCGCCGGCAACGCTTATGTCACCGGCGGATTCGGTATCGGCGCGACCAGAACTTCAAACGGACTTACGATTTCATCCATCGCGAGCTGTACCGGCGGTCAAGCCCTGCAAACCGACAGTTTAGGATCAGTTTCCTGCGGAGCAGTTTCAAGCGGAGGCGCCTCGACAGGCGGCGGTTGGAGTTCAAGTGTTCCCAACCAAGCCGTAACGCTTGCTACCACAACTTTCTCGGTCGGTATTGGCGCAACTACGACGCCGTACGGAAAACTGACTGTGCTTTCGGGTGATGCCGCAACGACGACCTTGGTGCTTTATCCGGCCGCGTCTCAAACCGCCAATATCATTGATATCTACGACACTTCCGGCGCTCTATCCTCGGTATTAAATTCAAGCGGCAATCTGGGCCTTGCGAGCACAAGTCCCGCAACTAAACTTTCCGTCAACGGCTCGGGTTATTTTACCGGCGGCCTGGGAGTCGGAACACTGAATACTACCGCGGGCACAATTTCAGTGACTGGTCTGGCTACACTTTCGGGCGGAGTTCTCTCCAATGCGGCGTCCTCTACTATTTCCAATCTCTCGATCTGGAACGCCACGACCACAAACCTCTTCATCCCCGCATTTAAGAATGGGCTGTCGTATCTGGCACTCGGCACCTCGACCCCAGCGGCCTATGTTGCCTTTGCCTTAAATGGCGCGGTCGCCTCAAGCACCTTCCCGCAAGCCTCATCCACATCCATTTATCTTTCCGGCATCAATCTGACCTATGGCTCGTCGTCAACCACGACGATTCCGGCGAACGCCTATGGATTATCGTTTGCGACATCCTCCGATGCGGGGGCGATTCCAATTCTTTCGCTGAATGGATCCACCGGAGATGTCAATGCTGGCACCGCCACAACTTCAACCCTGGCGTCAGCCGGAGCGATTACCGGCAAGACTCTGACCATAACCTATAACCCGCTCACCGATGGGCGAGGCAATAATACCGCCGTAGCAATTAACGGGACCCTCTCGGCAGTCACCGCGGCAACATCATCGCTGACGAGTCTATCGCTTGTGCCGACACTATCTATTGTAGACGCGGCAGCAAATGTAAGTTATACGGGCATTAGTCTCGGCGCAGCTTTGACCAGCGTCTTTGGTACGTATACTTCGATTACGGGCTTTTCTGCGACTCCAACGATTACCGGCAAGGCTACAACCACTACCCTATTCAACGGCAGCCCCACCATCAGCACGGGTTTCGTAAAAAATTTATACGGAAATTATGAGACGGTCGCCGCGGTTGGTTTAGCGGGGGCGGTAACTCTGACCAACTGGTATGCCAACTATGTTGCCGCGCCTGCTCTCACCAGTACATCCATAACCAATCAGAACATCTTCGCCTCCGAGGGCGGGGCCGGCAACTTTGGCATCGGCACCACAACGCCCGGCGCCATACTTTCGGTATCCCTAAACGGCGCTGTATCTTCTTCGACCTTCCCCAACGCCTCATCAACCTCGTTTCTTCTTTCCGGCATCCATCTGGCGTACGGCTCATCAAGCACCACGACCATTCCTCAAGCCGTAAACGCGTTCGCTTTTGCCACGTCATCCAACATCGGCAACGCGCCGCTTTTCTCGATTGACTCAACCAACGGCAGAATCGGCGTGGCGACCGCCTCACCGGCGACTACCTTCTCGATTTTTGGATCGGGTTATATCACCGGCGGCCTGGGAGTCGGGAAAACAACAACCACGGCCGGCGTCCTGGAAACATCCGGCCAGGGGCTCTTCGGCGGCCAATTAATTGTGCAAGGTGCCGCGACGTCAACATTTACCGGCAACGGCATTAACGTAACCACGGGCTGTCTCGCCCTAAATGGAACCTGTATTTCCAACAGCACCGGCAGTATTAACTCCGGGACGATTAACCGCGTGGCCTACTATTCAGCCGGCTCAACTATTTCATCGGCCAACTTTCTGACAACGGACATCACCAACAGTTTCCTCGGTATCAACCAAACGGTTCCCAATGAAGCGCTTGAGGTCGGCGGAAACATCGCCCTTTCGCAAGGCGCCGGGCGTTTGATCTATGTAGGCACAGCCGCATCCGGCGGCGGATACAGTCTGACGGCGGAAGCGGGGGACGCGGCGGCGGGAGCCAACGCGGCCGGCGGCGATTTAACTGTGCAAGCCGGAAACGCCGGATCGGGCGGCGGGAACGGAGGAAATATATATATTGTAGGCGGAAATACGACCTCGGGATCGGCCGGAAACGTCATTCTGGCTCACAGCGGTTCGGCCGTACGCGGCAGAGTCGGCATCGGCACCACCTCGCCGGCCGGCTTTTTCTCAATCGCCCGCAATGGCACGGCATCTTCAACTAAACCTGATATCGCGGCTTCGGCGCTCTATCTCGGAGGGATTAATTTCGTTTATGGCTCAACCTCCACTACCACGATTCCAAACTCTCTGGCGAACGCCTGGTCTGTCGCCACCTCTTCGGATGTTGGCTCCTCACCTTTTCTCTCAATTGACACTTCGAATAATAGGATCGGGATCTTTAAAGTAAACCCAACTTCAGCCTTTGATATCACGGGGACACTGGCGGCCTCGGGTCTAGCCACTCTTTCCGGTGGAGTGCTGGATAATAGTGCCACCTCAACGCATACGAACCTCTCCATCTGGAATGCGACAACCACAAACTTCTTTAACTCGGCTTCGACGACTTTAACCAATGCCACTTCCACGAACTTCTATATCTCAAACCAGTTGTTCGCCAAAGGTGCCTCGTCGACGATCTTAAATCTCTCCAAACGCCAGCTCAACCTATTTCTTTAGCACCACGGCCTCGTCTTCAAATATCTACCTAGGTCTTGCGGGTTCGGGGTGCGGCACCTTCTCGGCCTCAGGTCAGTTGACCTCATCGGGCGCGGCCTGCGGGACGGGGACGGTGAACTCTGGCACCCAGGGACAGGTGGCCTTCTATAACTCCTCCACCAATGCCGTCTCGGGGACCTCAACCTTAACCATTGGGTCAAACTCCTTTGT
>JACQCQ010000005.1 GCA_016201505.1 Candidatus Sungiibacteriota bacterium
GCGCGGTACGGCTCTTCGAGGGAATATCGGACTACCGGAAAGCCGCGCTCTTCGAAATCATCCGCATAGTTTTTCCCGAGCCATCCTTGCCCGATAAAGCCTATTTTCAGGTCTTTGAGAGCCATAATGTGAGAGATAGTACCATAGAGCCCGTAACTTCGTTACGAGCTCTATAATCGGGGCGCTCACATTAAAAAAACGCTCCGATTCTCGGAGCGTTTTCTCTAGTGTTTTAGGCAGCTCTTTGGTCTGGCAATGATGGCCTTTTTACCAAGGGTTTTGCTTTTGCGAGAGCTCTTTCTTTTTTGTCGAGGAACAACTCCAGATCAGCTTTTTTTATATATGCCCAAGACCCTCTGGGGCTACCCATCACTGACGCAGGTCGCACATGAAGCAGTCTTGCGATTTCAGCATGGGAAGCTAGACCATGAAAAATTGTCTGAGAAGCCTGCTCTATAAGAGCGCCTAGAGTTCTTGTATCAAGTTCGTTTCTAGATGGTGATATCTGCTCTGAATGGCCAGCTCCTACTACAGCCACAGCTTTCCCTTCTTCATCCACAACATGAAAACTGGCCATCTGCCGCCCCACATCCATCTTCCACCTCACCTCAGGTAAAGCATTGCTTACATCAACTAACGAGCCATATTTCTTTCCAAGATCCGTATCTCTTCTTCTTACCTTGTCTGAAAGCGTTGGATAATTACTCCACAATTTAGTATCCCACCATATTACTTTCGGTGATTCTACGATTCCCTTTCCTACGTCTCTAAGATATCTTCCGACTTGTTCGTGTAAAGCCATAAAAATTTAGGTTTCTATAACGGTTGACAGTGTAACAATACAAAGATACATTGTCAAGTCGCAGGTGGAAAAACTAAAAATGTCTTGTTTTTAGGGCTTATTTAAGACAACAGAAAACACCTTCTCCCGCATGGTTTTCGCGACGGTGTCCCAGTCGTAATCGGAGAACGCGAGCGCGCGTGCTCTCTCCGTTACCTTCCGTACTTCTTCCGGATGCGCGAGGATGCTTTTCACGGCAGCCGCGATCTCATCCGGCGAGTCTTTTGAAACAGCCCAGCCCGCGATGGTCTCACAAAGATATCCGAGATCTTGAGATACCTCGGCAGCTCCGTATGGCCTATCTGCCCCAGAAACTGCACGCGCTCGGAAACGCCTTCGCGCTTCGCGATATCGTGAAGCATCTGCTCATCCGGCCCGATGCCGAGAACGAGGAAACGAACTTTCTTTGGAAGTTTCGGAAGCGCGCGAATGACATCGTCCACGGCGTTCTTATGGACGAGGCGAGAGGTCGTGATGAGAAACACGTCGTCCTTTTTCTTCCCGAGCTTTTGTTTCAGCGCATCGAGTTCGGCAGGAGCATACGTCTGCGAGAAATGCTTGGCATTCACGGCATTCGGCACGACAAGAGGCCTTCCGGGGTAGCCCATCCGCTTCGCCCAGCGACCGAGAAATGTGGAAATAACCTGAACAACGTCGGGGCTCCTGAATGCATACCTGAAAAGCGGCCACACCGGCCGCGCGAGGCGCTCGATATATTCAGGCGGATCCCCTTCCTGAAGCGTCAGGATGTATGTGACCGATGGAGCCATGAGCTTGAAAATCGCCGCCGCGATGCCGACCGCGTGCGCCATCATCGCCCACACCCCGTCGTAGCGATACTTCGCATGAAGCTGAAACGCATAGAGAGAAGCAACAATCTGATAGAGATACTTATTGAGTTTCAACGGGAATCTTTGCAAATCCGCCATAGTCGAACGTTCCGCGGTAAAGCCGATGCGGTGCACTAAGACATTTCCTATGCGCTCCCGTTTCGGGAGCGCTGAGTCAAA
>JACQCQ010000006.1 GCA_016201505.1 Candidatus Sungiibacteriota bacterium
TACTACAACACGCTCCGGATTCATTCGGCCTTGAAGATGCCGCCGCATACATTTTACGAACAGGAGAAAACTCGGCTCTCCGAGCTTTCTTCCGGCCATAATTCTTTATCCGCAACTGTCTAGTTTTTCTGGGGCTTGTCACTCCGGGCCCCGCCACATGGTGCGCGGGAAGACGAGGTGGAATTGGCGGAACTCTACCGGGATCTCGCCTTGATGGTCGAAGACGAACTCGGCGTCCTCCTGGCCGTAGTGCCAGGCGTTGAGGGAGGGGTCATACTCGGCGCGGCCGAGCATGTCGTAGCCGAGGATGGACTTCTCGTCTTCCCGCAGGAACGGGACGAGCTCGAGCTCCGCAACCGAGGTGATGATGCGCGGGCTGTGGCAGAAGAGCTTGAAGCCGTCTTTCCGGAGGTCGAACTTGAGGTTCGGCTCCACGACGCCCGAAAGCTGTTTCGCCTTATTGACCAGGCCAAATGCATCGCGGTGCTCGACAGCCGCGACTTGCAGTTCAGCCAGGGTCAAAGCACCTCGAGCCAACTGCAAATCAATTTCGTGCATGATACCGGCGCGCTTCCTCAACCAGTCCGGCATCTGATCCGGACTCACGACGAGGTTTTCCATCGCCGTCTCCTTTTGACTTTACACGTCTCTATGTTGGGCCCCACCGTGCTACCCGCAACCATTGCGGTTTTGGCGTGCCGCTAATTTGCCGACAATACATTATCATAGATGTAAAGGATGTCAAGTTTTAGCCCGAATGAGCTTAATATACTCGGCTTAAAGCGATTGTTTTCAGCACTTTCCGTCTGATATAATGGTTGTTTACGCATGCCAAACAAATTCAAACTTGTAGCGCCGTATAAACCGACTGGCGATCAGCCTCAAGCCATTGAGGCGCTGGTGCATTCGCTTGAATCCGGCGTAAGAGACCAGACGCTACTCGGCGTTACCGGCTCCGGCAAAACATTTACGATTGCGAACGTCATCGAACGCGTCCAAAAGCCAACACTCGTCATTTCACATAACAAGACACTCGCCGCCCAGCTCTATCAGGAGTTTAAAGAATTTTTTCCCGAAAATGCCGTTCATTATTTCGTTTCCTATTACGATTACTACCAGCCCGAGGCCTATATCCCGCGGTCCGATACCTATATCGAAAAAGACTCAAAGATCAACGACACGATTGACGCTCTGCGGCACGCCTCCACCGCGGATTTGCTTTCGCGAAACGACGTCATCATCGTAGCCTCGGTTTCCTGCATCTACGGCATCGGCGACCCGGAGGAATACGAAAAAATGGCGCTTGATATTAAACTGGCGCAAAAACTTTCTTCCCGCGACCTCGCCCGGAAACTGGTTTTACTTCAATACGTCCGCAATCCGATTGATCCGCGCCAGGGCAACTTCCGACTGCGTGAAGACGCGGTTGAAATTCATCTGCCATCCGGCGCGGAAGTCGTTCTGGTTGAGTTCCGAAGAGCCAAAATTATCTCGATTAAAAAAAGAAAATCAGAGTTTAATTCTAATTTTTCAAACTTCAGCACGCTCCGTATCTTCCCGGCCAAACACTTTGTTACTCCAAGACACAAATTATTGCTGGCCATCGAGCGCATCAAAGATGAACTAAGAGAACAGATGGAGAAATTTAAAAAAGAAGGCAAGGTTTTGGAACTCGAGCGCATCAAACAGCGCACAACTTTCGATATCGAAATGTTAAAACAAACCGGCATCGTCTCGGGCATTGAGAACTATTCGCGCCACCTTTCATTTCGAGACGCAGGCGATCCGCCATATACCCTGCTTGATTACTTCGCCCGCGCGAGCCAACAAGGCGCACCCGCTGCACCAAAAAAATCCCTCCACTACGATACTCTAGAGTATCCTAGTGGCGTTGATTTCCTGACCGTCATTGATGAGTCACACGTTTCTCTGCCGCAAATTCGTGGCATGTATAACGGTGACCGCGCGCGAAAAACGACGCTGGTGGACTATGGCTTCAGGCTCCCCTCCGCGCTCGATAACCGACCGCTGAAATTTGATGAATTCAGACAAAAAACCGGCCAGACAATTTATGTCTCGGCGACGCCCGCCGCCTATGAGCAATCTGTTTCCGCGGGCCATCTTGCCGAGCAGGTCATCCGGCCGACTGGGCTTCTTGATCCGGAGCTTGAGGTCCGCCCCACAGAACATCAAATTCGCGATTTGGTAAAAGAACTAGAAAAGAGAAAAGCCAAAAACGAACGTTCATTGGTCATCGCTCTCACCAAACGGCTCGCCGAAGATATCGCCCAATATTTAGCTGACGCGGGATTAAAGACAACCTATCTGCACTCGGAGGTAAAAACGCTCGAGCGGCCGGATATTTTAGCCGATCTGCGAAGAGGCGAATACGACGTTCTGGTTGGCATCAATTTACTCCGTGAGGGGCTTGATCTGCCCGAAGTCTCGTTTGTGGCCATTTTAGATGCCGACAAAGAAGGCTTTTTGCGCAATGATACGACACTTTTACAGATTATCGGCCGCACCGCGCGCCATCCCGATGGGCGAGTAGTTTTGTATGCCGATAGAGTTACGGATTCGATGAAACGAGCCATCGGCGAAACCAACCGTCGGCGCAAAATTCAGGCGGCTTACAACCAGGAACACGGCATCACGCCCACCGGAATTGAAAAAGCCATTCGCGCCTCGCTGTCTGAAGAAGCGGCGAGAAGGGAAGAGGCGGAAATCAAACTCGAAGGTCAGGCCAAAAAAATGCGCGAGGCTCTAACCCGCGAAATGAAAAAAGCCGCCAAAGACATGAACTTCGAATTGGCGGCGCGCATCCGGGATCGGATTAAGAAACTAGGGGGTTAGTACTTTTATTACGCCACATTCTATCAGCAGCGGGGATGATGTCGCGGGTTCACAGTTGTAAGCGATAAGCGCTCAAACAAATTTTTGTTTCTTTCGCAATTATATCTTTTGCCGACGCAGGAGCAGGGCATTGACAGCGACAATAATCGTGCTGGCCGACATAAATACAGCGGCGAGGGCGGGCTCGAGCAAGATACCTTTGAAAGCCAGTACGCCGGCCGCGAGAGGTAATGCAAAAATATTGTAGCCAGTCGCCCAGAAAAGGTTCTGAATCATTTTGGAATAGGTCATCCGGGAAAGTTTAATTATTTTAGCGATATCCCGAGGGTCATTCCTGACAAGAATAATTCCGGCCGACTCTATGGCCACATTCGTCCCTGCGCCAATGGCAATGCCGAGATCGGCTTGGGTGAGTGCCGGGGCATCATTGATTCCATCGCCAACCATGGCGACTTTTTTATTTCTCATCTGAAGTTCTTTCACCCGATCGGATTTTTGATGCGGCAGCACCCGGGCGAAGTATTCTTGAATGCCCAGTTCTTGGCTCACCCACTTGGCCACATCTTCAGAATCGCCCGTGATCATAGCGGTTTTAACGCCAATGGTTTTTAAGACTTGAATGGCCTCCAGCGACTCTGCTCGAATAATGTCAGCCAGAGCAATCGCCCCCCAGACCGCTTGAGCCTTAAGAACAAAAATAATGGTCTGTCCTTTTTCGCCGGCAGCTTGAACCGGCCTAGAAAGTTCATCGGGAATATGCATCCCTATGTTGTCGAGAAGCACCGGCCCGCCCACCATCACCTCTTTTTCATCAACCAATGCTCTAACGCCTTTTCCTTTCAGTGCTTCGAATTTCTTTAGTTCTTTGAGTGAAAGCCCGCGTTCTTGGGCTTTTAGAACCACCGCCCGTGCAATCGGATGTTCCGATACAGCGTCAAGAGCAGCGGCCAATCCCAGGACTTCATCTTTAGTGTGGCCGCTTACAGGCCATATCTCTACGACGCCGAACTCACCCTTGGTCAGCGTTCCGGTCTTATCAAACAGCACGATGTCGATTGATCGCGCGGCCTCAAGGGCCAGTCTCTGTTTTACGAGGAAACCGTTTTGTGCGGCTTTCGTCGTAGAAATCGAAGCTACCAGAGGGACTGCCAGCCCTAATGCGTGCGGACAAGCAATAACTAAAACGGCCACGAGCCGCGCCACCGCAAACCCCAGCGCAGCGCCGGAAAAAAGCCAAGCCATAAATGTGATGAAGCCCCCGACCACGGCGACAATGGTCAAATAGAGAGCCGCTCTGTCCGAGAGCACCTGCAGCCGTGATTTAGAAACTTGTGCTTCGGCGACTAAACGCATGACCCCGGCCAGAAAAGTTTTTTCGCCGATAGTTGTTACACGGATCTTGAGGGCTCCGTCGCCGTTAACAGTTCCGGCAATAACAGAATCATTTTCTTTTTTAGATACCAGTCTTGATTCTCCGGTAACCATGGATTCATTAACATCAGATTCTCCGGCAATGACATTACCGTCGGCGGGAATTTTGGCTCCCGGCCGTGCGAGCACGGTATCACCTGCCCGCAGATCGGCGAGAGGAATAATTTCTGTTTTACCGTTTTTGATAACTTCGGCGGTATCGGGCAGCAGTTTCGAGAGTTCTTTCAGCGCACCCTGCGCCCCACTGACCGCGCGCATTTCCAGCCAGTGGCCGAGCAGCATGATGGTAATCAGCGTGGTAAGCTCCCAAAATAAGCCTTCGGTGCGCGCCCAGACGGCATAGACGCTCCAAAGATAAGCCGCCGAGATGGCAATGCCGACGAGCGTCATCATGCCCGGCAGGCGTGCCTGAATTTCTCTCCGGGCTCCGGCCAGAAAAACCCAACCGCCGTAGAAAAATACGATTGATCCAAACACCAAAGGCAGATACGCTGATCCCGAAAAATCGGGCGGAGACCATTTGAAAATTTTCTCGACAATACCCGCGTACAGCACTACGGGAATGGTGAGGACAAGACACACCCAGAATTTTTTTAAAAACACTGCGGTACTGTGGCCGGTATGCTTATCGCGGGCAGCGTGATCCGTGGCGTCTTTTTTCTTTTTTATGGGGATGAGATTCATGCCGCATTCAGGACACATGCCCGGCGTATCCCGTTTTATTTCAGGGTGCATGGGACAGGTATATATCGCCTGCGGCGCTGATGGCTGACTGATATGGTCTTTATGATTCATAAATCTTCACCCCCCCGAATTTTCCCGACATGGGATTCTGGGGCGAGTGATTATTTTTTCCTTTGGGCAAGTTTGTAGATCTTGAGAATTTCCTCGATGGCTCGATGCTCTTTTCCGCTTTTTATTTGTTTAATGACGTGCGTCGAAAGGTGGTTTTCAAGAATAAGATCCTCAATGCCCGCGAGCGCCTCCTTAACGGCGCTTGACTGTGTGATGATATCCACGCAGTATTTTTCATTCTCTACCATCGAAATAAGCCCCTGGAGCTGGCCGCGTATGATATTAAGCCGCCGCAGGGCCGCTTTTTTTATGAATTCTTTCATATTGACAGAATACCCCCTGGGGGTATACAATGCAAGCGTAGATTACACTAACAGCTCGTATATGATTAACACAATACAGGCATTAAAGGTCGCCGCCTCATGGGCGAGCATCGTTTATATCATCTGCTTTGGAGGCGTTGCACTCCTGCCGGGAATCAGGCCCTGGTTTATGGAGTACGCGCTCCACACGCAAATTGACACCGGTACCAACGTGATGACACTAGCAACATTCATCACCGGTCTCATCGTTTGGAATATAATCGCGGTACTTGCCGTGTGGCTTTATATAGGGCTCAATAATTACTTTAAGAAATAAATTTATGATGGGATACGGATATGACGGCGACTGGGGAATGATGGGCGGCGCGGGGTTTTTCGGTCTTTTCACTTGGCTTGTGATCACGATCGATCTCGTGCTCGTCGGCATCTGGCTCTGGCGGCAGATTTCAAAAAAATAGCGAGCGCGTCCCAGTGATGCGGCGATCCAATCTAGGCACTAAACCGGCACCGACACAGAGGTGGCGTATGTAAAAGTGTAAAAACATCTAATCCGGGGCTTGACGCAAATCTAAAGAGATAGTAATCTCACCGGGTATTTTTAACTTTGAGATTTACATTTTGAAATAGCCACCATGCCAATCACGAAATCAGCTGAAAAGGCGCTTAGACAATCCATCCGAAGACGCGCACGGAACACCCTAAAAAAGGATGCTTTTAGGACTGCCATAAAAAATGTCCGGGGACTGGCCGCGGAAAAGAAAAAGAAAGAAATCGAAGCCGCCATCTCGGCGGCCTACAAAGCCTTGGATAAAGCTGCCAAAACGAACGTCATCTCGAAAAACACCGCGGCTCGCAAAAAATCCCGGCTTGTAAAATTTGTCGCGCGAACGCTCACGGCTACCCAATAGAAAGAAGCGAATAACTCTTGGCTCACTGCACGCGCGCATGCTCCATTCGGTCAAAATAAATCCCGTCTCCATTCTACGCTATAGCGTAGAATGGAGACAAACACCCACATAGCTCGGCATTATTTTGGCATCATCCCGAAGTGTTTGTATACCCGATACTCCTGATGGCCGAGGGATTTGGTTCTTAATACTGTGACGAATTCTCGAATACGAAACACTGAAGCGATGAAATCTACTTCGTCTTCACAGGGCGAAGGATGAACAAACACGCTTTTGTGGAATTGAAAACATCCCAAGTCGCAGATCTTCCTGCGCAGAGCATCGCGAGCTGTTTTGTGTCGCTCGGGTATGTCAAAAAGGATAACGTTCCAATACCCATCCCAGGATTTAAATTTTGCCAATTCTAAGTTCTCAAACTCAAATTTTTTAAGACGCGTCTTCCCGGCCTCTGTAATAGCCAGAACTTCATGCCTATTTTTATCCATTCGTATTTCAATCAGCCTTCGCCTGCGCAACCGTCGCAGAGCTTGCTCAAGAGAGCGTTTTTTCAACTGACGACTTTTTGAAATAAAAGGTTTTAAGGCGATAGCGAGTCCGGGAAGTGTCGCTGCGGCAACACCAAGAGCCCCGCCGGTGAGAGCAGCCAAGATTGATTTCACGACTGCGCCCTTTTCTGTATCCCCCTTCATGTCTCTATATTACGCTATAGCGTAATGTACGTACACAAAAATGCGCCGGCGCCTTATTTTAGCACGAAAAAAGAATTGAATCGGTAATGGCGGAATAGGGATCGTTCATGCCTATTTTGATTTTGGCGTCTGCTTCGAAGAATCGCTCGTACATAGCTTGAATTTCATCGATGGCCACGCGCCGCAATTTCTCGCGCCCTTTTTTCACGACAAACGGATGCAGATCTTTCGGTTCGATCGCTGGGTCAGATAATAGGAGAAGGGTCCGCAAGTGACCGACTAGACTTGCAAAAAGATAATGCCCATCGAGGCCTGATTCTTTTAGCCGCGCAAGGGCCCTTAGGGCCGAACGTTCATCAATTAAAAAGTAATCGAGGAAGGAGAAAATTTTCTCTTCGGGCAGAAATAGCGGCTCGCCGGATTCACCGCCGAGGCTCAACTTCTCTGCCTCATGCACCAGCTGCCACGTATTAGTGAAATTTGAGAGCAGATGCTCAAGGTCGTTACCCGAAATTTTTAAATTATGCGCCCCGACGTATCGCTTCAGCCAACCACGCGCTTCGGCCGGCGACATTTGCGGGAACTCCTGCGCTTTTACGTCTTTCGATTTTAAGAGTTTAGCCAGCTTCACGACATCCTTTTCGCTCCCCTCTTCCCAAAAGATGGCAACGATATTTACATCATCCCCCCAAGCGTTGAGTTCGGTTTTTAAAACTTTCTCCACGGGCTCCCAATTTAACAGCACACGCTCAATAATTAAGAGCTTTTTCTCCTGAAACAATGATTGCGATTTTCCCACGTCGCGGAGTGTTCTTGCATCATCAGTCTCTCCATCAAACCAGGCAACGTCCGGAGACTGGCCGCGCCGTTTTTTGTATTCGGCCAGAATTTCATGCAATTTTTCTCGGCTCCTGAATGAGTCTTCGCCGTAGAGGAAGTAAATCATGCTTTAGCAAATAGGAAATAGCCGGTGGCAAATAGTTAAGCTGCTTGGCACTTGAGACAAAAGTGAGCTGACCTTTGGGCGATAACTTGGCGCGTGATTTTTGTTTGGCACCTACGGCATGGTTCATTTTCGCGGCCGTAGGCGGCCCGCTGCATCTGAAAGTAACCGCGTGAGCCGTCGGGACGGCGATAGTCTTTCGTGCTCGCGCCCCCAGCCTTTATGCCTTCTTTTAGTATATGCTGTAGAGCTTCATATAATCGCCCCGCTTCAGCTCTTGTCAGCCTGTTTCCTTTTTTATTCGGGTTAATACGCGCAAGCCATAAGGCTTCATCGGCATAAATGTTACCGACCCCGGCAACGCAAGTCTGATCGAGCAACAACGTTTTTACCGCCCGATTTCGCTTAATCTGGCTTCTAAAGTACTCTTTGGTGCAAAGCGGAGAGAGAGCATCGTGCGCTAACTTCCGTTGACTGAAAAATTCATCTAATTTCTCTTTTGGGACGATCCAGAATCTGCCAAACTTCCGTACATCAGAAAATAAAAGTTTAGTTCCGTTCGTAAAATTAATTTCGGCGCGGATATATTTCCTTAATTCATAATTCTTAATTCCTGATTCTAGTAAAAAGTGCCCCGTCATCTTCATATGCGCCACGAGGACCCGGCCGGAACTCAAATAAAACAAAATATACTTGCCGCGCCGGCCAATGGATGTAATCGAGTCGCCTTGTAAAAGACTGCTGATTGACTTAAATATTTTTCTAGATTCAAACAACTGATGCGTATCACTTTTGACAGCCAAAATTGCCGCACCCACGGCTGTCTTTCGCAAGGCGCGCACTACGGTTTCGACTTCAGGCAGTTCGGGCATAAAACTTGAATATAGAATTATGAATCAATAATTAGAAACTAAGGCGATGATGATACTGATTACCAGCCTGCTGATAGGCTTCTTTTTCATATCGATTTCTTGGGGGACTACCGAATTTAAATTTAATTCTATCTTTCATTTGCCATTTACTAATTGCTCTTTGCTATTTGCTAAGTGACTTCATCTCTCCCCAGTTTGGGCCAACCTTCACATCAACCACAATCGGAACGCCGATATCGTACACCCGTTCCATGATGCCTTTAACCCTTGGTGCAACTGTACTCACTTTATCCGATTTTATTTCGCAGAGAATATCATCATGCACCTGCATCAAAATATGCGCCGTATCTTTCGGCAATGCTTTAAAATATTTATCCACGTTAATCATGGCCAGCTTTACAATATCCCCTGTCGCCGTCCCCTGAATTGGCGCGTTCATGGCCATGCGCTCGGCCTCGGCGCGCAGTCGCCAATTGGGCGAGTTAATTTCGGGGATATAGCGACGGCGCCCCAACATTGTCTCGACATAACCTTTGCGCCGGGCCTGATCGAGCGTTCGATTCATAAACTCGCGGATTTTAGGGAAATTTTTAAAATATTCTTCCATGAAGCGCTTAGCATCAGCCAGCGGCACGCCGGCAGACTCGGAAAACGCCCGCGACCCCATGCCGTATAAAACTCCAAAATTAAGTGCCTTGGCCGCGTATCTCATTTCGGGTGTTACTTCCGCCAAGGTGCTGACATGATTGACCTCCATCGCGGTGAGCGCATGAATATCGCGGCCTGCGATAAAAGCTTCTTTCATCTTTTCGTCTCCCGCCATCGCGGCCGCCACCCGCAACTCAATCTGTGAATAATCAAACGAAACAAGCTCGTATCCCTGGCCGGCGACAAATGCCCGGCGAATGATACGACCGAATTCGGTCCTGGTGGGGATATTCTGCAAATTGGGGTTGGACGATGAGAGTCGGCCGGTTGCGGCAATAGTCTGGCTGAAGGTTGTATGCAGGGCGCCATCTTCGCCGACAAGCTCCGGCAGGGCGTCAATATAAGTGCTTTTTAGTTTGGCAACTTCACGGTAGTCGAGAATAGCGGCAATGATTGGGTGTGTGTTTTTAATTTTCGCCAGCTCCGAGGCATCAGTCGAAATGGCGCCGCCTTCGGTTTTTCTTAACCCCTTCGGCTCGAGCTTTAAATCATCAAATAAAACCTCCGCGACTTGCTTAGGCGAGTTGATATTAAATTCGCGTCCCGCCAGTTTATAGATTTTTTTCTCATAATCGTTCAGGGTTTTGGCCGTTTCATTCGAGAGCGTTTTTAGAAACGCCGTATCAATTTTCATACCGCGTGCCTCGACTTCCGCCAAAATTGGCACCATTGGCATTTCAATTTCGCTAAACACCTTCCAGAGTTCACGTTCTTTTAAGCGTTCACAAAGCGCCTCGCGAATTTTAAATCCGTGCCGGAAGGCAACAATATCCGAGGCCGGAATCCCTGCTTCGCGCGCCGCGCGATCAATTGAATAAACCCGCTCGCCAGCCTTTAATAAATAGAGGGCAATCAAAATATCGAAATCGTCTGGGTAGCCGAAGAAAGACTGGCTGCGGCGCAGGATTTCTTTCTCGCCAAAAAAAGTGCGTTTTCGATCTTGCTCGACGAACGTTTTTAGTTTGTTTGGCGGAAATGATTCCGGGATGCGAAACAAGCCGCTTTTTATAGCCAGATACGCATCCGGCTCGTGGATATAAAAACCGACTTCCTGTTCGCGCGAAAGATTCTCATCTCCGGCCAAATCGGCTACTTCTTTCGACTCAACTTTCACCTCAAACAGGCCACCGGCCTGTTTGATTTTTGCTTTTTCTTCTGATTGGATATAGCCGAGCCTGCGCATCAACGAAGTGAAGCCAAACTCGCGGAAAAGTTTGCCGACCTCGTCAATCCCATGCGGCCCGTGCCACTCGGCATCTTTTAATTTGAGCACAATCGGCACCTCACGATTGATCGTCGCAAGACTCTTCGAAAACAAAGCTTCTTCTTTTTCTTTTGCCAGTTTTTCTTTTATGCCCGCCGAAATTTTGGCTTTTGTTAGTGAGGTATACAATTTTTCGATGGTACCGTATTTTTTAAGCAAATCCGAGGCTGTTTTTTCGCCGATACCATGCACCCCGGGGATGTTATCCGATGGGTCTCCTCGTAATCCTTTAAAATCAGTTAACTGATCAGGTTTTAGCCCGTAGCGCTCGCGCACGGCTTTCTCATCATAGATTACGGTGTCGGTCATACCCTTGCGCATGGTATAGACGCGGACATTTTTTTGAATCAACTGGAGCGTGTCTAAATCGCCGGTTACAATCACCACTTCGATATTTTTTTCCTTGTGGGCAACTTGGTCGGCGATGGTGCCGATAATGTCATCGGCTTCGAAACTTTCTTTTTCTAAAACTGGGATGCCGAAGGCCTTGGTAAGGCGCCTGACTCCAGCGAATTGTCCGATCAACGCATCCGGCGCTTTGGGCCGCTGGGCTTTATAGCGCTCGTAGGCGATATGGCGAAATGTCGGCCCGGCCATATCAAAAGCCGCCGCCAGATAATCCGGCTTTAATTCATCCAGGATGCGGAGAAGTATGTTGGCAAAGCCATAGATCGCGCCGGTCGGCTCGCCCTTGGTGTTTGTGAGCGTCGGCAAGGCATGAAAGGCGCGATGAATGATCGCGTGCGCATCAAGCAAAACCAAAATCTTTTTTTTATTTTTTGCTGATTTTTTTGCCGGCATTGAGTAGTCTAGAAAATTCTAAAATCCGCTCCTGGCTTGATTTATGTGTAAATCGAATGGCGAGATCGGATTTCGGCAACCAACGCGCCATCCGGCTGGCCCATTCGATAACGATTATATTTTGCTTTGCTGTCAGATAATCGCCGAGGCGCAGAGATTTAAAATCAGTTTTTGATTCCAGCCGATAGGCATCGACATGAATCATTTTGGCGTAGCCGGATCTCTCGATGTCGTACTCATGAATCAAGACGAAGGTCGGCGAGAGAACTTTTTGTGCAATACCGAAGGCCTTAGCTAGATGTTTGGTGAAAGTAGTTTTGCCGCCGCCCAACTCACCGTCTAAAAATAACAAAAAGGCTCTGTTTTTGGGTTGATGATTCTTGGCAAACTCGGCTACGTTTTTTGCGAGGCCTGCTAGATCTTTTTGACGCACAACCATCAATTCCCCCATTTAGTACCCGCATCGTATCAGATCGCCTAAAAAGAAGAAGCCCGCACGCGCGACCGACAGATGTCGGTTGCGTGCGGGCTTCGTGAACTCTGAGAGTTCACTGAAGTTCCCACTGACTGAGGCACTGTTCAGCCCTCAGCGGGGGAAAATACGGGTAGACAACGTACTCCCACCCCTCGTCGAGATACCCGACGCGGCCGTAGCCGATACCTCTCGCGGGGTCGATACCAAAAGACTGCACTGTGCACCCGCGATAGAGATAGCCTCGCTGTGGAGCGATGAGCCAGGCTTCGGCCATCACTGAGTAACGATAGTTACGAATATCGGTGCCGAGGGGTGGTGTATTGAGGACTACGGGTTCATAGAGCGAGCCTCTCCAGGGCCGGATGACCGGCGCCTCTTCCGGATTCGACTTCCAAGTTCCGCAGGTGGTTCGGGTCTGTATGTCGGTGCACTTTAACCTCCAGCGCATCCCAATCAACTCGCCCGACCATGGTAGAAAGGTGATGTGACCCTTCAACGGATCCTGCTGGGCGCGAATTGCTGGTAGCGTTGGAAGCGAGACGTAAACCGCGCCGCCACACGCCGACGTCAGCAGGCCAATGGAAAGAAGAATGAGGAGTGGCCAGTAGTAAGGCGTTGAGCTCCTCGGCCTTTCCTTCATGCGAATGACCTCGTGCCACACGATAAGCCCGAAGGCGATCAGCGCGAGGATGCCATAGACCGTATAGCGGAACTGTGGATGAGCCTTTAGAAAATCGAAGGCCGTGAGGCCCAGGAACTCGGCGCTCTGGACGATGTCGGAAAATCCGACCCCTTCTTCGGCGGGAAGCACCCAGTTGAGGCCAACCACCGCGAGGAACACCGAGAACACGATGAGAAACAGGCCGCTAAAAGTCAGCTTGGCTACTGTCCACATTGATTATTTTCCTTTCAAAGGTCGATTTTTAGCTTGTTCAGTCTTATGCAAAATTATATACCATATAATACGAAGAGTCAATAGTCGGCGATTGACGAGAGGCTAAAAGTGCGCTACGTGTAAAGCCTATGATTCCGGAAGAATCGATCCGCGAGGCCCAAACATTGATTGGCACCTCAAACCAAATCCTGCTGGCCCTCCCCCAAGCGACCTCTCCCGATACTCTGGCCGCGGCCGAATTCCTGTTGCGGAGGTTCGCTTTGATGGGGAAATCGGTCCGCGTCTCGCCCTATGTTCCCCAAAGCCGCGAGTGGGACTTTTTACCGACCAAGTCCCTCGAGCGCCTCTCCAATCCGTCGGGTGACACGGTGATTGTTATTAACACCGAGTCTTCCGCCATCAACGAAATTCGCTATGAAAAAGACGAGGATGAGGTGCGCGTCATTATTTCGCCAAAAAATGAACCCATCTCGGCTTCCAGTGTTTCGATTTTAGAAAGCGCGAAGGAAATGGATTTAATTATTACGATCGGCGCAGAAAAGCTTGAGGCTCTCGGCGATTTCTACCACACCAACCCGAATTTATTTTTTGAAACGCCGATTATTGCACTCGATCATAGACCGTCCAATGATCACCACGGAAATGCCAATGTCATTGACCCCGAAGCGGTCTCGCTGACGGAAGTTGGCTTTGGATTGATTGATGCCATACGCCCGCACATATTTTTTTCAAAAGACGAAGCGACCTTAATTCTGGCCGGCATCCTTTCAAAATCAAAGAATTTTTTAGATGGCGTCATTTCGCCGAAAACTCTATTCCTCTCCAAAGCCTGCGTCATCGAGGGTGCCCGGCGCAAGAATATTCTTTCCGCCATGGGCGGCGCGTCCGCCGCGCCGGATGCCGCACTCTGGGGACGCGCCGCCATTCGGTCGCGCTATATTTTCCCCGAGTCTATTTTTATGGCCTGTCTCGTGAAGAAGGATTTTTTGGAAGCCAAAGCCGACGCCAAAGAAATTATAAATGTCATGCATAAAATTGACCTGCATTTGATCGAACCCAAAACCATCGTGCTCTTCTGGCAGGAACCCGGATCAGTCAATGTGAATGCCATCATTGAAATACGAAACGGCGATCTGCCGCGGTTCACGAGTGGGCTCGATGGCAGCCGCCAAAACGGATTCACGCGGCTTGACGGTATGTTTTACACCTTCGCCGAAGCCGAAAGAGAAGTGCTTTCACGCCTTGGGCGCCGAAACAGCCGCTAATCTAGTGGGGCCTTTAGCCATCTGTTAGTATGAAGACATCGTGGTGCTCCAATTTGAAGAATCAAAACAACTAAAAAAACTCTCCCAGCTTCGCGCGCGCGAGGAGGAAGAGTCGGCCAGGCAAACAGCCGAGAAACTCGGCCTGCCCTATCTTGATTTATCCGCCATTCCCATAACCACCGAGGCTTTAAAACTGATTCCGTTTGAGACCGCGCGAAGACTCGGAATGGCGGCGATTCAGCGTGTCGGATCGAAAGTCCAGGTAGCGTTAAAAAATCCGCATAACCCCCAAGTCCAGGCTGAACTAAAGCGTCTGGAAAATGAACGGACGGAGCCCCAGCTTTTTTTGGTTTCATCCAGGTCGCTTGAGAAAGCCTTTAAAATGTACGACGAAATCCCGAAGGACCTCTCCGGCATTATCGGCCAGATCGATGTTTCCGCCGCCCGGCTCGAGTCATTTCGAACCGAAATCGTCTCGCTTGAAATGTTGCGCCAAAAAATCGGCGACATGGGCCATTCGACTATTTCAAGTTTGCTTGAAGTTATTATCGGCGGGGCTTTGGCGACTGAGGCTTCTGATGTCCACTGCGAGCCGCAGGAGTCCGGCGTCAGAATCCGCTATCGGCTCGACGGCATCTTAATGGATATCGCCGACATTTCCAAAGAAACCTATAAATTCTTGCTCGGCCGGATTAAATTAATTTCCGAGCTCACCTTAAACATCAGGGAAAAAGCGCAGGACGGCAGATTCACCATCAAAACGCCGGACGGCGAAATTGAGGTGCGGGTCTCGACACTGCCGGGGCCGTATGGCGAAAACCTGGTCATGCGGATTTTAAATCCGACAGCCATCGGCCTTTCGCTTTCCGATCTGGGCCTGCAGCCCTGGATGGAAAAACAAATTGAAGCCGAGCTCAAAAAACCAAACGGCATGATCATTACGACCGGCCCCACAGGCTCGGGGAAAACCACCTCACTCTACGCCTTTTTAAAAAAGGTCCACCAGCCGGGGGTCAAAATCATTACTTTAGAAGACCCGATCGAGTATCATCTGCCGGGAGTTGAGCAAACCCAGGTGGAGGCGCAAAAAGGCTATGATTTTGCCAGCGGCCTTCGGGCGATTTTGCGCCAAGACCCGGATGTAATTTTAGTTGGCGAGATCCGCGACCGTGAGACGGCCGAAACCGCCATGCACGCCTCACTGACCGGTCACTTGGTATTTTCCACACTCCACACAAATAACGCCGCCGGCACCATCCCGCGGCTCATCGATATGGAAGTCAAGCCGAATATTATTGCCCCGGCCATTAATGTGGCCATGGCGCAAAGACTCGTAAGACGACTTTGCAATGATTGCAAGAAGGTGGAGCCGGCAACAGCCGCCGAGCTCGCGGTGATTAAAAAAGATTTGGAAACGTTACCCACCAATATTGAAAAACAGAACATGGCGGAATTAAAAATCGCGCATCCCGCGGGATGCCAGGAGTGCCACGGCACCGGCTATAAAGGCCGCATCGGCGTCTATGAGTTGATTTTAATTGATGATGAAATGGAGCGGCTGATTGCGAAACAACCCTCGGAGGCGGATGTCAAAGCCGCGGCCTCAGAGCAGGGGCAGATCACGATGAGACAGGACGGGATTTTAAAAGTGATTGCAGGCGTTACGGATTTGGCCGAGCTGGAGCGTGTCGTCGGTTAGAGCCAAAGCTAGCCCATCCGGCGCACCATCGCGCAAAATAGTACCTATAAAACACGATCGTGTATGATAGATACATGAAAAAGGGGGAATTCGCAAAATTAATTTTAGCCCTCCTTGCTAGCAGCACAATCGGCATCGCTGCGGCGACTATTCCTGGCGCCGCTGGTATACTGAAGATTCTGTTCAAGAGAAAAAGTCACGCCAAAAGGCATGCGGACCTTGCTCGCGCGTTACATAGATTAAGAAAAAGAAGAATGGTTAAGTTTAAGACAAAAAATGGAAAAACTTATCTTCAGATAACCGAAAGCGGCAAGACATACTTAAAGCACTTTGAATTAGAGGACCTAACATTAAATATACCAGAACATTGGGACGGGGCATGGAGTGTCATTCTCTTCGATATACCAGAAACAAAGCGGAACGGACGCGACTCGCTGCGGGTAAAATTGCGGGATCTCGACTGCTACCAGTTCCATAAAAGTGTCTTCGTGCATCCAGCGCCTTGCGAAAATGAGATTGATTTTATCACCGAACTATTCCGGCTACAGCCGTATGTAACCGTTTTCCGAACCAAGTCGCTCGGCCGACAAGAATACAGAGCCCGCAGGTATTTCAATAATAAACTAACTCTGTAACCGAATCTTTCCATGCTCACCGATGTCTCGTGAAATCCCGCAAGACACCCTATTTACCACGATCGTGGTAAATAGGGCAAGAGTATGAGTTGAAAGAAAATAGGGACGTCATTGTATTCCCGCAAAGCAAAATGCCGCCTGACGCGAGCGGCATTTTGTGTGTCGCGACGCAGTAAGAATCTGAGAGCTCTCATGGTTGCCCCCCATTCTTGCGCACGAGACTTTAGGTGCGTGGGATTACTTGTGCTGGCAAACGATCGGACCGTGACCGAACCCGAAGCAACGCGGGAAGTTGGGGTTCGGGTCAAGAAGCGCGATCATTGCGATGGGACCGAGACACGATCCTAAGAGCAACGCGACTCCTAAAAGTATCCTCATCTTGGCCTCCTCTCTGCCAACTGGATCTCTTATCAAGCCCAGCGGGCTACCTTGGGAAAGTACCCGACGAAGATTCTGTTTTGCAAAACGCTCGACCGACGAAGTGACCTTGGTGCCGACGTAGTCGGATCACGAGGAGTGTCGGCGAGTCGAGCTCTCGGCGGAAGAGCGAGACGCTTTTGCAAAACACGAATCGAGCCACCCAGAAAACTTGAGGCAAGGCCTCTCGCTTGGGAGCAGAGAGGTTAGGATAGACTCCTGGCACCGGTCCAGCCGGAGCCAGCCGGCCCTACGGCAACCTATCCCCTTACGGCTTGCGCCGTATTTTGCCTCAAGATTTCTGGGCGGCTCGTGTGTTACCATAAAAAAGAGCTACTAAAAAGCTCTAGAATTATATCAGAAAATAAAGCTTTGTCAATCCCATGGTAAACCCGGGTAGGCGGCGTGGTATGAACCAAGAACTGGAAAAGGTAGAAAAAACCGAGGATAAAAATCTGGACTTGGCGCTCCGTCCCCAGCGCTGGGACGAGTATATTGGCCAGAATTCGGTGAAAGACAACCTGAAAATTTTAATTGGCGCCGCCCAGGGGCGCGGTGAATCGATTGAGCATATTTTGTTATATGGCCCGGCGGGAGTTGGCAAAACTACGCTGGCCTATTTAATCGCCCGCGAGATGAATACAAACATTCGCATCACCTCGGGCCCGGCGATTGAACGCGTCGGGGACCTGGCCTCCATTCTGACAAACCTGATGCCGGGCGATATTTTATTTATTGATGAGGCACATCGCCTAAACAAAATGATCGAGGAAGTTTTGTATCCGGCTATGGAGTCGCGCACACTCGACATTATTATCGGCAAAGGCCCTTCGGCGCGTACCATTCAACTCGATCTGCCGCCGTTTACCTTAATTGCGGCCACCACCCGCGTCGGGCTTCTGTCTTCGCCGCTGCGCTCACGTTTTGGCGTCACCTTCCGGCTTGATTTTTACACCAACGAGGATCTCGAAAAGATTCTAGCACGATCGGCGAAATTACTGACGGTTCAAATCTCAAACGATGCCCTGTCGCACGTTGCCGCCTGCTCACGCCAAACCCCGAGAGTCGCCAATCGGCTCCTAAAGCGCGTCCGCGATTATGCTCAAGTCCATGGCGACGGGAATATTACCGGCACCACGGCCACTTCCGCGCTTAAACTTTTAAGTATAGATTTGCTGGGGCTTGAAGAAACCGACCGCCGGTTGCTACAAGCCATCATTTCAAAATTTAACGGCGGGCCAGTCGGGCTCCAGTCGCTCGCCGCCGCCTGCTCCGAGGAAATCGACACGATTGAAGAGCTGCATGAGCCCTTCTTAATGCAGCTTGGGTTTATTGAGCGAACATCGAGGGGGAGACTTGCCACCCGCCGCGCCTACGAACACTTGGGACTCGCATTTCCCGAAACCGAGGCACGGCTCGCGCTATGATATTTACGATAAGTCTCATCTTATTTTCTATTTTTATACTCGGCTATCTGTTGTTTGGCTTGGCAATTTTATATCACCTGCGTGCCTACATTCTGCCCAATTGGTATTTGGCGCGTACGGTCTCGGGACTCTTTATCGGCATTTCGATCGTATTCTTACTGCTCGCCGCATTTTATTTTTTTCAAATTCCCTGGGCCTCCTACCCATAAGCTATGTCATTTCTGCATCTCGATGAAAACGAGGCGGTACAAATGGTGATTCGGCGTCACTGGTGGGCGCTTCTCACCCCAAGCGTTTCGGCGCTGGCCCTTTTGATCCTGCCCGCGCTCGTCGTCATCTTCGGCCAAAACATTATGGGCGCCATCGACCCGGCAATGATGCGCTTTGGCATCGCGGTTTATTTTCTCCTGCTTTCGGTTTTTGTCTTTACCCTCTGGGTTGAGTATTATCTCGATGTCTGGATCATCACCTCGCGGCGCATTATCGACATCGACCAACTGGGCCTTTTCCGCCGCACCATTTCCGAATTCCCGCTCGATCGCATTCAGGATGTCACCGTTGAAGTAAAAGGTATCATCCCCACCCTGCTGCGATTTGGCGATTTAAAAGTTGAAACGGCGGGCCACTTAAAATCGTTCGTCTTGCTCGATGCGCCAAACCCCGAGGCCGCCAAAAATCTACTCCTTTCAAACGTTGAAAAAAGCGAGACGGTTTCTTGATTCTTGATTCTCGCGCTGCATACCCGCCAGCCTAAACCTCAGCCATGTCAGGACATTCTAAATGGGCCCAAATTAAGCATAAGAAGGCCGTGGTCGACGCCAAGCGCTCGAACCTTTTTTCCAAATTGGTTCGTGCCATAATGATTGCGGCGCGTACCGGTGAAAATCCGGACATGAATCCAAGACTCAAGCTTGAAATTGACCGCGCACGGGAGTTTAATATGCCTGCCGAGAATATTGAGCGAGCGATTAAAAAGGCAACCTCGGCCAAAGAGGCTGATTTGCTCTCTGAAGTTCTCTATGAAGCCTACGGGCCGGGGGGTGTGGCGATTTTGATTGAGGGGGTAACTGACAACAAAAATCGGACGGCCGCCGAAATCAAGCGGATTCTCGCCGATCACGGCGGGAAGTTGGCAGAAGCGGGGTCGGTTCAATGGCTTTTTGAACGAAAAGCTATTCTCATCGCCGACGCATTTCATTCCGACGAGATCGAACTTGGCCTGATTGATGCCGGCGCCGAAGATATCTCGCATGAAGCAGATGCCACTCTCATTCTTTCTCCGTTTGAAATCAAAGAAATTCTGGCGTATAAATTACGCGAACTGGACATTTCACTGCGCGAAATGAAGGCGGTCTACCTGCCAAAAAATAAAGTGGCGCGGGGTTTGGAGGCTGATCGTCTGGCAAGCCTGGTAGAAGCACTTGAAACGCACGATGATGTATTATCGGTATGGACGAACACGGCAGAAGATTAAAACGGGTTCTGGGTGTTGACCCGGGGACAACCCGCGTGGGGTATGCCGTCTTGGAGGGCGCGAAAAATCACTCGGTGGTTGCATCCGGCGTTTTCACCGAACGGGGCACGAACCCGGCCCATCAATTGTTCCTGCTTCATAAAAGACTTCGCGGGGTCATCAGACGCACAAAACCCGAGGCTATCGCCATCGAAAAATTATTCTTTTCGAAAAACGTAAAGACGGCGCTGGCAGTCGCCGAGGCCCGTGGCATAATTCTCTTGACAGCCGAAATGTCCAATCTTAGAGTGTACGAGTATACGCCGCAAGAAATTAAAATCGCCTTGACTTCCAGGGGCAATGCAGATAAAAAACAAGTTGCGGCAATGATTCGCTTACTGCTCCATCTATCACGCTTGCCGAAATTAGACGACGAGACCGATGCTATGGCCATAGCGCTGACGGCTCTCGTCAGCCAGCCTATATAACATCAAAGGTCGCAAACAAACGAACGTTATTCTAGAACAATGGAACTTTACGACGAATTGCACGATCCTATAGCGGTCGAGACCAGCGAGGACGATGGAACGGGTGACGGAGACGACAAGTTGGGCGAGGACGCCGACGACGATGAGGAACTCGAAGATGACGATGATTTCGATACCGATGACGATGAATAAATAAAAGAGACCCTCCGACGTTACGTCGGAGGGTCTCTTTTTAGATAACATCTAGCCGCCGTCGCAGCAGACCTCCGGCATTAGCCTAAGGGTGAGTGCGATTATGACAGATAATCTTGAGCCGAGTTTGGAAGTGGATGCTTTGGCGCCTGCCCGCCAGTGCCTGTGCCATAAGACTCCGCCATATATCGCAAGAACACTCTATATCCTCACACTTTCCTAAGCTCGTCTAGCAGGCAGATGGCAGGCAGGGATTCCGCTGATCTCGCCAGCGTTTGCCTGAAGGCGAATTGCGAGATGCCACGGCCGTACGGCCCCGCGGGGCTTCATTTAATTCGCATGAACCTCGTCTTACCTACTCGCACTACCATTTTTGCAGTAACGGACACGATCTGCTTTGAATCTCTAATTTTCTCGGCCAGGCCCTGCTTTGGGATAATCTCGACCGCCCCCTGCTCCACGAGCCGCCGAGCCTCGGATTTCGATGGAGCCATGCCAAGTGCCATCAGCAGGGCTACAATTTCATAGGATCCGGGGCGGAGTTCTTTTTGAAGAATTGCTGAAGGTAGCTCCTTTTTTGAAAATACTTTTATAAATTCAGCCCGCGACTTTTCGCCCGCAACCGCTCCGTGATAAAGACTGACGATGTCTTGCGCCAAATCTAACTTGATGTCCCGTGGGTTTTCGCCGGACTTCAGGCGTTTTTTAATCGCCTGGATTTCTGCGTCGTTTCGGTCGGTGGTAAGTTTAAAATAGAGCAGGATCGACGAATCAGGTAACGACATAGCTTTACCAAACATTGAGTCTTGCGATTCTGTTACACCAATGTAATTGTCGAGAGATTTTGACATCTTTTCTTTGCCATCGAGCCCGGGTAGAATTTCAAATGTGATAATATCTTGCGGCGGCATGCCGAGTTTCTCCATCAAGTGCCGGGCTGCAAGAAAATTAAAGAGTTGATCGGTCCCGCCGATTTCTATATCAGCTTTTACGGCGACGGAGTCATAGCCTTGGAAAATCGGGTACAGCAACTCATGCAGCCAAACCTCGGTGCCGGCTTTCAAGCGCTTTGCAAAATCGTCGCGTTCTAAAATGCGTGCGGCGGTAAATTGACCGGCGAGTCGGATAATCTCTTCAGCGCTCAACTTGGAAAGCCATTGGCTATTTTTTCTAATCTCGGCTTTTTTTACATCAAGAAATTTAGCAACTTGATCAAAGTATGTCTTGGAGTTTCTCGCGGCTTCTTTAGCGGTCAAAGATTTTTTGGCATTGGCTCGCCCAGATGGGTCTCCGATACGGGCGGTAAAATCGCCGATAATAAAAACGACGGTGTGGCCGAGGTCCTGCAGAGCGCGCAGGCGGCGCAGCACGACGGCGTGACCCAGATGTAAATCGGGCCGCGTGGGGTCACAGCCGAGTTTGATGCGTAATTTTTTTCCGGAAGTTAATTTCCTTTCCAAAGATGCCCGGTCGATCGCGTTCACCGCATTGCGCGTCAGTATTTTGTGAACGCTGTCGGGGCTGGCTTTTTTCATAATTTAAACTCTAGCGCACTTTTTCCACGCGCGCTACCGGCATTGAAAAAGGCGCCTCTTAGCATTACCCTGGAAAAATATGCGTCGTCGACGTCGTATGCTTGGGGTCAACTCCTGGAAAAAACTAATCTGGATTATTGTCGGTACAGCCGGGGGGTTACTCCTAGGCGGCGGCGTTTCAATTTACTTGGTTCTGGCGGGCGTGCCTGATCCGACTCGGCTGGAAGACCGGAAAATTGCCCAGTCTACCCGCATCATGGATCGCACCAGCACTGTCGTGCTCTATGATATCCACGGCGAGGAAAAAAGAACGGTGATCCCCTTTGATCAAATCCCCGATTCCGTAAAAAAAGCTACCGTTGCTATCGAGGACGAGCGATTTTATTCGCACGGCGGCGTTGATATTCGGGGCATGCTGCGCGCCTTGTTGGTGGATATCACCTCCGGCAGTTTGAGAGAGGGCGGATCCACCATCACCCAGCAATTTGTAAAAGGAGCCTTACTGAAACCCGATCGATCGATTGTGAGAAAAATCCGCGAGGCGATTATCGCCATCATTCTGGAATCGCGCTACTCCAAGGATGAAATTCTCGGCTTCTATTTAAACCAGATCCCCTACGGTGCCAACGCCTACGGCATCGAAGCCGCGGCCCAAACCTACTTTGGCAAAAGCGCCCGAAATCTAGACCCGGCGGAATCGGCCTTGCTCGCCGCCCTGCCGCAGGCGCCATCTTATTATTCTCCTTTCGGTTCACACCGCGACGAGTTGCTGAAACGAAAAGACGTGGTGCTTGACCATATGGTTGACCTCGGATTTATTTCAAAACCGGACGCCGCAGCGGCGAAAAAGGAAGTTCTCGAGATCAAGAAAGCCAAGCAAGACATACTCGCGCCTCACTTCGTAAATTACATCCGTGAATATTTAGCCCAAACCTACGGTGAGGAAACTGTCGAGCAGGGCGGACTCACCGTCATTACGACCCTAAACTGGGATCTGCAGCAAAAAGCAGAAGAAGTCGTGCAGAACGGAGCTCTTAGAAATGACAACCTGATTGATGCCAAAAATTCAGCGCTCGTCGCCATGGATCCAAAGACGGGGGAAATTCTGGCCATGGTTGGCTCGCGCGATTATTTTTCTGATCCCCTACCGAAAGGTTGCACGCCGGGCCTTAACTGCCAGCTTGATCCCCAAGTTAATGTGACCATAAAGCCGCGGCAGCCGGGCTCTGCATTTAAGCCGTTCGTTTATGCGACCGCGCTTTTAAAAGGCTACACGGATAAGACCGTGCTCTTTGATGTTCCAACAGAGTTTAATGCGATTTGTAATCCTGACGGCACGGCACCCGCCGGATATGACCCCCGAAACTGCTACATGCCGGGAAACTATGATGAAAAATTCCGCGGGCCGGTTGTTGTTCGCAATGCGCTGGCAGAGTCACTCAATGTTCCTTCGGTTGAGTTGCTCTATCTGGCCGGCGTTGAAAATTCGATTAAAACGGCCAACGCCATGGGCATTACCACGATCCAATATGATCCGGCGCGCTACGGACTGGCCTTAGTGCTCGGCGGCGCGGAAGTGACACTGCTGGATATGGTCCACGGATACGGCGGATTCGCGCGCGATGGAGTACAGGCCAACCTGACCGGCATCATAAAAATTACCGATGCGAATGGAACGGTCCTAGAAGCAGAGCATATAAAGACTTCCGAGATCATCGACCCCGAAGTGGCGCGCATGATCAACGACATCCTTTCAGACAATAATGCACGACAGCCGATATTCGCTCCTCAGTCGTCGCTGTACTTTCCCGATCGGCAGGTCGCCGCTAAAACTGGAACGACGCAGGACTATCGCGACGCCTGGACGATCGGCTATACGCCGTCGCTGGTTGTCGGGGTATGGAGTGGAAACAATAATAATAAGCCGATGAAACAAAAAGGCTCCGGCGTGCTCGCCTCCGCCCCCATCTTCCACGCTTTTTTTGAAGCGGCCCTCGCGGGATCGCCTCCCGAACAATTTACCAAACCCGCCCCCGTCCAAACGGACAAGCCGATTTTAAGCGGCCTCTGGCGAGGGGGACAGGTCATTGTGATTGACAGGTTATCAGGAAAATTGGCGACAGCCGATACACCAGAAGAGTTACGTCAGCAGATTACAGCGGGTGAGCCGCATACGATTTTATATTGGGTGGACAAAGATAATCCTCGGGGTCCTGTGCCGCAAAATCCTGCGGCCGATCCCGAGTACAGTCATTGGGAGTATGCCCTCAATCGATGGCTCCAAGTAAATCCAATCGGTCCCCCTAGCATCGTGCCGACTGAATTTGATCCATTGCACACTGGGGCCACAAAACCACAGCTTCAAATACTTTTTCCTAAGGCTGGCGATGTCATCCAAAAAGGTTCAGCCATACATGTCAATCTGACTTTTTCTGTCAAATTTCCGATTCAGGAAATTACGTTTCTGGTGAATGATAAAATCGAAAAATCACTGACTTTTGGCGCCTCGCCGATCGCCATCGAAATTCCAACCGACGACTTAGACGCGGGAGAAATTGAATTAAAAATCCGCATCCGTGATGTGGTTGAAAATTCAAACGAGGTAACGATCCCGATACTCCTTACACCGTGAATCGAACCCGCCGACTGTCTAATCCCCGTTCTTTCAGGACCTTTTGAATAGTCAGGCGCGCCGTGAATAGTTCTGACAGAGCCGAATGAGACGCGGCGCGAATTACAATAGCCGACGATGACTCAATTACCGAGCGAATGCTGCCTGCGGCGTTTGGATTTTTTTGAGCCACCGCCTCTCGGATGGCGGAAAGTAGGCCCGCGTTGTAGTGGGTCACGGATTTGGCTTGATGGGTGTAGTGTTTTCCCTCGAAATCTTTTTTAATAGACCGCAACATGGGGTTTAAGAAATCCGAATCGGCATTAATATGGTAAAAAACTGAGGATCTTGGTCATCACGAATCAGGGCTGGTCTGGTTTCATCAATCAGCGAGACGGAAATCTCACTTGACCGCAGGCCCTCTAGGGCATCGGAGAGATAGCGGTAATTAAATCCGATGCGTCCGCTTTTGCCTGAGACTTTAGCATTAATCTCTTTTGTGTGCTTACCGACGTCGGGATTTAAAATTTCAAGCATCAGGTGATTGGGTCGGTATGATAGGACGACATCGTTTAGTTTTGATGAAAATACGCTCGAGAGCTTAACGGATGAGAGCATCTCATCCCGCGGAATAAACAGCGAGGTCGAAAAATCTTTTGGGATTAAATTCTCATAATCAGGATACCGGTCTTGGATGAGCCGTGTCACAATTTTAACATTCTCTGATTCAATCGCTACCTGTCCTTCGTGAAACAGAAATGTTGTCTCTTGGTCTGGATCGGCAATTTTTACAAATTCTTGTAGGGGGCGTAGGGGGATAATGGCAGAAGTTTCTTCGGTGGCGGCGAATTCACTGATTTTGGCTTCAGCTAAGCGAAACGTATCCGTGCCGGTAAGGGTCAGTTGTTTTTTCCCCGCGCGAAAAAAAAGGCCGCTGATACCGGGTTTAAAGTCAGAGGCGGAAATTGACGGTAGAATACGTAGTAATTGAGGAATTAATATTGAATTCTTAATCGTTACTTTAGTTTTACCTTTAATCTGGGGCATGATGGGAAAATCTTTTGAGATAATACCTCTTATCTCTGATTGAGAACTGTCTGTTTCTAGGGTAATAACACCCTCTTTTTCTTCGAGTGTGATTTTTTCATCAGGTAGGGTTTGTAGGAGAGAAGATAAAACACGTGGAGGAATAGCAATTGACCCCTCGCGCGCAATTTTAGCCGGGATTTGCACCTCGACCCCCATTTCTAAATTGGTGGCTTGGATCTTTAGCTTTTGTGAATCTGTTTTTATTAAAATATTACCAATTATTGGTAACGAGAGCTGTTTCCCTAAAAAACGTTCAGCAACGAGGAGTGCGTCGCGGAGTGTAGTTCGTAAGACTGTAACAACCATATCTTATATCTATGTTAAATATTTTACTTATTGTTGTTATTAGTACTCTTAATATGTGGATGATGAACTAAAAATTGTTTATCTATATATGTTTTTTATATATTAGCCGCCGTCATTACTTGTGGGTAAAATTTTATAACATGTGTGTAAGGTAGAGTGTGAATAGTTATTTTATTTTAGACCCCACATTCATCCACACCTTATACTTCATATATCTTCTCTTTAATCATTTGTAGTTCATTTTCAATCATTGGATTATTTTTTAATTCGTTGGTGATTTTTTTACAAGCATGGATCACCGTCGTATGGTCTTTTTTACCCAACTTTTCTCCAATAAACGGAAAAGAACTTTTCATTTCTTCACGAAGGAGATACATAGCAATTTGGCGCGGTTTTACCACCTCCTTTTTTCGACTGTGATTTGTTAATGCCTTTTCTTCCACATCATAAAATTCAGCGACCGCTTTTAAGACTTTTTTGACTGAAGTAAATCTCCGAGGCTCTTGTGAGATATACGTGAGAATCCTTTTTGTTTCCTCTATTGTGATCGGGCTATTGGTTAATTTGGCGCTTATCACAATACGGTTTAAGGCGCCCTCAAGCTCGCGAACATTCGTTTTAATAGAGTCGGCAATGTACCACAGGGCCTCTTCGGGGATAACGATCCCTTTTTGGTCAGCCTTTGCCTTCAAAATCGTCATCCGCGTCTCGCGGTCGGGTTGGCCAATATCCGCAATCATCCCACCCTCGAAGCGAGACCTAAGCCGTTCTTCCAGCGTCGGAATTGATTTGGGCGGGCGATCAGATGAAATTAATATCTGCTTGTTCCTTTCGTATAAAGCATTAAATATATGGAAAAACTCTTCCTGCATTTTCTCAGTGCGGGCAATAAATTGGATGTCGTCCATAATGAGCATGTCTACCGAGCGGTATTTTTCTTTCAGTCGCGACATCTCCTGATTTTTTAAAGCCTCTACAATCTCGCCCATGAAACGCTCTGCCGGAACGTATCTCACCTTTCGTGTCGGATTTTGTTTCATCATCTCGTTCCCGATCGCCTGGATCAGATGCGTTTTACCAAGACCCACGCCGCCATAAATAAAAAGCGGATTATAAGTTGTTCCTGGATTTTTAACGATCGATTGTCCTGCCGCGTGCGCTAACTCATTGAATGAACCAACGATGAAGGTCTCAAAGACGTAGCGCGGATTCAAATTTGTGTCAGGATCGACCGAAAGATCCCGCAGCGAGAATTCCTCGTCGGGGATCACGACCCCCGGCTCGGGGGCATACCGTTTTTCGGCGGAGGGCCGGCGCCGGGATTCTTCCGGCGGCTGGTATTTCCCAATCACGTACTCAACATCCTTAATGTCATTATTTAAATTACGGATCGCGCGTAAAATTGATTTATGGTATTTAGATTTTAGCCATTCGCGGGCGAATCCATTGGGTACAGAGAGCGTGATAATGCCGTCTCGCAGGTCGGCAATCGCTGTTTGCTTGAACCACGTAATAAAGTTGGCTTTGGTTGTTGCCAATTCTATTTCTTGAAGCGCGTTGCGCCACAATTCTTCGTGGGTCATATGCGAGTTCGTTTTAAGTATCCACATTATACTCTGCGTTGGTAATCTGGAAAGCGAGCTGAATTTCCGCCCAAATGGGGATAGACTGTTGGCTACTTGTGAATGTCAAAAAAATGATAGTATACTGTCTACCACATGTCTATAACATACCAACCTAAAAAAAGAAAACGAAGTAAAACACACGGGTTTCTGAAACGATCAAGATCGCGCGGAGGGAAAAATGTCCTGTCTCGACGCAGGACGAAGGGGCGGCATCGACTTTCCGTCTAATCAGCTTGCGAATTTCCATGCCCCTACCAAAATCGGCCCGGCTTTCGAAAGATCGAGAAATCCAGGCGGTCTTTAAGAAATCAAAACGAGCGGAGAATGATTTTTTTATTCTCCGCGTGCATTATAAACAAGGCGCCCCCGGCAGGATGGCGATTGTTATCTCGAAAGGAGTCTCAAAAAAAGCCACCGACCGCGTGAGACTCCGCCGCAGAATATCTGAATGGGTGCGGCAGAATAAAATTCTCAAAACGAAGACCAGCGATTATGTCCTCTCGGTAAAACCGAGCGCTATGGGTATTTCTCGAACGCATTTTTATCAGTCGCTCGGCTCTTTATGGAAGCACCCTCAATTATGAAGTTCACACGCGCAATCTTTCATTTCTATCGAACGTTTTTTTCTCCAGCTTGGCACGGACTATTCGGGCCGGGCGCGGGCTGCCGGTATTATCCGACGTGTTCGCGCTATGCCGAGCGATCAATACAAAATTATGGGTTATGGCGCGGCAGCCTCAAGGCGGGAAGACGCATCCTGTCATGCAATCCATTTTCCAAAGGCGGGTTTGATCCGGTGATATGACCCGCCAAAGTTTTTGTTAAGCTGATGTATATGAGAAAAATAAACATGAAACAACCGGGCTTTAGAAAATTTCTCGCGAAACAAAATAACATAACAAAAATTTAGGCGGGTATGATTGGCGCGATTTATAACGAGATTCTTTACCGGCCGCTCGCGAATATCCTAGTTTTTTTCTATGCGGCTATCCCCTACCACGACCTTGGTCTTTCAATAATTTTACTGACCATTGTTATTCGGCTGTTACTCTATCCCTTTATTGCCAAGCAAATGAAAGCCCAGAAGCAGCTTTCCGCCATACAGCCAGCATTAAAAAAAATTCAGGACCAATATAAAGACAACAAGGAGGAGCAGGCAAAAAAAGTTATGGAGCTTTACAAATCAAAGGGCGTCAACCCCGCTTCGGGCTGTTTGCCGTTACTCATTCAGTTGCCGCTCTTAATTGCGCTCTATCAAGTATTCCGGCAGGTCTCTGATCCGGCCTACTTCCAGACCTTTCTGGGCCAACTCTATTCATTTGTGCCGCACCCAACCTCAATAAATCCGACCGCTTTCGGTTTTATCAATTTGGCCCATACGAGTATCGTTCTCGGAATCTTGGCCGCGGCAACTCAGTTTTTCCAGGGCTATGTGATGACGCCATCTTCAGGAATTATCACAGGAGAAAAAAAAGTAGGGACCCCCAGCGCAGGAGATTCGTTCCAGAAAGCGCTTCAAATGCAGACGCTCTATATGCTCCCGATTATTATTTTTATTTTTTCAATCAAATTTGCTGCTGCCCTACCTCTCTACTGGGTGACGCTAAACGTCTTCGGCATTATTCAGCAGGTGGTCACGAAAATCGATACGCCCTACATTTAAATTTCTAAAAAATAGTAGACAAAAAGGCCATTTTTTGCTAGTCTCGAGCCAGAATTTTCCCCTATGGCCCCCGCTGATTTGCAAGAAATGGAGACGAATGTATGCCGGGAAATTGAGAAGTTTTTAGAACTTACCAAAATCCCGGGCAGAGTCACCCCCGAAGAATCAATGCACTTCGGGTTGCGTTTTAATATCGAAGTGCCAGACGCCAGATTTTTAATCGGCGAGCACGGCGCGAACCTGGCCTCACTTGAATATTTGGTGAAAAAAATTGTCCAGAAAAAATTTCCCGATGGCCCTAATTTTTCGCTTGATGTGAACGATTATAAATTGCGTCACGCCGAGATGCTCCGCGATGAGGTAAAAATGATCGCCAAAAAAGTCCGCATGTATCGAAAAGAAATTATTTTAAAACCCATGTCTTCTTATGAACGGCGCATCATTCACATGTCGCTCGCCGAGTATCCCGATATTATAACGGAATCGGTTGGCGAAAACCCCGACCGAAGAGTCGTCATTAAACCGAATCCTCTCTAGTGAATCTAGTTATATTTATTACATCTAATTTATTAGTTCTACTCTATCCCACGCTATAGCGTATAATGATGTAGATGAGAAAAAATGAAATTGTAAGATCAATCCTTATGGTATTGGCGAGTACGGGGTTGGTGGCTGCAACGGTGATGCTACCGGGGTTGGCAATAGCGCTTAAGCCGTTACTCACCAAAAAGCATTCCGGCATTAAGAGACTTTCGATTGAACGCGCGTTGCGTCGCCTTAAAACGCGCAGGATGGTTCAAATTACTCTTGATGCGGGGGGTAACGAGACTCTCTCTATAACTGAAGCTGGCAGGGTGCGTCTACGGAGACTTGAATTCGAGGATTTAATCTTAAAAATTCCTAAATCCTGGGACGGTTACTGGAGTGTAATTTTGTTTGATATCCCTGAACGGCATAAAACTGCTCGGGACGCACTGCGCATGAAATTGCGCAGTCTCGGGTGCTTTCAGTATCACAAGAGTGTGTTTGTGCATTTTGTCCCCTGCGAAGATGAAGTCGACTTTATAGCGGAGACATTCCAAATTCGGCGCTATGTTACTGTGTTCCGGACACGATCTCTGGGCCACCAAGAGCATCGAGCGTATCGACACTTCCATTTGAAACCCCAAGCGCTCCGACGGTAAGCATATACCCTATGCCACGCTATAGCGTGGCATAGGGTAGCGGCTCGAGGAAAAGCGAGTTACTTAACGCCCGCATTCGTTGCCGGGCCTATATTCACGCGCCAGAGTGTTGAATCTTTTTTGTTTATGAAATAGAGATACTTCTCGTCGGGGGTAAGGAAGAGATGTGTCATATCAAATTGCGAGTCCGTCATGAGTAGGGACGCATTTCCCGTTGAGGCCTCAATTTTTACGAGTGCATCGTGGAAGTTGACTTTCCCTTGATACCAATCGTCCGGAAGCCGGATTGATCCATCGCTGTTTATCGTGTCAGCGCCAAGCGGCACCGCGCAGTAGGTACTCGAGCCAACCTGATTCCAGGCACATTTTTCCGCCAGCGTGCGGATCCCCGAAACGTCAAGAATGGCAGACGTTTTTTGATTCACCAGTCTAAGATCCTGAAGATTTCCGGCGGCGTCCGTTGATGAATATAGAAGCAGATTTTTTGCGCCAGCCGGGAGTAACGAGAGGCCGGGTCTTGAAAGAAAATTCTTAGCCGAACCACCAATCGGAATGACATAGGCAAGACCAGACACCGCGTAGGTCGGCGTTGTGGTCAGGATCAGGCTGTTGGGGTCAATCCAGCTGACGTGAAAATCCGGGATTGATGTCTGGTAGATTGTTTTTTGGCTTTTGCCTTTGGCATCCGTCGTGGCGACGCGCAAGGTACTCCCAATCATCTCTGTGTAGGCAATCATGCTTGATTTTGGCGACCAGGCAGCGCTCGTTACTCCCGGCGGCAGAAATGATGTGCTGGACGCGGCGGTAGTTTGGTTAAAATATTTAGTTCCTCTGGCGTCGCTGTAGCCGACCGTTGAGTAGGCTTTGTCCGCCGCCCACATAACGTTTGTAATTCCAACCACAGTCAGATTAGATATCGCCGTCTCGTGCCCTCCGTCTAAATCTGCTCTCATCAGATTCCCGCCGATTTTTTGGTAGAACAAGAGACTCTTTCCGTCACCCGCCAGCGTCGCGCCGATGACGGGCTCTTTGGTAATTTGGGTCACGCTCGCGTTTACAGGCTGATTTTGATCAGCCGTTCCCGTTTTGTTGCCCGTTGTCGCGCCCGATGAACTCGAGGAACTGCCGCCCCCGCCCGGGAAGGAAAGGAATTTCGTAATTGTGGTACTCACGGAATTCGGTGAAGTGATGCGCGAATAAATAAACCAGCCAATTAGAATAAAGAGAATAATGGCAACGATACCGACTGAAATTTTTGTGACTCTTGTCATATTTAGTAAGGCGGTCCCACGTAGGTACAAACTGACTTATCGCCAAATGCTGGTTTGTAGTTTACTGGACAGGATCCACTATTAGAAGAAATTATTCCCGGCCAGCAGCTTCCGGCGTATTTATCTTTTACGTACGGGCTGGGACACGTATCGCCTGTTGATGGGATAGATCCGGGCGGGAGAGGCGCATTATTTGGGATATTGGGGTTAGCGCTTTGTAAAGCTGGGATTTGAATACTCCCAATGTTTAACTGCACCAGATGCGGATTGATTGTGTAGAGAATAATATAAGAGCTAAGGGCTAAGACGATGCCCCAGATGGCATTGGTGATTTTGGTGTTGGCTTCGCTAATCTTACTCGGATTTCCTGCCGCATAGATACGCTTAAGCCCGCCCCAGCTGATCATGAACACCGATGAGACGCCAATGAGGGCAAGACCTAATTTATAAATAAAAATGAGGATGGCGTAGGCGTTTTGATCAGAGGCGGTGGGGACGTCATTAGCCGCTTGTGAATTTCCAGTAGCCGGCCTATCGGCGGTAAATTGGGCATCGTAATCAGCCGCAAAAGCCAACGAAGCAATAGATACAAACAAGAGACAGAAGATAATGGATGTCGCGAAGTATTTCATAGGTCTTCGTTATTGCACACTGGCCGCAAATGAGCCGAATATACGGAATAGTTTATCAACCGCGCTTTGGATCGTGACTGAAATATCTTGATTCCCCCGGATACCGGCAGCGCTTCGCAAGGTAAGGAGTTCAGGTGAAGCGCCCTTATTTTCGAGAACCTGGTTATTGGCCACCCATTGGTATTGTAAATCTTTTACGTAATTTTTCGGCGCAAAAAACGGCTCGGCGATAAAGTCATTGGCACCCCCCGACTGGATGGGTATGCTCGAAATGGCGCGCGAGCCGTCAATGCCAGAGAGCGGAATTTTTTGGTAAATCAACGCTTCGGGCTCTGCCAGCGGCAACGGGAACGTCGCCTCTTGGGAGAATGTGCCGGAAATATTTTCCACTTTTACGGAAATCGTATCGACAAGCTCTTTAACCGCGGGAATCGTATAGGCGAATATGCTCTTGGCTTGGCCGGATTGAGATGGAATAATATCGCCATTTATTTTCCAGGTATAAACCAGTGAGTTGGCAATGGCGTCTGCATATGAGGGACGGGCTTGGATGTGGATGGTGCTGCCCGGTGTCGCTAGAGCTTTCCCCTGATACCAGGTTGGCACGTAGGTATCCGCCCACCAATAAAATGAAATTGAAAGCGGAATCAGTGTTTTTGAAGCTCGAAGAACAGTGCCGTCAATTTTCGTGATAGCCAGATCAACGCTGGTTCCGGTCCCGGCCGCCCCGAGACTAAGCGAAAGAGTTTGCTCGCCTTTCCCCGACTTGGCTATTTTTCCATTTACCCGCCATTCAAATGTGGCAGCCGCGAGCGCATCTCCAAGCGACGTCGCGGTCAAAAGAACGGCCTCGCCCGGCGCCGGTGAATCGTTGGAGGTATTGATATTGATTTGTGAAAGTCCCAAGAGGCTTGCGCCCACTGCACTCAAGTTATTTTGAATATCTGCCGGTGAGAGTTGAACACTCATGTATGTCGTCGCCTCGACCGGATTCTGATTCGGGATTGTAGCTCTCACGCGTAGCGGGTAAGATCCAGGACTGGCGGGTGCTTGGAATGTAAACAGCGTTCTATTGATCCCCGTGACAGTTGGGATCGAGCCATTATTGAAGTACCAGTAAAAAGTGGCCGTTTTAGGATCTGCGCCGACGAGCGTGGCTTGTGCCGAGAGCTGGGCATTTGTAAACGTCGTTGTTGACGGGATGACCGTTAGATTGATGCCGACGGTGCTTGTCGCGCTTTGCGCCAGGACCGAGGCGCCCGGCATCAAGAGCATACAAACCAAGGCCGTCTCCGCCAGCCAGTATTTTTTTATGAGCCAAAAAGTTTTCATTGGTTTGACATCCAGAGGGCGAATAAATACACCAGCGGGCTGATGCCGGAAAACAATATGTAGACCAGCTCCGAACCCGGCACGGCTTCTTCTGCTTTTTGCATGGCTTCAGATCCCGGAGTGTTGACCCCGGCGAGTTTCATAGCCCGCGCGCCGCTCGTCATCGAGGCCGGATGCAGTTGGTGCCCCACGCGCCAGATCCAGAGAAAGCCTACAATCACATAATCAATCATGATCGCAATAAAGGGAATGATAAAATCAGCCAGATAGCCAATCAGTGAAAAGAATGAGACCGCCGCGAATAACAACAACCACTGCATCGAGCCGATTTTCTTTTGGGCTTTTTGTTCCGCCTCTTCTGCCCGTTCGGCTTGGGCAAGCGTTTGTTGGCGCCGGCTTTGAGACAGAGCGAGGTAATAATTTTCTTCGGCTATTTGCTGGGCTTCGGCGGCCGCCTGTTCCTCCAGGGCCGCGGCTTCAGCCGACCGCATTTTTTCCTGCCGAGCCTGCTCGGCTTCAGTCCGCTGGTACCACGCTTCATTATCGTCATGATAATCAGTCGCAGGCATCGGCTCGCGTCGCAACACATCCGCAGTCTCAACCGCTCCTAAAATATTTTCTCTTTTCGTTTCTGTGCTCGGCATAGGTTTAACTTGCAGCCAGTTCGGCTTTCGCCTGCTTGATTAATAGTAACTGCTTGGGGTCGGAGGTGATGACCTGGTCTTCCGTGTAGGAGGCGATAATTTTAATGGCGACGTGCTTAAGTCCCGCAAAGAAAATCCCCTCCCCGACGTCGGACTCAAGCAACAGAAATTTTTCCTCTTCCGTCAGGTTAAAGGTCTGGGCGACGGCCTCAATCGTGGCGGGAGATTGCTTGAGTAACAGCTGGATCGAGGAGTTCGTCACGATCGGCTTCCCGTAGGGAGAGCCCATGAAGTCCGCCACATCCTGCGTGATGGTCGAAAGACCCAGATAATATTTGCGGCCGCGTTTGGCAATGCCGTATAGAAACGAGGCGCCGTCCTCATGCCGCATCAAGACCCAGGCCTCATCCACCACCAGGAGCCGCTTTTTCAACTCGGCCCTGACCAGGTTCCATATATAATGAAGCACGATATACATCGCGACCGGCCGCAGTTCTTCTTCCATGTCGCGGACCGAGAAGACCACCATCTTGGAGTTAATATCAATGTTTGTCGGCTGGTTTAAGAATCCGGCCCAGGTGCCCTCGGTGTATTTTTTGAGCCGGGTGGCCAGCCCCGCGCCGCCCTCGGTATTGGCGAGCACCAAGGCCAGATCAGACAGCGTGGGAAAATTGGCTTTTGAGAAATCGGAGTTGGGCGTAATGTCGCGCGAGGCGTAAGTTTCGGTAATAGCGCGGTCAAGCACCGAATCTTCATCGGGCGTTAGGCCGCCCAACATAATGCGAAAGAGTCCGACCAAGTTGATGATGTTCGATCTTAAAATATCCGAGGGCGACTCATCTTCGCGCGGCGGCGGCAGGTCAAAGGGATTAATGTGATGGGGCGAATTTAGTGAAATGTTAAAATATCGTCCGCCGACCGTTTCAGCAAGATACTCATACTCGCGTTCAGGATCAATCACCACCACATCCGTTCCGATCATGAGCGAACGCAGGATCTCAAGCTTTGAAGCGTAGGATTTGCCGCTGCCGGACTGGGCAAACATAACCGAGTTGCCGTTTGGCATTGAGAAGCGGTCGAAAATGATCAGCGAGTTGTTGTGGCGGTTAACGCCATACATGATGCCGCGCGACGAGGTCAGGTCGAATGAGACAAAGGGGAAGGTCGAAGAGATTGGTGCCGAATTCATGTAGCTATGAATGAGGAGCTCGTCATTGTTTAAGGGCAAGGTTGATTGGAAGCCTTCTTCCTGCTGGAAGAGTGCCGGCTTCAGGTAGACGAGTTTGGCTTCCAGCGCAGACTTAATTTGCGTTTCCAATTTATTTAACTCGGTTTCCGAGTCGCCGTAGATTGTAATGTAGAGGGCGAAGTTAAATAATTTTTCGGTGGCTTGCTGGAGCTTGTCTCTTAATTCTTCCAGATCGCGGTAGGCGGTATCGAGCACCGGATCGCGCACCAAACCCTTTTCTTCTCTGGTGGCGAGCTGGGATTGGACTTGGGCCACTTTCTTGCGTAGCTGGTTTAAGACGTTCGATGTATCCACGGGGTGGACAAACATGGAAATGTCGAAGACCTTATCGAGATTGATGATCGGCGTAAACCAGTTGGTGTGCAGATACCGCGGGTAGGAAAAGGCAAAAAGAGTTCGGACCAGTTTTTCACCAAGTTGCAACGAAGATGGATTGACTTGCAAAGCCGAGGGCGAGATGATATCGCGCAATGATAATTCGGCCGTGCGGTAAATATCCTCGGGGAAAACGGCCAGTATTTCATCAGCCTCATTCTTTTTAGATTTTAGAAAATCAAACGCCATCCCAGTCTATCAACTTTCAGAGACGCCAAGCGCCGTTTTTCGGCGTGTGTACTCTTTTAGTCTTAATCCTAAAAATCTGCGACCTTGTGTGCCTTTGAGGTAATGCTCTCGGCGCTTGGCGTCGTCTTGATTTAAACAGGCTGCGTAATAAACAAGCTCGAATGGCAATCGAAACTTGGTCGCAACAGAATAACCTCGTTTGTGTTCTTCTACTCGTTTTCGAAGATTAGGCGTATAACCAATATATCTTTTTTTATCTTTCATACTTTCTAGTGCATATGTATAGGAGAACACACTGGAAGTTGTATTACTGGGCATAATCATATGGTTTCCTCACTGGTTGGTTTCTCTTTTTCCAACTCCTGCATATTGTACAAACTGTAGAAAAGCTCAATTAGTTCATCCGTTTTTAAAACGGCGCTGCGTACTCCGATGCGCTGGAGGCCGAGTTGCACAGAGTCGACTCTCTGCAGAAGCTGGATTTTATTTTGCGCGAACTCGTCGTCGCTTTTCGTTTTGGCGGATTGGTTTTTGGAAAACAGAGAAGAAAGAAAATGCGCCGCTCCGGCCGGATTTAGGTTTATCGGCTCAAAGGGAACGACAATATAGAAAGATTTCGCCACGATATTCGACAGTTCAACGAACCCGCGCACGAACTCGATGTATTCTGCGGTCTGGAGTTTTAATAAGTCATTGTCTTGCGCTTTTTCAAATTCGCGGAGGGATGAAAGGTAGGGCTCGATGTTCAATTTGCGGGATTGAATCACGAACTGAAGCGAAAAATCAACCGAATTCAAAAAGTTCTGGTACTGGAAAATAATCGCATCCTGTTCCTCGGGAGATTTCAGCGCAAAGTTAAAAGCCGAGGCCATCAGGACCATACACAGGCGGCCGTTTTTCATCACAATCAGACCATCGCGGATTGAATCAATCACCAAAAAGTCCTGCGAGGCGCGGGCTGATTTTGATTTTTTCGATTCTTGAGGGGCGGTAACCACGAATGTTTACAAGAATTGTATTATTCCAGGTTCTCTTTTATATCCAGGCTCCAAGCCAAATCCTGCAACTTGGATTCGGTTAACTTGGGGATTTTAGAGAGCGGAGTTTTAGGCGTTGCGGTCGGCCCTTCTTTTTTCGCCGGCTGCTGCTTCCAGAGGTATAGATGCGGGTGGGTGTAGAAGCCGATGGCGTTCATGACCACTTTCGGAAATGGCACGTTGTTTAATTTAAAAAAGGCCAGAGCCAATGAAAACAAGCCGATGGGAACAGCCAGCACGATAAAAATATAAAAATTGAAAAGATAGTAAAAAATAACTAAGAGACCGGCTCCCACGGCTAGGTACATAAATTGTTTCAGCGTCAGCGGGCCGATAATTTTATCCTCGATGTCGATAAATTGCGGGACTTGGTATTGTCTCATGATTAGGAAATAGGCATTGGGTAATGGGGAATGGATAGGTATGTCATAGACGATTGAGACTTGTTATTAAAGCATTCAGCATTTTCATTATGGAAGTTCTGCTCTGCGAGAACCTGTCAAAATTGGATGTATTCAATAGGCCAACGTTTTTGCTTACCAGCAATTGAGTTTCTAATTCTGCAGCTGAACCTCGAGCAATCCTTAAAAATTGATTGTACTCCTTAATATTTTTACGTGACCATCCTTCAGCAATATTAGAAGCAATTGAAATCGCCGCCCGTCTAATTTGGCTCGTCAACCCATACACTTCAGATTTTGGATATAATTCTGTCATACGATATGTTTCAGTGGTCAGCTCAATTGACTTTTGCCACACCAGTAATTCTCGATACGAATTCATGTTCCATTCGCTGTTCCCCGTTTACCGTCCCTCATTTCCCATTCGCTATCCCCCATTTCCTAGCCGACTGGTTCACGGTATGGATCGGACGCCTCGTAGGTTTGGGTTTTTGGCGCCGGAGACGTTGCCGGCTTTACAAGCGGCGGCAGTTTTTCGGGTGCGGGCGGCGGAGGCACAATAATTTTTGGCGTTTGAGGTTCGGTTACTGGTTCTGGTTTTTTAATTTCGGGACTAGGTGCGGGCACTGGGGTGTGCATGATACCAGACTCCTGCGGCATGGTTTTTATGACCGGAACGGGAGCCGGTTTTGGTTGTAGGCTCGGCATCTCTGGTGTCTCTCGTGCAGGAGGCGCCGGGGGTTTTGCAATATCCGGCAATTTTTCCGGCAGAATTTCTTTTAAGATGATTGGCGCTTCGGATTTTGGTTCCGTTTGAATCGGCTTTGGCGTAAATGTCGGCCTTGGCACTGGAGTTTCAAGCGTCATTTGGGGTGCCGCTGTTTTAATTTCCGCTATGGGCGCCGGCGCGTTCGGCGTTTTTATTGGAATAGGCACTACCCCCGGACTTTTTGTTTCTTTGGCCATTTGGGTTTCCCGTTTTAATTCCGCCAGCGATGCGGGTTTCTCTTCTGGAATGAGAGGACTATTCATTTCTACTTTATGAAGTGTTTTTAAACTTTCGCGGATTGGCGAGAAGAGTTGATGATTTACGTCCTCGGCGATCAAAATGGCTTTATCTCGGGAAACGCCAAGCGAAGACTTGATGTTGTCAATAAATTCCCGCGCGGGAGACGCGCCGACGAGCACGAGACCGATTTCGTAGCTTAAGTCCCCCACGATATCAATCGGCAAGGCGTATTTCTTACCGATACTCATGATAATTTGCGAAGTCTCTTGCGCTTCGTAGATTCTCGCGATATCGATCGGGAGAGTTTTATATAGTTCGATCAGCTGTTCTTTCGATATTTTTCTCATGGTTGTGTTTGTTGCTGCTGCGGTCCGGTCGCTGGCGGAGGTGGGACTTCGGCTGCGGCAGCCGCCGTCTCGCCGGCCTTATTCGATAATGGTATTTCATTTCGGACAGAAGTTTGTGCGTCCGGATTTGAAGTGAGAGTTTGGGCCATACCTTGGAATCGAGGGATACTTCTAAGTTTTCTTACTGCATACCGCATATTAGTACCCCTTGTGCTGTCGTAAGCATCAAGGATTTTATCAGACTGCTCCCTATCCCATTGCTGGTAGCGCGCAGTTTTCTCGCCCGGGTCAGTGATAGCATCAAACGAAGGAATTATATAACCCGAAACCATGCGTTTCTGCCCCAGCCATCGATTCATCTCTTGACGTTGCTGGTTTTTATCATCAGGGAATATGCTCGTGATGCGTTCGAGTGTTTCTCGGAGATCTCGATCACTGCCCGTCGTAAGCGTCACGTTGGTCTCGGGGTGCTGGATAGTAACCTTATTGAAGTGCTCATCAGCCCCGTCATTTAGATTGGCGTCTAAACCAAGGCCAGCTCCCTGTTTAATGATTTTGCCAAGCTCTTTTACTCTAAACAGATCGCTGAATATATTCCGCATCGTATTAATGTTGGTCAGCGCCAGAGGCAGAGCCGCACGGAAGACTCCGTTCTTTTCGAAGGTTTCAGCGCTGATTTTTCTTTGATCGTCTGCCGACATGGAGGCAATCGTCTGCGCCATGCCGCGCATCATGGCTTCGGCTCTCTCCCGCTCATCAGGCTTGCCGCTCTTAAGAAGCGCCTCGAACTGATTCTCGGGCATATCCCTAATGTTTTCATTGCCCGTCAGAACGCGGGCTTTCTTGCTTAGATCAGATCCGATCGCCTCCAGCACCTTGCTTTGGTTCTTGGGACTCAATTGCTCAAAGCCTGTTTGATCTCGAATGTCTGCTGACTCTTTGTCTGCAAAAGTATTGCGCAGTTGAACAGGCTTGGCATCTTCAATAAACTTCTCCTTTACATTTTTAGCCGCTGATTCAAAGAGCCCGGAGGCTACTCCTGTTTTAATAAACCTTCCGCTGGAATCCGCAGCCGCTTGCAGAGCAGCAACGCGCGCCTTCTCTCGGTCATCACGCAGTTTTTTGTCTCGTTGCGTAACTGTCAGTAACGGCGCGGCCGCTAATCTGCCAAGACCCGGGAAAGCTGAAAGTCCTGTCGCTGATTGCACACGAAGCCCAAGTCTTGCGAGCGGAGCGGCTCCCCAACGCACTCCCGCATTCTGCAACTTCGTCTGGCCCCAATTGCGCAATTGCTTACCGTACTTCATGACACTGCTTGATCCGGCAATGCCCATCTTTTGCGCCACAATTATGGAAATAAATAGGAAGCTCACGCTAAGGATGAATTGTAGCCAGATGCTGAGGGGTTGGGCTACGGGTTGTCCATTAATATTTGCGAGTGGAGGCGGGATAGCATTTATCAAGGAGCGCGATACGAGAATTGAAAACATGAAAAACAAGGCAAACGCGGGGTAGTATAGGGAATATTTTATGAGGTTGTCTCTCCAGGGATTCCACATTTGGCCTTGTGTATAAGGAATCAGTGTTGAGAGAAAGGCCAGCGGACTGACCATCATGAGAAAAGCCAATACCGTAATTCGAACAATCAGAAAAATGGTGGCAGCAAGTAAGGCAAACAGGCCAACTGGATAAAAGATAAGTTTTAGAGCCAAAGCTTTGCCCACCAGCGAGAGCGTATCATTGTTCTCGCTTATCTGGTTGTTTACGGTGAGGAGTGCGGCACTAGCGCTATCGCACTTATCGCTATTTTCTTTGGTATAATTCAGAAAGACTGCTTTACACGCTTCAAACCTATCCGCTTCGGCTTTTTTAAGGCCCTCATTTCCCGCATAAGCCGCTGGTGGTGTTAGGGCAGCATTAACGGGCAGTGTGGGATCAAGCATCGTACGAATGACATCCCCCATCGATTGATCTTTTTGCTGGATACGGCCAATAAAGAGATCGCCCAGCGCGTTCGTCACCTGCACGGTAAATTGAACAATGGGAAAGCTGAAGTTGATAATTAAAGCAATCAGAACTACTTTCCCAATCATTTCTTTTTTGAATGTGCCGACATCAAAAATAGTGCCGAGCGCCATCACGATCAGGATGATGATGAAAAATAAATTCGCAACATCGCGCGAAATTTGCCAGCCGGCTTGAATTGCGGGAGTGGCTGATAGATTGGCCCGTGTTTCATCAAGAGCCATGCTGAAGAGGTAACTGGCTATGCCATAGACGAGATAGGCTAAGCCGTCGAGAGTCTTGATACCCGCCAAGATAAAACCGCAGGCATACAATTTCCAGCTCAAGACGTTGTATCCGCAGCCCAAGTTGGGTGAGACCGTTGGTGTTGTGGCCGGGCTGCCTCCAGTCAGATTAGTTTTCTGCAAATCACTCTGTTGCGCTTGTGCCGCGGGACTTGACGTTTTTTCATACTCGAATTGGCCAAGGTCTGGCGGAGAAGCCGGGTTTGCATTTTGTGCCAAACTGATGGCCGGCATCAAAAGGCCTAGGCTGATAGAGGCGAGTAAGAAAGTATTGAGAATTGTTTTCAGGATTTTGCTCATCGCTGGAAAATATTACCCAGTCCCTTATTGATCATCTGGCCGACGGCGGTGTTGACAATGCTCGCAATCGCTTGGCCGATTTCATTGACCAAATCACGTTGGCGGTCATTTGATTGAATCAAAGATTTCAGCGGTTCGGCTACGATCGAGCCCGGCGTCACAATAGAGCCATTGGCATTCTGCTGGCCGTAGAATCCGTTGTTGGCAATGGTTTGAGTTCTCCAGGCGTTGACCGCGGCCGTCTCATAAGCCGCTTTGGCGTCTTGTGCATTAATTACAGTCTGGACGTAATCACGATTCGGGCTTTGAGCCGCGATCCAATCAGAAATCGGGTAGTTACCGGTGTACGGCGAATAAAATTGCGTGTATAAAGCCAGTTGCGGATTGGCTACGTTACAAGCCAGGCTTATGGAGATGTTATTGGAAAATAACGCCGGACCGACGATGGGCGGGAAGTAGTTGCAGAAATTAATGCCGGTGATTTGCGAGACAAAGATACGCGCCGCGTTTTCGGCGATTTTTTTCGGGTCGGCCGTAAAACTTTGCACGAACTGCGGCGCGCCGAAGTTGCCGGTTAAAATCCAGCGGATGACCATGTCATGCGCGAGCCGTATCACCTGACGCTCGAGGGCGGTCGCGATGCTATCGAGGCAGTATTCTTTTTTTACGAGGGCGGCCACATCTTTTTCCGTTTTGGTATTTTCTCCCAAAATCTTCGTCAATATGGTGTCTGTTTTTGCATGTGCAACGCTTTCGGATATGGATAGAAGTAGATCATGCACGGGGATTCCTGTTATCACACCCGCAGTGTCTACTACCTCCGTGCCGCCGTAATCGAATACTTCGTCTGCATAACTTCCAACGTTACTCGCGACTGTATCCGCCGTTTGACTTGCATCTTCCGTCATGAATTGCCCCACAGCCACTGACCCAGAAGTACCGGCGGTTTCAGTTTCCTCGACAGCTTTATTGGCAAAATCAGTGCTGGCTTTGTCAAGCGCGTCAGATGAAGCTTGGGACTGCGCGGTGTTTACTACAGAACTTTGACTAATGTCTTGCTTGATTTCGGTTTTGAATAAACCCCTCAATTGGTCTTGGGCATATTTTTTAGCCCCCTCAACGCCGCCGACTTTAGCCAGTACTGCGCTGACGCCATCTTTTACCGCGCCGCCAATAGCGCCCTGCGCGATGTTGGCAATATCACCGCCGTTGACGCAACCCGCCCCCGGGATAAATCCCTTGAGGAAACTGGTGATACCGCTGTCGACCCCGCTATCTACTACGCCGCTTGCCGGCAGATTATTATTGATTTCTTGCAGAACTTGGTCTCCCGTTCCGGGCAGTCCGCCCTGCTCTTGGGCCAAAGACACGCTGGGCACGACCAATTCAAGCCCTAACACCAGGCATAACCCAATTCCGATCAATCTATTTCTCCAAAAATGAAAATTCCGATTCATGGTTACCACCGAAACGTCAAAATGGCTGAATCATGCGATTTAAACTTGACCCCGAGACTGTTGAGCCGCGCAGGAATGGTTGTATTAAAAAGGTCGGCTAACTTTTTGCCGGTTACTTCGTAGTCTTGGACCGCGATGATGGCCGACATCGGATCTTTTTGGGTATTGGCGAACGTTTTGTAAATAAATTTTTCTTTGCCGATCAGCTGCAAAATCTGCAGGTGGAGATCTTTGACAGGCGCGGGGACTGGGATGGCGGCAATGGCCTGAAACGAGGCCTCGGCCGCCGCGGCATAATAATTGAATAATCCGTAGCGCGATGCGCTGTTCGGATTGCGCGAAATCTGAAACATCAGCTGAATCGGGTCTTGTCTCACGCCGGCCGAATGTTCACGCAAAATTTCCGCCATCGAATTAAAATAGTCGCGGATGGCGTCGGGGCTTGCGTCCCCGCCGACTCGAATTTGATTGGGACTTACAGCGCCCGCGGTTTCCGAGGCGGTTTCATAATTTGATCCGAGCGATTGGATATTTTGCAGCGAGGTCTGAATATCGGGCGATGGCTGAAGCGTGTTGGCGAGTGCGCCCGAGTTGATGATGGATTCAGCAAGCTGTGAAGTCAGACCCGCCGATCCGGCAGTCGAGTCGGGGTTTAAGTTTCCGCAACCTTTGACTGTCGGGTCACAGCCCTTTTTCACCTCATCACCGTCAGAAACCCCGTCACCGTCGGTGTCGGGATTGTTCGGGTCCGTATGCCAGAGGGTCTCCTCCCAGTTTTTCAGCCCGTCGTGGTCTGGATCAACGAGTAAGCCATTAGCCTCGCCGTTGCCGCCGACCGCCGCCGAGAGCCGATTTTGGATAGCCTCCCCGCGGTGCTTCAAAGCGACGTATTCGATCGCAAAAAATAAGACCAAGAGACCGGCCAGCAACAGCAAAACCACCACGAGCTTTCGCCTGTACGCCAAAATCGCATGGACGATATTCGCCATGACTTAATTATACCAGCATAAGGCTGGGATAATCTGTTAATAACTCTTCATTTTTAATAGTCTGTCTGTGGGAAGTCGTTAAAGCGGGGTTCTGGGCCTTAACCCAATGATGGAAATTGAGTAGTCTCCCCCTCATCTTTGTATAGGCGCCCAGATTGACCTCGCATTTTAGCTGTTGAGATGAGGTGTTACCTAAAACCCAGCCTGGAGGCAACGGTAACTGGGTGAGGCAGACGCGGCATTAACTGTATTTAATCCCCTTTTTCCAATTGCGAAACAATGGCTATCCAGTCAAGCAATGAAAGTGTTTCTGGTCGCCGATTCGGGTCAATGCCGACGTCGCGCAATAGTTTTTCTAATTTTTGTTTAGAAGAAAATTGTGCCAGTCCGTTTAGAATAGTTTTTCGCTTAGTCTGGAAAGCTCTGCGCGCAATTTCAAAGAACTTTTTCTCCGGTATATGGTGGTGGGTAAAAAAATTCTTTGAGATCGCAGAAATTGAAATAAGGGCAGAGTCAATCAGGGGTGGTGGCCAAAATGATTCCCGCGAAACGGAAAATAATTTTTTGGGTCGGCCGTAAGCCTGGACCGAAAGCGCCAGGAGATTCATCTGCGGCGGGCGCGCCATCATGCGCTCGGCCACTTCCTTTTGGACCATCAATATAATTTCTTGTGGCGGCGAAACTTCGGCCAGCAATTTTCGGATAAGCCGCGAAGTTAAATAATACGGGATGTTGGCGATGACGCGGTATTCGCGGATGTCGCGGAAGAATTTTTCGGCGAGCCGCAAGATATCGTCTCTCACCAGTTCAATATTTTTTACTCCGCGTTGCCTGATTTCTTTTTCTAAAACTTCAAACATTTGTCTGTCCTTTTCAACCGCCATGACGCGTTTTGCGCGTTTGGCTAAATCAAAGGTGAGTATCCCCAGTCCGGGGCCAATCTCGAGAATAGTCTCGCTTGGTTTTACATCGGCCTGTGCCACAATTTTTTTTAAGACGTTTTGGTCAATTAAAAAATGCTGGCCCAGCAATTTGTTGGGACGCAGTCCGGCCGCGATCAGCCTCGACTTAATTTCAGAAGTTGTCATATTCGTTTTCTAAATATTCATCATCAAGATCATTATAATTTCCGGACATCGCAATGGCCGTCTCGGGCAGTTCACGCAAAAATCGCGAGGGAGGGTTGGCTTGCAACGCGCCAAACAGCATGCGGCGGCGGGCCCATAAAATATAGAGTTTTTCTTTGGCGCGGGTGATGCCCACATAGCAAAGCCGCCGCTCTTCCTCAAGCTCTCGCGGGTCAAGCATGGCTCTACCATGCGGGAAAATCCCCTCCTCCACCCCGATAATAAAAACCACGCGAAACTCAAGACCCTTGGCGGCGTGGAGTGTCAGGCAGTGCACCGCATGAGTACCCCGATCGATGGCATCGGTCTCCTGAATTAAGGCGATATCCTCAAGCAGTTTTTGGTAGGCTTCTTCCGGCGGAAATTGATCATAACGCGCGGCGAGCGAAATAAATTCTTTGACGTTCTCCCAACGTTCCTCGGCGTTTCGCGATTCGTCTTCGAGATAGACCTCGTATTTTATTTTTTGAACCAGATGCAAAATAAATTTGGAAGGCGTCAGGCTGGCCATCTCTTTTTTCAGTTCCTGCGTGAGCGACTCAAATTTTTGGTAGACTTCTTTTTCTTTAGGTGTCAGGGCATCTATATCGGATGCTAAAATTTTAAGCATCAGAATTTTGCCGATGCCGCGCGGCGGCGTATTCGCTATACGTTTTAGCGAGACCGTGTCCGCGGGGTTTTGCAGCACGCGCAAGTAGCCAATGATATCTTTTACCTCGCGCCGCAGGTAGAATTTTGTTCCGCCGACGATGCGGTAAGGAATGTCGGCGCGCAAAAACATTTCTTCTACCACACGCGATTGGGCGTTGGTGCGATAGAGCACGGCAAAATCTTCATACTGATGTCCTTTGGTTCTTAACTCCGCAATTTTTTCCGCGATGAAGGCGGCTTCTTGGCGTTCATCCGACAGCGGGACGAGAACTATTTTTTCACCTGCGGGGTTTTCGGTCCATAATTTTTTTTCTTTTTGCAGGCTGTTTTGCGAAATAATGCCGTGCGCCGCGTCGAGGATGGTTTGGGTTGAGCGGTAATTTTGATCGAGCACGATCACTTTCGCATCGGGCCAGTCTTTTTCGAATGAGAGAATATTGGTGAAGTCCGCGCCGCGCCAAGAGTAAATCGATTGGGCATCATCGCCGATGGCAAAAATATTCCGATATTTAGCGGCCAGGAGTTTGATTAAAATGTATTGCGCGTGATTTGTATCCTGATACTCGTCGATGTGAATGAATGGGTATTGGTCTTGATACTCTTCGAGCGTCTTGGGATCATTTTGAAAAAGTAAAACCAGTTGCATTAAGAGATCATCAAAATCCATGCCGTTTGAAGATTTCAGTCGGGCTTGATATTCGCGATAAACGCGGGCGATTGTTTTGGCAAATGGGCCCGGTTCAATTTCATACCCCTCCGGCCCAATCAGCTGGTTCTTTAATGATGAAATGATGTTTTGAACCGTGCCGGCTGGGTATTGCTTGGTTGAAATATCAAGCGAGCTCATAACATCTTTAATCAGTGAGAGCGAATCATCCTCGTCAAATACTGAAAACCGCGCGAAAAAGCCTATCTTTTTCGCCTCCTGGCGTAAAATTCTTAGGGCAAAGGAGTGAAATGTGCCGATGAATGGGAATTGGGTGATGGGCAATGGGGAATAGTCATTCGGTAGCGGAGCCCTATGGCCTATTTCCTTCTTCCCATTCCCTAGCAGCTGCTTAATTCGGCCCCGCATCTCATCGGCCGCCCTATTGGTGAAAGTAACAGCCAAAATATGCTGGGGTGAGACGCCTTTTTCAATCTGGTAGGCCACCCGGTGGGTCAGCGCCTTCGTTTTGCCTGATCCGGCGCCAGCAATGATTAAAACCGGCCCGTCGGGGGCGAGAACGGCTGCTTTTTGGCGCTCATTTAAGCCCTCAAGAATATGGTTCACCGGGTGCTATTTTACCCCGGATTAGCTTAATTAGAAAAGAAAAGCACCCCAGGGCCACCCAGAGCGCTCAAACGACCAGAGACTTCTCCGACCAGATATGAAATTGTAGCTAGTTCCCGAAAGAACCAAAAAATGAACAGATTTCGACGCAATCCTGCAGAGCTCGTTGGTTCGATGGACCGAAGGTCCGATAGGTTCTGCCAGACTATTGCTTCGCTCGTCTTCCATAGTACATCTATAGGACATTTAATCAATCCAGCTTTATCCACACCCGGACGAATGTCCTTTAGATTGTCCTTTAGGTTCCGAGTCGGATGATTTGTGGACGATTTTTGATTGTAGGCTGGCTCGCCGGCTGGTACTATTGGTTCGTACCGCTTGATGACCAACTGGTACGCCTGAACTCACCGCGGTACGTCTATGGAAAATGAAAACTGGCCCGGTTGTTCTCGTCTTTGCTCGCGAGCCAATCGGGAAATAACCAAATGAAGTCACCGATTTTAAGACCAGCCTCGGCTGGGATTCTGCTTGTATTGATACTCATCGGCGCTTTAGCAGTTCGAGCGGACGCAGCGCAGGCCGGGTTTATCTCGGAGCTGATTAAGTTTTTTACCAATGCCGCCGCGACACCAGCCGGCAAAGCCGATTTTATTAATGAAACAAAGGCCGCTTCGAATGCGGCACCCGTGCTTTATGCCATCCCCAATCCCGAAGCCGCGAAAATGAATCTAAGTCAATTACCCGATCTTGCCTTCATCCAAAATGACTCGCTGGTCGCACCGGCCAATCCACTCGGCAGTATTCAAGATCAAGACAACGCCGGCCGCATTTTTGTCTATACCGTGAAACCGGGCGATACCCCCTCTGCCATCGCCAAATCATTTAGCATCAGCGTCAATACGATCCTGGTCGCCAACAACCTAAAAAATGCCTCGTCTATTAAGATCGGTGACCAATTGGTTATTCTGCCAATCTCGGGGGTGACCTATGTCGTAAAAAAAGGAGATACGATCGAGTCGATTGCAAAAAAATATAATCAGACGGCTTCAGACATTCTCTCATATAATAATTTACCCATTGGGGGGACGTTGGATCCCGGCATAGAACTGATTATTCCGGATGGCGAATTGAACGTTGAAAGCCTGCCAAGCCCCGGTGCATCAGAGCGTTTTGCATCGCTGCCGAATTTGAAAGGTTATTTCATCCGGCCGATTGGAGGCGGCATTAAAACCCAGGGTATTCATGGAAACAATGGCGTGGATTTGGCAAACTCCTGCGGTACGCCTATCATGGCGGCGGCCGATGGCGTGGTGCTACTTGCCAGGATAAATGGCTATAACAGTGGATTCGGAGACTATATTGTTATTGACCACGCCAACGGAACGCAGACGGTCTATGCGCATATTGGGAAAAGTATGGTCACACCGGGTGAGAATGTGACAGCGGGCCAGATCATTGCGCTTATCGGCAATACCGGTAACACCAAAGGCTCAACCGGCTGTCACGTGCATTTTGAAATTCACGGCGCGCGGAATCCATTTTAGGAAATAGGCAATGGGGAATAGGGAATAGGGAATGGGAAACAAATCCAGCGATCACTTTTCTCCCTATTGCCTATTTCCTATTGCCTATACTTCCCGCACGGGACGGTAACGGAGCGCCTCGAGGAGGTGGTCTTTTTTTATGCGGGCCTCGCGAGCTAAATCGGCAATGGTGCGGGCAATTTTTAAGACCCGATGGTAGGCGCGTGCCGATAAGTGGTACGTATCAACGGCTTTGCGCATGACTTCTTTTCCCTCCTCATCAATGGCGGCGTGGAGTTTCACCTGCCGAATACCCATCTCCGCATTTTTTAGAATTTTATCTTTGGTAAACCTTTGAACTTGAATCGCGCCCGCCCGCCGAATCCGCTCGCGAACATCGAGCGACGATTCACCCGGTGGTTGATTTTCTAATGTCTCAAACGGAAGATTAGGAACATGCACATGCAGGTCAATGCGGTCCATTAAGGGGCCGGAAACTTTTCGCTGGTATTTATGGATCTCGCCGGGCGAGCAGATGCAGTGGATTTTTGTGTTGCCCAAATTGCCGCAGGGGCAGGGGTTCATGGCAGCCACTAAAATGAAATCGGCCGGATACTGGACCGTTCCTTGCACGCGCGAGACGGTAACATGCCGCTCTTCCAATGGCTCGCGCAGGGCCTCTAACACGGGCCGCTGAAATTCCGGAAACTCATCCAGAAACAATACGCCGCGATGCGCCAAAGAGATTTCGCCCGGACGCGGAAAGGTACCGCCGCCGATAATTGAAGCGGCAGACGCGGTGTGGTGCGGCGAGCGAAAGGGTCGCGTATGCCGAACGCTGCTCGTTTTCGTAAGCCCGGCAGCAGAATAGATTTTCGTAATTTCGATGGCCTCATTGAGTGAAAGCGGCGGCAGAATCGAGGCCAGTGCTCGGGCGAGCATTGTTTTTCCCGTGCCCGGCGGACCAAAGAATAAAATATTATGCCCGCCGGCTGCTGCAATTTCGAGTGCGCGTTTCGCCGATTCCTGGCCGCTGATTTCAGATAGATCGGTTAGATTAGTATCCCAATCCTCCGCCGATTCTAAAAAGGGCTTTGGCTCGGCGGGAGCCATAAGCCTTCTCTTCTCCAGATGCTGCAGACATTCCTCGAGGGCAGAAACGCCGAAAATTTTTAGATCGCGGATGAGGCAGGCTTCAGCCGCATTTTCCTTGGGTAGGTAAAGTTCGTGAAAGCCGAGGTCTCTCGTCAAAAGCGCGATGGCGAGGGCCCCACGTACCGGTTGGATCTTCCCGTCAAGGCTTAATTCTCCGATGAATAATTTTTTCTCGGCATCGAAAGCTGCCTGTCCTGAAGCCAGTAAATAGCCGAGCGCGATGGGAAGATCAAAAGCCGGACCCTCTTTTTTTAAATCCGCCGGCGCTAAATTTACAATTACGCGCTGAGGTTTTTTGTGCGGCGCTAAAGCGCCAATATTTTTAATGGCTGCTGCAATTCGCTCTTTTGATTCCTGCACTTCTTTGTCGGCAAGTCCGACAAGCGAAAATAGGTAGAGGCCCGGTGTAATATCCACTTCGACGCGAATTAACTCCGCATCAAGTCCGGTGAGCAGCGCTGAATAAATTGTATGAGCCACAGTAAGAAATAAATTCTAAATCCTAAACTTTTATTTGGGATTTTTGGTTTAGCATTGGATTAGAAATTAGATATTAGAAATTCAGTCGCCGGCGTGTTCCATATCGAACCGAGCGGCGGGATTGGCGGCTAGGCGCTCTGCGGGAATAGAATTCGCGCAATTCTCACATATTCCATACCCGCCGTTTTCGATTTTCTCGAGCGCGCGATTTACTTCGCGGAGCCGGTCCTCCAGGGCATCTTCAGTCTCAAGCCGCGTACCAAATTCTTCCACCTCGTCGGCATTTTCATCAGCAATATTGTCGCCCTTCGTCCCCCTGTCGGTTAATTCGGGGTAGGTTACTCGCCAATTCTCGGGATTCTTGGGGTCGGGTTTGGCAATATTCTGGAGGCTTCGCTCGAGTCGTCCCTGCTCTTTTATCAGTGCCTCTTTCAATTGGGGTATGTCCGCTTTCATAGTAACTTCATTATTTCATGCTGACTTTCTTGTCGCAATCAGCTGGCTTGGTAGAGACGGCTGATGATAATCTCGAAACTTTCTTCTGAAGTTGTAATGATGATGTAATTTTTTGCCGGAAATAAGCCGTAGATCAGCTGAATATCGCCCCCGGCGTCAAGTGGCAAAATGCGGTAGTTGATGTTGCGGTAGGTTCGGTCTTGAAACGGCAGAATCGAGGTCGGCGGCTGGCCCGAGACAAAAAGTCCTGACCAATCGGCGGCCAAATGTCCTTCAGCCGAGAATAATGCTTGGAGGGCACGGCTGGCATCAGTTGTTTTGATAATGAGGCCAAGCTGGCTTTTACCTGTCACACTTCTAAACAAAATCGGCATAATGGGACCATCCAGCGCTGAAAGAAAGCCGAAAGGCGCATTGATATGGACTAATTTAAAAAAGTCTACTCCGGAAAGCGAGCCCATTGGGCTGCCATTCCTTTGGTCAATCAGTACGAGCCGCGTCAGAAAACCCGGAGGCGCATCCCCTAACGCCGCATCTTGAATCTTTGAGATCAAATTAAAATTAAAATCAGAGGTAACGGAAATCTCGGACGTCCGATCGATGGAGAAAAAAGGTAAAGACACAGGAGCCGAAGCCTCATGCCCCGTTGCAGCGATGATCTTTTGGTAGATGAGATAGCCGGCCAGCACCAAAATGCCGGCCATAATCAGGCTGATGAGACCGATGCCGATCCAACGCCCCCAGTTGAGGTTCGTTCTTTTTTTAGGATGGCGTTCGGACTCAACTTGCGAAGAAAGCATCTGGACAAGCGAGGGCTTGGTCTCTTTCAAAAACTGCGAAATATCAGACTTCATCGTCCGAATGCCGGGGGTCACGTCTTTTAGTTTTTCTGCCGGGTTTTCACCCGCTTCGAAATGCGGAAAATCCTGTTCTGGCACAGATATAATTTTGCTTATAGATTGAGCAGACAACAAGCTTTAACGCTTAGTGACGCGGTCTCCGGTCGTGATGTTCGCGCCGGAACGTTGGCGAACCTCCCCGGCGCGGCCCGCGATCATCTTCGAGTCTGCCAGCGTAGGGATTGGGATTGGCGGCTTTGGCGGCCGCTACGTCTTCATCCGAATAGCGGCCGGGTACGTCTTTTAGCGAAAGATTAATGCGTCCCTGGTCATCGATATTTTTTACTTTGACCGGAATGACGTCGCCAATGTTTACTATATCAGTTACGCGACTCACTCGGTACGGCGCGAGTTCTGAAATATGCACCAAGCCTTCTTGCCTCGGCCCAACTTCGACCATGGCGCCGAATTCAAACAGGCGCGAGACGCGGCCTTCCAGCAATTCGCCGGGCATGATTTCGCGCGTAATTTTTTTGATCCACTCGATGGCTTCAGCGCTTGAGTCCTGACTGCGCGCCGTCACAAATACCGTTCCGTCATCCTCGATATCAATTTGCGCGCCGGTCGTATCAATAATTTCATTGATGACTTTGCCGCCCGGCCCAATCAAATCGCGAATTTTATCCGGGTTGATTTTTAAGGTCGTAATGCGCGGCGCGGTGGGCGAAAGTTCTGGGCGCGGCTCCGCAATGGCTTGATTCATCACCTCTAAAATCTCCAGCCGGGCTTTTTTAGCTTGTGCCAGGGCCTCTTTTAAAACCGGCACGGTAATACCTTCAATTTTTACATCCATCTGAAGCGCGTTCACACCATTTTTGGTGCCGGCCACTTTTAAATCCATGTCGCCGTGATGATCTTCCGGTCCCTGGATGTCGGTTAAAATTTTATAATGACCTTTCCCGTCCATCATGAGGCCCATGGCGATACCGGTGGCCGGTTCTTTAATCGGCACGCCGGCATCCATCAAGGCGAGTGACGCGGCAGTGACTGCGGCCATGGAAGTTGAACCATTGGAAGTCAGTGTTTCAGAAACAACCCGAATGGTGTAAGGAAACTCTTCGCGTGAAGGCATAACCGTCTCGAGTGCCCGTTCAGCCAGCGCCCCATGCCCGATTTCTCTGCGGCCCCCGCCCATTCTGCCGACCTCGCCGGTCGAATATTTGGGATGATTGTAGTGATGCATGAAGCGCTTTTTGAACTCCCCCTCCATGGTGTCGAATAATTGCTCTTCCGATGGCGCACCGAGCGTCACGATTGATAAGAGTTGTGTTTCACCTCGACTAAACATGCCCGAGCCGTGCACGCGCGGCAGTACGCTAACTTCAGCCGACAAGGCGCGCAATTCATCCATTTTGCGGCCGTCAATGCGCTCGTTACCCGCGATTGCCCGGCGATGCACGATATCGTTTACGGCTTCATGGAAGACATGCTCTAAGGTATTCGTGCCCGCCGCCTCGCCGAACATTTCAGTCGCCCGCGTTTTCCATTCGGCCTCTAGCTCATCACGCTTGGCATATTTTTCCAACTTTTTGAGACCGGAATATAAAATTTCTTCAAGCCGCGGCTCGAAATCATCTTTCATAAATTGAGTCATCTCGTGTGAGGGTTCGGCCAGCGGCACCATGACTTTTCCTGTGGTATGTTCGGCGATGATAGCCTTCTGGAATTGAATTAATTCATGGATTTCTTTTTCGGCGAGCTCGAGGGCTTCAACTATTTCGCCCTCCTCTATTTCTTTGGCACCTGACTCAATCATGTTGATCTTGCCTTCGGGCCCCGAGACGAGTAAATCTAAATCCGCTCCCTCTCGTTCCTCGTAGGTTGGATTGACGATCAGTTTTCCATCTTTTTTTCCGATGCGAATGCCGGCCACCGGCCCATTCCAGGGAATTTCCGAAATGGCGAGCGACAGTGAAGCGCCGACGAGTGCCGGGATATCGGGATCGTTTTTCCCGTCAAAGGCCATGACCGTGGTCACGACCTGTGTTTCATTTCGCATTCGGGGGTCAAATCGCGGCCGGATGGTGCGGTCAATCAAGCGGGTCGATAAAATCGCCTCATCCGTCGGGCGGCCCTCGCGCTTCATGAATCGCGAGCCGGAAATGCGGCCGGCGGCATAGAATTTTTCTTCGTAGTCGCAGGTTAACGGAAAAAAGTCGCCGCCTTCTTTGGGGGTTTTCGACATAACGGAGATGGCCAGCACCAAGGTGTCGCCGTAGCGCACCGCCACCCCATTGGCATTATGCGCAAATCGATCCATTTCGACGCTTAACTCTTTTCCCCCAATCGAGAGGGCATATTTTGTTGGTTTCATTTTTTCTAGTACGAAGAGCGATGGAAGAGGGTGAGCCTTCAGTTTACTCGTTTGCTTGTTGCGCGACCTTTGGGTCGCCTCAGTTACAACTTGGCAACTAGCAAACTAGTCAACTGTACGGCTCATTCCTCACCGCAGCTTACTCTCCGTTTGGGTTAACGTGCTCTCTCGGCGCCTCATTGTTATTTTGATACGCTGCTTCGCGCCGCGGCCGGCGAAATGAGGCCGACCGCACCATTCGAATCGTGTATTTTTCAGGTTCCGCGCCAAGATCGGTAAAGTCATCGGTCATCTCCTTTAATCTGGCAGAAGCCGACCGGCCAAAGGCCATAACTTCAACCTGAACGCCGAGCGCCTGTCGGATGTATTCAAGTAGGGGAATGTAATCCCCGTCCCCAGATACAATTACCACCGCATCGACTAGGTTCGCAAGCCGGATGGCGTCGACCGCGAGCCCAACATCCCAGTCGGCTTTTTTCATGCCACCCGGAAAAATCTGCAGGTCTTTTACTTTTAACTCGATGCCGATTTTGGTGAGCGCTTCGAAAAAGCCTTTCTCTTCGCCCGATTCGGTGGCAATCACGTAGCCGATGGCGCGGATTAATTGTCTGCCCGCCGTCGCCGCTTTTAAGATGGCGCCAAAATTAACCCGCGCGCCATATAAGTTTTTGGCCGAGTGATATAAGTTCTGCACGTCAAAAAGAATGGCGACGCGCTGATTTTTGTGTTTTATGACTGACATGAGTTTCGCAACTAGCCAATGGCAAATAGCCGCTCGTTACGAATATTAAAAATAAAAAATATTAAAATTACTTTTTGGCTAGAGTTTTTACTGGAACGGCGGGCTGGACTTTCAACCCTAGTTTCTTTGCAACTTGAGCATAGCGCTTCGGCTCGGACTGCGAAAGATAATTCATTAAGCGGCGGCGTTTCGAGACCATCGCCAAAAGACCTCTCCGCGAATGATTATCCTTCGGGTGCTTTTTTAAGTGGCCTGTTAACTTCTCAATTTCTTCAGTTAAAACGGCCACCTGCACCGCCGAAGAGCCGGTATCGGTCGCATGTGTCCGGAAGGCTTCAATGACTTTCGATTTTCGCTTAGCTTTTAACATTTAAACTGTCCACCGACTACTGTCTACGGACTACGGCTCAACGTTTTATTTTCTGTAGTCAGGAGTCTGTGGTCGGTAGCCGGTTTAAAAAGAGTATCACATTTTACGTAAATTGCAAGACCCTACGCGACGGCTTCGTCGCGTAGGGTTCCCGCCCCCTACCGTGGCCTCAATGCAGACTTATGAACGTACTCGAACCAAAAGTCTGCCGAGGCCCCATTCTCCCCAGAAGAAGAATAGAGGAAACGGACCACGCGAAGGATCTCGAACCCATTGGGGTCGCTTCCCCCCGCCTTTTCGAACAACTCGCGGATGGTACTACCACCACTGCCAAAGCCAGGCGAAAAAGGGCCGTGGAATGCAATCGTTCGAACTGCGAGAGGGTCGCTGAGTCGCGCGTATCCATCACGGTTGCGGTAGATCTCCTCCTTGGTCCCTGAGCAAAGTCCCTCTGCTTCGACCTGGCTCATGCCAAGCAGCATGACGGTCAGTATAGCTATCAAAACTTTGGTCATGGTGGTCATGGTTTCCTCCTGGACCAATCGAGTTTCGCAAACATTAAACTATTTTTGCTGTACTGACAATATATGAGCCTAAGTCAAAATAATGTCGTACAATATGATTAAAGCAACTCTGAAGAGTCGTTTTAATCAGTCTGTATTGTGCAACCCTAAAAAGTCGCACAATACAGACCACTCTATGAAGCTCCAAGATCTAAAAAAAGACTACTTAGAATCGCTCGAAGTTGAAAAAGGCCGGTCGAAGCTTACGATCCGGAATTATGACCACTACCTCTCACGCTTTTTGGCGTATGCCAAGATTGAGTCCCCTACTAAAATAACCGAATCTCTGATTCGCGAGTATCGGCTCTATTTAAATCGGCTGGATAAAAACGGGACGCTTAAAAAACAGACACAAAATTATCACTTGATCGCGCTGCGCAATTTCCTGAAATACTTATCGAAGCGTGATGTGGAATCACTTGCTGCCGAAAAAATAGAGCTTGCGAAAACTCCGTCACGCGATCTTGAGTTTATGGAGGAGGATGAGCTCTCGCGATTACTCAAAGCACCCGAAGCCAATAATCTGCGAGCTTTGCGCGACCGGGCGATTATCGAATTATTTTTTTCGACCGGACTGCGTCTTTCCGAACTCACCAACTTAAATCGTGATTCGGTTAATTTAAAAAGGGGTGAGTTCTCTGTTCGCGGTAAGGGTGATAAAATTCGCGTGGTTTTTTTATCCGATACCGCGCGCGACGCGCTTAAAAAATATTTGGATAAACGCGAGGATGTTGACCCCGCCATGTTTGTGCGAATTGTTCACCCCGTTAGAAATAGGAGACGAAAAACATCTGCCAGCTCCGAAGCAAATAAAATTTCTAACGGGGTAAAAAAGGCCGGCACCGAGGATAACCTGCGACTCACTCCCCGTTCGGTTGAGCGCATGGTGAAATATTATGCGGCCAAAGCCGGTATTACAAAGCGAGTAACGCCGCACCAATTGCGTCATTCGTTTGCCACCGATCTTCTGCGAAATGGCGCGGATATCAGATCGGTCCAAGCTCTGCTTGGTCACTCGCACATCACGACGACGCAAATTTATACCCATGTCACCGATAAAGGCCTTCGCGAAATTCATCAGAAATTCCACGGCAAAAATCTTAGATAACTTCATCTTCCGTTACGTACTCCGCTGCATATACCCTATCCCACGCTATAGCGTGGGATAGGGTAAGACAGATTGTTTTGAATCCAGTGTCGTTTAAAATGGAACTATGAAAAGAATTGGCTGTTTCCTCGGTCTTTTTTTGTGGCTTTCTGCTCTTCCGGCGCTCGCTGTCCAGGAAGCCGACACCACCACAACGCACTTTTTCTCGCTTTCAGTTCCCTTCGTGGTGCAAGCGCCCTTTGGCGATTGGTCTTCACCCTGGCAAGATTTTTGCGAAGAAGCTTCAATCACCATGAGCTACTCATATCTCACCGGCAAGGTCCCGGACAAATATGAGTCGGCCCTCGTTATGTTACGGCTCGCCATTTTTGAGATGAAAACACTAGGCTACGACAAAGATACCGATGTGCGCGACACCGAACGCATGATGCACGAGTATTTTGGTTATATGAAAACGCTGATTCTCAAAAATCCATCCGTTGCTGACATTAAAAATGCACTCTTATCAGGAAATTTAGTATTGGCGCCCTTTGACGGACAACTGGTCGATAATCCCTATTACGTCCCGCCGGGACCGCGGTATCACATGGTGGTTATTAAGGGCTACGACAATGATAATTTCATTGTGAATGATCCGGGCACGCGCCACGGCGAAGGATTCCGCTATCCGATTAATTCGTTTATGAACGCGATTCATGACTTGGTCACCGGCGATATTAGAGAGGGTCCAAAATCAGTTCTGGTCATAGAGAAATAGGTCTACCGATAAGGTACTATAGTACCTTATCGGTAGTGTCTCTGTGAGCCCGCGAATTTATTGGTAAACTTGCCAAAACCTGTTAGAGTAGGCCTCGTATAATCACTGCCCTCGTAGTGAAATGGATATCACCACTGCCTTCGAAGCAGTTATTGTAGGTTCGAGTCCTGCCGAGGGCGCAAGGAATTAACTGCAAGCCCCCATAGCTTAATGGTAAAGCTGCGGACTCTTAATCCGTTGATCTAAGTTCGATTCTTAGTGTGGGCATAAAGCTATGAAATCTCACAATAAAGAAAATAAAAATTTCGTAATTCCGAAAGAAGTCTCGGCGGTTTTGCGGACACTTCAGGAAAATGATTTTGAGGCCTATATAGTTGGCGGATCGGTGCGCGATCTTTTGATTGGCAAAACGCCTGGCGATTGGGATGTAACCACCAATGCCTCGCCCGAGGAGATTGTAAAATTATTTCCCGATTCGTTTTATGCCAACAAATTTTTTACGGTCACCGTAAAAACTAAGTCAGATGATCCGCGTCTCGCCGAAATTGAAGTAACAACCTATCGCAGTGAAGCCGGATATACCGACCAGCGCCATCCGGATGCGGTGCGTCCCGCCAAATCGTTGGAGGAGGATTTGTCGCGCCGCGATTTTACGATTAACGCCATAGCATTGGAAGTAAGAAGTGAGAAGTTAGAAGTTGGATCAAAGTCGAACCTTAAACCTCCGACCCCCAACCTCTATCATGTCATCGATCCATTTGGGGGTATGAATGATCTCGAAGCAAAAATTGTGCGTACCGTTGGCGATGCCAAAGAACGATTTTCGGAAGACGCGCTGCGCATGCTGCGCGCTGTACGCATCGCGACTGAACTCGATTTTACCATCGAAGAGAAAACTTCATCCGCCATTAAAGAACATGCCGGCTGGCTGCGCGCGATTGCAAAAGAGAGGATTCGCGATGAACTTCTTAAAATGTTTGCTTCTCCAAATTCAGCCCAGGGCATTCAGGCGCTCCATGATCTAGGGTTGCTTTCAACGATTATGCCGGAGCTTGAAGAGGGCCTCGGTGTTGGCCAAAACAAACATCATGTCTATACCGTTTGGGAACATAATGTCTTTGCGCTCCAATGGGCGGATAAGGAAAAATATTCAGTGCCGGTGAAAATTTCAGCTCTCCTGCATGATGTGGCCAAACCCCGTTGCAAGCGCGGCGAGGGACCGGATTCAACCTTCTATCAGCATGATGTGGTCGGCGCAAAAATGGCGACGAATATGCTTGAGACTCTCCATTTCCCCCGCGAAGAAATTATTACAATTGCTAAACTCATTCGCTGGCATTTATTTAAGTATGATCCCGATGAGGGCATTACCGACTCTGCCATTCGCCGGTTGATTCGCAATGTCGGAGCGGAAAACATCGCAGACTTGGTCCTGCTGCGCATTTGCGATCGCATGGGGTCGGGCGTCCCCAAGGCCGTTCCATATCGGCTGCGGCACTTTAAATTCCGGGTTGAAAAAATTCTTCGCGAAGAGGAAGCGCCCTCGCCTAAAATGCTAAAAGTAAATGGCGAGGATGTAATGGAGATTTTGGGTATCGAACCCGGCCCCCAGGTCGGATTTATGTTGGCGGCACTGCTTGAAGAAGTAATTGACGATCCGACAAAAAACAGCAAAGATATATTAGTTTCTCGAGTTCGCGAGTTAGGCCAGTTTTCGATTGATGAATTAAAAAAGCTCGCCGAGTCGGCGGAGTCTAAAGTCGAGCTGATCGAAGATGAACGCGAACAAGAAATTAAAAATAAGTATTACGTGCAATAGATACAAGTGACAGGAGACAAGAAACAAGTGGGGCGGGTTGGTAAAATCGCACGTTCACTCGCCTAAGTTTTTATCGGGCCATAGTGTAGCGGTAGCACGAGTCCTTCGGGAGGATTTAGCCCCGGTTCGATTCCGGGTGGCCCGACAGATAAAAATTTAGGCGGGCAAGGGTGCGCCTGCCTGTCGCGAGACAGGTGTAGACTGGGTTCTCCGCCAGCCGGCTCCGCCAGCCGGCTCCGCCAGCCGGCTCCGCCAGCCGGCTCCGCCAGCCGGCGGACTAGTGCCCCGACTGAAACTAGGATCGAGATTCTCGATTGGCTCTTCGACAAGGATCAATCACGGGATCTTAATCTTAGAAAGGAAAAATACATGCGTTTTTACGAGAACGTTTCGGCGTATCTTTCCACCGTCGATGACGGGCCTATGGGCAGTTCAACCAACCGGGTCGGCCAATATGCCGAGAATCGAGAACGATTTTTGGCAAAGAACGGCATTGCGCCCGGCCAGCTCGTTTTGGGCGGTCTCGTGTCAAAAGACAGAATTGGTCTCGTGACGAAAGTCCCGCCGACCCAGCGCGTTCCGGACACCGATGCGCTGGTCACCAAAATCCCTGGCATCGCGCTTGGCATGGTGCATTCCGATTGCTTCCCGGTGTATCTGCGTTGGCCGTCGGGTATCGCACTCGTACACGCCGGTTGGCGCGGCATTTCTCTCGGCATCGTATCGAAGACCCTAAAGCGCTTAAAAGCTCTGGGTGTGGATCCCTCGCTGCTCGCCATCCAGATCGGTGTTGGCATCCAACAATGCCATTTCGTCATGCAGGATGACGAAAATGGCGTGAGTCATTTCCTGAACGATCGCGATCCCTCGCTTGACTACCGGCGGCACATTAAAAGGGTGGGCGAGCTGTTCTATGTTGATCTGCGTGCCGTTGCCCTGGTCCAAATCCACGCAACCTATAAAGCCTTCGGCCTTACGGTTCTCCCTGGCCAGATGAGAGCCTCGAAAGAATGTTCCTTTTGCGGGGAAGGAAGTTTCTACTCACAACGGAGACAGCCAACTCCAGGCCACAACAATCTCTCGGTCATGGTGTGCTGAAACGACCGAGATCCCCGCGCCGGTCCGCCGGCTGGCGGATCGGCGCGGGGCCTTTTTAATTCAGCCCAAATACGTTATACATTCGAGAGGTGGGCTTCATAGTACAGCTCCCATGTCCCGATAGATTTTCGGGGATATAGTAAAGTGGCATTACACCTCATTCGCATTGAGGAGGCTCGGGTTCGATTCCCGATATCTCCACCAATCGCAACTTTCGCCGTTTTGGGAAAGCATTGCCTCGCGGCTTCGCCGCTCGGCAGGGGCGCGTCCCGCAAGACGGGACGCGGCAAAATCCCACGGCTCACCAAACGAAACGGAAACGGATTTGTCCAAAAGTAAGGGGTTCGTTCCGATCTTTTGGACAAATGCCTTGATTTCAGGAAAACTGTCGCTCGCCGACAGTTTTTCGGCTTTATTAGCGTCTAAAATCCACGCCCGCAAGGGTTGGAGCCAATTCTTTCCCGTTTGTCCAAAATCCTCCAAATCGTTCGCAAGAGAAACTTTTTGATTCAGAAGTTGCTCCTTTTTCACCAAGTAGTTTTCTTTGGGAATATCGCCGTCAATGTAGGCGGAAACGAGCTTGTCCAGTTTCTCTTGCGTTTCAGAAAGTTTATTTTTCAGATTCTGGACAAACTTTTGCGACGAGTGATTTTGCTCTCTTTCCCATTCGTCAACTTGCTTTAACATTTTATCCGTCCACTCATCGCAAATGGCAACGCTTTTGAGCCGTGCCTTCAGTTGCGCGGCAAGGTCTTTTTCTTGAATATACTTTTGCGAACACGCGCCTTTCTTTTTGGTACAGCGATAGTAGCGATATATGCCGCCGCACTTGCCGCGCGAAAATTGCGCCGTGATTGCCGAGCCACATTCGCCACAAGTGAGTAAGCCGGTAAATGGGAAATCGTGGCGTTGTTTGCTTTTTCTTGGTTTCGCTTTACGGCGCAATACTTCCTGCACGGCTTCAAAAAGCGTTGAGGAAAGAATTGGCTCAAAGCGTCCTTCGTGATATTCGCCCTTGTGCTTCACTAAACCTAAATATGCTTGATTAGTAAGCATTCTTGAAATGGACGCTTTGGCAAGTGGCGTTCGGTTTTTTGTTTCCAAACCAAGTTCAGCCAAAAACTCCGCCAAACTTCCGAGAGTATGTTTTCCGGTGGCGAATTCCTCAAAAGCGCGAACGATAACTTTTGAAAGTGTCGGGTGAGGTTCAATAGTTCTCGTTTTTGTATTATTCACATAACCAAACGGCGCTTTTGTTAGCCATTCGCCACGGCGGAGTTTTTGGCGGATACCGCGATTGATATTTTCAACCAAGTTATCAGAATAGTATTTTGATTGACCAAACGCCACTTGCAACATGAATAACCCTTGCGGCGTGGGCTCAAACCAAAATGTCGGAAAGCGCAAAGAAACTATTTTTTGCGTATCCACGAGATAAATGACTTTGCCGCCGTCCACAGAATTACGCGCCAATCTGTCGGGGTGCCATGCGAGTATTCCAACGCCTTCCATTTTCTCAATTTCGGCAATCATGGCGGCAAACATTTGCCTCCCTGGTTTCTTTGCGCTTTTCGCCTCGGTAAATTCTGCAAGAATTTCCACATTTTCTCTACGCGCATATTCCCGCAATTCAAAGAGTTGAGCTTCATTACTCATAATTTGGTGGTCGTCATCTTCAGTTGATTTTCTAGCGTAGAGAAAATATTTTGGTTTGAGCATAATTTTATAAATTATTATTTTAGATACGAAAACGACAAATTCATTTCCTTTTCTTTTTGTTCGCCGTGGGATTTTAGGGCTTTGCGCCTTGCGCAAAGCCCGAATGCCGAGCGGCGAAGCCGCGAGGCAATGCTTTCCCAAAACGGCGA
>JACQCQ010000007.1 GCA_016201505.1 Candidatus Sungiibacteriota bacterium
GAAGCGTCAGGCTGAGGGACAGGACTGATCGCTTCATCCAGTTAGGGGCTCTGCCCTTGCGCAACCAAGTCGTATTCGGTCGTATCCACCACCTGGGCTCGAACCATCTGTCCCGGCTGCAGACGCACACCGGACCTTAAGAAAACCTGGCCGTCCACCTCTGGCGCATCGGCATAAGTCCGGCCAAGGTACAGGCCGGCCTCGTGATCCGGCTCGTCCACCAATACCTCGATCTGCCGACCCAGCCAGGAGCGCGCCATCTCTTCCGAGATCTCTCGCTGCAATCGCATCAGTCGATTTCAAACCGCATTAAGATTATGACGCGGATGAAAATCGATGAGACGAGAGTCCCGCAGGACGGCCGATTCCATTTAGATGTAAACGGCAAAGGCATCGATTTTCGCGTGGCAACGTTACCGACACCCAACGGCGAGAAAATTGCCATCCGCATCTTGGATCCGGAAGCCGGCATAAAAACACTGGAGGACTTGGGTTTTGAGGGCCGCAACTTGCAGATGATGAATGAGGCCATTAAAAAACCCTACGGCATGATACTCATCACCGGGCCGACCGGATCCGGCAAATCAACCACGCTCTATGCCCTGTTGCAGCTTTTAAATAAGGAAAACGTGAACATCATCTCACTGGAAGACCCAATCGAATATTATGTGGAGGGTGTCAACCAATCGCAAATCCGGCCTGAAATCGGCTACGACTTTGCCACCGGCTTGAGAAATATTTTGCGCCAGGACCCGAATATCATTATGGTCGGCGAGATCCGCGACAAAGAGACCGCGCAACTGGCAACCCAAGCGGCTCTCACGGGCCATCTTGTGTTGTCGACACTCCACACGAACAACGCGCTCGGCGTCATTCCCCGTCTCATCGATATGGGCGTTGATCCATTTTTACTTCCCTCGACGCTGATCCTCGCAGTCGCCCAGCGACTCGTACGAAAACTTTGTCCCGAATCGCGCGAGGCGGTTGAAGCCGGATCAGCCTCATATCAGTTAGCGGAGAACGATGTCAAATCCATGCCTCAAGTCTTTCGCGATGAAATACTCGCCCAAAAGCCCTGGCAGATCTACAAGTCGCTCGTCTCTCCCCAATGTCCCAACGGTACATCAGGCCGCATCGGCATCTATGAGACACTCGTCATGACGCCCGCACTCCAACAAATCATCGCCGAAGGCGCCACCGAGGGCAAAGTGGCGAAAGAAGCCGAAAGCCAGCGGATGCTTACCATGCGGCATGACGGCATCCAAAAAGTCTTACATGGCCTCATCGGCATTGAGCAGCTGTATGAGGTGACGTAGGTAGAAGTAAGAATCGAGTATTAAGTAAAAACTGGTATACTAGGAAAAGCCCCATGAGTGAAGGCAAAAAGAAAATTTTAATTATCGATGATGATCCCTATATTCTGGAGATGTATTTGCTGAAGTTTAAGGAGTCTGGATTTGAAGTCGAAACCGGAGCCAACGGCAAGGAGGCGCTTGAGAAGGTGACTTCTTTTCAGCCGGATTTAATGCTGCTCGATATTGTGATGCCGGTGTATGACGGGTTCGAAGTCTTAAAACGCATGCAGGATTCAAGTCTGCTGCCCGGCACGAAAGTTATCATCCTTTCGAATCTAGGCCAGCGCGAGGATGTTGAGCGCGGTATGGGACTTGGCGCGATGGATTACATTATCAAGGCGCATTTTACGCCCTCGGAAGTGGTAACCAAAGTAAAGTCACTGCTGAATGTGGGTTAAAATCGAAACTCGAAGCACGAAACTCTAAACAAACTCTAATGTTCAAAATTCAAAATCCCAAACTAACGTTTAAAATTTTCTGCTTGCAGTTTTTGGATTTGTTTCGGATTTAGAAGTTAGGATTTAGGATTTATCACTGGCATGGCTAACTACAAAGAATTACTCGGCGAACTGCTGACGATGGTAGTCAAGGAAAACGCTTCCGACCTGCATATCTCGGTCGGGCGTCATCCAACTATCCGCATCGACGGGGGATTAGTGCCGCTTTTAAAAAAAGACATCATTACGCCGGAAATTGCCGAAGGCCTGACGAAGGCCTTAACGACTCCTGAACAGCAGACTATCATTCAGGCTGAACGCGAAGTCGATTTTTCATATGATTTTGACGGGAAGGCCCGCTTTCGCGTCAATGTCTTTCATCAGAAAGGCTTCCCCGGGGCCGCACTGCGGTTAATCCCAGCCAAAGTCAGGACCCTGGAAGAATTAAACATCCCGCCGATGATCGGCGATTTTACCCGCCGTCCGCAGGGGTTCTTTCTCGTCGTCGGCCCGACCGGACACGGGAAAACAACCACGCTGGCCGCCATGGTGGATCTTATTAACCATACGCGGAACGATCACATCATCACGATTGAAGATCCGATTGAGTATGTCTTCACTTCGGATGTCGCGATTGTGGACCAGCGCGAAGTCGGCTTTGATACACCCTCATTCCAGCGCGGCTTACGATCCATGTTTCGCGAAGACGTCGATGTGGCCATGATCGGCGAAATGCGCGACCCGGAGACGATTTCAACCGCTGTCACCGCGGCCGAAACCGGCCACTTGATTTTTTCGACCCTGCATACAAACAACGCGGCGCAAACCATTGACCGCATTATTGATTCATTCGCCGCCTACCAGCAGCCGCAAATTAGGGCCCAACTCTCTTCAACGCTGATCGGCATCATTTCACAGCGCTTAATCCCCCGCGTCAACGGCGGCTTGATTCCCGCGGTTGAGATTATGGTGGCGAATCCCGCCGTCAGGAACCTGATCCGCGAGAATAAAATCCATGAAATTGATTTGGTGATTGAGACGAGCTCGGATGAGGGCATGCTCTCGTTAAACCGGGCTCTCGTCGAACTTGTGCGCAAGGGGGAGATCACCATCGAAAATGCCGTAGCCTATTCCACCAATCCTTCAGAATTGCAGCTATTGTTACGCAGGTAAATCCTAAGCACGAAATTCGAAATCCTAAACAAATTTGAATTCCGAAGCTCAAAATTCAAAACGATACGATCTCGAGCCGAGAACGCTGGAATTTGCAAAAAAGGTGCGTACGTTTGTGAAAAAACTTCCCCACACTCTTGGAAACATTGAGGATGGAAAACAATTAGTCCGTTCTTCTGGGTCTATCGGAGCGAATTATATAGAAGCAAATGAGTCTCTTAGTAAAAGAGATTTTTTCATGCGCGTAAAAATAAGCCGGAAGGAATCCAAAGAATGCCGTTATTGGCTGATGCTTGTTGAACCGCACTCGAAAGATTTTGCGGAAAGGGATACACTAATTCAAGAAGCTACAGAATTCATGAAAATGTTTGGTTCTATGCTTGGGAAAGCTAAGTAATTTTTGGATTTAATTTATTTCTGAATTTGTTTAGGGTTTAGAGTTTAGTATTTAGAATTTAACCTGGCATGTCTGCATTTTCCTACAACGCCAAAACCAGAGAAGGCGAGTCCCGCACGGGAGTCGTTGAAGCTCCATCGCTTGAATCGGCCATCGAAGTCCTGCAAAGAAATAACTTAATTATTTTAGACGTTTCTCCAGCAGCCGGCCCGGGCTTCATCAGTAAAAGCCGGTTTAATTTTTTTAACCGAGTCAAGTCAAAAGATATCGTATTGCTCTCGCGTCAGTTATCGACTCTTTTTGAGGCCAAAGTCCCGGTCATTCAGGCCTTAAAGACGCTGGTGAATGAGACCGGCAGCCTGCCCTTAAAAGAAGCCATGGGCGCGATTTTAGATGATGTCAACGGCGGGTCCTCGCTCTCGCTTGCCATGTCGAAACACCCCAGAGCCTTTTCCGCCTTTTATGTCAGCATGGTGAAATCCGGCGAGGAATCAGGCAAATTACAAGATGTATTCCTCTATCTGGCTGATTATCTGGAGCGGTCTTATAACCTGGCGTCGAAAGCCAAAAACGCGCTCATCTATCCGGCCTTTATATTCACCACTTTTGTCGGGGTGGTGATCATCATGCTGGTGGTGGTGATTCCGAAATTGACCGCCATATTTGCCGAGACCGGCCAGGCGGTACCCCTTTACACCCAAATCGTCATTTCAACCTCGGGTTTTTTGCGTTCCTGGGGCTGGCTTTTGCTGATTGGGATTATCGTGGGGCTCGTTTTTGCTTATCGCTACCGCCAAACTGACCAGGGCCGGGAAGTTTTTGATGAAATCCAGCTACGGCTTCCGATTGTCGGCGGTCTTTATCGCAAAATTTATTTAACTCGGTTCGCCGATAACTTGGGCACGCTGATTGTCGCCGGTATCCCCATTCTGCGGGCTTTGCAGATTACCGGCGAAGTCGTGGGGAACAAAATCTATGAGAAGGCCATTTTAGCCTCTATTGAGTCTGTAAAGGGCGGGAGCACCATCGCCTCGGCGCTGCAAAACTCAAAATATATTCCGCCGCTGGTGACCCAAATGATTAAAATCGGTGAAGAGGCGGGGCGGCTTGATTCGATCTTAAAGAATGTCGCCAAATACTATCAGCGCGACGTTGACAACCTGCTCGATAACTTCGTCTCTTTGATTGAGCCGGCTCTGATCATCTTCTTGGGGGTTGCCGTCGGGGGCCTCGTGGCGGCTATTCTGGTGCCGCTCTACAATCTGTCGTCGGCTTTTTAAGTGGTCTACTGACTACGGTCTACTGACTACGGCTTACGGGCTACAGTAAATGTATTTCAGATTTGAGAACCTGGAAGTCTGGAAGGATGCGAAAGCATTTGTAAATGAGATTTATGGTGCCACAAAGTCATTCCCTAAAGACGAGCAATTTGGGTTAACCTCTCAAATTCGAAGGGCCGCTCTATCGGTGCTTCTCAATATTACCGAGGGCAGTGATCGAAAATCTGATGCCGAATTGAAGAGGTTTCTTCGCATAAGTATCACCTCAGTGGAAGAGGTGATAGCGGCATTATATATCGCCAAAGATCAGTCTATGATTGACCAGCCCGAATTCTCAGGACTATATAAAAAGGCTAACGAAATAGTCGCGCGTATTAATAGTCTAATAAGAACGTTGTCCCAGTCTTAAAGAGGCTAGTCGTGCTGTAGTCTGTAGCCCGTAGCCTGTAGTCCTGGGTAAGCCCCAAGGGCTTATCCACATATCAGATAGCCAGCCTCGGCCGCTCTGCTATACTTATATCAAGTTGTCGAAAACTTATTATATTAATAATTTGTTATGCTTAAAAAACTTTTAAAGAAAAAAGCGAAAGGGTTCACGCTTATCGAGCTCTTGGTGGTTATCGCCATCATCGGTATCTTGGCGTCGGTCGTCCTGGCTTCGCTGGGTAATGCCAGAGCCAAAGCGCGTGATGCGCGCCGCGTATCGGAGATTGGTGAGATGATCAAATCTATTGGATTAGCTGATACTGATCCGGCGCCAGCGATTGCAACGTGTGTCGGTGCTCGTGTAGATGCCTCTACTTGCAACGGTCCATCGCCTATCGCCTTTGCGTCGTATAAAGATGCTTCCACTCCAGGTACGGCTTGCGGTGCAAACCCAGTGGCAACCTGTCAGTATGCGATTGCCCAAACTACAGGTGTTGCAGCGGCAACAACCCAGAATTATCAGATCTGTTCATATCTTGAGGTAGGTGCGGGAACTCTGGCAGCCGGCGAAATTGCAGGGTCAAGTGCCACAGGTGGTTCAGTCACAGGAGGCGCTACTTCTTGTAACTAATTCTTGAGCCATAAATGACATACCGAGAGCGAGGGTTCACGCTTATCGAGCTCTTGGTAGTTATCGCTATCATCGGTGTCCTCGCCTCGATCGTCATGGCTTCTTTGATCACGGCGCGTCAGAAAGCGCGCGATGCGAGGAGGGTGTCGGATATCGAGCAGATCCGGCTGGGGCTTGAGCTTTTCTGGGATGCAAATAGTAACGTCTATCCCACCAATGGCCAGACGCTTACGGTTTTGCAGCCGACCTACTTGCCGACCGTACCCAAAGATCCGACGACTACCAACATCTATCCCTATTACAACTGTGCAAGTAATAATTCGTACCACATTGGAGCGGGACTTGAATCTACAAACAGTTCGGTATTACAGAATGATGCCGATATCGATTACCAGAGCGCAACCTTCTGCTCGGGGAATGATAATGTCGTTGACGGCCTTTCGACCAAAGCCAACTGCGCTCAAGAAAACGGCATCACGTCAGCCAACGATACCTGCTTTGATCTCACGAATTAGACTCCACCAAACAAAATGAGGCCTAGGCCTCATTTTGTTTGGTTTGTGTAAACTTCCCTTCCCCTCTTTCTCTGCAGCGCGTAGAATGAACGTATAATGAAGCATATGGAAAATGGCCATTTAGAAAGTTCTCTTTCTAGTTTTTATCGGCTGGTGAGGAGTCCTAAAATTGCGGCGTTTACTTTGATTGAGCTTCTTATTGTGATTGCTGTCATTGGCATGTTGTCGGCGATTATCCTTTCGTCTGTTTCTTCAGGTCGAGCCAAATCCCGCGACGCAAAGCGGGTTGATGAACTTCGCGAAATGGGGAAGACGCTCTTTTTAAATGACAAAGAACCGGCGCAAAACCTAGCAGGCTGTAATGCCGCCGCGCATACTGACGCCTCAACCTGTAACGGCCCGGCTCCTATAAACTTTCAATACTATAAGGATGTGATTACGCCCGGCACCGCTTGTACCAACTTGTCAGTTTCAACCTGCCAATACTCGATCTCGCGCGCGGGAGGTGCCGCAGGTCCCACGACGCAAGATTTTGAGGTCTGCTCATACCTTGAGATCGGAGTGCCTGGTCTCACTGCCGGTCTAGTGAGAGTTGCAACAGATAGAGGCGGGAATGTGGTACAAGGTTGTATTTGAGGTTAAAAAATCAGTCGATGTTGCATTTTTTTCTTCGAAGGAGACTGAAGGCATTTACCCCTGCACCAAAAAGAATCTTTCAAAGTATAATTGGCGGAGGGCCCGACTCTTCGAATTCCGAAAACAGTCGAAAATATAGGCTTCGATTGGTGTGGGGGTTTACATTTATTGAGCTCCTGGTCATCATCGCCATTATTGGACTGCTGACGACTATTGTCCTGGCTTCTCTTGATAAAGCCAGAATCAAATCGAGAGACGCCCAGCGCGTGTCCGATATCCGCCGGATTCAACTGGCTCTGCAGCTGTATTATGACGCGGGCCTCGGCGCCAATCAGACGAATCTCTACCCGACGTCGGGGGGTCTCGGGGCAAATTTTACGCCAACCGTTCTCCAGACCAATGGACTATTAACCCAAACCCCCACCGATCCCAAAACCGGCAATCAGTATCGCTATTCGGCCTGGCCGCAGACCTCACCGATTTACTATCACCTGGGAGCCAGCATGGAGGACTCCGGCGGTCCTGAAATGGGAAATGATATTGATATGGAATACCAGGCCAACGATGCCTGGAACTATGTCGACGGCAAGACGAGCCAGCCTGATTGCGCAGTCGGAGGCGGTACGGACATTTGCTATGACGTCATAAATTAGATTACTACTCGCGAATATACGGAGTAATCACAGATATACAAATCAAAACAAAATATACCAATTCCGGTATGCGTATATTCCGCCAGCATTTGTATATTAGCGGCTAGTATGACCTTTTTTTATATTGTCGTATTTTTTGTCGGCGCCTCATTGGGCAGCTTTGTCAATGCAACTGCCATGCGCCTCGCAGTGGGAGAAGGGATTAACGGACGCTCTTATTGTCGTACCTGCCGAAGAACCCTTCGTTGGTTTGAGTTGATTCCGGTATTTTCCTATCTTGCGCAAATGGGGAGCTGCCGCAGATGCAAGGCGCGCCTTAGTCCGCGCTACGTGCTTGCCGAAGTTTTACTTGGGCTCTACGCTATCAGCCTCTTTTTTTATGTATCGAATGGAATATTGGTAACACCCTTAGACTCGCTCTTCCTGCGGCTTGGCTTTCTGCCATACCTTTTGTTTACTCTTTATTTTTTGATTGGCGCCGCTTTGTTTTTTGTCGCACTCCACGACCTTGATACCAAGCTGGTTATCGTGGCATTGCCGCGGACTATCGCCGCACTCGGCGTTACACTCCTGATTCTCCAAATTTTATTTCTGCCGCAGATTCCGCGTATTGAAGTCTATAAAATTGTTCTCCTTTCTCTTTTGATTCTGGCGGGTTTTTGGCTGGTGTCGCTTGCAACACGCGGCCGGGGGCTGGGCTGGGGGGATGCCGAAGTGGCCTTTGCCGTCTCGCTTTTTCTCCCCTTTCCGCTCGCCATTTTAATGGTCCTTTTTTCATTTTGGAGCGGAGCCTTGGTGGCCGTGTCCCTTCTTTTGTTCTCTGGCGCAGGGTTAAAGACCCAAGTCCCCTTCGCGCCCTTCATTGTTTTTGGTTTTTTTGCGGCCTTGTTTGGGGGGAATTATCTCCTTCCGCATATCCTGCCCTTGGTTTAAACTGAACCCATGCTGCCATCTGATCAGATGACTTTTCGCCCCGTTCCGTATTGGAAACAGCCTAGCCCTTGGTATTGGGTAATTTTGGGTGTGGTGGTCATTGTATTCATTGTCGTCGTATTTTCCATCAATGTTCAGTTCGCCGAAGAATACGCCCGGCTTAACACGTTTACACCTATTTCAAGACGAGATTTAGGTTCGGTATTGGTGACGATTCACTTCGGCGATGCCGGCGTCCGCGCGTTTAAAGGGCGGCCCAGTCCCGATCTCACCATAGAAAGCGCCTTATATCAAATTGCCGATGTAGCCGGGCTGCCATTGCGTCTTACCGGCAATGAAGTCCGTTCCTTCGGCGGTCTCGCATCTAAAAAGGGCGGACCGCAATGGAATATTTATGTGAATGGAGAAAAAATGGCGCCGCCCTCACTGGGGGTTTCCATTCAGCGGAATGATAAAGTGACGCTGAAGTATGAATAGTAATCGCGAATATACCTGCCCGCCATCAGCCTGTCTCACGGAGTACACAATCATTCGAGAGTATAGAGTGCTTCAGGAAAAAGATTGCACCTCGCGGCACAGGCATCTGGCAGGCGGGCGAATCATGGCCAAATATACAAATACGAGATGACGAAGCGCCTCTGCAAAAGACCATTCGTATATTTTGCCAACATTCGTATATTGGCGAGTAGTCAGGGGTTTACCCTGGCCGAGATGGTGATTATTCTGGCCATTATTACCTTTATTTCGGCGATTTTGCTTGCGGCCTTTCCCGGATTTAATGAGAGCGCCACCATGTATCGCTCCCAGCAGGAGCTCGCGCTCAATATCCGCAAAGCGCAAAACACGGCGCTCTCGGTGGCTCAAGTTTCGATTATCGATACGGCCAACGGCAACGCAGTCAGAAATATTATTCCCACCTATGTCGGTCTCCATTTTGATAATGCCAGTCCAACACAGTATTTTGTCTACGCGCAAAACCCCAGTCAGAATTGTGCGAACCAAGATTGCCGCATTGGCGACATAATTACCTTCGCGCGGGGGATTACGTTTTTGCAGCCCTATCCATTCGTCGGCTCCAACGGCAGTCAGCCCGCCATGATTGATATCCTCTTCTCTGCGCCTCAAGCCGATGTAACGCTTTCGCCGAACGGAGGCAACAGCATCACGAGTTACGCCATTAGTTTAAAATCGCCGAGTTTGAATATTACAAAAACGGTTACAGTTTGGCTCTCGGGCCAAATTGCACTCAATTAGATGAGTAATCCCGAATATACAAATACTCCAAAATATACAAATATACGAATCAAAAACGTATTCATATATTTTGCCAAGATTTGGATATTCGCAAGTAGTAGAGGCTTTACCCTGCTCGAAACTGTGGTGGCTTTGGCGGTGATATTATCCGCTATCGTGGGGCCCTTTGTATTAGCTTCGCGCGGCATTGTCAGCATTCAGAGCACCAAAAATGATTTGATTGGCATGAATTTGGCCCAAGAAGGAGTTGAGCTCGTACGCAAAATTCGCGACGACAACATATTGAACGCCAGGGCCTGGAATCAAAACATTCCGACGGGCGGCCCGTGGCGCATCGATATTGCAACCAATACGCTTGAAGCCGGCAGTTCGTTACTCTACTTTTATCCTGATTATTCGCTCTATGCCGCACCAGGCCGGGGCCTGGGCGCGACCGGCGAGATCCTGTCACTCTTCTCGCGCACCGTTCAGATTACAACGCCTTATGCCACGCCGGGCATAACCACGGATGCCGACGCGATTCTCGTCGTCTCAACCGTTACCTGGTCCGAGCACGGCATCAATCGCAGCGTCGTCTTACAGGAAGTTTTATATAACTGGCAGTAGCTACTATGGGTAATAGGGCATGGGGATTAGGAAATAAGGTAGCGAAAATTAGTGGCCACAAACCACGGAACCCATTTCCTATTTCCTATCTCCAATTACCCAAGCGGGCTTTCACGCTGATCGAGATGCTGATTTCGATGGGTATTTTTTCGGTTGTTATCGTATCTTCCATCGCTGTTTTGCTGCAAATCCGGCAGGCGCAATTAAAAGCCTCGAACTTTCAAAACATTTCAGACAACATTCGGTTCACGCTTGAGTTCATGACCAAAGAATTGCGTCAGGGCAGAGACTACGAGTGCGTCTCGGGGAGCGCCCTTTCTGGCGTTTCCGGCAGTACGCTTTGCTCAACACTTTTATTTCATGATGCCAACAGCAACGTGCGAGGTTATTGTCTTGACGGAGCAACGCACACCATCCGGCGGCTCTTGGGGAACTATGCCTGCAACGATCCTGATGCGACGCATGCCCAGCCCCTAACCTCAAGCCAAGTCAGCGTGAGCCAGCTTTGGTTTTTGATTGTTTCGCAGGGCTGTGCCACGGCGCAAGAGCCGCGTCTGACAGTCGCCTTGAAAGGACGCACGACCGGCTCCATCGATATTTTAAACAGCTCATTTAACTTACAGACAACGGTGATCCAACGCGTCAGGAATTTTAGCGGTACCTGCAATCTTCCCTAATATGCCAAAGAGATTTACCAAAACCAAAGAAGGTATTACGCTGCTCCTCGTCATCTTAGTCTTATCGGCGTTGCTGACCATCAGCTTTGGTATTTTTAACATCAGCTTCACCGAATTTCGCATTTCGGGCGACTTGCAAAGTTCGTTTAAGGCTCTCTACGCCGCCGATCAAATGCTGGAGTATGGCTTGTATCGCGATCGGGTGCAGGCCGATTGCGCAGCAGACGGATCAAGTTGTTCTGTCCCGACGAACATCTCCTCGCCGAATCCCCTGGCTTCCGGGGCCTGCGCCACCTTGTCAATTACGAGAAACAGCGGACAGACAACAGTTACGAGCGTTGGCCAATTTGACTGTATCGCCGGATCTTTGCGGCTTGTCAAGCGTGCCTTCAGGGTTACGTACTAGCCTACGGTCTACTGACTACTGACTACGGCACTTCAGATTTTGATGCTGTAGTCGGTGGACAATTTGATTTGTATATTTGGTAGTATGCGTATATTCCTGCCTACTGACAGGCGGGCGCGATTACTATGGAAAAAGCTAAAGCCACAGAGGAAATTAAACGACTAAAAAAAGAGGTGAACTATCACCGCTATTTGTATCATGTGCTAGATCGGCAGGAGATTTCAGACGCCGCGCTTGATTCGCTGAAACACCGGCTGAAAAAATTAGAGGACGAATTCCCCGAGTTTGCTAGCGCCGATTCACCGACACAGAGAGTCGCGGGCAGGCCGCTCGAAAAATTCACCAAAGTACCGCATCGGACCAAAATGCTTTCGCTCAACGATGCCTTCTCCCATGATGAGCTCCGTGATTGGGAAAAACGTTTACGCCGCATTGACCCGCGTATCAAACCAGAATACTTTGCCGAAATTAAAGTCGACGGTTTTGCTGTTTCGCTCGAATACGAGCATGGGAAACTCATCCGAGCTTCAACAAGAGGCGACGGCCAAGTCGGTGAGGAGGTAACGGCCAATGTCCGGACTGTCGAAGCCATACCGCTCGAGCTTTTAAGCACCCACGACCATCAGGCCGCGGAAGTTAAAAAAATTTTTAAAGATTTTCCCCGTGTTTGTCAGGCCACAAAAACTATTCCGCGCTTGCTTGAAGTTCGGGGCGAAATTTATATGACCAAAGCGGCGTTTCTTACGGTAAACCAAGACCAAAAGAAAAAGAATCTCCCCCTATATGCCAACCCGCGAAATATTGCCGCCGGTTCAATCAGGCAGTTAGATCCCAAAATTGCCGCCTCGCGAAACCTCGAGTTTCTGGCCTACGACGTCGTAACGGACTTAAATCAGGCCACTCACGAAGAAGGGCATTTAATCGCCAAAGTCTTCGGTTTTAAAACCATGGACTTAGTCAAGCGAGCCCCGTCTCTCGATGAGACCATTCAATTTATTATGGCTATCGGGGAAAAACGCGAAAAACTGCCCTTTTTAATTGATGGCGTCGTGGTCCAAATAAACCATAAAAGAGATTTTGAGCGTTTAGGCATTGCCGGTAAAGCCCCGCGCGGCGCGATTGCCTATAAGTTTCCAGCGGCAGAAGCCACCACAGTTTTAAAAAATATCATTCTGCAAGTCGGCAGGCGCGGAACATTAACGCCCGTGGCGTTGCTCGAGCCTGTTGGCATTGGCGGTGTTACGGTCTCGCGGGCCACACTCCACAATCAGGCTGAAATTAGGCGGCTGGGCGTAAAAATCGGCGATACGGTTGTGGTCGAGCGCGCTGGGGATGTCATTCCGCATGTAAAATCTGTCCTGCTGCGGCTGCGGCCGAAAAACGCCAAAGAGTTCCGGATGCCGAACCATTGTCCGGTCTGCAAAAAACCAGTCGTGCAAAACCCGGGCGAAGTGGCCTATCGCTGCGTCAATCCCCATTGTCCCGCGATTCATCGTGAAGGCACCTATCACTTTGTTTCGCGCCGCGGCTTTGATATCCAGGGGCTCGGCCAAAAAACAATTGATGTCCTGCTTGATCAAGGTCTGATTCAGGACGCCGCCGATTTATTTGTTTTAAAGGAAGGTGACATCGCGGTGCTTGAACGGTTTGGCGAAAAATCAGCCGCCAACATTATTTCATCTATCCAGGACAGAAAACGAGTTCCGCTGTCCCGATTTATCTATGCCCTCGGCATTCCGCATGTTGGCGAAGAGACCGCGCTAGACTTGGCGCGGCGCTTTGGCAGACTGAAACAATTAGCCGAGGCCTCACTCGGAAAGTTACAAGCCATACCCGATGTCGGTGAGGTTGTGGCACGAAGTATTTACGGTTGGTTTCGTGCCCCGCACGCTAAAAACTTTTTAAAAAAATTAGACCGCGTCGGCGTGGAAGCCGTTGGCGAAAAGATTAAAACGTCAAGCGCCAGATTAAAAGGCAAAACCTTTGTCTTGACTGGCGGACTCGAGAACCTGTCGCGCGATGCCGCCAAAGATAAAATCCGCGAATTGGGGGGCGAGATCTCCGGGAACGTTTCTAAAAATACGGACTTTGTGGTCGCCGGTTCTGACCCGGGATCTAAATATGAAAAAGCTCGATTGCTAGGGGTAAAAATAATCTCTGAAGCCGAGTTTTTGAAACTTATCGGCTGAAATGAAGCCCCACGGCCGCGTCTGACGCAGCCGTGGCATCTCGCATTTTCCGCCGAAGGCGGAAACTCTTGCGAGATGCTGCGCCTGCCTGCCGGCAGGCAGGGAATCCGCTACAGCATCTAGACTTTAACTCTGTCGAGGGTACATCTGTTTATTGCTTGCATTATTTATCCTTCAAGCTTACGTCCTAGGTCTTCTGCGATGGCGGATGAAAACTCCCTGCCGAGCGCGCCTTAGCGCTCGGCAGGGAGGTAGGGGAGGAGGGTTCTCCCGAGGAAGGAAAGAACGATCGACTCGCCCGTGACTGCGTGGCGCAGGGCGTCCGCTGAAAATGCCAGGAGCAGGCTCATCATCAGCACCGCAATGATGCCCGCAATGAGACGCTTGCGACGCGCATCTCGAACGGATTTCGGTCTCAACAACCTGACGGTGATGCTGCCGTTGGAAACTTTACCGCCCATCGTCGCTCCTTTCTTTTCGCTCGTGTGCTACTATTTTTCTGACTCTAACGATACAATACATTTATGTCAATCGGAAAAGAAGAGATTGTGCATCTGGCGGATCTGGCGCGCATTCGGTTATCTGAACTTGAAATTGAGAAGTTTAGGGCTGAAATCCCGGCCATTTTAGCCTTTATCGATCAGTTACAGTCTGCCGCGGCAGATGATGTTATCCCGCTGACCGGCGGAACGGAAGCGACAAACGTCTTTCGCGAAGACAAGCTCGTGCCGCCGTTTGGTAGTCCAGCCGAGCTGCGAGATTCATTTATCAATCTAAGCCCGGAGGGCAGTCTTGTGGTGCCGCCGATTTTTGAGTATGGCAAGTAACCAGCTCACCATCCAAAAACTTCGACGGGGCATCGCTGAAAAAAAGTTTTCTGTCAGTGAATTGGCGAGAGACTATTTAAAACGAGCCAAAGCCGACCCCTTTCACAGTTTTCTCTTGGTGGATGAAGACAACGTCATGTCGCGCGCCAGAGAATTAGAGCGTGAACCAGCGACTGACAGGCTGTTTGGCGTCCCTATCGCGGTAAAAGACAATATCTTGGTTCGCGGCCTACCCGCGACGGCCGGATCTAAAATTTTAGAGCCCTATATCGCCGCCTACGACGCAACGGTCACAAAAAAAATAAAAGCCGCGGGCGCTCTGATTCTTGGGAAAACCAATCTGGATGAATTTGCCATGGGCTCTTCAACCGAAAATTCGGCTTTCGGCGCAACAAAAAATCCCCACGACTCCTCGCGTGTTCCGGGCGGCTCCTCCGGCGGATCAGCCGCAGCGGTCGCCGGGGACTTGGCCGTTGTAGCCCTCGGGTCCGACACGGGCGGGTCCATCAGACAGCCGGCGGCACTCACCGGTGTTATCGGCTTTAAGCCGACTTACGGGCGCGTCTCGCGGCATGGACTCATCGCCATGGCTTCTTCACTCGATCAAATCGGGACATTCGCTAAAACCGTCGAGGATGCTAGGACCCTCTATCAAGTTATTGAAGGACCGGATCGGTATGACTCGACGTCCGTTGATATCGCGCCAACCGAGTCCCAGGAAATTTCGCTCGCCGGCGTTCGCCTCGGCGTACCGAGAGAATATTTCTCTGCAGGCTTGGATAGGCGTGTCGGAGAAGCCGTAAAAAAGGCCATCGCCAAATTTGAAAAAGAGGGCGCGCACATTATAGAAATCTCACTGGCTCATTCAACCTACGCCCTCGCCGCCTATTACGTGGTCATGCCGGCCGAAGTTTCGGCTAATCTCGCGCGTTTTGACGGTTTGCGCTACGGGTATCATGCCGAAAAATCAGAAAATCTTTTAAGCTTGTATAAGAACACGCGCGATGAAGGGTTTGGCGCTGAAGTCAAGCGGCGCGTTATGATTGGAACCTACGTCCTCTCGCACGGCTATTATGACGCCTATTATGTCAAAGCCCAAAAAGTTCGCCGCTTGATTCGCGATGATTTTGCGGCGGCCTTTCGCGCAGTCGATGTCATCATGGGCCCGACGACGCCTTCGATTGCCTTTAAATTCGGCGCAAAAGGCGCCGACCCAGTCTCGATGTACTTAGAGGACGTTTATACGGTTTCGATTAATTTAGCCGGCCTGCCGGCGCTTTCCCTCTCCTGCGGCCTGGTTGCCGAAGAGGGGAAAAATCTGCCTGTTGGGCTCCAGATCATCGGCAACTGGTTCGATGAAGGAAAATTATTTGCCGTCGCCGGAGCCTGTGAAAAAGTTCTAACGGGATGAATCCCATCGATTATTATTCAGTTTTCATAGACTATCTCTATAATTTACCCTGGGGGTTGATCTACTTTTTCGTTCAGGTGCTGGGCTTGCTTATTTTTCTGTGGGCGCTCTATTGGTATATTTCGACAGTCAAAAAAATGCACCGCCTTTCGGTGACTGATGTCGCGCCAGAAATCATTGATGAGCCGCGCACTCTGCCGCCAGAGATTGTGGCGCAACCTTGGCTGGAGATTCAAGCTAAAATGGCCTCCGCCAATCCCGCCGATTGGAGTATCGCGGTCATCCAGGCTGACGGAGTGCTTGATCAAATTTTAAAAACTTCCGGCTATATCGGCGATACGATTGGGGATCGGTTAAAACAAATTGACGCATCTGAACTTGCCTCAATTGATGACGTCTGGAAAGCGCATAAAATCAGAAATCGTTTGGCGCATGGCGGCACGGGCGCGCTCGATCGGCGCGAGGCCGAAATGGCCATTGCGGGCTATCGCAGCGCCTTTCAGGAATTAAATTATATTGATTAGGGAAGAGCGAAATAAGAATCGCAATTCTTATTTCCGAAGCCTGACATCAATGACGCAAAGAGGCGAGTATATCGATTAACTCGGCCGTTTGATTAAATTCAGTTTCCGCTTTTTATTCCAGAGTTTGATTTCACTTTCTCGTTTTAGGGCCTTGCCTTTGGTTTTGAATCGTTCGGTGTAAATAATTTTGATGGGCGTATGCGAGCGGGTGTAGTGCCCGCCCTTTCCTGCCCGATGTTTCTTGAATCGCGCTTTGAGGTCATTCGTAATGCCGGTATAAATACTTTTGTCTTGACAGATCATTAAATAGACAAACCACATGCATCTTCAGTATAAACAAAAAGTACCTTTCGGTGGGCGGGAATGAATAAAGCCGCGTCAGACTGACCGCGGCTCTTGGTGCCAGGACCAGCAAGTCGTTTTCCCTCAAGACCCGCAGTCTCATCTCGATGACCCTGATGATCGCGTCGGCTTGTAGCACCGCGTCGCTATCCTGAATATTCTCCAGCCAAATCGTGAGCCGGGTTTCGGGCGGCACGCTCTCAATTACGAATCGCACCTCCTGGCCAAACCATCGGCCAGAGTATGCCTCTCCCTTCGGAATTTTCTCTACTAAATGAATCTGGATCCCCGTTTTCGCGCTTGTGTGCCTGACTGCATCCTCCACCTCTTGAATCGAGTTCTTGAACCGCTTCTCGATTCCCGAAAAGCTCCGATGCCGTGCCTCTTCTGCTTGATAGGCGCATCCCTTAAGACCAAGGCCCGCCAGAAGAATTACGAGGAGTAACCTCTTCATCGTTTCCTCCTGTTTTATGACAAAACAAATACCACATTTCTGCGGTATTTGTCCAATTAGGTTGCCGTACATTCAACCCCGAAGTGCAACACCTCGTATCGTAGAGCAGTATGCCCTACCAGCACTTTTCCATCGAGGAACGGGAGAACATTCAATACGGATTGTGGGAGAAACAGTCGGTGCGAGCGATTGCCTATTGGCTCGGACGCTCTCCCTCCTCGGTATCGCGGGAGATCAACCGAAACATTCCACGGACTCAACGCCGATATACGCCGCGTCTGGCCGATGCGCGCGCCGAGGAACATCGCCACCGTTGCGGACGGAGTGAGCGATTGAAAAACGATACAATCCGCTCATACGTGAAAACGCAGATCAAGGGAGGATATTCACCCGAGCAGATTGCGGGCAGGCTCCCCATGGCGCACCCCGGCCAGACCATTTCTCCTGAGGCGATCTACCAGCTTCCCCGATACGACCTTAGGCATGCTGGAGTTCCAGCGTCGTCACCAGAGGAGCTTTTTTAGAAGCTGACCGTTTAGCCTTTGGATTATCTTCCAGATACAATGCGACCGCTTCTTTTAGATTTTCTAGTGCTTGCGGGACAGTTCTTCCTTGGCTAACTACGCCCAACTCAATGGCACGAGCAACATGCCATTTTCCTTCCTTGGTTGTAATAGTGGCAAACTTATATATTACAAATTTAGCGTATCGCATGATTAGAGAGTTTTCAATACGACATCGAAGATTTGAAAAGTATTTATGAGTTAGTAGTGGTATGGAAATAAAAGCACCAGGGGCGACCACGCAAGTTTTCATTCTCGCGAAGCCACCACTTGGCGTTCCGTTAGGATTGAGCATCCTTACTGGCAACGCCCGAAGCTTCGGGCGCCCCAGTTAATAACGCATGAATGCGGGCGGCAGGAGGTCGGGAAGCTTACCGCAGTTCGCACAGTAGATTCCGAGCTCGCCCTGAACCACCGCCCCACCATCGCAAGCTCGGTGATAACACTGCCCTTCAGACGTCTTCTCGTAGTACCGTTCCTCGTAGGCGAGAAAGAACCGAATAGCTTCCTCACCTTGCTCCGCGGTCAGCCCACGGCGGGTCACAGCCGCAGTGACTCGCTCGCGGAGACTGGCCTCACTCTCCGCTGGGGGAAGCTCTCCCTCCCAGTTCGGCGGGAATTTGATAGATGAGTCCCGCCACAACGAAGCTGCCAGACCACTCGGGCGTTCACAACTCATAATGACCTACCTCCTTCGTATGACAAGCTGCAATAGTAAAACAATAAAAGCATGTCCCCGCACTCCCGTCAAACCTATTGCAAAGAGAAGTAATGCGTCAATTGTTTCTTGAGATATCTTCTGCCCGTACCGCTTTTTAAGAATCGCGCTCGTCCCATTGCATCTTCCTTTAATAAATAGGCTTTGTAGTAAATTAGTTTCCAGTCGTGTTTTAGTTTAGTAGCTCCGCCCCCTGCCATTATTATGAGCTTCAATTGTACCCCCTATAAGGCTGTTTTTCGTTTAGCAATAGACCACGAATATAGCTGTCTTAAGTTGAGTGGGGGGCTAGAGAGCTGTTTGCCATTTTTGCTATTGAAAAATTTGTTTTATCATGGTAGTAAGAAAGTCCCAACACATGAATTCTCAAAAGAAGGATCTAACATATTACGAACAGCTACTTCCCCAGTCGGTACAAGTAGAAGTCCATCAGGAAGAAGACGGCTCGTTTTGGGCGAGGGTATTAGATTTTAAAGGTTGCTATACGCAGGGGAAAGATTTCCGAGATTTACTCGAAATGGTTTCAGACGCAATTTATACAGTTCTTGATGTACCAGAAGAATTCCGTGCGTTTTTGCCACGTTATATACCAGAAGAAATTAGAGAAGCATTAGAGAAGCACGAATCAGAAAAACAATTCACGGCGTTTATTGCGGATCAGATACACGGCAAGCGAGAGTTGGTATTTACTCGATAATGGACAGACTATCACTTAAGAATTGCTCCCCTGAAGAAATTGTAGTGCATTGGGGAGATTGGGTGATTTTCGGTGTCTCGGTGGAGGAAAACATAATATAAAAATAATACATCCCAAGCTGAAAACACCATTTCCCTTGCCAAATCGGAGACCTTTGAATCCTCATGTTGTACGTGGGATTGTGAACGACATCCTGATAGGGATGCTAGATATTCCCGAAGAAAAAATCTACAAAGAGATTTGGTGCTAACTTTAGTCGCCAGAAGTGAGTATGGTCAAGTTTTATAATTTCGATATCATCTTGAAAAGTATTTATGAGTTCGTGAAAGCATAAAACATTGACCCGCTGTTCGCTTTTGCTGCTAGGCGGGTCGTTTCCCCTAAAAGATGTGGCGAGGCGGAGACATCCGATTTTCATCTCGGAGGCCATCACGCGACACGCGTAAACACAAAAGACTCCCGGAGGAGTCTTTTGTCGCGACAATCCACAGCGTGGCTTGCCGCGTGGAAATTCCAAAGGAATTTCTTTACGTGGTTGCGGGACCAGGATTTGCACCTGGGATCTCAAGGTTATGAGCCTTGCGAGATACTACTTCTCCATCCCGCGATGTCGATACTAGGCCGATTCAGGCTAAAGATCAAGTCTCGACTGCGGCCGTCAGCTTCGAGTGCGCACCTCCCCTAAGCTGCTTTTTGACGTTTTTAATAAGCTCTGGATTCTCTGGAATCACCGCCTCACGAGGATGGTCCTCTCCAAGATCGCCGGCTGATGAAAGAGCAAAGCGGCCGCAGAGATGCGGCCGCTGACTTTTAGCAGTTTGCTATTTGCTAATTACTATTTGCTAACCTAATTCTTTACGTCGTAAACCAATGGTAGCGATCCATCAATGGTATCGCCGGTGTTGTCAGGGCAGGGATTCGAGACAAGGCCGGCTTTTGAGGCCAACGCTGAAGCAGATGCGTCCTCCATGGTGGCGGCGATCTGATAATGCTCGGGATCAAGCTGGCAGTACAGGTAACTTCCGCCAGAAGGATCACTCGGCATAAGGCCGATGTAATTTGGTACGAGGAAGGCTCCTAACCCGGCATAGTTTCCTGTCGGCACATTTGCGCCGTTGGCATCAGCGTATACATCAAGAGCAGTGTGGATTGATTTTACTTCCGCGGTTCTCCGTGCGTCGCGTGCTCTCACGCGAGCTTGATTAACTGACGCTAAAATAACACTCGCCAAGATTCCGATAATGGCAATAACCACGAGCAACTCGATTAAGGTGAATCCCGTTAGAGATTTACCCAAAGTAAGTTTATTTTTCAGAATTATTTTTATTTTTTCTTTAGGCATATTTTTTCCTTTAGTTTTTATTAAATCGAATCTCTAACGGGATGGAGCCCCCTTTTATTTTTTTAAGCATAATTAGAAAGGTAAGTAGTGCTTCCATTCTAGCGCAAAAGACTTGTTCCCGCCAAAGGAAAAGTGGATAACGCAAGATTCTTGAAAATGGTCTCGTGTGCGGGTAAAATCGAAGAGTTCCAGATAAGAATTTGTGACTTTGTGCGGAGCTGGACCAGCCTCCGAACGTTACCTATCCGCCCACCCCTGGCTTGCTGCGATTTGTGTCAGGGGCGGGATTCGAACCCACGACCTTAGCGTTATGAGTGCTACGCTCTAACCGACTGAGCTACCCTGACATAAAAAATTGATGAGTGAAAGTGTTCTGATCCTAGGATAACGTCTGAATCGTGCAATATTTACCCTAGGAGCGCAAGAGATTATTCAATAAAAACATTCCCGTCCTCGTTTCTGTACGTATGGAATACACCAAAGCAACCAAATGGCTGTCGCTTGTCGTTTTGTCTCTGGCGCTGGCTATCATCATCATTGATACGACGCTCTTAAACGTCTCACTGGGAACAATCATCCGCGAGTTCGGCACAACCATCCAGAGCATCCAATGGGTGATTACCGCCTACGCCCTGATGCTGGCGGCATTCACCGTGACGGGCGGCAGAATCGGCGATTTGTATGGCCGTAAAAAAATGTTTATGCTGGGCGCCGCCATTTTTGCTATTGGCTCGCTCATCGCTTCGTACAGTCACACCATTCCCGTTTTGCTTTTTGGCGAGTCGATTATCGAAGGCATCGGGGCGGCTCTCATGATGCCGGCGACCGCTTCGCTGCTTGTGGCGACCTTTAAGGGGAGAGAGCGCGCGGTTGCTTTTGGCGTCTGGGGCGGGATTGCCGCGGCGTCTTCAGCCATCGGTCCGATTTTGGGCGGCTACTTAACCAGTCATTATTCCTGGCGCTGGGGCTTTCGCATCAACGTCTTTGTCGCCGCAGTACTCTTGCTTGGTTCATTCATCATCCAAGAATCGCGCGAGCACGAGGAGAAGGCAGAACTCGATGTTGTCGGCGTCGTTCTTTCGGCCGCGGGACTTTTGGGGGTTGTGTTCGGCATCATCGAGTCGGCAACCTATGGCTGGTGGAAAGCAAAAGAGATATTTCAAATCGGCGGTTACCCGATTTCATTTGGCGATTATTCAGTCACGCCAATTTCGATTGCGATTGGTCTTCTATTGCTTTATTTGTTTGTTGTATGGGAATTGAGGCGCGAGGGACAGCATCATACGCCTTTGATTTCGATGCGCCTTTTCAAAAACCGCCAATTTGCCTCAAGTGTCGCAACACTCGGGACGATTACACTCGGAATGACGGGCATTATTTTTATTATTCCGGTATTTTTGCAATCGGTCGCCGGTCTTGACGCCTTTCACACCGGGCTGGCACTGCTGCCGCTATCCGCTGCCCTGCTCATCACCTCGCCGCTATCGGCGATATTATCTAAGTGGATTCCCCCCCGCACCTTAATTCAAACCGGCCTTTTAATAAATATTGCGGCCCTCGTTCTTTTAATTCTGGCGCTATCTCCTTCTGCCGGCGCATCATCACTCATTATTCCCCTGGGTCTTTACGGTATCGGCATGGGATTGATCATGTCGCAAATCAATAATCTTGCCTTATCGGCGGTCTCGGTGGAGCAAGCCGGAGAGGCTTCAGGCGTGAACAATACGTTCCGCCAGATTGGGTCCTCCCTCGGCTCTGCCATCATCGGGGCAGTACTCATCGGGTCGATTGGCTCGAATCTGGGTCCTCAATTTCAAAAGAGTGCCGTTATTCCAGCCGCGCTCAAATCAAAACTTTCCCATATTTCTGAGAAACAAATTTCCGGCGTCGAGTTCGGCGGAAATTCATTTGAGGTCGCCGGAGCAGTGCCGCCCCAAATTCAAAATGAAATTACATCCATCAGCCACACGGTGACGACCGCAGCCGATCAAAAAGCCCTCCTATATGCCATTTTGTTTGCCATTCTCGGCTACGCGGTTTCATTTACGCTCCCCAAAGGCAAAAACATTGAGCGCGGCGAATCGGTCGGCGTACATTAGGACACAGAATACAGGACAACGATATGATTAAAAAAATTAGAGGCAAATACGTGGTACTTTCGGAAAAGACTGGCCGAAAATTTGGCACGTATGCTACAAAAGCCGAGGCCGAAAATCGACTGCGGCAGATTGAGATGTTTAAGCGTTTAAAAAAGAGAAGATAGCAAAAATCCGGCGTATAATAGTTGTATGCCGATCTTCCGCACAAAAAATGAGCAGTTTTTCAAGACTTGGTCGCTCGATATGGCGTATGTGTTAGGTTTTGTTGTTGCTGACGGCAGTCTTAGTAAAAATAAGCGGGGCGGGCATTTTCTTGAAATCACGTCGGCGGATAAAGAGCTTCTTTTACAAATTCGTCGCGTATTTAAATCAAATTTAAAAATTAGTGAATACCAACCTCGTAACAAAAAATGGAAGAAGAGGTATAGATTTCAAGTTGGTTCAAAGATTATATTTCATGATCTAAATTCCAGGGGTGTAACTCCTCGGAAAAGTAAAACTATTCATTTGCCCGTTATTCCTAAGGAATTTTTTGCGGATTTTGTAAGGGGATATTTTGATGGAGATGGATGCGTGAACATTTGTAAGTATCAGCGCAAAAATCGTAAAAACCTAACTACCATATTGAATTGCGGTTTCACTTCGGGGAGCCGCGAATTCTTACGCGAGTTGCGGGGTGTGTTACTGAAAATAGGGGTTATCCGAGGGGGGACGCTTCACTATCATCAGGGATATCGTCTGTGGTTTGCAAAGCAAAATTCAATGTCGCTTTACAGGTTTATGTATAATGATATAAATGATGGGTTATTTCTGAAAAGAAAAAAGCGAATTTTTGAGAAGTATATAAAGTCGCTGAGGGCCGTTGGAGCAGCCCGGAGTGCTCGTCTCCCTGTCACGGAGAAGGTCACGGGTTCAAATCCCGTACGGCCCGCAGTAAAATAAACAGAAAATAAACGCTGGTATTTCCCAGCAAATTGGTTTAGTTTTATGATTGGTTTAGGTTGGTTGTTCGATCACACGATAAGGGGATCTACGATTTAGCTATAAGTACGATAGACTAGTCTATCGTACTTATAGGAAATATGTTCCGCCGGAAAGGAGGCGTCATGGCGCTCGAAGCCGTCGTTGGGGCGCGCGTTCGGTCCGCTCGCGTTGCGCATATCGAGAATGGTGAGTTGCAGCTCCGTTTCATGGATGGCGACATGGAGTGGGGCAGCTGGCCGCGAGCCCGTCTTCTGAACTTTCCAAAAAGCCCGGAGGCGAATGGCCTGCTCATGACTCGGGACCTGGCCGTCACCTACGGCGAAGATCGCCGGACCATCATTCGGGTCAACGTCCTCAACTGAATCTTCTGCCCCATTGGCGCGCCCCGCGGCGCGCCGCAATTTTTTGATGAATATATTGACTAAACTGGTAGAATGGAGAAAAGTGTGAAATCAGATTCATTTAACGCAATCGGCAAAAAGGCTTTGGCGCTCCACAAAAAAGCGCGGGGGAAGTTTTCTGTGGCTGCGAAAGTGCCGGTGAAAAATCGGGACGATTTAAAACTGGCTTATACGCCGGGGGTGGGCGCGGTCAGCACTTATCTTGCCAAGAATCCGAAAGCAGCCCGGACCTACACGATGAAGGGAAATTCCGTCGCGGTCATTTCCGATGGCTCGGCCGTTTTGGGGCTGGGGAATATTGGCCCTTACGCTGCGCTTCCGGTGATGGAGGGGAAAGCCGTAATTTTTAAAGAGTTTGCCGACATTGATGCCGTGCCGATTGTGCTTAGCACCCAAGACACGGAAGAAATTATAAAAATTGTAAAAGCCATTGCGCCGGCCTTTGGCGGTATTAATTTAGAAGACATCGCGGCACCGCGTTGTTTTGAAATTGAAGCGCGTTTGAAAAAAGAGCTCGATATTCCGGTGATGCATGATGACCAGCACGGCACAGCCATTATCGTTTTGGCAGGACTCCTCAATGCTCTAAAAGTTGTCGGGAAGAAGATTTCCAATGTGCGTATAGTCATCAGCGGCGCCGGAGCCGCGGGCACGGCCATTGCTAAAATTTTAGCGGCAGAACATGCAGGCGAGATCTTAGTGTTAGACAGACAGGGAATTATTGCGCGTCGTCGCACCGATCTCTCGCCGGTAAAAAGGGAGTTAGCGCGTCTTACCAATCCGCGAAATGTGACTGGCGGCCTGGCGGATGCGCTTCGCGGGTCGGATGTCTTTATCGGCGTATCCGGCGCGAGTCTTGCGACCGAGGCCATGATCCGTTCGATGAATACAAAATCCGTCGTATTTGCGCTCGCCAATCCGATTCCCGAAATTATGCCGGATCTCGCCCTCTCTGCTGGCGCGGCAGTTGTCGGGACGGGCCGGTCTGATTTTCCCAATCAATTAAATAATTCCCAGGTCTTCCCCGGAGTATTTCGCGGGGCGCTGGATAATCGGGTCAAACAAATTACGGATCAAATGAAGCGGCGCGCGGCTCGGGCTATCGCGAGTCTGGTACCAAAGCCCAGCAAAACACATATCGTTCCCGATATGTTTGATAAACGGCTGGTGAAGACGGTGGCTCGCGCCATTAAGGATTGAAAGTCGCATCAACCCTCTGCCGCTAGAAATGATTGAATGCTTCGGTTGTAATGCTTAAACTGGTTGAGAGTTTGCAGTAGTCTGTAGTCAGTAGACTGTAGACCCAAAAAACATGCTTGATGAACTAAATCGTATACGAAAGTCAGCAAGCCTGGAGATTCCCGCCGCTCACTCAAGCGAAAGACTGGAAGCCTTGCGCATTCAATTTTTAGGCCGTGAGCAGGGAGCCCTCACGCTTATTTTGCGCGGATTAAAAGACCTACCGGAAAGCGAGCGGAAAAAAGTCGGCGCAGCAGCCAATCGGCTTCGAACGGATTTGGAAATTTTATTTGCGCACCAAAGAGAGACACTAAAAAAAGGCGCAGGAACTTCAAGGCTTCTAAGTGAGCGGCTTGATGTCACGCGTCCAGGAATTCGCGTGCGTCGCGGCCATTTGCATCCGATTACGCAAGTCCTGCGAAAAATCGAAAATATTTTCCTCCGCATGGGATTTACCGTCGCCGAAGGTCCGGAAATCGAAACCGAGTACTATAACTTTGATGCCTTAAATATCCCCGATAATCATCCGGCTAGAGACATGTGGGACACCTTCTGGCTGAAGCCAGAACGTGTCAAATCCGAAAGACTACTGCTGCGGACGCATACTTCGCCGGTTCAGATTCGGTACATGGAAAAAAACGCGCCGCCGATTCGGATTATTTCGCCGGGGGTTGTGTATCGGTACGAAGCGACTGATGCTTCGCATGACATTGAGTTCTGGCAGATCGAGGGCTTGATGGTTGATCGGCATATCAGCGTGGGCAACTTTAAGGCCGTCATCTCCAGATTTTTCTCGGATTTATTTGGCGGCAAAGTCGAAATTCGTCTGCGTCCGGCGTACTTTCCATTTGTCGAGCCGGGGTTCGAAGTGGATGTGATGTGTCTTCAATGCCGCGGCCAAGGCTGCTCGGTTTGTTCCAAAACCGGCTGGCTCGAGATGATGGGCGCGGGTATGGTGCACCCCTCGGTCTTTAAGGCTGTCGGCTACAATCCGAATCCGACAACCGGCGGAGTCCAGGGATTTGCTTTCGGCATGGGACTAGACCGGCTCGTCATGATGAATTACAAAATCCCCGATGTGCGCTTAATGCGCGGCGGAGACTTAAGATTTTTGAAACAGTTTTGATGTATGGAGGGTCGAAAGGAATCAGCAGATCACTCTGAAGAAGGCCGTCCGAGAAGAGTCTTCATTGATCTAGGCACAAATTCATTGCCCGTAACTGCGATGGGATCGCGTGAGTTTAGTGAAGACGAGACTTATATCGGGGTTGATAAAAGTCGTAAATATGCAAGACAAAATCAGGAATTGGCAAAAGATGATTTTCCCGAAAATGAAAATATTCATTTCCTTCAAGCTGATGCAAAAAAACTTCCGGTTAGAAACGAATCAGTTGACGAAGTCTTTTTAGGCAATCTGCTGGGTAGTTCAAACATTTCTGAAGAAGAAAAGAACAAGTTTTTGCAAGAAGCAAAGCGAATATTAAAGACTGGTGGAAAGGTAATCGTGAAAGAGACAAACACACCCGCTCTGCCACAAGACTTCGTTGATATGGCTCGACGAAATGGTTTTATACTTGAAAAAGCAGTGTCGGCTAATTCTCCCGAATGGCCTGAGGCCGTACGGCCATATGAAGCAGTAGCCGGGACGGATTTTATGCAGGAGCATCATAAAGAGCTTCAATCTTTTATAGCCTTTTTGAAATTACCAGACAAATAATCATGAATCCCGTTAGAGAATCAACCAGAGGTCGTATTTCGCACATGAGACTCACGACACCTAAAGACATGACGCGAGTCATAGAGTTATTCGTTAATTCTCTAATGGGATGAATCCCGTTAGAGAATCAACCAGAGGTCGTATTTCGCACATGAGACTCACGACACCTAAAGACATGACGCGAGTCATAGAGTTATTCGTTAATTCTCTAATGGGATGAATCCCGTTAGAAGCCGCGATCGCATACAC
>JACQCQ010000001.1 GCA_016201505.1 Candidatus Sungiibacteriota bacterium
GTTCGCGAGGGTTCGATGTGAATATCCGAGGCTCTGCCCTCGACGCCGTGTTTTACAATGACGTCAACAATCTTCGTGATCGGCCCCTCTTCGGTTAAAATATTCTCATCAACTTTATTGGCCTCTAGGGCGGCAAACGAGATATCGGACTGCGATTCGCGCTCAAATTCGGTGAGCGCCCGATTGACCTCGCCGCCGATCGACTTATATTCGCCGATGATAGATTTAAAATCGGAGGGACTGATTAAAAAAATGCGCAGCGGTTTTTGGAGCCGGGCTGAAATAAATTTAAGCGCCTGCTGGGCGGAGACATCGTCCGGATGAACCATGCCGACCTCAAAATAACCGTCGGCCGATTCACCAATCGGCACAAATTTATAGAACCTGGCCGATTCTTCGGGAATCGATTTTAAAAGACCGAAGGCGCTTTTGGTGCCGGCTAATTTTTTTACCGGCACGCCGAAAATCTCGCTTTTGGCATCGAGCACAATATATTCATCCAAACCTTTTTCATACAAAACATCCTCGGGCGCGACACCCTTCCTTTTGGCTTCGGCTTTGACTTTTGAGACATCCTCCAGCGAAAGCGCTCCGTTACTGGCTAAAACATCGAGCAGATTTTTTGAAGCCATGCCGGTGTCAAAAGGTTGATGAATACCTAAAATAATCTGGAAACAGAAAACTTCCCGCGAGAAAGGAAAGAAAATTTTTACGCATATCCATTATACGAGAGGAGACCCACGAATTGTAGCCAATCACGGCAGAAAAGGATTGGCTTTGCCTTTAAAAACCGAGGAGGTCGAAGATCCGACGAGAATCGCATTGCCGCCAGAAGACTGGAGGCTCTGAAACAATTTATTCTGGAAAACGTCGGGGTTCGGGCTTAGAGTTTCGAGTCTCTTGTAGCCTGATAGGTCTTGATCGATTTGCTGAGCATAGGGACTCTGGGGTATTGCGCCGCCCGATGAGGAGGACGATGACCACCACCAATAGCCAGCCGCCAAAAGGATGAGAACACCGACAATGGTTATCAGATTTTTAGATTTCATAGCTATTGAAAATAGGCTTTGGCCTGAATGGTGTAGGCATAGATGTCGCTGGCCGCATTTCCTACGCTCGCAGAAAACGTATTTTGGGTAACATCAATCAGCCGCTCATTTAATTCGAGGTCTTGGAGGAAGCGGCGCAAATCGCCGTAGCGGCCGGAAATTTCAAGTGTAATGGGTAAGACATTGAGTCCGTTGGGAATAGACGGTGGCGCTTCACCGCTCGGAGCGGGAGCCGCGCTTTGGGATTGGGTGGGGATGGCAAAATCAATTTTTTTCAGCGTCATGCCGTCACGACGAGACAGGGTTTCGAGATCGACGATCAGGCTTTCCTGATCGGTCCCCGTCGGGATAATGGCGCCGACTTTGGCAAGATCAGCTTGCGGCAGTGAATTATAAGCATCAGTCAATTGCCGGCGTCTGGCTTCGAGCTGCTTTAACTCATCGATGGCTTTAGAGGCAGCGATGTTATCCGCCCGAAAGACCTGCAAGTCATTCCATTGGCCAAACGTAAAAAAGTAAAAAATAGCGAAGGCGATCAGAAACAGAATTATGGAAAATTGCGTTTTGGACATACTATTTCGTCTGATATTGGACGAGCGAGGGCTTAAAAATAATATCCATAACAAAATTCGTGACCCCCTTATCGTTTGTGGCAAGACCCCCAAATGATACCGAGGCGACTTGGGGCACTGCCTCAAAAATCCGCACCTGCTGGGCGACCGTGGCATACGACGTGGTCTCGCCTTTTAGCGAAATCTTCTTGGAATCATTTAAGTAAGAAAAGGCGGTAAAATGCACCTGGGGGAGGGTATTTTGTTCCAGCAGGCCAAACACATTGGATGAAGAAATATGGTTAGCGAGGATGCCCTTTAGGCTGGAAAGTTTTTGATCGAGCGAGAGCAACTGATTAATTAAATCCGGCCGCAGATCGTTTTCGAGTTTTGCAACCTGATCTTTCAGGTCGGCGGTATTTTTTATCAAATACTGCTTGTAGAGGAATAGGCCCGCAGTCGCAAGAACTACGCCGAAGAGTGCGACCACGGAAATGATAAACAGCAGGTTCGCGAGCGAGCCTTCAACCTGTATCGGGGATCTGGTTGGTTTATCAATGAAGCCGTCGGACATATCCTAGGATTTAAATATTTAAATGTTTAAATATCAATTGCTTATTTCGTTGAAATCTCGCGAAGCGCAAGCCCGACGGCGACCGGAAACGAGGGGCCGACATCTTTTAAAATAGGCTGCATGAAGGCGGGATAGGTGACACGGGTGAAGGGGTTGGGTGTGGTGGTTTCAAGCCCGAAGCGGCGCGCCGTGTAATCAATGATGCCTTTTAATCTCGAACCGCCACCGGTTAAATATACTTTCTCAATACTGCGCTCCGTGCCGCGGTTATAGGATGCGATGATACGCTGGAGTTCTGAAAGCTGCAGTTCAATCAGTGGCGTAATCACGCTTGAAATCTCGCGATCTTCGGGCCGATCCGAGAGACCAATCTCATATTTGAAGGCTTCCGCCCGCTCCGCCGTGATGCCAAGACCCCGAGCAAGGGCAGTCGTCAATTCGTGCGCGCCGCGGTCAATCGTATGTGAGAGCATCACGACTCCCCGATCAACGATCACAATCGAGGATGATTGCGCGCCGATATTCACAATCGCGGTCGGAGATTTGTCATGTCCGATCAGTGAACGCACCAGACTGAAAGTCTCGATTTCAAGACTCTTGATTTTCACTTTCGTGATCTCAAAGATCCGATGCATCTTACTTAAAATCTCCTTGGGGACGGCAACCAAGAGAACTTTCGTACGTTCGCCGGGTTGGGCCGTATCGCCTTCATCGATAATCTGCCAATCCAGCGCCACCTCGGAAATAGGAATGGGAATGTACTTGCGGGCCTCAAAGGGAATGGCTTTGGTGACTTCTGCGCGATCGGCGGTCGGAAACTCGACCAGCGTCACAAAAGAGGAGGTGGACGGAATCGAGACGACGGCCTCTTTTGCCGTAACGTTCGATTCTGAAATGACATCGCTGATCATAGAGGCGATATCCGCATCGATAAAGCGCAAGACACCCCCGCCGAGCATACCTTCCGATTTCTTCAGGTAACGATCGGTTTTAAGCTCGCCGTAGGTCTCGAGCACCGCGCGCTCTTGGTCCTTTTTTAATTGTACAACCTTGACAGAAGCATCGCCAATATCAATACCCACAATGCTTCTTGATCTGCCGAACACCGAGCCCAATTTCGGGAGTGAAATTTTTTTAAGAAAAGCAAAATCCATTAAAACATCAAGAGTTACGCCTTTACACAGCCAGTATACACAGACTGCGGTCTCGAGACTACTGACTACGGACTACTGACTACAGTCTACCGACTACTGACTACCGACTACCGCTTAGGATTTACTGTAGTCTGTAGTCTGTGGACCGTAGACTAGTTAAGAGACCATAAACAGCAGACATGCTAAAAACTGCCTTTGAGTTTTTCCTTGACGTCTTATTCCCTAAGTTTTGTCTCTCCTGCCGCGGTGAAGGCACGTTCTTATGTCCGCATTGCCGGGATCTAATTCAAATTCGCGCTCCCATCTGCTTTGTCTGCGAGCGGCGTTCACCCGGCGGCGAAATTTGCGATCCATGTAAACCCAAAACTCGACTGCGCCGCTTTATTGCGCCGCTGGAATACCATAACCGGCTCGTGCGCGAACTGATTCACGCCTTAAAATACCGCAATCTGATTGAAATCGGCGAAATTCTTACGCCGTTTCTGGTTGAATCACTGAAGCTCTACCAAATCGAAGTCCCGCCCGAGGCAATCCTGGTGCCTATCCCGTTGCATGCGAAGCGCCAGCGCGAACGAGGCTACAATCAATCGAGTTTGATCACGTCAGTTTTAGCTCGCGAGCTAAAACTGCCAACAGATGAAAAACTTTTAGCGCGCACAAAATTTAGCAAGCCCCAGATGGAGATAAAACGCGCCGAAGACCGATTAAAAAACGTCGCGGGAGTATTTACGGCTTCACCCGAGACTCGCGGCAAAAGAATCATTGTAGTTGATGACGTCTCCACGACGGGCGCCACGCTCGAAGAAGCCGCCAAAACTTTAAAAGAAGCGGGAGCTAAACAAGTCTGGGCCATGACGCTCGCGCGCTAGCGGTGAGCACTTCGACGAACTCGTGTAAAACTTGTCGAATCTGCCAGCGGTGAGCCTGCCGAATCCGTTGAAAATCGACCCCAAAATGGTATTTTAATGAAAGCTTATATATGGTGGGGTGGCAGAGCGGACGATTGCACCGGTCCTGAAAACCGGAGTACCTTTACGGGTACCGTGAGTTCGAATCTCACCCCCACCGCTTTGGGCCGAGAGCGGTTTCTTCCCGATTTGTCCAAAAATTCTTCCAAGAAACTTTGGACAAATCGTAATTCTGTTATAAAAGTGGAGGGATGCCGGAGTGGCTAAACGGAGCAGTCTGTTCCCTGTTTGTCTAAATCATAAGATTTAGCCACAAACAGCAATCCCGTTGAAGTGGCGGAGGCGTGGCCGAGCGGCTTAAGGCAGCAGTTTGCTAAACTGCGGGGGCCTAAAAAGCCCCACACAGGTTCGAATCCTGTCGCCTCCGCCACCTTTGTGGGACTAAACTGCGGGGATCTAAAAAATCCCACGTGGGTTCAAATCCCACTCCCTCCGCCAGTTAGGAAATGAAGTCATTGGCTCGCCAGCCGTTTTTCGGGGAAATTTCAAGCCGTTTTGCCTGCCCGCCTCTGGAAGGAATTCAGTAAGGCCAGAAGCGGGCTTTTCTAAGTCCTATGAAATACTTTATCTACACAAGGAAATCTACGCAGAGTGCAGAATGACAAGTGATGTCGCTTGAATCGCAACTTTCTGAATTGAAAGAATTTGCCGCCAAAGAAAAACTTGAAATCAGAAAATTATGACCACATACAAACACACTCAAATTGGTTACCTGATGCTGGTTGTCACGCTGGCCGTGCTGGTTCTTTTCGCATGGCTTTATATTACGGCCTCGGCCGAGCCTGACTCGGTCGACTCCGGCACAAATTTTGCCGTTACCGCCATAATGGCATTGATTCTGTTTATTCTTGCATCGTTTGCAACGCTGACAGCGTCCATTGATGAAAACTACCTTCGGATCAAATTTGGTTATGGCATTTTCGCCAGGATGTTTCCACTTAATCAGATAGCTTCAGTTCAATCAGTAAAGAATCACTGGTACTACGGATGGGGAGTGAAAGTCTGGTTCTGGCCGTATATGTGGATTTACAATGTTTCCGGTTTTGACGCAGTTGAAATAATCATGAGAAATGGGAAAGTCTATCGCATAGGAACGGATGTTTCCGAAGAACTTGAAACTGCGATCAAACAAGCTATAAATACTTAATTGATAAAAAGAATTTGCCGCCGGAGTTAAAATTCAGTAGAATTTTAGCGAAAGCCGCCAAAGAAAAACTTGCTTGTCCGCCATAGCCAGAAGGGCGACGGCGGAAAATCGTCCCCCAAGGTACACACAAAACTCTTTGAACTACGAATTCACGGCAAACAAGAGGTACGTATTTTTTATACTTTTCATAGAGACGAGGCCGTCCTTTTGCATGGTTTTGTAAAGAAATCGAAGCGTATTCCTAAATTAGAAGTCGCAGGGATCGTAAGTAAGATATACTGTACTAATCTTTAATATGCACGGGGATCATGGCTCAAGGCATTAATTCCCAACTTCTAAACGGGATGAATTCGATAATAAAACAACCCAGTGCCTGGGTCCCAGTGGCATTGTCGTTCGCTGTTTTTGCAGCCATGCTGATTTATATTGGCATAGCTGGCATTCCCGTCCGTGAGACGGATGAGGGAACGGGCGCGCACCTCTTTCAGATTTGGCTGGTTCTCGAAGTACTGATGGTGGCGTTTTTTGCCCTCAAGTGGCTGCCCAAAATGCCAAAGTCAGCGCTACTGGTGCTTATGCTACAAATAGCGGCTCTCTCCCTGCCAATGTCCATCGTCTTCTCTCTGAAATTATAGCTTCTCTACCACCGGGGAGTACCCAGCTTTTTAGTCCACAGGAAACCCGCCTAATAAAATAGTGCCGACCGAAAAAATCGCCGTCTTTTTTGCGATTTGATCTTCAATAAGATTTCTGCATTAGATACACTAAAAAGCATGGATTTGAAAAACTTCACTTATCGCAATGAAGTCGTAACACCCAGGGAAATTTTTCCGGATTTTAATAAGACCGAGTTTGTCGAGAAATTTTCGCGGACGCCAAACAGAAATCTGCACCAAGAAGTTTTTAATACGGCGCTTGAGTTGTGGGCGGATGATGGCTACCCCGAGATTATCAAAAAATGCAGCTTTCATGACCAATACAAAGTCTTCACCGGCCACTGCCACCAGATAACTCCGGCCTTGGGGCTGGTTTTAAAAGTCCGCGGCATTGATCATGTCGCCTATCTTGAGTGTTACCGCGTGCGTCCGAGAACCTCCTCTGCCCAAGGCTCCAGCGAGCCGCAGTGGCAAAGAGTTCCGCCGGAAGAAGAGCCTGATGAGTTTAACCGAAATGAATTTATCGCCATCGGCCGCATCCCCTACTGCTGTCTGGAAATTAAAATCAACGACGAATTATTGTACCTCACCGGAAAACACCTCCGGCCGATTAACCGCATTCCCAACGCATTGCTCACCCCCGATTGTTATCGCGATATGGTCGGCGTGTTTCCGCACCAGCTTGATCACACCAAAAGCGGCATCTACATAAAACCGATCATCACCGAGCCCTTTACCTGGCAGAAGCAAACAGCAAATAAAGATCCCTTCCCCGAGTTTTTCAGGACCTATCTCTACATGACGCTCGAGATATGAAGCGAAAGAAAATACGCTGTCCTTGGATTAATGCCAGCCCATTAATGATGAAGTACCACGATACCGAGTGGGGTGTCCCGGTTTTTCATGACCGAAAAATATTTGAGTTTTTGGTTTTAGAGGGCATGCAGGCTGGGCTTTCGTGGCAAGTCGTTTTAAATAAGCGCGAAAATTATCGAAAAGCTTTTCATAATTTTGATCCAAGAAAAGTTGCGCGCCATACCACGAAACAAATTGAGGCTCACTTAAAAAATCCCGGCATTATCCGCAATCGGAGCAAAATTCGAGCAGCCATCAATAATGCGAAACGGTTTATCGAGATCCAAAAAGAGTTCGGCTCGTTTGCAAAATATATCTGGCAATTTGTCGGTAGAAAACCGATCCAGCATAGGATTAGGTCGCACAGAGATTACCGCGCCCGCGATGAAATTTCCGATGCACTTGCGAAAGACTTGAAGATGCGCGGATTTAAATTTGTCGGCTCGACCATCGTGTACGCGCATATGCAAGCCACGGGGATGGTGAATGATCATATGATGAGTTGCTTTCGCTGGCACGAAGTTGGCAAACTGACAAGGAAATTGTAATATTACGCGAGAAAATTTAGGGCGCATAGCGAAGTGGGCTCAAATCAAACTGCTTTGATTTGAGCGGGAAATGTAGCCGAGCCTGTCGCGAGCGAAGTCGAGCGAGGGACGTGCGAGGCGTTAAACATTTCCCCAGGGAGCGCTGTCTTAAGCGCGACCTGGCCGAATGGCCTAGAATGTTTGAGTTAAAATGAAAATCATCGAAGTATAATTTAGGGCGCATAGCTCAGTGGTAGAGCGTCACATTGACATTGTGAAGGCCCGAAGTTCGATCCTTCGTGCGCCCACTAAAAATTCAAAAAATGAAGCCCCAAATTTTTCAGGGGACTTTTCTTTTTTCCGACCGAGTGTTACATCTTTAAACAGAAGCCCCAGGTATATGTCTCTAATTCCTGTCTGCGCAGGCAGGAATAGGCGAATATCTGAAAATCAAAATATACCAAGCGTCGGGCAAAACCAAGAAATGGAGGCCGCATGACCTACCGCGAGGTCTTTCACAAACCGCACACAATGCTAGCTGTCGTTCATATTAAGACCCTGGCTCAAGCGCTCGAGAACGTGGCCCTCGCCGAAGGCGAGGGCGCAAACGGCGTCTTTTTGATCGACCACGCCACGCGAGCCAACCTGATTACGATCTATCGCACGGTGCGAGAGAAATTCCCAACGCTCTGGGCCGGCGCTAACTGGCTGGATCGTTCAGCCGACGAGGCTCTGGCCGCCATCCCCGATGATGTTCTCGGTCTTTGGACGGACAACGCCGGGATCAATGAAGATCCCGAGGATCCGGCCGCCACTGCCCGCGCGAACTGGCGCATTTGCCAAGAACGCAGGTGGCCTGGTCTTTATTTCGGCGGGTTCGCTTTCAAGTATCAGCAGCCGGTCGAAAACTTAGCGCCTCTCGCCGAGCTGGCCGCGAAGTACATGGACGTGGTGACGACGAGCGGGCTGGCCACCGGCGAAGCGCCCGATGTTGAGAAGATCCAAACGATCCGCCACGCCATCGGACCCGAGACGACGCTCGCCATCGCCTCGGGTATGTCGTCGGAGAACGTTGGCGCTTACCTCGGGCTGGCGGATTGTTTTCTTGTGGCAACCAGTATCAGCGGCAGCTTCTTCAATTTGGATGCTGCCAAGGTGCGAGCCTTTGCCAAAGCCCTGGCCTAGCGCACCGCCGCCGCCAAGATCGCGATCTTGGCGGCGGCAAAACCGAAAGGGGTGACAAAATGAGTTGCCCGTGGGTTGAAAAATTCTTGTCGGCGTATCCCGAGTTCGATGCAGGTGCAGATCTTCCCGAAGCAGCGGCCGAAGAGTTCTCAGCGCACCTCGATACCTGCCCGATCTGTCTGGCTGATGAGCGCGAGTTCGAGCGAATCTTCCGACAGCTGCGAAGCCCAGGCCTGACGTGCAGCGAAGTAGACGCGCTCATGTCCTCCGAGGTGGAGCTTACGGAAGAGATGGAAAGCGCGATCGAGACGCACGTCATGCGCTGCGCTGAATGTATCATCAAAGATGTCCAAACGAATGCCGATGCCGAAGAGTTGCTCGGCAAGATCCTCGATAAAGTTTCCGAAGAGGAATGGCGGAGACTTTTCCTCGACACTGGCCACAGTCCGGAAGTCACCGAGGAAGTCCTCAAAGAAATCCGCCAAACCAAAGCCAAACGAAAAAAGAGAGAGTGAGTTGAAGCCCAGCCCACTCTCTTTTAGTCTTTATATATGAAAGAACCACACATAATTTACCAAGATAACGATTTAATTGTGATCAATAAACCCGCCGGCATGCCGGTGCATGAGGCCAAGCATTCGGATGATTATTCGCTGTGTGACTGGCTGCTTCGTCGATTTCCGGAGATTAAGGACGTCGGAGATAAACGACCAGAAAATATGCCGCCTGTGGCGAGTGGAGTCGAGCCATACCGCCCCGGCATTGTGCATCGGCTGGACAAACAAACATCGGGCGTGATGGTTATCGCGCGAAACCAAGCCAGTTTTTTGAAGCTGAAAGAATTATTTAAGTCGCGCCGAGTTGAAAAAACTTATACCGCCCTGGTTTGTGGCCGTCTGAAAAAATCCAGAGGTGAAATCAAAACAGCCATTGGCCGCCTCATAAAGACGCCGATGAAAATGGCCGTCCAGCGGGACGAGCCTCGCCTTGGCAAAGCCGGACGGGGCATGAAAAAGAAAAAGATTCGATTGGTCAAAGAAGCCTCAACTGAATACAAAGTCTTAAAAGAATTTGCTAAGACTTCATTACTGGAAGTCCATCCCCGAACCGGCCGCATGCATCAGATCCGCCTGCACCTGGCTTCCATCGGGCATCCCGTTGCCGGCGATACAGTCTACGGCGGAAAAAAGGTCTGCCACCATGATCTCGGGCGCCAATTCTTGCATGCCTCCATGATTTCTTTCACTCTCCACGACGGTGAGCGGCTGATGTTTGAGGCTGATCTTCCCCAAAAGCTCCAAACCGTCCTTCGCCATGAAGCGGTTGTCAAAACCGATTAAATCGGGTACAAATGAGTGGTGCCTAAAACCCTATGACCATCGCCATTCGCGAATTCAGTCAAAAATTTATGAAAGCGCCGACTGATCTTACAGTCGGCGATGTGGTGCGCGTGGCGCAAAAAATCAAGGAGGGCGATAAGTTTCGCACCCAGGCTTTTGAGGGCACTGTGATCGCGGCAAAACACGGCAAGGGCATCTCGGCCACATTCACCGTCCGCAAAGTTACCGACGGCTACGGCGTTGAGCGCGTCTTCCCGCTTCACTCCCCCATGATTGAAAAAATTGTCGTGGTAAAACGAGCCGATGTCCGCCGCGCCAAGCTGTATTACATCCGCGAGAAAGCCAAGCGCGACGTCCGGCGCAAGATGAAACAGCTGCGTGATGTTGCCGCCGCGCCTGCGGCAGAGAATCAGGAATAGACAAGCACGCGCGGGTGGTGAAATTGGCAAACACGCCAGCTTGAGGGGCTGGTGCCCGCAAGGGCTTGGAGGTTCAAGTCCTCTCCCGCGCACCAAAACTAACTTTGCCGGAATTGACTGCTCCGCGCGGCGAGTACGCCGCGCTCCGCAGGGCAAAATCCTCTTTTGTTTTCGCCGTGAAATCCCATAATTCGCCCCAGCGCATGGAAACCGTTTTGTCCTTGATTTCAAAATCGGCCGCTTGTTTCAAGGACAAAACGAAACTCCGCAAGGGTTCGATCCAATTCTTTCTCTGTTGCCCAAAATTGGTTTCTGATTCGAGCAAACCGGCTTTTTCGCGCATGAGCAGGTCTTTGCGTTGCAAATACATCTCGCGTTCAATATCGCCGTCAAGAAAAACTGAAACGAGTTTATTCAGTTTTTCTTCGTTTGCTCGAATCTTCTCTTTCAAATTTTGGGCAACATTTCCTCTTGCAGAAATTGACTCTTTTTCCCAAAGGTCAATCTGCTTTTCCATGCCCTCAATTTCTGCGAGAGGAAGCGACACTGTTTGAAGCAGATTTTGCAATTGTGCGGCGAGTAATTTTTCTTGCGTATACGGCTGTGCGCACTTTCCATTTTTCTTAGTACAGCGATAGTAAGTGTAGCGGGTACCAAAACGATTGGTTGCATATTGCGCCGTAATCGCACAGCCGCACTCGCCGCACTTTGCAAACCCCGTAAACACGAACGGAAGCGCAACCTTGGACTTTCTCGGCTTCTTGCGCGAAGTGAGCACCTTTTGGACTGCTTCAAACAGTGTCGGAGAAAGAATTGGCTCAAAGTTTCCGTTGTGCCATTCACCGCGATGCTTGATAAAGCCAAGATATGCTCTGTTCGTCAGCATTTTCACAACGGAAACTTTGGCAAGTGGCGTTCCTTTTTTCTGGACAACGCCGTGATCCGCCAAAAAATCCGCTAGAGATTTGAGCGTGTATGTTCCCGTGGCGTATTCCTCAAACGCTCGCTTGATGACGCGAGATTTCACTTTGTCAGGTTCAATGTTACGAGTTTTCAAATTGTTCACATAACCAAGAGGAGCGAGCGTCAACCATTCGCCACGGCGGAGTTTTTGGCGGATACCGCGCTTCACATTCTCAACCAAGTTGTCCGAGAAGTATTTGCTCTGTCCGAACGCCACTTGCAACATGAATTTCCCTTGCGGAGTTGACTCAAACCAAAATTGCGGAAAGCGCAAAGAAGTAATAGCTCCGGTGTCCACCAAATAGATTATCCTGCCGCCGTCAACGCTATTGCGGGCGAGACGATCCGGATGCCACGCCAAAATGCCAAGCGATTCACTTGAACTTTCAATATACTCAATCATTTTGGCGAACTGGTCTCGCCCGGGCTTCTTTGCGCTTTTCGCTTCGGTAAATTCTTTTATAATCTCAATGCGTTCTCGCTCGGCAAATTCGCGTAACTCAAATAGTTGAGCTTCTATACTCATCACTTGTTTGTCGTCCTCCTCGGTTGATTTCCGAGCGTAAAGAACGCATTGAGATTTTGGTTTGAGCTCTTTCATATTGTTATTGGGGCGAACTCTGGGATTTTACGGCGAAAACAAAAGAGGATTTTGCCCTGCGGAGCGCGGCGTACTCGCCGCGCGGAGCAGTCAATTCCGGCAAAGTTAGTTTTGGTGCTGTAATTATACACTTCGCGCGAACCTACTTTGAACGGAACTAAGGTAGCCGCCCCGCCGCCGCGAGCTGACGCTCGCCACCCAGCAAAAAAGTTTTCTTCGCTTTTCCTGGTATGCGCGCGCCGGATTTTTTCTTCTAAAAGGAAAAGAAGACTTGTTTGCTGGGTTCTGCTCTCTCCGAGCAGGGCGGCGGGCTTGGCCTCTATTTTTTGCAAGAACACGGCGGAATTCCCCCC
>JACQCQ010000004.1 GCA_016201505.1 Candidatus Sungiibacteriota bacterium
ACAAGTGTTCGGTCAGGCCGCTTTTGCCGAACACTATAAACCGCGCATCGATGCCGAGCAGCACCTGGGAGGATTTGTCGCGTCCCACGAGATGGCGCATGCCATCGGCCTTGCTCCCGACATCAAAGAGCGTCTCGGGAAAGACTTCGTTAGTCCGTATGTTGAAGAATGGAAAGCTACCGCTGGGGGCCTCGTGTTCAACAACTGGCTTCCGTATAAGCATAAGCAGAGAAAGGCGTCACTCAAGAATCTCCGGACGGAGCTTGTGCATCAACTGGCAAACTCGAGCCGGTACTCGGCTATCAGGGATAAGGATTCTATGAAGGCGTATTACCGACAGAGCATCATGCTCATGAAAGTTGCGGAAGAAACCGGAGTCGTTCAACGCGCAGGGAAGGGCAAATCGTCTTGGAAAATTAATCTCGACAAAGCCGCCGTGCTCGGGTTTTTTGAACGTGTGGCTGCTCAATATCACGAACTTCTCAGAATATATGCCGAAGGCAGCAGAAGTGAGCTGGAGGGATTCGTGAGCAAAAATCTTCAGACGACCGAGTTCGTCGATTACATGGCTCGCGCTGTCGAAAATAAAAAATCCAAAACACCTCTGCCTGCTCCTGTTGAAGCGACCAGACTTCCCACAGCAGCTCCTTGAGCTTGGGAAAGAGTACGAATTTTAGTTTATGCCTATCACCCAAGATATTTTTTATAGCCTCCCGGAAGTCTGGGATTTTTGTTTGGAGAAGATTTATGACAAAAAAGAGTATATCGATGGTTTGATTGAACTATTTAAAAAGGAAGGGATTTCAAAGAAGTCTCTGATTTTGGATGCCGGGTGCGGTTCCGGTTTCCCATCAATCGATCTTATAGAGAGAGGCTATCGGGTCATCGGCACAGATAAAAGCAGCGAGATGGTCCGGCAGGTACAACTGAACGCAGCAAAGCGAAAGGTAAGCATCGAGGCGTACAACACGATGTGGGCAAATCTGGCTAAGCAATTCGGGCCGGTTTTTGACTTCGTCTACTGTCGGGGCAACTCTCTTGTTTACGCTGCTTCCTGGGAGCAAAACTGGATTGTTCCAGGACGTTCCCGTGAAGAGATTGAAAGAGCGATACAGAATTTTTACGCCGTTTTAAAGCCGGGCGGGAAATTATATGTGGATGTTACGAATAAAGACGAGAAGCCGCACAAAGAAAACATAGGAATAGTGAAAACAAAGGAAGGAGAAGTTGAAATCGTCTGGGAGATAGAACATGATGCCAATGCGAAAGTACGGACGTGGACAATAGCGCTCCGTTTTCTGGATTCTGGTTTAAGGAAAGCATATCCATCCTACAGCTACTTACTCTCTCACACTGAACTTGTAGACTATTTCGAGAAAGCTAGACTCAAGGATATCAAGGAAATAAAGATTAACGGAGAGAAAAACTATAACGTGTTTCTTGGAACGAAATGAAGCTCTGTAACAGAGCGTTTTTTCAGCAGAACGCGCGAATCGTTGCTCGAGAGCTTCTCGGGAAGTATTTAGTAAGAAGGATCGGGAAGAAAGTACTATCATATATGATAGTGGAAACCGAAGCCTATGTAGGGCCGCAGGATCAGGCGTCGCATGCCTATCGGGGGAGGACGAAACGGAACGAGGTGATGTTTGGGCCGGCG
>JACQCQ010000009.1 GCA_016201505.1 Candidatus Sungiibacteriota bacterium
GATCATGTATCGGCTTGGAGTAAAGGGGGAAAAACAACTGCTAAGAATTGTGAGATGTTGTGTATAAGGCATAATCGAGCAAAAGGTAATCGGTAAACAAGACAACCGGACTAAATCTATAAAATAAACTATGAAGCTAAAAAAGTTCAAAATTAAAAACTACAAGTCAATCGTTGATAGCGGCGATTGCTATCTAACCGATACAATTACTATTCTTGCTGGAAAAAACGAGTCGGGTAAAACTTCAATTCTTGAGGCGTTGCAGGATTTTGACACTGACGAAAAGATACGAGAAAGCGCAAAACCGATAAAGTCGCCGGAAGCTGTGCCGGAAATTTCAATAACTTTCGTAGTTGAAAAAGAGACACTGAAAGAAATATTGGAAGAGATTAAAAGTCCGGTTAAGGCAACCGCCGATGTTGAGTTTGAAATAATAAAAACATTTCCGGACAAATACACATTCGGGGAAACTACCTTGCAAAGTGAAATTTTCGGCGGCAAGGAAATTGAGAAAATTCAAAAATCTATCAAGGACAAATGGGAAAAGATAAAGCTTATTCGTGGCAAGTATGAAGCATTGGCTGGCAACTTGTTTGATTTTGAATTTTCCAATTTTGAAAACGATAAAACGCTTTTCACTAACTTTACGAGTGCGACAACACCAAATGTTACTCAAATTACGGACGAAAAAGAGCGTGAGCGTTTTTCAAAATTACTTGACGAAATTCAAACAGACATAAATAATCTTGCAAATCTCCTTGCCGCCGAAACCAAGTTTTTGGAAACGCTGAAGCAATGGATACCGAATTTTATCCTTTTCAATTCCTTCGAGGATATTTTTCCCAACAAGATACCTTTTGCGGAATTAGAGAAAAACGAATGGATAAAGGATTTGTCAGTGATTAGCGATTTGAAAATCGCCACGATCAAGGGCACAGACGACAGAGGCAAGGAAAAGCACAAGGACGATGTGAATATTAAGCTAAATAAAGATTACGAAAAATTTTGGACGCAAGATGTTTCAAACTTGAGCGTAAATTGGGACTCCGAACATTTATATTTTTGGGTAAAAGAGGACCGCTATCCTTATGAACCGAGTTTACGAAGCAAGGGTCGGCAGTGGCACCTCGCCTTTTACATAAAGGTTTCGGCGCGAGCAAGTGAAAATACGCCGAATATTATTTTGATTGATGAGCCTGGCCTATTCCTTCATGCAAAGGCGCAAGAGGATATTCTGGGAAAACTTGAAGATTCGGCAAAAGAAGTCCAACTAATCTTTTCCACCCACTCGCCCTATCTTTTGGAAGCCGACAAACTCAATAGGATCAGGTTGATACACCGCACAAATACTGAGGGAACACGGATTGAAAATAAAGTTCACGCCTTGGCAGACAAGGAAACTTTGACACCTATTTTGACGGCTATCGGTCTTGAATTAAACGCTGGGATTTCAGCTCTGGACAAGAAAAACAATGTTATCGTTGAAGGTCCGTCTGATGTGTTTTACCTCAACGCTTTCAAAAAAACACTCAACAAAAACAGCGTGAACTTTATTTTTGGCGGCGGGTGTGGAAATATGCCGTTTGTTGGCACAATTTTGCACGGCTGGGGTGGAAAAGTTATCTATCTTTATGACAACGATCAAGGCAAGAAAGACGGCGAGAAAAATTTGAAAGATAACTGGCTCGTTTCAAAAGATTTAATACTTTCAGTTTTGGGAACGGCGGGAAGCATTGAAGATATTTTCTCGCCGTCTGATTTCAAGCAGTTTGTTTTGAATGATGTGGACAAAACTTATACCGGAACAAACGCGGAGTATGTGAAGAAAGCCAAGTTGGATAAAGTTTTACTCGCAAAGAAATTTTTGGAAACTTGCCAAAATGGGACTTCAATTAGTTTGGATAAAACGACAATGGACAATATCAACAAACTGATTGAAAATATAGAAGGCAAGTTTTAAGTCCGCCGAAAAAAGAGCCGTTGGAAGCGAGGGCGAGGCGGAAGGGGGGTGTGGGGGGAATTCCGCCTCGCCCGAGCCGAAGCGAAGCCCCGCCGCCCTGCTCGGTCAGAGCAGAGTCCCGCAAAAAAGTTTTCTTTTCCTTTTAGAAGAAAAAGAAATCGCGCGCCAAATCAAAAAATGCGAAGAAAACTTTTTTGCGGAACAGCGAGCGAAGCGAGCGGCGGCGGGGCGGAGCGTCAGTTTCGCTCAAAGAAATTTCGCGCAAGGTTTAGAATATCCCACAAAAAAAGACGCGCCATCCTCCCATAAAGATGTACGCGTCAGGTTACACGTCATGAATCAAAAAATAATCTACGTCATGATTGGCGCCGCGGTCGTATCCGGCGGAATTTTGTATGCGAGTTATTATCCCGCAGAACTGGCGAGCCAGTTCGCAAAAACCGCCACTGTCTACGACGAGTCTATTAAAGTCTCGCCGGGCAAGGCCATCAAAGTTGCTGAAGTTATTGATGGCGATACGATTGTCCTCGCTAACGGCGACCACTTGCGCTATATCGGCATGGACACCCCCGAAGAAGTTGACCCGCGAAAGCCGGTGCAGTGCTATGCCAAAGAGGCGGCCGACGCGAATCGCCGGCTGGTTCAAGGGAAAACGATTATTTTTTATCGGGATGTTTCGGAGCATGATAAATACGGCCGCTGGCTGGGGTATGTCTACCTTTTAGACGGGCCCGATGCCAAAATGAATACATTTGTAAATCGAACGCTGGTCAGGTCCGGCTTTGCCTTTGCCTATAATTACAAGCCGGACACTTCCAAAGCCGCTTTATTTAAAACCGATGAAACGGCCGCAAAAAATGATCACCTCGGCCTGTGGGCGCATTGCACTGTGACTCGCTTATCGACCGGCCGCGAGCAGACGAATAATTTATGAATTTTGCCCTTAGCTACATACGCTATATCGTTTTGACGGGCAGCATTATTCTGGCGGCCGTTTTATTTTTGAGTCTGGTGTCCGGGTCTTCGCTGCCTGCGAGCAGCTATCTAAAACTCGATCGGCTGTACGGTCTGATCGCCGTTTCATTTCTATACCTTGCCTTACTCGCCACACCCCTCACCCAAGCCTGGCCAACTATCCCCTATCGTGTTGTTTACGTAAAAGCCCGCCGCGCCATCGGGGTCTCGGCTTTTTTCTTCGGTCTGCTCCACGCACTGATTTCGTTTTTTGTGTTACTCGGCGGCTATTCCGGCCTTTTCTTTTTAAATTCAACGTCTGCCTTGGCGATAGCGCTCGGATTCCTTCAGCTTTTAATTTTGGCGATCCTAGCTTCGACCTCATTTGATTCTATGGTGCGAAAACTCGGCACGCGCTGGAAGCAACTACACCGGCTCGTTTACATCGCCGCGTTTTCAATTTTAATTCACGCCATCATTCTCGGCAGCGATATCGGTGATTGGTCGAATTCCATTTCTCAAGTCTTCTATATCGCCGTCATATTTCTGTTCGCTCTCGAGGATCTGCGCATATTTGGGTATCTAAAAAGAAAATTCCCGACATTTTCACGGCGACTGCTTCTGGCCCCCTGTATTCTGGTTTATTTGGTTTTCTCCATTTTGCTCTACCGGTTCATGAGTTTCGGCCATGCGCATTAGAAAATGGGTTGAGGTTTTTTCCATTTTCTATTTGCTGTTTGCTATTTGCTTCTCCGCCTCCGCCCATGTTTTAAAGAGCGACGGCGTAATCGGCGCCGATCTTCACATTGAGCCGGATGACGATCCTTACGTCGGAGCTCCCGCGACGCTGTACCTCGATTTTAAGGACTTGAGCGGAAAGTTTTTGCTCGATCAATGCGACTGCCGCATGAGTATTTCTCTAGATAACAGCCAGCTGTATGAAGCGAGCCTCGTCTCTTTCACCGCCTCGTACACATTTGCCAAACCCGCAAGCTATCTGCTCACGGTGAGCGGAACACCGAAACACATTCGCGCATTCCAGCCGTTTTCACTAGAATATCCAATACGAGTCGCCCGTATGGTCCCGCCAGCCGCGGCCTCGCAAAAGTCAAAAACTCATAATCATAATTCGATAATTCTGTACGGCATTTCGGCCATCATCACGTTCTTTATTTTGTACTACGAAAAAAATAAAGCGAAGTTGTTTTCGTAACATGCCGGAATCATTATTTACCGCGGCGCTTATCCAGCATTTGCTCCTCCGGCAATTTTTGACATTACCAATGGCGGGAGATAGGCTATTTGAGTATGTCTAAATTTTCCATCGGCATCATGCTCTTAGTTCTGGTTCTTTCCGGCGGGCTTTTTTATATCGCGAAACATAGACCCGAAGACGCTGCCCATGTCCTAACGCTGGCCGTGACTCCCGGTGATCACGCCACGGGGACGCCGACCGCAAGGGTCACTTTGCTCGAATACGGCGATTATCAGTGTCCGGCCTGCGCCGCCTATTTTCCGCTGGTCGAGCAAATCCGCAAAGATTATGCGGGCAAAATCCTCTTTGTCTTCCGCAATTTTCCGCTTACAGCGATCCATTCAAATGCCGAGATCGCGGCCCTGGCGGCTGAAGCCGCCGGCCTGCAGGGAAAATATTTTGAGATGTATGCAACACTCTATCCGCATCAAAACGATTGGTCGGGTTCCCGAAATGCCAAAGATATTTTTATGGGGTATGCCGAAAGTCTCGGCCTCGATAAAACCAAGTTCTCGAACGATCTTGATTCAGATAGCTTAAAGAAAAAAATTGAAGATGATGCCAACAGCGGACTGGCCGCGGGCGTCCAGGGCACGCCGACTTTCTTTATCAATGGTAAGTCGATTCAAAATCCGCAAAGTTATGATGGATTCAAAAAACTCATTGACGACGCCCTCGCCAAGAATCCCTAAGTGGCTGGCACCAGCCATTATTATCGTATCCGCCATCGGGCTGCTTGATTCCGCCTATCTGGCCATGAAGTATTATTTGGGCGAGCCCGTTACCTGCTCGCTCTTTTGGGGCTGCGAGGCCGTGACCACCAGCCAATATGCCGCCGTGGGCCATGTTCCGACGGCACTATTCGGCGTTTTATTTTACCTCGGCACATTTTTACTCGGGATTCTCTATTACGAAACCAAAAAAGAAATCTATTTGCGCCAATTTTCGTATCTCTCCGCGATTGGATTTTTAGTTTCACTGGGTCTCCTCTGGCTTGAACTGTTTGTCATCCGCGCCATCTGCGTCTACTGCTCAATTTCAACCCTCGCCTCAACCATTCTTTTCATCTGCGGCGTCTTCAGCCTGCGTAATACATCGAGCGCGCGGAACTCTCCTTGAAGTAAAAAGACATTTTGGCATACTGGATGGTAGAGTTTGCCCCCACTCCACGAAGGAGGTGAGGCGATGAGCCTTGTCGGGAGAGTCATCATCGTCGCCAGCGTTCTGGTTTTCGGATTCTCGTCCTGCGCGCCGTTCAAAGTAACGGGGGTAAAACCCGCCGCCCAGGCACAGGCCGCGGCCAGCGACTCCGCCAAATCGGCCGCTCAATGCTCGCGTACTGCGCAAGAATCGGTCGGCAAGTTTCTGGCCGGGTTGATGGAGGCCATCTGGAAATCGAGTCTCGTGCTTCTTCGTTCGGTCTTTCCGCCGGACATGAATCTTCTGCAGGCCTTCAGCGACAAGAACGACGGCGGCGAGGTGGTGAAAGCCATCATGCAATACTCGAAAGAACAAATGGGCGACCAGGTTGCCCCCGAGTACGATCCGGGGGCCGTCGTCATAGACACCGAAAACCCGCTGGTCAAGCTGGTCACGGTCCGGCGGCATATCGATCACACCAGTTACAAGACGGGCAAAACCGAGGAGTTGGATGAAGAGCGCCAATTCATGGTCATGTTTGACAGTCCGGACCGAAACTGCATCATCTGGATCCGGGCGATTGACCCCGCTTGGAGAAGAATCAGCGAGAGCCAAACCACCGGCTCTCGTTTTATTTTGAATTATTTTTATCCGCCGTCGCAGCAGACCTCAGGCATTAGCCTAAGGGTGAGTGTGATTATGACAGATAATCTTGAGTCGAGTTTGGGAGTGGATGCTTTGGCGCCTGCTCGCCAGTGCCTGTGTCATAAGGACTCCCTAATGTCTTAAGCACACTCTGTATTCTCACTCTCTCCTAAGCTCGTCTAGCAGGCAGATGGCAGGCGGGGATTCCGCTGATCTCGCAAGAGTTCGCCTGAAAGCGAATTGCGAGATGCCACGGCCTCATGGCCGTGTAGCTTCATAAAAAAAATACCACCTCGCCCTGATCCGCCCGCTGGCGGGATCGAGGGCGAGGTGTGTGATGCAGGGAGCGCTGCTCCCTTACCTACTTCGGGAAAGCGAAGACGGGTCCGTCGGCCAGGTTCTCGAGCCTCTTCGGCTTCAGCGGATCCACGAACCCGACCGAGACGGCGGTAGGCACCGTGCTCACGATCGAGGCGGCCGAGTCAATGGCGGTCAACGGCGTGTTAATGACGGCGGCTCCGAGGCCGGTGGCCACACCGACGGGGCCGCGCTTGTCCACCTCGTCGCCGACGCTCTTGAAGGGGGCGAGCCCGACGTTGGCTGCGCCGACCACGACGGTCTGGACGCCGTCCCAGAGGCCCATGAGCGGGTTCGAGTTCACCTTGACCTTGATGTCCGCAGCCGCCGCCGGGGCCGGCGCGACCAGGATTAGAGCGAAAACCGCCATCACTATGATGCCGAGTGCTTTCATGTTCCCTCCCGGGGGATGGGGTGAACTGCGCCTACTTCGTGTGCTGAAGAAACCATACCACGCTCGTCAGTTCTTTTAAGCGGACTTATCCACACCTGTGTATAATTCAAGCCGCAAAAGCACATAGTATAAAGAGAGATACTTCGGGTCGCAGTCAAGCCCAAGAAAAGGGAGGCGGCCAATGAAGGTGCTCTTTGTCATTCTAGTCATGCTCGCGATGGTTGCCGGATCGGTTCCGGCGGCGGGACAGCCAACCCTGCCTCTCTTCAATCCCTACCCGGGAGTGACGCAGGAGAAGATGGACACGGACACCAAGTACTGCCTGAACTTCGCCACCGTTCAGGTAACGACGCAAGTGCCCGGCCAAGATAACACCGGCCGCGACGCGGCTGTCGGCGCGCTCGGCGGTGCCGCTACCGGTGCCGCCATCGGTGCGATCGCCGGGGGTGGCAAAGGCGCCGGCAAAGGCGCTGCGATCGGTGGTCTGGCGGGACTCATTTTCGGTGGGCTATCTGGCGCAAGCCAGGCACAGTCGAGTCAAACCCAAACGACGCCCATGCTTGATGGAAATCGATATGCCGCCTGCATGAACCAGTTGGGATACCCGCGCGTGCCGTAGCCGGTGATCCCCAGGAGGAGAAAAGATGATCACTACGACGACACTGCAGTCAAACGGGGCTGGAGTTACCGCCAAGTCAAGAAGCATGGGCACTCGCCAGGACGGCCTTGTCGGTTGGAAGCTGGTGCTGCCGATCGTTCTCGGCCTGCTCGCAATGTTTGCCTTCTCGACGGGGATCATGCTCGCGGCAGATCACGGCGGACGGACGCTGCGTAACGCCGTCATGACGACCTGGCTGCTCGCGTTCTTCTATCCGATCAGCATGCTCTTCCTGACGCTCGTTCTCGTGCGGATCGGCTGTCAGATCTCGAGATACCCGCCGAGTTCGAAGCTCACCAGCTGGGGATCGAATGCCCCCGGACTCGCAGTCGGGGTTCTTCTGCTCGCTGTGTTCATTGGTCTAAAGATTCTCACGGGGATGCCGACGAAGACGGGAGCAGAAGCGCTTCAGTCACTGCTCACCTACTTCTGCGCCTTGGCGGTCCTGGTGGCCATCTGCGAGGTTGTCCGCTGGCTGGGGCGAGAGATCACGCATCCAGCCTTGAGCCTCATGTAGCAGAGGTACTGCTACATGATCTCGGCTTCGAGAGCCGGCCGCTTCCTTCATCTGAAGCGACCGGCTATTTTTTTGTCAATCGATTTTACTACCACACCAGAAAGCCTCGTCTCTAAAGACGCGAGTGAATGATTAAAAAATGCCACGCCTTAGTCAGAAAGCCGCGGATTTGCACCCGTGGTGTGGGGGTTTACTCAAGATCCGATAGTCTCCCGATCAAAAATTCAAGCAGGATGAATACCAGCAGACCCGAAAGTAGCGCGATCTCGGTAAATCTCAAATAGTGCCGGACATGAATGAGCGTCGCCGATGAAAAAAAGCCCAGCGAAGCTACAATTAAAAACCACATGAAAACAGCCAGAGAATCTTTGCGCCAGATTTTTTTTGGCTCTATATTTAAGAGTCCGGCTTTGACCACCATCAAATGGCCGAGGCCGTACATAAATTTTGAAATGAAGAGTGTGCGGGCGGTTCGTTCGGCGAGATGAGTGTTGAAACGATTGGTCAGCCGTTCAATCCAATGGCGGACAAAAAGCCAAACTTTTGTTTCGCGGAGCCAGACGCCGATTTGATACCAGAATGTCTCGCCGATCAGCAGTCCGACAGCAACGACCAGAATTGTTTTTGCCGGATTTAAATACCCGAGACGCGCGAGAAAAGCCGCGGTAAATAAAATGATATCGCCTTCAAAAATCATGCCGAAGAATATAAATGCATAGGCCAAGGGTCGCGAAATAAGTAAATACGGCAATAAAAAAGAGCGCATCCGTTTAGGGTTTTATCAATTGGTAGAGCTCATCATCCAGTCGGAACACTTCCTCCGATCTCATATTGCGCGGTCGCGGCAGATGATTTTGGATTATGCGTTCAACCCGGGCTGGCGGTTTTGTCAGCACAGCAATGCGGTCCGCCATTTCGACCGATTCGTGGATGTTGTGCGAAACCATCACGATCGTAACTTTTCGCTCGGCCCAGACGTCGAGCAGTTCTTGGCGCAGGGCGTCGCCGGTGAATGAGTCAAGTTCGGAAAACGGCTCGTCCATGAAGATTATTTTTGGGTCGGTGGCGAGCGCCCGGGCAATGCCGACGCGCTGCTTCATGCCGCCGGACAATTCATGCGGGTGATGATTTGCGAATTTTTCCAGTCCAAAGATTTTAAGTTCTTGCCAGACGCGTTCTCTTCGTTTCTCCTCCGAAGTCTCGCGCTCGAGGAGACCGAGTTCGATATTCTCGCCGACCGTCAGCCAGGGCAGAAGCGCAAACTGCTGAAAGACAAAGCTGATATCTTTTTGGCTAAGCCCTGCGCCTAAGACCCTCTCCCCGGTGTAAGCTGGCTCGATGCCGGCGAAGATGCGGAGCAAGGTTGATTTGCCTGAACCCGAGGGCCCCATTAGGACAAAGAACTCGCCAAAATGAATTTCCAGGTTGATGTCTTTTAACGCATGAAAAGGACTGGCGTTTTTTCCGTCCATAAAAGTTTTATTTATATTTTTTGCTTCAAGTGCAAACATAGGTCAATCGTCGGTCCGCGTGTGCGACCACTCAAGCAACGGCAGCCAGATTATTTTATTGATGAGGAAGATGAGCGCGAGTAATCCCAAAATGCCAAAAGCGGTCACGGTGGGGTTGCTGGAAAATGATTGGAAAAATTCCCCCAGCCCGCGCGGCGCGCGCGCGATAATTTCGGTGGCCACCAGTCCCTCCCAGCCGTTGCCCAAGCCGATGATGGAGCCGGTAATAAATCCCGGTGCGGAGGCGGGCAGCAAAAATTTTTTAATATAGGTCAAGCCGCGCAAATCGGCGATGGCTACGGCCTCATGCCAGTCGCGCTTAATAAGCCGCAGCGAGCTGGTAATCGTAAAAAAAATCGGCCAGACGATGATCATAAAAAGAAAGAAAATAACAACCAGACTAGCGTTCCCAAATACTAAAACGGCAAACGGCAGTGCCGCGAATGTCGGGAAACTCTGTAGCACATCAAAAAACGGCAGGGCCCATTCTGCTTTCTTGCCGCGGTAGAACAAAACCGCCAGAACCCAACCAACGCAGGAAGACAGAAAATACGCAATCGCAAGCCGCAATACAGATATGCCGACATCGTACGAAAGCCGCCAGAGCTCAATGTTGGCGTAGGCCGAGAATAATGCCAAAAGAAAAAAGGGCAGAGCGACGACAGCGGCTGTTACAGCCAGATGCCGTGAAGAGGTATATATGCCTACCGGGACCCGGTGCGCGTGATGTCTCATGTATTTTCTATTATGCCGGTAGATAAACTGCGGAAGGTTCCGTTAAAACCGAACTGGATCTACCGCTGAAAACTAAAAATCTATAACCAACCGACTGTCCATGACAAAATAGTAGCATAAAAATTCGAAGTTATTCTCACCGGGTATGCGCTAGACGAGGTTCTTTCCAAAGACAGCAAAATAGCGTATAACAATCAGTATTATGCCCGCCTAAATTTTTTGGCGGGCAGGATAATCTGAAGAAACATAAAATTTCCAGTATAATTTAAGAAGTCGAAACATATGCTGCGTGACTTAAAAACTTAAGCCGGTATGCCGCCGGAAACTCGCACGTCGCCGAAAGATGTCTTTTTGCATCTGCTCGCCCTGCTGACGCTTTATCTCTCGGCGATCTCGGCCATCGCTTTGCTATTTCAGTACGTTGATTATTTTTTTCCTGATGCCCTAAATCCATACGCACCGGGTGCCGGCATTCGTTGGGCAATTGCCGCGCTCGTCATTCTTTTTCCGGTGCATGTCATCATCATGAGACTACTGCAAAAAGATTTTGTAAAGACGCCCGCGCATCGCGAGGGACGACTGCGCAAATGGCTGATTTATTTTACGCTGTTTGCGGCGGCCGTTACGCTGATCGTCGATCTTGTCGTTTTGGTGTTTCACTTTTTAGACGGTGATTTAACATTTAGTTTTATCGGCAAAGTCTTGTCGGTGGGGCTGGTTGCCGGCGGGGTATTTGGCTATTACATCTGGGATTTAAAAAGACAAGAGGTTCGCATATCGGTTAAAGCCGCGCGAATTCTTTGGGCCGCGGGTGTGGTTCTGGCTCTTACCGTCATTGGCGGATTTTTTGTCATCGGCTCGCCGTTTGCCCAGCGCCAAGTCCGATTCGATGAAGAGCGCGTAAATAATTTAATGCTGGTTCAATCAGAAATAATTTCATACTGGCAGGCCAAACAAAAACTGCCCCCAAGTTTGAGTGATCTGAAAAATGATATCTCGGGATTTGTTCCGCCGCACGATCCGGAGTCCGGCGCGTCATATCAATATGCGGTGACGGGACAATACGCATTCGATCTCTGCGCAGTCTTTGATCGGCCGAGTTCTAAAACTCCCTCGCCAGCCTACCGCTATCCCGCCAGCCAGAACGATGTCTGGCAGCATGCCTCCGGCCGCGTCTGCTTTTCGCGTTCCATTGACCGAGAGTTGTATCCGCCGAATGCGGGCCTAAAACCAGTGCGCTAGGCAGAGAAAGCCCCCGCGCGAGACGTTGCGGGGCTTTTCAATCCGGCCAAACGTCCGTAGAGTGGAACGGTTATACGTATAAGAGATATGCAGCGGCTTGAAGCAAAAATATTTGGGCGCGTCCAGATGGTACTGTTTCGCGATTTTACCAGGAGACACGCTCTGAAGCTGGGGCTTTCCGGGTTTGTGCGCAATGAAACCGATGGCAGTGTGTTGGTAGTTGCAGAAGGTAAGAAGGAGTTTCTGGATAAGCTGCTTTCCAAAATTCACCGCGGGCCGATGTTTTCGCGCGTTTCTGACGTTGAGATCGAGTGGAAGGAAGCTGACGGGAAATTCCCGACGTTCAGTATTGATTTTTCTTGAAATGAGCCAAGCAGGAAGGATCCCGACTTGTATCGGCATTATTCCCGATGGCAATCGCCGCTGGGCGAAGGCTAACGGCCTCTCGTCGCTCGAGGGCCATCACGCCGGGTATCAAAAATTTAAGGAAGTAGTCCATTGGGCTTTTGAGCGCGGCGTGTCCACGGTGATTTTTTATGCTTTCTCGACTGAAAATTGGCGACGTGAACCCAAAGAAGTTAAATATTTAATGAAAATGCTGGAATGGGTTTTGTCGAGCGAAGTCGATGAACTGCATACGGAGGGCATTCGAGTTCGCGTCATCGGCGATATCCGATCACTTTCCGACAGGCTCCAAGAGTTAGTTCGTAAAACCGAGGCGAAAACAAAAGATAATGCAAATGGGACTGTTGCGATTTTGCTCTCTTACGGGGGCAGAAAAGAAATCATGGAAGCTTTAAAAAAAGCGCGGCTTGATCCCTCGCTCGCGGCCGAAGAAAGTTTTGCCAAACTCTTATGGACAGAGGAATTGCCCGACCCTGATTTGGTCCTGCGGACGAGCGGCGTTAAACGCCTGTCTAACTTTTTGATCTGGCAGACGGCCTACAGCGAGCTTTTTTTCTCCGATACGCTCTGGCCGGATTTTTCGAGGCCGGAATTTGAGGCGGTACTCGCCGAATTCGCCGAACGTGAGCGAAGATTCGGCGCCTAAGAAAAAATCCCTTAGCGGGATTTTTTCTTAGGCTTGACCAGTCGTTTCAGCGACCTTTTATGCTTTCGTTTCAGCAGTGTTCCCAACTGCAGCCCATCTTTCCCTAGGGTGCGGTGGTAGATTTGCTGAAGCGTTCCGATCTTGGTATCGTTTCGCTTTCGGCGCAATTTGCCCGAACTTTTTACTCGAGAGCGCGAGCCTCGCATACCGGGGGCATCCTTGGCTTTTTTTTGCCGTCGTTTCATCCCGTTAGAAGCAGATCGCGATAAATGCTGCTTTCCGCTTAATTAGTTTTTTAATTTTATTAAACAAAGTTTTATGTCCAAAGATTCTACCGTGATCGCGGCTTCTAACGGGATCAATCTGATTTTACCCGAAGTTTTTGCGCCTTGTTGCGATCGCGTTTCGGCAGCTTAACGGTCAGCAGGCCGTTTTTCATTGAAGCTTCGGCTTCATCGGAAATAATCTCTTGCGGCAGGATAATAGATCTGACAAACGACCCCCAGTAGAGCTCCTGGTAGAAGAAATTTTCTTCACGCACCTCATTCGTTCTCGAGCGTTTTCCGCGGATGGTGACCATTTCATCCGTTACTTGCACATCGAGGTCCTCGGGTTTTACGCCGCCGACGATGGCCTGCACCGTGACATAATCCCCGTCGTCAAAAATATCAACCGAGAGTTCGCCCTCCTCGACAGTCTCCGCCTCCCCCTCTGGTGCTGCTTCAAGTTCTGGTTTTGCGGCTTCGGCAATTTTTTTTGTAGTTTGTGAAATTCGCTCGCGCGGCGGCTCGGACGGCGTGGGCGCGGGTTTCGATCCCGTCAGTCTTTCAAAAAAAGATTTTGCCATAGAATTGAGAGCTGATGTTCAAAAAATTATCCGGCCGTCTCTCCTTTCAATTTATGAAAATCAATCAAAATAACGATGAGCGCCGAGGAGAGAAGGGCGGCCAGGTAGAGCGCGCTGCCCGGCAGATGGTCTTTCAATATAATAAGGTAGTCAAATCCGGCATGCAAGCAGGCCGCAGCCAGGATGCCGAGGGCGATAACATGTTTCCGGTGGGGAGAAAACCAAGCTCGGGCAATGGCGTAGCCCACGACGCCGGAAGACAAGGCATGCAGAAAGTTGGCGCCAATAAATCGAGCGATGGATAATTTGGCGCCGAGGATTAAGTTTCTGCCAATCAGCATTTGCGGATTGTAACTTTGATTGAAGAGAAACAGGATATTCTCCATCGCCGCAAAGCCCATGCCGGCGGTCATCATATAAATCATGGCGTCAATCGGTTCGTTAAAATCCTTTCGGGAGAAAGCCAGTAATTTTGCCGCCAGGTATTTGGCGTATTCCTCAACCAGCGCCACGATAAAAAATGTAAAGAAAAAATTCGTAAACGGGTCGGTTTTATAAAACAGCGCTTCTTGCGCGAGCAAAGCAAAAATGGCCGCGGCCGCCCCGCCCAAAAACGTGATTAAAATAAGATGCACGGGTTCGGCATGCCGATCCTCCCGCAGGTAAATCAAAAGCCAAATGATCGGCGGAATAACGCCAAGCGCCAGAAATCCCGAGCTGGTGGAAACAACGGCCGCGTAATCCATCCCGTTAGAGGCGGACCTGCCTGCCGGCAGGCAGGATCGCGATCAAACGCGTTCGCCGCACAATAATTTTATAAATTGACATATATCTAATATATAACTTTTGCGGTCGCGGCCTCTCACGGGATCCATTTTTTTATTGTCTACCGTCTACCGACTACAGTCTACTGCCTAAACCTTTGCGGTAGTCAATGTCAGTAGCCCGTGGTCTTTAATCAGTGTCGGGGCCAAGGCTCAATCATGAGCAATCTTTTTTCTTTCACGGGCAGATGCTCCCAAATGGCTTCGGTCACGTAGGGCATAAAAGGATGCAGTAAAATCAAGCTAGTTTTTAAGATCGTGTAGATCAAAATTTTTGCCGCTTCTCGGTCTTTTTCATCATCTGATTGGAGCCGCGGTTTCGCCGACTCGATGATTGTGTCGGCGAAGGTGTGCCAGAAATAATGGTAGAGAGTTTCCGCGGCGTGATGGAACTTAAACGCTTCCATATCTTGGCTGACTTGTTTTGTGAGCCCATCCAAGTCTTTTAGCAGTTTTTTGTCATGCTTCGTTAGCTTGGCTTTTTTCGCATTCGGCTCCGTATCTTCGAGATGAATCAAGACAAACCGCGAAGCATTCCAAATCTTATTGGCAAAATTTCGATAGCCGCGGATTTTATCTTCAGAGATAATCGGATCATTCCCCGGCGTGTTGCCGACAACCAGCGACATGCGAACGGCGTCGGTGCCGTATAATTCTGCGACACCCAGCGGGTCAATTACATTGCCCTTTGATTTTGACATTTTCTGCCGATCCTGATCGCGGACGAGGCCATGCAGATAGACTTTTTTAAACGGCACTTTCCCGGTCCGGTACATGCCAAGCATAATCATGCGAGCCACCCAAAAAAAGAAAATATCCCAGCCCGTTTCCATGACTGAAGTCGGGTAAAATTCTTTAAAATCTTTGCCGTCAGGATAGCCGAGCGCCAAAAACGGCCACTGGCCGGATGAAAACCAGGTATCAAGAACGTCCGGATCTTGAATAAGATTATGATCGCCGCATGCGGGGCATTGGAGAGGCGCTTCCTTTGAAACAATCGGGGGGCAGCCCTCCCTCGCTCTGCCGGAGCTTTGGCGGGCGCTCAATTCTCTGGCCGCACCCTCGTCGCGGAGAAAATTGGCGCAAAACCAGGCCGGAATGCGAATGCCCCAGCTAATCTGGCGCGAAATATTCCAGTCGCGGAGCCCTGACATCCAATGATAAAAAACTTTTTCAAATCGCTTCGGGATGAACTCGATTTGTTTTGATTTAATGGCCTTTACGCCGAGATCGCGCAGCGAAGTTTTTGTATTTCCTTTGTCGGTCATTTTTACAAACCACTGCGGGATGACCATCGGCTCAATAATGCCGCCCGATCTCGCCGAAACCGCGACCGAATGTTTATATGACTCATCGATTTTAGTAACGAGGCCCTTGGCTTGCATATCTTCTACGACCTTTTTGCGCGCTTCTTCGACTTTCATCCCCTGATAGGGCCCAGCCCGTTCATTCATTCGTCCGTATTTGTCGATGACCTGCTTGATTTCAAGATTATGCCGCAAGGCGATTTCAAAGTCGGCCGCATCATGCGCCGGCGTTACTTTGACAACACCCGTGCCGAATTCGGGGTCGACCGCCGCATCTGCGATGACCGAAATTTTTGCTGGTCCCAAAACTGTTTCAATATCAATCATCTGGCCGACAAATTCCCTGTATCGTTTGTCTTTCGGGTTTACCGCGACCGCTGTATCACCAAATTTAGTCTCGGGACGAACTGTCGCGAGTTCCAACGGCCCGTATTTTATGAAATAGAGCGGATCATTGCGCTCTTCGTATTTTATTTCTAAATCGGAAAGCGCTGTTTGATCTTTGACCGACCAATTGATGATGCGCCTCCCGCGATAAATGAGACCATCTTGATACATTTGGACAAATGAATCCTCTACTTTTCCAACGATGTCGGCATCAAGCGTAAATTTTTCTCTAGACCAATCGCATGAAGCGCCCAGTTTGCGTAACTGGTTTTCCATGACGACTTTATTTTTTTGCGTGAACTCGAAAATTTGGCTGTACAATTCTTCACGCGAAAAATCTGACCAGCGCTTGCCTTCTTTTTCCAACTTTTTTCGATAGACAAATTCGGTTTCGATGCCGGCGTGATCGGCGCCCGGCAGCCAAAGCGCTACTCGCCCGCGCATGCGCTCGAACCTCGTCATAATATCCTGAAGCGTCACGAATAAGGCGTGGCCGATATGGAGTGCTCCGTTCGCATTCGGCGGCGGCATGATGATGGAAAATAGCTCTTTCTGCTTACCGGCCTTACCCCGCGAAACTCCAGTTGAGCGGAGTGGGGGCAGTTTGTCGGGATTAAAAAAACCAGACGCTTCCCAGCGCTTGTAAATCGCACCTTCTACTTTTTGCGGCAGATAAGCCCCGTTAGGAAATGTATCCATAGACTCACAACAAATTTTATAGGCTGATATTCAGATTTTCAGATATAAATCTCAAGTTAAATTTTCTAACGGGGTAAACTTGCCATGGTCAAATTTCTTCGATATATCTAAAGCGGGCTCGTGGTTAGCGTACCATAGAGAAGAACGCTCGTTCCATTCTTGAAATTTCGGCCTTGAGGAGGTGAATAGGCAGTCATGAATTTTTACCTCTGCGAATTCAGTGATCTCGAGCCGGTCATCGCGGCGAGACTCGCCGAAGAAGGTTTCTGTCCCGGAATTCCCCAGTGCGGCATTCGGGCTAAGGATTATCGCGCGGGGAAGTGCGATCTCGAAGGCTGTCCCCGGCGAGCCCGGGAGAAGGCCTATCTGCAAACCACTGGCTAGGCCAGGCGCAGCGCCGGCTCGGCGCGGAGATCGCTCCGCGCCGCTTTTTTATTTCGCTGGTAATAGGCCGCCACCGCAATCATTAAGCCGTTATCGGTCGTTTCTTTTGGGTGCGGCAGAAATACTTTCACGGTGGGCAGCGCGCGAGAAAAACTTTCAGCCAGATCTTTGCGCAATTTTTTATTTGCCGCGACTCCCCCGCCGAGAATGAATGTTTTCACGCCGTATTTTCTGGCCGCAGCAATAGTTTTTTTAACGAGTACCTCAACCACCGCATTCTGAAACTCATGCGCGATATCAGCGAATAACGAATCTCCTTCGAATATACGAATTCGTTTATTCGTTTTAAATTCGGTATTCGTTGTTGTGAGTTCACGAAGTTTATATAACACCGCTGTCTTTAACCCTGAAAACGAAAAATCAAAGTTGGGTGAATCGATCATCGGCCTCGGCAGCCTGATTCTCGGTTCTTTATTCTTGATTCTAAATTTCTCGGCGAGCCGAGAAATTTGTGGTCCTCCCGGATACGTAAGGCCCAAGAGTTTTGCGACCTTATCAAAAGCTTCGCCGGCGGCATCGTCCCGCGTCTCGCCGATAATTTGATACGCGCCGTGTTTTTTCATGAGCACGAGTTCGGTATGTCCCCCCGAGACAATCAAAGCCAGCGCCGGGAAATCAATTTTTTTCTGATGCAGGAGATTGACATATATATGGCCCGCCAGATGATTTACGGAAACGAGCGGCACCTGCCATACGCGCGCCAGGCCTTTAGCAAAATTAACCCCGGTCCAGAGCGCCGGCGCCAGCCCCGGCCCGTAGGTGACGGCAATGACATCAATGGCGGGTTTTTCAATTTTAGGGATTTCTTTTTTAAATTGACGGAACAACTCCGGCTCGTGCGAAAAACAATCAGCCAATATCGAATTGTTTGCGAATATACGAATTCGCTTATTCGTTTTAGATTCGTTATTCGCTGATGAGCGATAGAGCCTCGCTTCTTTGAGCGCTGTTTTTAATACCGGCACTAAGTTTTTCTCATGCTCTCTTTTCGCCAGGTTTGGCACGACGCCGCCGAACTTGGCGTGGATGGCAATCTGCGATGAGACAACATTGGCAAGCGGCTTAAATTTCGGCGCGTTGATACGTCCATCTGCTTCAAGCACAGCAATCGCCGTTTCATCACATGATGTTTCAATGGCTAGAATTCTCATGACTGAAGCATTATATCCCGAAATAGTAAGTTTACAATTAGGCGGATTTGAGTTATTTTGGGCTTCAGTTAATTAGAAATTAAGAATTAGAGATTAGGAATTCTTCCTGCTCCCATCGTCTAGAGGCCCAGGACCCGGGCTTTTCAAGCCCGTTACACCAGTTCGAATCTGGTTGGGAGCGCAAAGCAGAGTTAGTTTCTTAGTTCAATCTCCTGCGATAGAATAGTCTTATGCCTGACCGACGCGTCATTGATTTAAAAAATTCAATTGCGGCAACCGAATCTGACGCCGAGGAAAATTCTGATTCTTTTTTTTCAATTCTGCATTCGTGGAGAGCTCCGGAGTATCACCACATTCCGAAAGAACGAAACTGGTATATTGCCGGCGCGATTATCGCCGGCAGTCTTCTCGTTTACTCCCTGATGACCGCAAATTATTTTTTTGCGATATTCACTCTGCTTGCGACATTTATCGTCTATACCTATTCCGTCCGCCTGCCTAAAGAAATGTACGGCGCGATCACCTCGCACGGCGTGCAGATCAACAATCGATTGTATGGCTTTGAGGATTTAAATTCTTTCTGGATTTTTTATGAACCCGGTGGTATAAAAGAGCTTAGCCTTGAATCAAAAAAAGCCGTTATGCCGTATATTCGCCTGCCGCTGGGCGATGCCGAGCCGGTAAAAATTCGCGAAATTTTGGTCCAATACGTACCCGAGGTGCGTCACGAAGAATCTCTTGCCGAGACTCTTTCAAGGTTTATAGGATTTTAATTCAGGCAAGTGCGCGACAAGCGCCCTGCGCTCGTCGTTCAACGGATAGGACACAAGCTTGCGGAGCTTGTAATAGGGGTTCGATTCCTCTCGAGCGCACCAATCAGGAAAAGTCAAATCCTCGCGGCGCGTGCCGCGCCGCTCGGCCACCAATTCGTACGGATTTTTTGGCTCAAAACGGAACTGACGGTTTTCGGCGGGAAAAGAAAATTTTTTCATTTACTAATTAACCAAACAAAACTATGCGCTATGTAATCTATGCTCGTAAATCTACCGAGGACGAAGATCGTCAGATTTTGAGTATTGAAGCTCAACTCGTTGAACTCAAAGAATTTGCCGCCAAAGAAAAACTTGAAATTGTCGCTTCCTTTCAGGAAGCAAAAACTGCCAAAGAACCTGACGAAAAACATCGACTCGAACCATATTTTTGGGAAAAGAAAATTTTTTCATAAGATTTTTCAGAAAAGAAACTCAATGAGTTTCTTTTCTGTTTTAGCTTGATTTTCCTTGGTATTTTTGCTAATGTAATTTTGGTAATCAGCCCGATAGTCGGGCTGAAGTCGCACATTCCCAACTAGGAGGATAGACGCATGGAGCTACAAACCGAAGTCGCAGATATCCGATTGGAGCACCCGTTGATGAACGCGGCAGGAACGTGCAAGATGCTGGTGACAAGCCCCAGAAAAACTAGACAGTTGCGGATAAAGAATTATGGCCGGAAGAAAGCTCGGAGAGCCGAGTTTTCTCCTGTTCGTAAAATGTATGCGGCGGCATTACGCACGGCGAAGACATTCGGGAGTATCGCGAGAGCGGCGCTGTGGCAACGCAAGTGGCCACTGCCTATCTCGAGCGACACGAGCAAGTGTTCAGTTCACTCCTCGGCGAGCTCCTCGAAGTTGCGAGCGCGTGAATCGCTCGCGGAAAACCGTCCCACGGGACGCTCATCGGCAACAGTGTGCGTCCCTTTCTTTTTAAATTTGAAAGAACAAAGAATTTGCCGCCAAAGCTGAAATTCGCTAGAATTTCAGTAATCCGAATTCCGCCAAAGAAAAACTTGATTCGCCAGCTGGCGAATGTCAGCGGTGCGGCTCACTTCGACTTCGCTCAGTACGAGCCGCCGCCTTTCCGTCCGCCAGCTGGCGGATTCGCGGGGGGTTCTCGCCGCAGGCGTTTCGCTCAAAGAAAGTTCGCGCAAAGTGTATAATTACAGCATTGTACGATATTCTTTGATTATGTTAGAGTGCCCTTGTTATGAAGAAATCAGGAGGCAAAAAGTTATCGAAATTTAGTATTGATCTGGATCGTGAGGAAGATGGACGATGGATTGCAGAAGTTCCCAAAGTTCCCGGTGCTATGGCATATGGCAATACGAAGCAAGAGGCGGTCCGAAGGGCATATGCCATTGCTTTACGAACACTTGCAGATAGCATAGAACAAGGCCATACACCCGTGATCGTTTCTCGCTTACTTGAACATGCAATGGCACGCCGTTAAAGCGCGGGAGGTTCTTAAGGCATTGCTGGATTCCGGGTGGCGGATCAAAAGACAAAAAGGGTCGCATAGAATTCTTAGTAAAGTTGGTTACACCAATTTCACTTTTGCTTTCCATGATCGAGAAGAAATCGGTCCCCGAATGCTTGCTCGAATTGCGAAGTATACCGATATAACTCCGGACGTGTTTTGACTCTCAAACGTAATATAGGTGAGATGGGGGTAGCGTCCACGAAGGTGAGGCTCGATTCCTCACGGGGGCGCCACCAAGAAAAAATACACCCTGGGGTGTATTTTTTCTTTGCGGTTGCATTTTTTAAATATTTGAGGTACACCAGTAACCAAGCCGAGGATAGAACAGGAAAACAGGAGGAGGCCGATGGCCAAAAAAGGCTACGTGACGTTCCCGAAGAAGAAACGTAACAGTAAGTCGAGAGAACCTCTCTCGAGGGCGGTCGCTGCTGTGTTGGATCCGATTCTCGTCGAGGCTCGTTCAGTCGATGAGGCGAAGTACCATGTCGTGCCGCTTGGGGCCGGTGATACGGCCGCGTCGCTGGCGCTCGCATATAAGGTCGCACTCGAGGCTTCCCGAGCCACTGGCGTCGTCCTTGAGGCCGCGAAAGCCAAACTTTTCGCGGCCTTTGTCCAGAAGGGATGGAAAGAGTTCCCGGTCTCACCAGGGGTGGCCTTCAAGGTAACGACTCCCGATGTGGTCTACGTGGATACCGAAGAGCTCCCGCATCTCGGCGAGCCGATGCACATCGCGCTCACTCGTTCTGCTCGTGTTATTGATCTCGAGAAGGTCGCAAGAGCACTCGTCGAGAAGGACTCACGGGTGACGCATTTGACGTCGGGGCAACGGGAGCAACTCATTGTCGTCGAGTGTAAGATGCAAGTCAGCGGGGGTGGCGACAAGGAGTCGCCCCTTGAAGAGCTGGATGAGCTGGGATAGTTCAGCTAGACCCCGCAGTCCCGCCGCCGGCGGGACTGCGGGATATATTTTTTAGGCGCACCCCGCGAGAAAATTTTCGCGTTCGATTTTTGATAAGCATAATTGAGGTTTAATTTTCTCGCGGGGTATACTTTTTATATGTTGACAGCGGAAACGCCAATCGAAAAATTGCCGAAGGTAATTCCGGCACTCGCTAAACGGCTGCATCACCTGGGCATTAAAACCGTTCGCGACCTCTTATTTCATTTTCCCGCCCGCTATGATGATTTTACAAATGTAAAATCCATCGGCGATTTGACAATCGGCGAAATTGCGACCATTTCAGGCCGCATTAAAAAAATTTCATCAACCCGCGCCTGGCGCCGCCGTATGTCCATTACGGAGGCGATTGTCGAAGATGATTTAGATTCGATACGCGTCATTTGGTTTAATCAGCCCTACCTCGTCAAAACCTTGCCGGTTGGTTCGCGAGTGAGTCTGGCGGGAAAATTAACCACATCCAAGCGCGGCGAATATTTTGCCAACCCAGCATATGAAAAAATCGGAATGTCAGACGGCCTGCGGCATACCGGCGGATGGGTGCCCATTTATCCCGAGACGACTGGGCTTACCTCGCGCTGGATTCGGTTTCTGATGCGTGAAGTCGCCCCCGTTATAAAAAAAATTCCCGATCCCTTGCCGTCGGCCTTGCTTAAAAAAAGCACCTTACTTCCGCTTGAGCGCGCGCTTAGTAAAATCCATTTTCCTGAATCAAAAGACGAGTACGAAGAAGCTCGCAAGCGCTTCGCCTTCGAGGATATTTTATTGATTCAGCTGCGCGTGTTGATGTCCAAAAAACAACTGGAAGAAAAAAAAGCGCCGCCGATTCCTTTAGGCCTCGAAGAAATTAAAAAGTTTATCGCCTCTCTCCCGTTCTCCTTAACCGATGGCCAACGCCGGGCCGCCTGGGACATCATGCGGGACACGGCAAAATCGGTGCCCATGAACCGCCTGCTGGAAGGCGATGTCGGATCGGGAAAAACCGTTGTGGCCGCGCTCACCTCGTTTAATGCCATCAGGTCCGGCTACCAGGTGGCCTATCTCGCGCCAACCGAAATCCTGGCCATCCAGCATTTTAATACCTTAAGGCACTGGCTCTCTCCGTTTGGCGTTTACGTGGGTCTCCTGACAGCGGCGCATAAAAAATTTATTTCAGATTACGGCGAGAGAGACCGAGTAAGCATCAGGAGCATGACCGAGGCGGGCGAAATTCCTATGCTGATCGGAACCCAGGCGGTGATCCAAGACGGCGTCAAATTTAAAAACTTGGGTCTCGTGATTGTTGACGAACAGCACCGCTTCGGGGTCGCACAACGCGCCAAGCTGCTTCGGCAAAAGCAAACAGGCAATAGCCAAGAGGACTATTCCCCATCCCTCATCCCCCATTTTCTCTCCATGACGGCAACGCCCATCCCGCGAACTCTCGCGCTTACCATTTACGGCGATCTCGATGTTTCAATTTTAAATCAAGTCCCTCAAGGACGAAAGCCGATTGTGACCAAAATTGTGCCGGAAGAGAAAAGAAGCGCCTGCTATCAATTCATCCGAGACGAGGTGCATCGCGGCCGCCAAGTTTTTGTTATTTGTCCCAGAATTGAATTAAACGAGGAAATGGGAAATGGGAAATGGGAAATGGGAAATGTTTTGCGAGAAGAGGTGAAAGCCGTCAAAACCGAGTATGAAAAATTATCAAAACAAATTTTCCCTGACTTAAAAGTCGCCATGCTCCACGGCAAAATGAAATCAAAAGAGAAAGAAAATGTTATGCGCGATTTTAAAGAGGGAAAATCGGATGTCTTGATTTCAACTTCAGTGATTGAAGTTGGTGTCGATGTGCCGAATGCCACGATTATGTTAATTGACGGAGCGGAAAAATTCGGGCTGGCGCAAATTCATCAGTTCCGCGGCCGGGTGGGCAGAGCCTCGCATCAGTCGTATTGTTTTTTAATGACCGGCTCAAGGGCCGCAGCAGAATCACAACGCTTAAAAGCCTTGGTTACTGCCAAAAATGGATTTGAACTGGCCGAAAAAGATCTCGCCATCCGCGGCCCCGGAGATTTTTTGGGCACGCGCCAATCCGGCATCCCGCCCTTTGCTTATAAAAGTTTTAATGATCTGGAACTGGTTCAATCATCTCGCGATGCGGCGCGGGAGATTATCGAGAAAGATCCGAAACTGGAGAGGCACGTCGCGCTGCAGAAAAATCTGGTGAAATTTGAAGAGACCGTGCACTTTGAATAATGAGGTTTTATCAAATAGTGGCAGGCGTTTCTGTCCGCGACAATCTAACTTTTGGTGTCACCCAAAACCCCATGTAGCGCCCCAGCATGAGCCGCGTTTCGGCATCAATTCCCGGGATTGAACCAAACACAATGAGCGTTATCGGAATCAAAACCCACTGAAGCGCAATCCAGAGATAGTGACGCGGGGAGCGATGCGCGGGCCGCGGCGGCAGAAGTTTTAATGAATATATGGCAGAAGTTATCATGCCGATGGAGGCAAGCGTCATGAGATAGCGCGTAATCCGCGGCAGGTTGTAGGCCAGCACCGAGACTTCAAATTTGTGCCCGCCGATTACAATCGGCAGCCAGCCGAGCAAAAAAATCATCAGCGCGTTTGTGCCGATTGACCAGAAGCCCTCGATTTGATTAAAACCAAAGAACAATTTTTTGGAGAATGGAATTTTTTTGTTTTTTACGAAACCGAATAAAAGATAAGGCACGTTTTCCACTCCCCAAATCCAGCGGCGCTGCTGGCGGTAGACATTTTTGACGGTCTCATATGTTGTTGGTGCCAGATTCGCGTCCATCGAAACGGGATAATACAACGGGACGACTTCATAGTTGCCGTCATAATACATAAGCGCTTGCCAGAAGATGCGCGAGTCCTCCGAGACCATATTGGTGTGCCAATAATTCATTTCGGCGAGGGGTGAGAGCGGAATCGAGTGCGAGGAAAACGTGGCCAGGCGCTCCGGCCGGGCTTGTTGCATCATCTGCCAAAACGTGCCGGATGTGGCGACAACTCGCGAAAAGGCCGACGCGTCCCAGACGTTGTTGTTGTAGACCGGAATCGGCTGGAATGACGAGTAGAGAGGTTTTCGAGCCGTGATATATGAATACGTGAGTATGCCGAAATATTCCGGGTAGACTTCGGTATCAACATCAAATGAGGAAACCAGGACGTGCTGATAAGGGATATGATTTCTATCGATCAGTTCGGGTATGGCGGTTTTGGCCGCATATGATTCGTTTGAACCCTTGCCGGGAATCTCACCGGCCAGGTTCGCCGGATGCTTTGTAACGAGAATTGAGCCAAAGTGCTTGGAAAATTCATTTTTGGCGCGGATGGCATCGGCTTCCGCCTCCTGCCCGGCCCGCTCCTCGGCCGCGAGAACTATAAAAAAGTTCTCCAGCGGATAATTTGATTTTACTATTGCGTCCAGCCCGCCCTTTAAAACTTCATAGGGTTCTTTATAGAAGGGAATGATGATAAGCTGTTTGATTTCGCGCCAGTCCGAAACCTGAAGTTCAGCCGCGTATTGACGGGGTACAAGCGCATCTAATTTTTCCCTCCAATTAATTTTTAGGTTCTTCTGCATTTCGTTAAATGAGTGACGCAGATGGAGCGAGAGAAAAATAGTTTTGAGTAGCCAATAAATGTCAAAGGCAATGATGAAAAAGCTGGCGCCAATCGGGAAAAAGTATGAGGCGAGCACAGTGCCCGCAAGTGTCGCCCACATTAAAACCCCGGGCAAGATTTCAAAAAACCGGAATAGGGCGTAGTCGCCCGGTTTTTCAAAATCCGGCGCGTGAGCCGCTTTGAGATACCACTTTTCTTCCATGTGCGCGCGCTAGGATTCGAACCTAGGACCCACTGTGTATAAGACAGTTGCTCTACCGCTGAGCTACGCGCGCCAATCAAGAATCAAGAATGATGAATTATGGATACTATAAAGCCAGCGGGCCGTCTACCCATGATGCTTGATTCTGTATCCTCGATTCTTTTCCTAGGCGCGAGCCGCGACTAACGTATTAAACTCATCCTGTTCGATGGTTTCTGTTTCAATCAAGCGCCTGGCAATTTTATCGAGGATGGATCGGCGTTTTACAATAATATCTTTGGCGCGCTTTAAGGCTTTGCCTAAGAGGTTTTTTACTTCGCTATCAATCAGTTCCGCCGTGGCTTCCGAATAATTTTTCGGACTCGATATGTCTTTACCCAAGAAGGTAAGCTCGGGCGCATCAGTAAATGAAAGCGGCCCCAACTTCTCCGACATGCCGTATTTGGTGACCAAGGCACGGGCTAAATCGGTTGCTTTCTGAAGATCACTATGAGGTCCGGTGGTTAATTCTTTAAAAACTAAAAGTTCGGCCGCATACCCGCCTAAGTCCACCGCTAACTCATCCAAGAAATGCGGCCGCGAGAAGAGATGCCGATCTTCGCTCGGCAATTTTAAGGTGTATCCCGCGGCGCGGCCGCGGGCGACAATCGAGACTTTGTGCACCGGATCGGCGTTCGGCAGTGAAGCGGCAACCAGCGCATGTCCGGCTTCGTGATAGGCCGAGATTTCTTTTTCTTTTTCTGAAAGCAAATGACTTTTTCGTTCTGGGCCGAGCAAGACTTTTTCAATCGATGAAATTAAATCCAGTTGGGCGATGACGGTACGATTGGCGCGGGCCGCTAAAATCGCGGCTTCATTGACCAAGTTTGAAAGATCGGCCCCCGCAAATCCGGGTGTCCTCTCGGCAATTTTTCGTAACGCCACATCCGGCGCCAATTTTTTGTTTTTAGCGTGAATGGCTAAAATTTCTTCGCGATCATTAATATCCGGAAGATCGAGGATGACGCGCCGATCGAACCGGCCCGGCCGCAAAAGCGCAGGATCCAAAACATCCGGCCGGTTGGTCGCTGCCATTACGATCACGGATTCATTGGTTTCAAATCCATCCATTTCGACTAGAATCTGATTTAAGGTTTGTTCTCTTTCATCATGTCCCCCGCCGACGCCGGTGCCGCGATGTCGTCCGACGGCGTCAATCTCATCAACGAAGATAATCGAAGGGGCTGATTTTTTGGCGAGTTTAAACAAATCGCGAACGCGCGCGGCACCCACGCCGACAAACATCTCGACAAACTCGGATCCGGAAAGATGGAAAAAAGGCACGCCGGCCTCTCCGGCCACCGCGCGGGCCAGCAAGGTCTTCCCCGTTCCGGGCGCACCCATTAAAAGGACGCCTCGCGGAATCCGCGCGCCAATATCAAAAAACTTTTTGGGACTCTTCAAAAAGTCAACGATCTCAACTAATTCTTCTTTGGCTTCTTTGGCCCCCGCGACATCCTTAAACATGACGCGTTCTTTGGCATCATCCGGCGAAATGACGCGGGCTCTCGTTTGGCCGAATGAGAAGGCTTGCATGCCGCCTTGTTTTAATTGGCGCGCCGAAAACCAGATGAAAAAGGCGATTAAGAGCACCGGGCCGGCAATCGGGATGATGACCGAAAGCCAGAGCGAAAGTGTGCTTGCGCCTTTTACATCCAGCTGAATTTGGCCAAGCTTCTCCGGGTTGACACTGTAATTTTTCAAAGTTTCGGTGAATCCGGCCTCTGACTCTTTCCGGGAAACTTCAACCGAGCCGTCTTTTTTGGTCGCCTCAATATCATTGTCCTGGACGACAATTTTCTGAATCTCCCCGCCGTTAATCTGCTGAACCAATTGCGAAAGCGAGACCTCCGGTTTTGGTTTAAAAGGATTGGCAAGCAATGCATACAGACCCGATAAAATCATCAGGATCAGCAAGGCGTAGACAAATTGTTTGGAGAATTGTTTCATTTTTATTTTTAATCCACCGCTCCCCTTTCCCCATTTCCCATTCTCTATTCCCTATTTCCTATTCTGCGGTTGCCTCAAGACGAGACGCCGTCGTTTCATCTACGGGGGCAGCTGCCTCCGCTGCTTTTGGCGCGAGAAAGCCCTCAAGCGCCAGCGAAAGCCGATGTTCCGGGATATCAATCGAGACGATTTTGAAGTCGTAGGTTTTGCCAAGCTCCAAGACTTCGCGCATTTTGGTGCGTGTCCCGAATTCGGAGATGTGGGCCAGTCCCTGGATCGTCTCGTCAATCTGGACAAATGCGCCGTAGGGATTAAATTTGGTCACTTTGCCTGAAATAATTTCACCCTTTTTATACTTCTCACCGGCGGCAATCCAAGGGTCAGGTGTTAGGGCTTTCAATGATAACGAAATTTTATCGCCCTCGATATCAATAATTTTAGCCTGCTTTTTCTCGCCGACTTTCAGCACCGCTTTCGGGTCTTCAATCAGCTGCCAGTCAATTTCCGAGATATGAATCAGACCCTCAAGCCCGTCGTCAAATTTCATGAAGGCGCCGAAGTTAACCACACCGGTAATTTCACCCTCGACCGTGTCGCCTTTGGCATATTTTGCAAGTTTCTCTTTCATTTCAGCCGAATCACTATCACGTTCGGAGAAAATCAGTTTATTTTCATACGGATTTACATCCAAAATTTTCACTTTCAACTCTTGGTTCATAAATTTCTGCAGTTCGGCAAGGATGCGCTCTTTGTCGCCGTTTTCGACTCTCGGGTAGTGCTTTAAGGCAAGCTGTGAGACGGGCAAAAATCCGCGCACGCCGTGAAGCTCTAAAATCAGTCCGCCGCGGTTAGCTTCTTTCACCGGAAGTGATAAAACTTCGCCCGCTTGCATCTTGTCTTTTAAGTCACGCCAGGACTTTTCGCGCCCGGCTTCTTTTAAGGAAAGTTCAACGTAGCCCTCGTCATTATCCAGTTCGACGACTTTCGCCGTAACCAGGCTGTCGGGCTCGATATTCTTGATGATGTCTTGGGCTTCATAATATTCGCGGCCGTAGATAATGCCCGTGCCGCGAACGCCAAGATCGATAAAGAGTTTGGCACCTTTTTTCTCGATGGCCGTGCCCTCGACAATCTCGCCGACTTTCGGCACGTTTAAAAAGTCACCGCGTGACTTGAGCATATTCTCCATCGGATGACGGATGGCGCTCGCCACCGCCGTCTTCCCATCTTCGGCTGTTTCGTCGTTCATCTGGTTGACTGCTGGCTACGATCTACAGACTACGGCGTGAGTTGCAGTAGTCGGTAGTCAGTTTGCTGTAGACCGTACTACTATATGGAATAGACGCCTTCATGTAAAGTCTCTGGCGCACCATTTTTCTTCACGCCTCCATTTTTTAAGCTCGCCTGCGGCGAGCTTCTAAAGATCCCACCGCCAGCCCGATGAAGAAAAATGGCGCGCTTGGATGAGGGCCTACCGAAAGTAGCGCTTCACGCTTTGCTGGACTTTCAGAGAGAATCGGATAAAAAATGCTGGTAGTGAAAATTATGCCTATTACAGTGACAGATGGACCGACCAGTTCATAACTTTTTTGTCAGTCAATTTCGACCTTTTCAGCTCTTCAAAAACGGCTCAAAAAATGCTAAAATACTTGAGTTATCATTGAAAATTTAGCCTTTATCCTTCAGCCTTTCCGTATGGTTATCTCCTGGTACGGCCAGTCTTCGTTTAAGATTCAATCCGGGGAGCTCGTGATTGCGACCGACCCCTATCATAAAGAAATTGGACTTACTCCGCCTCGCTTCAAGGCGGATATTGTTGTCGTAACCCACGAGCATCCGGACCACAACAATATAGAAACGATACCCCAGGCCGGCGAGGCGGAGGGCGCATTTATCGTAAGAGGCCCCGGCGACTACGAAATCAAGGGAGTGACCATCACCGGCATTGAGACCTTCCATGATAAGGTGAGTGGGAAAGAACGCGGAGCCAATACCGCCTATATCATTGAGTTAGAAAATATTCGGCTCTTGCATCTAGGAGACTTCGGCGAGGCCAAGCTGCGGCCGGAGACAATTGATGCCCTCGGTGAAATCGATATTCTCTTGGTGCCGGTTGGCGGGACATATACCATTGACGCTGAAGAAGCGGCAGAAATCGCCTCTCAAGTCGAACCAAAAGTTGTCATTCCGATGCACTATAAAATTCCCGGGCTTAAAGTAAATTTGGCGCCCGTGGATACATTTTTAAAAGAAATGGGGGCGAAGTCAGCCGAAGTCGAAGATCGGCTCACGATCAAAAAGAAAGATCTGGCCGAAGATGAGAGCGCAAAAGTCGTTGTCTTAAAACCAGTCAATTCATAACCCGGGCATGAAATCATTTTTTTCGTTTATCGAATCATTGCGAAACAAGCCCGAGCCCGTGCGCTGGGCGGCGGTTTTCGGTATCACCGCGGTTTTGAGTATTTTGCTTATTTTCGGCTGGATCTCAAGCGTGAAGCAAAAATTTACGCCTATGAATCCAGTTGATTTGATTGCCATTTTAGAAACGAAAAGCCAAGTAGCCGCCGAGCCAAAACCCGCCGAACCGTCTTTTTTTGATAATCTCTCGGAGACTTTTTCGAGTCTCTTGGGAAAAACGGCCGGGCTCTCGGCCGTCCACGAGGGCATCGTCAATGAAAAGCCAGCGCGCGTCGAGACGGTCGCTGCGGTTTCCGCTCCGGGGTTTATGGCCCGTCTCGTGACAGTCGTTCAATATAATGTAGGAATTATGATGGAGATGTTTCGGAGCTTCGGCAAGTCGTTCAAGTTTTAAGATTGAGAAATCTCGTTGAGTCATGGATATCGGCGAAGTAAAAAATCGAGAAATAGTGGCGGAAATGCAGGAGTCGTATTTGGATTATGCGATGTCGGTTATTGTCTCTCGGGCTCTGCCCGATGTACGAGACGGATTAAAGCCCGTCCATCGCCGCATTCTCTATGCCATGCATTTACTCCATTTAACGCGCCAATCCAAACATCGAAAATCGGCATTGGTGGTTGGCGAGGTGCTGGGTAAATTCCATCCGCACGGGGATGTGGCGGTGTATGACTCAATGGTGCGGCTGGCGCAGGATTTTTCGATGCGGTACCCCTTAATCGACGGGCAGGGAAATTTCGGTTCGGTGGACGGCGACGGAGCCGCCGCCATGCGGTATTGCATCACCGGCGATACGCGCGTTGTCACAGATAAAGGCCTTATTCCAATCCAAGAAATTTCCGAGAGCGGGCATGAAGACATCTCAATTTCTGTGTTATCAAAACATAGCATTCAAAATAAAGCGACCAAATGGTTTGATAGCGGATTTCATCCCACGATTAAAATCGAGACTCGTTCTGGTCAGTCGCTCCAAGGTTCATATAATCACCCTATTTTAATCTGGGCTAAAAATCCCGTAAGCGGATCGCCTGAATTTCGTTGGAAACTCTTAAGTCAATTGAAAATCGGCGACGTGGCAGTCGTTGATCGCAGGGCCGACACTTTGTGGCCTAAGGCCGAGCCTTCTCTTTTGCCATACGAGCCCAAAATTCTCGGCAGGAGACAAAAGAAAGTGTTGCCTCAATCTCTGTCTTCTGATCTTAGTTTTCTCTTAGGTTCATTAACCGCTGAAGGAACCTTAAAAGAACATGCATTGGGATTCTGCAGTAGTGACCTCAATTGGATAGAAGAGTTCAGTCAAAAATGGCAACTGGTATTTCCCGATTGCAGATTGCATTCATTCCGGCGCAATCCAAATTCATACGGCAAAAAATCTTATTTTACTCATGAAATTCATTCTCGTCACGTCATCGAGTTTCTTAAAAATTTGGGGCTCTCTCCGGTAAAATCAGTCGATCGACAGGTCCCCGGAGTCGTATTTAAAGGCACGAAGTCAACGGTCGCCTCATTTTTACGAGCTTATTTTGAAGGCGGCGGGAGCATAAGCTTCAGCGGGAAAATGACAGAGTTGAGCTGTTGCTCGAAGAGTGAGATTCTTTTAAAACAAATTCAAATTCTTCTGCTTCGTTTTGGGATCGCCTCCACGCGGCGATATGACCGCTATAAATTAACACACAAAATTTATATTCGCGGACTGGCTAATTGCCGTCTCTTCCAAGAAGCCATCGGCTTTAATTCCAAAGAGAAACAAGAAACGCTTGAAATGGCTATTCAAAGATTGCATAAAGAATACCCCGCGACAGATTTTATTCCGTTCATCAGCGATTTTGTTCGAACGAATGAAAATCGGGCGGTTCGTTTTCGCGAGCGCAGCTTTATGCATAAGCCTAACTTCGATCGGTACGGCTCTCTTAAAACAAACGGCGAAGCAATTCTTAACCTTCTTCGACCAAGCATTCAATCGGAAATCGGATTTCTGTTTCAAGAATTAATTGAGCAGAATTATTTCTTTGATCCGGTGGTAAAAATTGAAGCGGGCGGAGTCCACAGAGTCTATTCTATTAAAGTTGAAAGCACCTGCCACTCATTTGTGGCGAACGGGTTTATCAACCATAACACCGAAGCACGGATGGCCGATATCACCGCGCTACTCCTTGAAGACATTGATAAAGAGACCGTTGACTTCGCGGATAACTATGACGGGACGCAAAAAGAGCCGCGCGTTTTGCCGGCGGCGGTGCCCAATTTGTTACTAAACGGCACGCTCGGGATCGCGGTTGGCATGACCACCAATATTCCGCCGCACAATTTAACTGAAGTCATTGATGCGGCCGTAACACTGATTGATAAACCCAAATCCACCAATGATGACCTGCTTGAATATGTAAAGGGACCCGATTTTCCGACGGGCGGCGTCATCTACAACGAAAAAGAAATTAGGGAGGCTTATGCCACCGGCAAGGGCTCGATTGTGATGCGCGGGGTGGCGGAAATTGGCGAAAAGAAAAACGGCTATCAGATCATCATCAGCGAAATCCCCTATCAGGTAAATAAATCCGAGTTAATCGAGAAAATTGCCGATCTCGTAAAAGAAAAAAAGATTGAGGGCATCCGCGATCTGCGTGATGGGTCGGATCGGGAAGGTATGCGCATTGAGATTGACCTAAAAGCCGACAGCTATCCGCAGAAAGTTTTAAATAATCTATTTACGCATACGGATCTAGAAAAGCGCTTTCATATCAATATGTTGGCGCTCGTCGACGGCATCCAGCCGCAGGTTCTGTCGCTTAAATCGATCCTGGAGGAATATTTAAAGCACCGATTTCAAATTGTCACGCGGCGCAGCACATTTGATCTGGCCCGCGCCAAAGACCGCGCTCATATTTTAGAAGGACTGAAAAAAGCGCTCGACAATATTGATAAAGTTATCGACACGATTAAAAAATCGGCCGATCGGGACGTAGCGCGCGATAATTTAATCAAAAAGTTTTCTTTGTCCGAAAAACAAGCACTCGCCATTTTGGAGATGCGGCTGGCCACACTTGCTGGTCTCGAGCGGCAGAAAATCGAGGCTGAATTAAAAGAAAAACTGGCCTTAATCCGCGATCTGGAAGCCTTACTAAAAGATCCAGCCAAAATTCAGACGGTGATTAAAAAAGAATTAGTAGCTACACGCGAGAAATACGGTGATGAGCGGAAGACGAAAGTCATCAAATCCGCCGTTCGCGAATTTTCCGATGAAGATTTGATTCCCGAAGAGGAGACACTGGTGGTGGTGACCCGCGGCGGCTACATCAAGCGGGTAAAACCGGAATCCTACCGCATGCAAAAGCGCGGCGGCAAGGGGTTGATTGGCATTGAAACGAAAGAAGAAGACGTGGTCGAACATCTAGTTTCGGCGAGCACTCATTCGGATCTTTTGTTTTTTACCTCATCCGGCAAAGTTTTTCAGGTGAAAGCCTATGAGATTCCCGAAGCCTCCAGGACCGCCAAGGGCAAGGCCATTTTTAATTTCCTTTCGGTAAATCAAGATGAATTAATCACCTCGATTTTAGCTGCTCCCAAAACGCGGGCGCGCCGCGGCGAAAGAGAAAAATCGGAATTCTTTGTGATGCTAACGCGCCGCGGCGTGATTAAAAAAGTAGAGGCCTCGGCTTTTGGCGATGTGCGACATTCGGGCTTAATCGCCATCGGCTTAAAATCAGATGATACGCTGGGCTGGGTTAAATTAACCAATGGCGCCCATGATATTATCGCGGTCACTAAATTGGGCCAGGCCATCCGGTTCTCCGAGCGTGATGTCCGAGCCATGGGACGTACCGCCTCCGGCGTTACCGCCCTGCGGCTTAAAAAATCAGACGAAGTCGTCGGCATGGACGTGGTGATTGATGCCGGCGCTAATCTTTTGGTTATCATGTCGCAAGGCTACGGCAAGAAGACCCCCTTAAAACAATATAAGCGGCAGAAACGCGGCGGCTCGGGCATTAAAACAGCCAAAGTCGTACCCAAAAACGGCTACGTCATTTCGACTCACGTCATCCAGGCTGAAGAAACCCAACTCGTCTGCATTTCGCGCAAAGGCCAGGTCATTCGGATTGAGCTTTCGGCCATTCCAACGCTCGGCCGCGCCACCCAGGGTGTTCGCATCATCCGACTCGAGACCTCGGACGCGCTCGCCTCAATGACGACGTTTTAAAAAATGAGCGTAGAGAAGCGTCCCCGACCAAATCGGGCGTTTTTCTTTTGCGCCTCCTCATTTATAATGAGATGTATGCAAGACCCTTCGTCTTTTTTAAATCCCGAACGGGTGGTTTCTTATTTTGACATCGCAAAAGGCTCGATCGTCGCTGATTTCGGCGCTGGTGCGGGGTATTACACCATTCCGCTGGCGCGTAAAGTCGGGCCGGAGGGGAAGGTCTACGCCTTCGACATCCAGCCGCATTCGGCCGACCTTGTCCGGTCGAAAGCCCGCATGCATCATATATTGCAAGTTGAAGCCTTGACGGCGGATCTGGAACGAAATCATGGGACGCATTTAAAAGATGCAGTCGTTGATTTTATTCTTTGCTCATCAGTCCTGCATCAGGCCGAGGATAAACTGGCCGTATTGCACGAAGCCGCACGCATTCTAAAACCCGGCCGCCTGCTGGCCGTAATTGAATGGGATCTTATCCCTGCGCCCGGGGGGCCCAAGCCGGAATTTCGCATTGCCAAAGCTCGCGCGCGCGAGCTTTGCGAGTCTTCCGGTTTCATGCTCGATCGGGAATTCGAAGCCGGCACGCATCACTACGGACTTTTATTTAAAAAACGCTGATCGGCCATGCTGAAAAATCTCAAATCTAAAATTATAGCTTTCGCTGTTGCGGGGTTTGTCATTTTGTTGGCCATGCTGATTTTGACTGGTGTCATTTCGCCGTTTAAAGCTAAGCCCGTCTCCGGCCAAGTTACGGTCTGGGTGCCGCCGCAATATAAGAGCGCCATGGCTCCAATAGTTACTTCTTTTCAATCTCAATACCCGGCGGTCAAGGTGACGCTAGAGGAAAAAAACGAGACGACCTACGAGACCGATTTAATCAATGCTCTCGCCTCCGGCGCGGGGCCGGATGTCATCCTCCTGCCTTCTTCTGATATTGGTCTTTGGCAAAATAAGTTACTCCCCGCTCCTAGAACGAATGTCCTAACACTTGATCAATTTGAGTCCCAAGCCCCTGACGCGGCGATTGCCGACCTGGTAACGCAAAAAGGCGAGATGCTCGGCCTTCCGCTCTCCGTCGATACGTTGGCGCTCTACTATAATAAGGATTTGTTTAACGCGGCCAATATCATTAGTCCGCCGCAAACCTGGGATGATTTTGCCGCCGCTTCAGGCCTCATGGTGGCCCGTTTAATAAACGGCGACCTGACTCAATCCGGCGCCTCGATCGGAACGGCGCAAAATGTAAATCATTTTTTTGAGATTCTTTCTGAACTGATTTTGCAAACGGGAAATCCGATCGCGACACTGGATGGGCATGTAACACTCGCGGATAAAACCGGCGACTCCTACCCCGCTCTTTCGGCGCTTAACTTCTACACCTCCTTCGCCGATCCCTCAAATAAAAACTATTCTTGGACGAATGCCGGCCCCAATTCGCTTGAGGCCTTCGCCCAAGGCCAGGCGGGCATGTATTTCGGCTATGCCGCTGATTTAGAGACGATTATTACCAAAAACCCGCATCTTAATTTCAGCGTGGCGCCCTTCCCCCAGCTTGCCAAAGGCAGCCGCAAATCGTTCGCCCGCTATCCGGTTTTAGCGGTCACGCGCGCCTCGACCAATCCAACTATTGCCTGGGCTTTCATCAGTAATTTTTATACCGCGGCCAATCAAAAAATTCTGATTGACGCGCTTGGCCTTCCGCCGGCGCGGCGCGATTTGATACATTCGTTGCCGCCGAATAAAATTTTGCGCCCCTTTTATGATCAGGTGCTGTCCGGCCAGTCCTGGCCCATTCCGGATTACGGCCGCGCGCAGTCTATTTTCCGCACGATGATTGAGTCGGCCGTATCGGGCGGCTCGATTGGTTCGGCTGATGCCATCAGTCGGGCCGCAGGCCAATTAAAACTTTTGTTAAATCCCAATGGCCAGTAGAAAAATAATTATAATCTTTTTTAGTCTCTTGGGGCTCGCGCTGGTTGCTTCGCCGATTCTCGTCATGTCGCAAAGCTCGGGGATTGTGCCGTGCGGCAACGGCGGCGGGCTTTCTGGCTGGATACCCTGCACCTTCTGCGACTTTTGGGGGCTGTTAAAAAATCTGATTGATTTTATCGCCGTAAAGTTAGCGCTCCCGCTCGCGGTCATTATGTTCATCTACGCCGGATTTCGCTATGCGTTTTCCGCCGGCAAGGAATCAAACATTAGCGCCGCGCGCGAGATTTTAACCCAAACGGCGATCGGCCTTTTAATCGTCTTCGGCGTCTATTTCATAACCGATACTTTGATAAAAATTATCGCCGGCGGCGCGCCGAAAGCCATAGAAAATCTTGGGCCCTGGAGGAATCCTTTTGAGCCCGGCAAATCAATCTGCACGCCACCTGTTTCAGTCCCCATTTCAAAAGAACCTCCCGTTCCTTACCCCCGATCAAATGATCAGTCAATTCCTTTGCCGCAGGGAACATTGTCACGGGCTGACGCCGTCGCTCGATTACAGGCGGGAGGGGTAGATACGGGGTTTATCAGCGCCGAATGTTCTCCCGGTGTCGGTCGCGGGTGCACTTCTCTATCCGGCGTTCTACCCTCGACCATTGATGGCGCCGTCGCCCTGCAAAAGGCCTGTGATGCGGCAACAAGCGGCGAGAGATGCCAATTATTGATTACCGGGGGCACCGAGACGGGGCACTCTGACAACGGCGTTACGCACGCCAGTGGTCAAAAATTAGATTTTGCAAATTCACCCACTCTCTATCGCTACCTGCAACGCTTGCCTGATATGGGCAATGGCGTTCGGCAAGGACCGGATGGAACACTCTATAGATTTGAAACTAATCCGTTTCACTGGGATGTCGCATTCCCCAAGAAATAATATTTCGCCTACAATAGACCTATGGAAATTTCAATCATGAAGTCGGGATCCCGACGTATCGTCGGGATTGTTTCCGCATTTTGTTTCCTGTCGCTTGTTTTCTGTATTCCGGCTTTCACATCTGCTCAAACTGCCTACCCCAATCCGATTGATCCGATCAACTCCATTCCGGCGCTGGTTGATGGTTTGGCGAATTCAATCAAGCCCATTGTTATCACCTTATCCGCCATTTCGATTTTGATCGGCGCGTTTTTGTATGTCACTGCGGGCGGGGATGAGAAAAAAATTAAAACAGCCCATGCCGCGCTGACCTATGGTGTTCTGGGCATCATCATCATGCTTTCCGCCAGCACGATTTCAGAGACCTTAAAAAGTTTTGGCGACCAAGCCAAAGGCAAAAGCCCGCAAGAGTTCCTTGACTTTATCATCAATCTCTTTGGGACGTTAATTATGGCGATTTCGGTATTCGCCATTTTGTATGCCGCGTTTCTTTACATCACTTCTGGCGGAGATACCACAAAAGTCTTCCAAGCCAATCGGCTTATTTTATACGCGGTGGTAGGTATCGCTATTGCGGTACTCGCCAAGATCATTCCTAAGGCGTTAGAAACACTCCTTCCCTCCGCCGGTTCAGGCCCGATTTCAAATCAAATCAGCACGCTCGCTGGCAGAATCGCGCAGGCTTTTGGCACCATCGTGATGGCCGCCTCGGTTCTGGCCGTTCTCTACGCCTCATTCTTATTTGTAACGGTAACAGAGGATTCTGATCGGGCCACGACCGCGCGCCGCGTTCTGCTCTATGCCTTAATCGGCGTAGCAGTTGGCCTTTTGGCGTATATCATTCCAAATGTCATTTTGAAATTTGCCCAGTCGTTATAGTACCTTTCTGCGGCTGGGGATAAGTTTTTTCTAAAGTAAGGGTCGATTCTATATAATAAAGATGCTGGAAAGTACTCAATTTTTGGTTAAGAATTTTATGAAATATCACTCATTACTCAAAATAGGCACTGTGGCGACAGTTGTTGTTTCGTTAGGTCTTTTTATCCCGCAAATCTCCGGTGCGGCTGCGGTCCCTACGCCATCGTATGCGCCAAATAATACCGGCACCATAAGTGATTTTCCGAATTTTATCTCGAGACTAGGTGGGAACGTTGCTAATATTTTTGGGACACTTATTTTGGCTATTTCTGTGATTATGATTCTCTATTCAGCTTTTTTATTTCTCACTGCACAGGGTGATGCGACAAAACTTACCACAGCTCGTAACGTGTTACTTTTTGCTTTGGTTGGTGTAGCAGTAGCATTGCTGGCATATATTCTGCCGAATGCTGTAAGTAATTTTGTTCAAACAAACGTACAATAGTCATACAGCAAACAAGAAACCGCCCAGCTCCCCTTGCGGGGAACTGGGCGGTCTTCGTTTCGCGGGGCATCCGCGAAACGGTTGGGTCAGGATTTCGCTTGCGGCGTTACCCTGACCGTGAAGACGGCTCGCGCGACTTTGTCGCGCGAGCGCTCCTGAACAAGAAGACGCAGGTCGGAGAGCCCAGGTTTCTCCGGCAAGGGGAAACTTCCCATTGTCGGCTCGCCGTTTTGGCAGGGCCAGCGAACGTTCTCGTACTTCCATTCGCTGGTTTCCGCGTTGAACGTCGCGAGATTGGTCTCGACATCGCAAAGAGCAACCGGCAGGCCGTTACCGGCCCTTTCGCCAGTCAGTCCCTCGCGGTACTCGAGCACCGACTCCGATTTGGCGAGAATCGGCCGCGAGACCAGTTTCCACTTGGTGTCGGTCGGCTGGATGACGACGTCCTCCCGCCAAGCCTCGACCGCGATCTGCCGCGGCGTGAAGCTTGTCGCCGGCCGCGACGTGATCCAGTTGTGCCCCCACATGAGACCAAGTCCCACCAGGAGCACAAGCACTGCGAGCGCTACCTTCTGTGTGAACCAGCTAAGCACCACCGCCGTCTTGGTACCGGCTGCAGCGACTTGCCGCTTCTCTCTCATCGCGAGGATGATCAAGATGGCGGCAACGGCAACAGCGAGGAACCGGAGGATGGTGGCGTAAGGCGTCCACCAGCTGGACGAAAAGATCGTCTGCTTATCGAAGACCGTCCGCCAGCTTGCATCGCTCGGATACAGCCAACAGCCGAGGCTCACCAGCACATGGATCGCGAAGATGACAAGGACCAATTTCTTGATCCGTCGCGATCCACTCTGGTCCCAAACCCCGTAGAAAATTGCCAACCCGATGCAGCCGAGGAAGACCATGAAGGCAACCTCGGGCCGCTCATCAACGGGGAGCCAGACTTCGGCGAAGCCGATCATCATCAGGACGCAGACGACGCCTGCGGCGAGTTGTAGATACTTTTTTGCCGACTCGATGATGATGTGGGCGATGCGCTCGTCTCGCACGGGCGACGTAGCCGGTTGCCGATTGAACAGAGTCTCCAGCTCGATACCGATCACGGCACGCCGCCACTCGAGCCAGAAGAAGATTCCCATGCCGATCGGCATGGCGACGTCGAGCGCCACGAGCTTCTGGTAGAAGCCGTAGGCTCCGGCGATTCCGCCTGCCAGGATCAGCCCGAGCGTAGCAAGAACGGCCACGAAAACCGAGTTCCGCAGCCGGCGCAGCTCGGTCAGGTGCCAGGTCAGAGCCTCCTGGATCGTGTGGATAATGGTCATGAAGGTTTGCATTAGATCCACCTCCTCCAGCCGCGGGCGTTTCGAGCGTTGATGGCCCGGAGGCCATAAGCAATTCGATCGATTTGCTGTGCGACCGCCTGGTCAGCCGCAGCCAGTCTCGGCAGTGTCGTTTGGGCTACCACATGGATGGCCATCTTCAGAAACTCGGCCAGTCCATCATTATGGTAGATTCCGAGACGTGCGATGAAGTTCGCGACTCCCTGTCGGGGGTCGGAATCCCAGAGCAACTGCTCAAGCTCAGGGTAAACCTTAGCACGGTCTCGCTGGGGAACCTTCGTCAACATGTTGACGATCCAGTTCTCCCGCGTGTACGTGTCACCGACAGGGATGAATCCCCCTTCGGTATTCATGTACTCGAGGAGCTGCACGATCCTCTGGCAGTTGAACCTGCCGAGGTCCTGTACCATCTCGATGCGGTCGGTATCGAAGATGTGGCCGAGTTCTCGGCCAAACCCCTCCGCCGCACGCCGGTGGCGCTCTTTCGGGTCGCTCGTCATCTCGGCATCAGGATTATGCTTGTGCCAGAAATGTAACCCGACCCCGAGAACGCTCCAGAACAGCGTTTCCGTCCCGACCTCTTTCAGCCAGTCAGGGATTCTCATGGCTTCAGTCCTTTCAGCCAGCTCTTGTCAGCCGGCCCGAAGTTTTTCCCCGGGAGAATTTTCTCCCAGATGAGTTCATCGTTGAGTCCGGCGATGACGCGAACGAGTGCACCCTCGTTTCCCGTGAAGGAAAATGAGAGCGAACCATCCGCTTCAGTCTTGAGGTTCGACTGCTTGATTCCCGCGACCTCGACAGTCACGGGACAGTCACCGATCAGCTGATCATCCGCGTCCGCGGCGCTGATAAGAAGACGCCAGTTGCCCGGCTCGCCCGTGTCGCTCACGCGGAGCTTCGCGGGCTTCTTCTTTTCCCTCATCTTCGGGGTCTCGATCGTCTCACGCGCATGATCTTCCAAAGCTTCGCACTGCGCGGTGATGAGATAGTTCCCCGCGGCAAGACCCGACCATTTGTAATTTGCACGACCGTGGTCGCTTGTCCGCCTTTCCTCTTGCGCGGCGATGCCGTTCAAAAAAAAGGTGACACGCTTGTTGATGTCTGGTTGCCTGCGTTCTCTTACGAGAACAGTCGCTTCGACTGTCCCCATGTCACCTTCTTTATTGGCGACGGTTTTGAGACTTATCCAGTCCGCCATTTTCCGATCCTCCTGCCGCGAATGCGGCGTCCACGTTCTCTACGTGGGTTAAGGTTAGATTCGTTTGCTTGCGCTCGTATCTATCGGAAAAGGCAGTTTTTGCCTTTTGTTAGTATATTCAGCTGTCAAACAGCCTTAGTTAAGCCAAATTTCAGGCTCAACCAACTGGCCGCTATTTTAAACTATAATTATAGTAAAAGTCAACCGCTTGTCATGGTTCAATAGCTTGGCGATAATTTACCAAAATCTAACTCCCCGTACCTACCGATATCTCCCTATAGTACAATATAGGTATGAAGTCTAAGATGGGGCCCATCCAAAGTTCATTGCTTGAGGCGTTGTCCGAACTCGGCACAATCACCTACGCGGTTTTGACATCGTCGAGGAACACAAAGCTCCTGCGGCGTAAACTCGGCGCGTATGGAGTACCCAATCCGGCATTTCGCCGTTCTCTGGAGAAACTTAAGGAACGCGGCTACGTGGAATTTAAAATTATCCAGGGGGAAGAATATTTGGTACTGTCGAAATCAGGCAAAGAAAAAATGAAGAGTAAGGAAGTGCTTGAATTAAAATTGCCTCGGCAGCCAAAGTGGGACAAGAAGTGGCGCGTCATACTGTTTGATATCCCCGAGCGTTTTAAAACGGCGAGGCGTGCACTCTCATTTCAATTGCGATCGATGGGGGCCGTTCCGTTTCAGAAAAGTGTCTTTGTCTTCCCCTACCATTGCAAAAAAGAAGTCGAGTTTGTGTCAAATTTTTTCGGCGTGGGGCCATACATTCGTTATATGGAAGCCAAGATTATGGGCGATGACGAATCTTTGCGAAAGCACTTTAACCTTTGACACAGCCGACACGACCGATAGCAAACTATAGGGAGATATAGGTCGGTTGTGTCGATGGGCCAGAGTTTCAAATTTGATGCTAAGACGGTATGCTGACGGAGCGCCGAGATGGCGGAACCCAGCACCAAATTCCGAGATGAGAAAAACTTTCATATTGCCCGTGGTCATGTCTTTAATTCATCCTGATCTGATTTGCGGATAAATTTGTAGAATTGATGCTGGGCGAGCTGGTATATCTACCCCGTACCAATGCCTCTGTGGCGGAACTGGAATACGCGCGCGGCTTAGAACCGCGTGGGGAAACCCTTACAGGTTCAAATCCTGTCAGAGGCATTGGTACGGGGCGCGTACGGCCTGTAACCATATCCCGAAGGTCTTGAGGGTTCGACTCCCTCTCTCGACACAAACTAAAGTGCCATTGGCTATTTGCGAGTTGCGGTTGGCTTAGTAAACTAAAAATATGGCAGACGAAAAAATATTTCCCAAATCAGAAAACGAAGTTTTCTCGCGTCACGAGGCGCGCAATCGCGCGATTGCCAAAAAGATCGCCGATTTGAAGTCAGAAAAATTCACGCGGCTGGATCGTGTGGCGTTATGGGTCAATCGCGCTATCGGCTCCTTCCGTTTTTTTATACTGCTGGCGCTGTGGACTGGCGGCTGGCTTTTATGGAACGCTTTCGCGCCGCCAGAATTTCGTTTTGATCCGTATCCGGCATTTGTGCTTTGGCTTTTTATTTCCAATATGATTCAGCTGTTGTTCCTGCCGCTTTTGATGGTCGGCCAGGATTTGCAGGGGCGGCACGCCGAGCTCCGGGCTGAAATCGATTTTGAAATCAATCGGAGAGCCGAAGAAGAACTGCATGAAGTCTTGCGCCGGCTTGAACTGCAGCAAAGAGAAATTAAGCAGATTCTCAAACAATAATCGAGTTGCGAAAGAAAGAACTTCGCGATACTATTTGTCAGGCATTAAAAATTATGAAATAGTGCCGGAGTAGCTCATCGGTAGAGCAGCACCATGGTAGGGTGTTGGCAGCGGGTTCAATTCCCGCCTCCGGCTCCGTAGATTAGAAATTAAGCGATAGGAATTAGAAATTTAGTTGATATGCCCCAAGATAATCTTATTAGATTTCAGTGTTCACAATGTAAGCGCTATAACTATTGGGCGCATAAAAATGTTCGCAAAGTCGAACGCAAATTAGAGTTCAAAAAATTTTGTAAGTGGTGCCGGAAACACACGAAGCATACGCAGGCGAGGAAAACTTAATCCTTAAGGATTAAGTTTTGCAAATAGCCTGCGGCTGATAGTATGTAGCTAATGTTTCGGTTTGAAAATTTGGAGATTTGGAATTTTGCGATCGGATTCGCAAAATCAATCTATGGAGTTACTGAGAAGTTCCCGCAAATTGAACAATTCACTCTTGGTGACCAATTGAGACGTGCATCGGTCTCGGTATCGGCTAATATTGCTGAAGGCAGTGGAAGTTCGACCAATAAAGATTTCCAAAATTTTTTGTCCATTGCCGCCAAATCTTTATTTGAAGTTGTCAGTTTATTGAAAATTGCTGAGCAAAATGGCTATATGAGTGAATCAGAGTATAACGATACATATCAGACAGCCGAAAACCTTGCGAAGAAAATCTACGCTTTCAGGAACGCTATCAGCAATTAGCTATAAGCCATTTGCATAAGCATGGGGAATTGGTGAAGTGGTATCACAAGGGCCTCCAAATCCCTTGTCGGGGGTTCGATTCCCTCATTCCCCGCAGGATTTGACCTACGTAGGCTACTGGTTCACGATCAGGGCCTCGCGATCATGCTGGTCCAGGAAATTGGCCATGGCATCGGCGACTGCCTTTCTTGCGGGCGACATATCGGCGGTAATCGGCGAGGGGATGAGACCGTGCGCGGCATTTTTTACCAGCCTGAACTCGGTCGGAACACCAACTTTTTCTAACGCATTGAACAGGTTTTGAGATTCAGACCAGGGCACGGTCGAATCTTTATCGCCATGAAAGAAGGCGATCGCGGGGCTTTGCGGCCCAACATACGAAATGGGACTTGCCTGTTGTAATGTCGGAATAGCGGCGGGGTCGCCAGTTCGGTAGCCAAAAACTCTAGGCATGGGGTCGTCGTTTTGGTTGTGGAAAAAATATGATTGAGTCAGATCAGTTGGGCCGAAGTAGCTGACGACGGCTTTGACTTGGCTTGAGACGCCCGCGTATCCACCGTTTCCCTCAAGCCCCGCCTCGGGCCCCGCGAGGCCGAGCATCAACGCAATATGCGCGCCGGCGCTCGCGCCAAAAACGGCGATACGATTAGGGTCGATGCCATATGATGCGGCATTGGCGCGGATATGGCGCACCGCGCATTTGGCATCTTCCATAAATGCCGGCCATTTGTTCTCCGGCGCCAGCCGATAATTGATTGCGGCTACAAAATATCCGCGCTCGATCAGGACTGCTTTTTCAGGCAAGAGATCAATGGCCAGTTTATCGCCCGTCCGCCAGCCGCCGCCATGAATAAAAATGACGACGGGCTTTAGTGCTTTTGACCCATCGAGCGGCGTGTAGGTATCCATCTTGAGATCCTGTCCGCCGCCGGTGCAGTAGACGATGTTATAGGTTGATTTAATACGGCCGCCGCCCGCCACAGGCAGTTTTCGCCAAACCCAAAATGAGGCCAGAGCTAAGCCGATGATGAAAAGAATCAGCGCCGAAAACATCAAGCTGTGAGATTTAAAATATTCGCCGGTCATATCTATCTAAAATGGTGGCGGGGGAGCGGCGAGGTGTCAACCCGTTTTGCTTCATCAGCCGATAGAAAATAGGCAGTTGCCATTTTTTACTCCGGAGTTATACTAGAAATCGTCGAAATTAATATTAATATTGTTCTCATCTATGGATAAAGCAAAAATCATATCAGCTGTTTCACTTGGCGCTTTGCTCTTGGGTATAGTGCCGGCACTCGCCCAAACAGGAACCACGACACCGCCCACAAATTCAGCAGCGATCGCCTGCCTTGCGGCGGCTGTCAGCACTCGTGAAAAAGCACTTGGCGCCGGAGTCGGCACCTATACCGGAGCGATCAACGCCGCCTACACGGCGCGCGCCTCGGCACTCGCCTCGGCCTATGCCCAAACCGGAGGCAATACTGCCATCCGCACGGCGGTGCGTGCCGCCTGGAGCGCCTTCAATAAATCCATGCGCAGCGCCCGCCAGACCTGGAATTCTACGCGTCTTTCGGCCTGGTCCCAATTCCGCACGGCCGCCAAAGCCTGCAGAGCGCCATCGTCGGTCAGCGACTCGGCGAATGCGGCCAGCGAAGTCTCGGGTCAGTAAAGTTAAATCCAACCAAAACAAAAGCGGCATTCCAGCGCCGCTTTTGTTTTGGTCGGCTTCGGGGTAAGGTGGAAAAATCATGGAATCGGAGTTCGGCCATCCCAAAACCCCGCCTCGTGCGCCGCTTTTTTGGTTTTGGGTTATAACCAGCGCCATGGGCGTAATTTTGATGCTGGGGTTTGGCTGGCTCGTCTACGAAGTTTATCTGCCACACACGTCATTTTTCGGCGAGAAGAAAATTGTGATACCGGCAAGTTACGGCTCACGCCTGATCGGCGATCTTTTAAAACAAGGAGGTTTTATCGGCTCTAAATGGGCTTTTGTAACCTATGCCACGTTTAAAAATCAAGCTTCAAGTTTAAAGCCGGGGACATACTCTTTCTCGGAAAACTCGACAATGATTGAGATTTTGCATAATCTCGTCGTCGGCGAGCCGTATGCCAACGAGCGCTTTGTCGTTATTCCCGAGGGCTGGAATCTTGGCGACATCGGCCATTATTTAGAGACAGAGAATATTGTCGCATCCAAAGAATTTTGGCGCGTCGCCGGATATCCCGCCAAGGATTACACTTTTGCGCTGGCCTCATCCAGACCAGAAGATTTTAGCCGAGACTTTCCCTTCCTGGTTGGTAAAAATAATGGCACGGGACTCGAGGGCTACTTGTTTCCCGATACCTATCGCGTCTATCGGAACGCCACGGCTGAAGATATTGCCAAAAAAATGCTGGCCAATTTTAAAACCAAGGTGATTGGCGCCTACGGCGATGAAGTCTTGGGCCAAAATAAAAAACTGGCCGATATTATTACGGTTGCCTCATTAGTTGAAAAAGAAGTCAGGCAAGACAATGACCGTGCGGTTGTGGCGGGAATATTATGGAAACGGCTTAGCGCAGGCTTGCCTCTGCAAGTCGACGCAAGCTTAATTTATATTCGCGGCGTAAGTGGCGCGCCGATCACCGCACGCGACAAAGAGAGCCTTTCCCGATTTAATACCTATCGCTATCCGGGCCTGCCGCTCGGCCCGATTTCGAATCCGGGAATTTCAGCCATCACCGCGGCACTGCATCCGAACAATTCGCCCTATCTCTATTATCTTTCCGCGCCCGACGGAACGACGATATTTTCCAAGACTCTAGCCGAGCATAATGCGGCCAAAGCGAAGTTTCTCGGCAAATAGCAAAAAGCCAATAGCCAATAGTTTTGAACCGAAAATCCTTCCGCCTCGGCGGAAGGATTTTCGGTTTTCCTGCTCAGTTTAAGTGAGCCGCTTCTAAATTTTTTATCGGGTTGGCCGTGGGGACATTTTAGCCCGAAGGCTTTCAGAATAGGGGCGTAAAAAATTTGAAGACGCGAGTGCTCTCTACATACCTGACGACATAGGCATTGAAGCCATGGCGGGCTTTTTCATGGCCGCCCAGAGCGCCCAGGCGCCGACAACCAAGTGCAGAAAGGTGTCTGCCGGATTCTCAAGGTTGGCACCTAAGAAGTTGCTTGAGTAGACGAGGCTATAAAGGCCTACGAGTACGCCGATGACGCCAAGCAATAGCACTAATGGCTTTTGCAGTGATGCGGGAAAGGCGAATGCCGCAATCAGGCCCACGACTCCCAAGACCAAGTGCGCCCAGTTTTCTCCGTTATCAAACCACCAGGTAGCGCCGAAGATGCTCCCATCAGGCGAGGGGCCGATAACGCCCATAAAACCAAGGATGGCGACCAGGACGAGCACAATACCGCCGATAGTTAGAAATCCTTTTGGAGTTAAGATCATTTAGAATGACTACCGACTACCGCCCACAGTCTACGGCACTAGGCGTAGTCTGTAGTCAGTCGACTGTAGACATTATAAAAAAACGAGCTCGACCTTTTAACCCCGTTAGAAAAATACCTTGTGCTTCAGCTTAAAACTTAAATGCGAAGCTCTAACGGGGTGAACTGAACTTTAGTATAGCATTGTCGTTTATAGGCTCAAGAGTTTTAGCGGTTTATTTTTCGACGCGATTATTGACATATGCATATTTATATGATATAAGACATGAAGATTTGATCATTCTAGTTTCTTGGGGGTGTGTCCATGGGATTCGTCCTCGTCTCCATCGCACTCGTCGTTCTCGCTCTCGGCATCATCTACTACCTCCGCCAGCCGAAGCCCGAGCCGCCCTCCCCCGCCGTGACGAGCCTGGCGCCTATCCGTCTCGCGAAGACCGATGCGGTCGGGCAGCTCAACGGGCACCCGACGGGCGCCCGGCGCGGCGACCTGAAGGGTCAGCTCGTCGCCTTCCGTGCTTCGCGCGGAAGGCGCGCCTTCGGCGTCGTGGAGCGCGGCCGGTACCGGCTCCGCGTCCGTCAGCCGGACGGTTCTCGTCGCCACCCCTGGCGGCGGGACGTCACCGTCGTCTAGTTTCGTCCCCATGCGGGGCGGCGCGTAACGCGCCGCCCCGCTCTTCATTTTCGCCCGATTGTTGACAGGCGGTTATCGCCTTCCTATACTTCTCATGCAATCGCTTCAGAGACAGCAGGCAGGCTAGGTAATAGAAAATAGGCAATGGGGAATAGCGGTAACTGCGTACCCATTGCCTGTTCCCCAGTCCCTATTCCCTAGCCGTAAGTCCCGCCGAGAGGCATATTCTCTTCCCTTCTTAGGGAATCTCTGTGGCCCTTGGGGTCATTTTATTGTAAAAGTCTACAGTCTACTGGCTACAGACTACGGCGCATTGAAGCTGTAGTCGGTAGACGGTAGTCGGTAGCCAAAGCAGTGTTAACCAAAGTCGAAAAAGGAAAAATTGTGGAGGAGTTAAAAGAAAAGATTGCCAAACAACGTGTGGCGATTTTCTCCAACTTCCATGGCTTGTCGGTAACGAAACAGCAAGAACTGCGGCGCAGCCTTAAAAAAGAAAATGCCGAATACAAGGTGGCGAAAAAAACGCTGATCAGCCGGGCCTTTGAATCCGCTAAAATTCCCTTTGTGCATAAAGATTTTAAGGGAGAACTGTCCGTCATTTTTGGATACGGCGATGAGGCGAGTCCGGCGAAGTCGCTTTTTAAATTTGGCAGAAAAAATCCTGATGCCATCTCCATCGTAGGCGGCATTTTGGGTTCACGCGCGCTTTCCAAAGATGAAGTCGTTTCGCTCGCAAAATTGCCGTCGCGAGAGGAACTCTTGGGCCAAGTGGCCCGTGCAATTTCCGCTCCGATCCGGGGGTTCCTGAACGTACTAAACGGTAATCAGCGAAAGCTCGTTCTTGCACTTTCGGAAATTGCCAGAAAGAAATCATAAAATAGTTTACAGTCTACTGGCTACAGACTACGGCATATTGAAGCGGTAGTCGGCGGACGGTAGTCAGTAGTCATAAATCAATGAAAGACATATTAGAAAAAATTGAGAAGATGACGGCGCTTGAATTATCGGAACTGGTGAAAGCGCTGGAAGAAAAATTCGGCGTCTCGGCTTCGATGCCGATGATGGCGGCCGCGGCTCCTGCGGGTGAAGAAGATGAGAGTCCGGCCAAAGAAGAAAAATCCACCTTCACGGTTGAACTAAAATCAGCTGGCGGTCAGAAGATCGCCGTCATTAAAGCGCTTCGCGAGATCATGGGGCTGGGACTCGCCGAAGCCAAAGGCGTGGCCGATGCCGCGCCGAAAGTTGTGAAAGAAGGCGTAGCCAAAGCCGAGGCCGAGGAAATAAAGAAGAAGCTGGAAGAGGCCGGCGCGACTGTGGAACTAAAATAGTGCCGCGGGTATATCTTTCTTCGACTCGCGCGGAAATCCCAGCGAGATTTTCGCGCTCAGCGCTCGCCTCACTCGTCCCTCGATTTTACTCGGGACACTATACTCGCTCGGCTCGCGATGGTCTCAGAAAGATATACCCCGTGTCGCACCGAGGAAGAAAAAGGAACAATACCAAAAAGCACCCTCGATGGGTGCGTTTTGGTAAGCAGGATAAAAAATTTGGCGCATGGGGTCTTCCCCCATGCGCCTCTGGTCGCCGACTCCTTTCCTAGGCGGCCTTCGGCCGCAGATCTCGCCGAAGGAGCTCCCTTTCGAGCGGTTCGAGCTCCTCGTCGAACGCCTTCTCGAATTGCTTCAGGCTCATCTCGTCGATCCGGCCAGTGTCCAGGATGGAAAACCCATCTCCGGGATTGTCCATGATCTCCATGTGCCGGCCTCCTCTGGGTCAGTAACTCATTCAATATACCGACAGAAATAGCTTGTCAATTTCAGGTTTAAATCGAGCCTATCCAGCCTTGCGCGCTCGGGACGTTGGCATATAGTGAAGATGCTATGGAACTTGTCTTAGAAAAACTTTTCGAGTCGAAGGCAAAAGTCAGAATTTTGCGCTTATTTTTAAGGAATCCGGCCAGTCATTTTTCGCTCGATCAAGTCTCGCGTCTGGTGGGATTGAAAGAAGAAGAAACGGCAAAAGAAATTTCAAAATTTTTGCAGCTTGGCATTTTAAAATGGCGCACGACGCAAGTCGTCGTTTCGGAACTTTCCGGCAAAGGCAAAATGAAAAAATTGCGCATGCGCCAAAAAACGGTCAGAGTTTTTATCGCCGATGAGAACTTTTATTTTTTCAAGGAACTGCAGGCCTTAATTCTGCGCCAGGTGCCGGAGTCGCGTCATCGGCTGGTTTCAAAAATCAAAAAACTGGGCCGCGTGAAGCTGGCCATCGCGACCGGCGCTTTCGTCAATAATGATTCGGCGCGGGTTGATCTTTTAATCGTGGGTGACTCTATCAATCGCCGCAGGCTCGAGAACATGCTGCATACCTGGGAGGCCAACGCCGGCAAAGAACTGACTTATGCCCTGATGACGACTGAAGAGTTTAAATATCGCGTGGATATGTTTGACCGGTTTACCCGCGACATTCTTGAAACTTCGCATGATAAGTTGATCAATGCGCTGAATGTGAGTTAGGAAATGGGAAATTGGAAATAGTGAATAGACGCTTGAACCAAAAAGTCGCCTCGACTTCCGCCAGCCGGCGGATCGCGGACGATTTTTTGCTACTATCACTTCGTGACAGATCATCTGCGCGCATAGCTTGGTGGCAGAGCGTTCGATTTCGCGGACACTTAGTTCAGTGGTAGAACGTCGCATTCATTCATCCCATTAGATTTCCTGGGTGATTAGCTCAGTGGCAGAGCGTTGCATTCACATTGCAAAGGCCACAGGTTCGATACCTGTATCACCCACTCAAATAAATCTAACGGGACAAGTTGCGAAGGCCGCTGGTTCGATCCCAGCAGCGTCCATCGCTGGAAACACTCTGGCAAAACGCCGAAGAGACGAAATCAAAAAGAATGAATTGAAATTAGTCTCGTCTTAGACCTCATACCGATATTGTACTATAGGGTAATATAGGTATATTTCTATCCGCGCTCCAATTTCTGCCAACTGGCGGATCGCGAATCGATTCCGACTAAAAAAGAACGGCCCGCATGAACTTCATGGTTCATGCGGGTCTATTAGGTCCCCGCTGCTTCTGCAAAAATCCAGACCTCGTCCTCCGAGCGCAGATCTTTCGGAAGCCGCGCCGGTATCCGGCCGCGATGGATAAAGTCGCACATCAGCCGATTGCCTTCGGCCCAGTTTGCTCCCAGCCCAGAGTGGTGGTACGGACAGAGCGCCTCCTCACCCTCCTCACCCTCCTCACTTCTCGTCGCGGTTATTTCCGCGCCGCAGTAGCTACAGCGTGGCATAGGAAGGACCTCCTATCTTTTTTGTATTCTTCAATCTAAATCAGGTCAAGCTCGCGGGTAGAGGAAAACTTTTATAGTTGTTCATTTTGTCTCATAAGATTCTATAGGACATTATATAAAATCTAAAGGACATCAGAGACAGTCTCATAGATGTCCTTTAGATGTAACACGTAAAACTTTCTAGTAAAGGTCTGGGAACTTGAGCCTAAAGGCATCATGGAAAAATCGATATGAGGGGTTAGTAGCACTGGATTTGAATTGCTTGAACCACCATTGGAATTGACGTTTTTTATAACCTGAAAGTTTTGGCCACAATAGAGGTATCACGATATTTTTAAGGCTGCCGATGTTTCGTACAATTAGCATCGCATAATGGCGGCCTCCATGATGATATTCGTATACCTTTTCTGACGTTAGGCCAAGAGAGTCTCGTACATCCATAACAAGGTTATAATCCCGGATAGGCATTTTTAAGCAAAATACAGGCCGCTTATACCCGTCGCCAGCCATAGTCCAATAAAAAGTCCCTTCGCCCACTACGAGTCCAGCAACAAAATCCAAGCTCAAGGTTTCACGTGTTACGCCAATTTCAGTCATAAAGTTTTACGTGTTACATTGAAAGTGTGTACGGGTACTACAATTATACAAGTTTCACAAAATAATGTCATTATCTAACGCTCAAATAGCCCAGGCTGGAGAGGACGCAGCCGCCGATCTGCTCAAACAGAAGGGCTACGCTATTATTACCAGAAACTATGATCTGCCGATGGGCGAGATTGATATTGTGGCCCAAAGGAGGGGGAAACTTCGGTTCATTGAGGTAAAAGCCAGCCTTGATACATATCGGGACGTTTTTAGCCCAGAGGAGCGGGTGGATAGGCGAAAGAGGCAAAGGTTGCAGGGACTTTGTGAACTGTACTGCCTGCGGGAGGGGATTAAGCCTGGAACTGACTGGCAGATTGATATCATAGGCGTAACACTCGACACGGAGGGGAAAACCCAGCATATTGAACATATCGAAAATGCAGTTTGGGACTATAGGGGGGTGTAAATCCAGATTAGGCTAGATGGTTTTGATTAAAATTTAGAAATGACCCGCCATAGCTCGGCTCGGCTGAATGGATTTCGCCCGCCGAAGCCGAGCTATGGCGAGGCGAAGGCGGGCTGTAGTATACCGGTAGTACGCGTGCTTTGGGAGCATGTAGACTGGGTTCAATTCCCAGCAGCCCGATTGTAAGGATTTCTAACGGGATGAAGGAGCACGTAGTCCAAGTTCTTCGCCAGCCGGCGGATCGATAGCCCAACTAGAAAAGTCTATAAAGTCTATCTATATAAGAATTTACCCCTGCGTCCTAGGAGGACGCAGGGGGCATTGGCCGTTGTTTCACTTCAGTATCTCTTCCAGTCGGCCGATGAGGTAGACAGCGCAGTTTGGGTTATATCCCGACTGATTAAACTCATCGACCATGCTCTTGATTTTCATGAGCTTGGTGTCTTCGGCTGGTTGGCGGTGCTTCCGGCGCCGGCTCCACCATAGGTGGTGGTAGCGCCTGAGGCGGCTCCTCAACCACCAGCTCCCAGCGCTCGTTTCGCTTGACGCTCCTTGTGCGTCGAAAGCGACTGGGGTAGGCGGTGAGGACTCTGCCGATGGCCTGATGGGCATTCTCTGGCCAGCCCGCGAGCTTCAAGATCTCCGAGCGAGTTAGGGGTTTATCTGCCTCGCGCATGATGCGCTCGACGATCGGCAGCCGCTCCTCAACCCTCACAATCGACTTGGGTAGAGCTTCACTCATGGATTTCGTCTCCTCTTGGCAACTTAACCTCCACCGCTCGGCCTCGCTTTGATTCCATGCTTCCAAGTCCTCGCGTGTGCCCGGCGCGGCTCTTTGCAGCTGATCGGGCCTCTGCGCGAGCTGTGATTTAGCTGGTGCTCCGCTCGTGGGCTTGCCGCCTCGCTTTTCGGGGGGCCTTATCAGACCCTCTTCAAGCGCCATGCGGTTTGCTAGAACTTCATAGTTTCGGAAAGCCCTTGTGCCGCTAAGATTGCTCGGTACAGGCAGAACCTTATTTCCGATCTGCCATCGGCGGTGTTTCCTCCCTGGGGCGATCTCCTTCGCTCCCAGTGAGCGAAGGAACTTAAAGAAGTCCGATATCTCGCTCACACCACCCACCTCCTTTCTTTTGCGGTAGGTATTAAGCTGTACAATTATGGCAATTTTTATCTTTTTATCAATAGAATTCGTAGAAGATTGCTTTTTCACTCTATTTCTTACAAAATATTTGAGTACTCAAAATTGCGGGTATCGTATAGTGGCAATACCACAGGTTTCCAACCTGTTGCCAGGGGTTCGATTCCCCTTACCCGCTCAAGTATTAGAAAAAGTAAGAGCTCTCGTAAGAGAGCTCTTACTTTTTCTGTTTGTGATAGTCGGGGAATCGCAGGGTATTTCAAAAACTAAATTGTTTATATTTTAAAAACCCGGGCCTGGAAGAGCCGCGGAGCCTGCGCATTCTTACACGCGCGAAGCAGCGGAGGAGAGGATTCCTCTTACCCCATATTTTTTTATCTCTTCTTACTGACTGACCCGATTTCGGTCCTGCGATGTAGTCATCTGCAACTTTAGCGATACTCAACGCTTTTTTGTGCTATAATTCCTACATGTTCAGGAAAGTATCAGTCGGTATCGTTATTAGTTTTGCTTTGGCTACGCCTTTAATGAGTTGGGGACAAAACAATCCGCCAACTTCAAATTTGCAGGCACTCATAGAGCAACTTCAGACACAGATAAAAACTCTGCGGGGGCAGGTAGTATCACTTCAGGCACAGCTTGAAACCACCAAAAAAGAAGTGGCCGAGGTGAAAGAAGAACTCAAAATCACTCGCTCACTTCAGAGAGGAGTAAGCGGCGATGAAGTAAAGAAACTTCAAGAATTCCTGAAGAAGTTCCCGGACATTTATCCGGAGGGATTAGTGACCGGTTACTTCGGCCCCCTGACTGAGGCGGCAGTGAAAAAACTGCAAGAGAAACAAGGCATAGAGGCTATTGGCATTGTCGGCCCAAAAACTGCCATAAAGATCAACGAACTCCTGACTCAAGGTGCTGGCGCTTCGGGTATTGTCCCGCCCGGACTCACTACTGCCCCCGGAATTCAGCAGAAGTTGGGTGAAACGACAACCACCATCCCACCGACAGCCACCACTACAACTTCAACTTCAACTTCTACTCCACCCACGGCAATCGCAACTACTACTCTCGCTGTTACCCCAAACACAGGCAGTTCTGCTGTGCCGCCTCCGGTGACTGCTTCGCCGCCGACTACCACGAGCACTACTGCCACCACGTCTACCAACGCGACATCGGACACAACGTCTCCCTCTGTGCCCACCAATTTGAGCGCATCCGCTGTTTCAACCAGCCAGATAAATCTTTCGTGGCTTAACTCTACGGATAATGTTGGGGTATCGGGATACAAAATTTATCGAAGCGGCGCGCAAATAGCGACCGCCGTTGCATCTACGTCAGCCACAGCAACCGCCGCCTATTCAGATACCGGCCTCCAAGCTTCCACTGCGTATACCTATGCCGTCGCTGCCTATGACGCAACGGGAAATAATAGTGCTCAGTCAGCGAGTGCGAGTGCGACAACGCAGTCGCCGCCACCTGCTTACAATACACCCCCCGTCATCTCATCTGTTGCGGTGTCTTCGATTACCTCAAATTCAGCCATGATTAGCTGGATAACCGATGTACCCGCTACTGGATTTGTAAACTATGGCACACCGACTATCGGGATAGTTACTCCAGAAAATACTTCCTATCTTACGTCACATTCTTTTACCATCTCAAACTTAGCGGCCAGCGCGCTTTATAATTTTAGAGTTTATTCTCATAATGCGTATGGAGATCAAACCGATTTGGTCAGTGGCTATCCGCCCAATCGTACTTTCACAACTTTGAGCGGTCCTCCATCTTGTTCAAGTATAAATGTAACCCTTAACGATGGTAAAACCACCTATATCAAAGGCGTAGATAATTTTGTGAATTATACTTGGACATGCGCTCCCGGTGGTTCAGCTGATGTAAATGTCGGGATTCAAAAACCGGGAGGCTGGATATCTCTTAATACAACCACGAATAGTCCAACACAAACTTTGTTTATTGATATTTCTAGTGATAGCTACCCGATAGGAACATACCGGTTAGAGGCCTGCTTCAATGTTTGCGGAAGTATTGTCGCCGGACAGACATTTAGTATTTCATCTCCGCCGGTCGACACCACACCGCCTGTCATTTCTTCACTTAGAGTGGATGTCGCTTATAGTTCTGCCATGGCCTCATGGACTGCCCTTCCTGTCTGGATTACAGATGAACCTTCTACATCACAGGTAGAGTTTGGATTAACATCTTCCTATGGCACTATAACCCCGCTTGATTCGTCCGGAGCCTTTCTGCGTACGGTGCATTCCATTATTCTTTCCCCGGAATACGGATATAACCTCACCAGCAACACGACTTACCATTACAGAATGATATCAAAAGATGCTCAGTGGAATTCTGCTGTCAGCGGCGATTATACATTTACGACCGCCTCATCTACCACCTCTGCAGATTTTACTCATTCTAATTTAGCTTCTATTTTTGAATCTTTGCGATCTTTAGCCCTAATACTTCAAAAACTTCAGAGCTTATTTCATTAGTCCTAAAGCCAAATGAAATATCAAAGACCAAGATGGAGGGTAGACGATGATGGGGCTACGCAAAATTCGGAATTAGGCTTTATCTGTTAGACTGAAAATAGGTTCTCGCGTAATTCACTAACCCGCTCAAATTTCATTTAAATAATTTAAAATAGGAATCGGAGCGAGGCTCGCCCGTAGGGCGGCTCGTTCAAGAAAATCAAAATCCCGGATAAACTCCGGGATTTTGATTTTAGTAATTTATCTAACTGCTGGCTGTGAGGTTACCTGACCGTTTGTAGTGAGCTTACCGAACTGCTTCTTTTAAAACTTTGCCGGCGCGGAATTTCGGCGTCGTGGTGGCTTTAATCTGAATCTTCTCGCCGGTGCGCGGATTGACACCCTGGCGTGCGGCCCGTTTCCTTACAATGAACGTGCCAAAACCCGAGATCGAAACTTCTTGGCCTTTTGAAAGTCCATTGGTGATGCTTCCAAATACTACTTCGACGGCCTCCTCGGCTGACTTTTTGGTGCCTTGGAGTTTTCCGTGCACCGCCTCAATAATGTCTGCTTTGTTCATGAGTATGTTTTTTCCTTGAAGTGTTCGACCTTTTTACCTAGTTGTGATCCTAATAATCCGGATGCATCCGAATGACCCGAAACAATCTGAAGTAACAAATTACTTCATCCATCTCCATCGTATTTTTGGTCTGCGGAACATTCGCGAGCTATGCGGGATGTTCGGATCGGCACGTGAACTACTCAACTATTGTAGATGAGGCCGCGATTATTACGCAAGGCCCGTTACTCGGTAGACTTTTAGAAAAAATATGTCGCTGTGATTAACTTTTTATTTTCGTGAGGACCGAGTAACGGGCCAAGCCCGCCTAAATTTTGCTATATAAAACTTGGCCGGGCAAGGGCTTAGGTTTGGAGAATCGGTTGATTTAAAATTTGTCGCAGTCGGATTATTTCCGTACTTTTTCCAGTCGTTTCATCGATAGTGACGAGAATAGCATTGACCTCATAGGGCGGGGCTTCGGCAATGTCCGGCTTTACCTGTTCCTGCCGCACCAAGATACCAAGTCTCGGGTCAATGGCCTCGCCAATGATGGAATTATGTGGTCCGGTCATGCCAATGTCCGATATGCAGGCTGTTCCATAGGACAAAATGCGCTCATCAGCCGTAGCAATATGGGTATGTGTCCCATAGACGCATGAAACTTTGCCGTTGAGCCACCAGCCCATAGCCATCTTTTCGGAGGTCGTATCGGCATGCCAATCAACGATGATAATCTTAGTTTTTTGATTTTCGGAGTTCTCTGTTAAAACTTTTTCAATCGCGGCGTAGGGCGAATCATAATGGGTTCGCATGTGCGTTTGGGCTATCGCATTGATAATTAAAATCTCTTGCCCCTTTTTTACGAGCCTCAAAAGTCCACGTCCTGGATGAGACGCGATAAAATTTATGGGGCGCGTGAGCGGAAGTTTTGGGTCATCGAGTAACTCACCCGCATTTTTTCCTTCGAGTGAATGATTGCCGCCAGTGATGACATCAACGCCGGCATCCAACATTTCGCGGACGGTGATTTCAGAAATGCCTTTGCCGTGTGAAAGATTTTCTCCGTTCGCCATTATTAAATCGGCAGAATATTCTTCTTTCCATTTCGGCGCGATATATTTGATGGCTTCTCTGCCCGGCCGCCCGAAAATGTCGCCGAAAATTAACAATTTCATAGTTACAAATTCTAAATCAGAATATCGAAATCCGAAACAATATCAAAAATCAAAATCAAAAAACTGGTGAAACGTTTAGATATCGGAATTTGTTTCTAGTTTCGTATTTCATGCTTCGGGTTTAGCGCGCGTATTCTATGACGCGGGTTTCCCGAATAACGTTGACTTTGATTTCGCCGGGGTATTTGAGTTCTGACTCAACACGGCCGGCAATTTTTTGGGCGAGGTCGCGTGCCTCAAAATCGCTAACTTTTTCGGGCGTAACAAAGATACGTATCTCGCGGCCGGCCTGAATGGCGTATGATTTTTCCACGCCCTCAAATGAATTGGCGATGGCCTCAAGATCTTGCAGTCGTTTTAAATAATTCTCAACCGAGTCTCTGCGCGCCCCGGGGCGTCCGGCGGAAATCACATCAGCTACTTGGACCAGGATCGATTCCAGCGTTTCGTAGGGGTACTCTTCGTGATGCGATTGCATGGCCTGGATGATGTGCGGATCGGCGTTGAACTTTTGTAAAATGCGCCGCCCGATTTCAACGTGCGTGCCCTGCACTTCATGGTCGACAGCCTTTCCAATGTCATGAAGCAGGGCGCCTTTCTTGGCGACCACCACATCACCGCCCAATTCTTCGGCTAGCATGCCGGCCACATGCGCCATCTCAATTGAGTGGACCAGGACGTTTTGGCCGTATGAGGTGCGGAATTTAAGCCTGCCAAGGAGCGAAATGAGCCGCGGGTCGAGGTCAAAGATACCAACTTCAAAGGCGGCCGTATCACCCGCGGCTTTAATCTGTTTTTCGATTTCCTGCCGCGCTTTATCCACGGCTTCTTCGATGCGGGCTGGCTGGATGCGGCCATCACTAATCAGGACTTCGAGCGCATTTTTGGCAATATGGCGGCGCACCGGATCAAAGGCCGAGATAACGATGGCTCCCGGCGTATCGTCAACAATAATTTCAACCCCGGCCGCGCGCTCGAGCGCGCGGATGTTGCGACCCTCCCGCCCAATGATCTTGCCCTTAATTTCATCATTCGGAATCTGAACGGTGGTAGTTGTTACTTCCGAAACAGTCGGAGTCGATACCCGTTGAATAATCGTGGCGAGTATTTGTTTGGCGCGGCGCTCCAATTCATCCAGTCCCGTGGTTTCCAACTTGCGGATTCGCTGCATCAGGCTCTCACTGTGGTCTTTTTCAATTTTTTTGTTTAATTCTTCAAGCGCCACATCTTGCGAGAGTCCGGCGACGCGTTCCAATTCCTTGCCAACTTTAGTTTTTGTTTCCTCAATTTCGGTCTTTATACTTTTTACCTTCTCAACATTTTTTTCGAGATCCTTTTCGCGCTCGTCAATTTCGAGCATCTTTCGATCGAGTAACGATTCACGGTTTTCGAGTCGGTCCTGGAGACGCTTAATTTCCTGCTCGCGATCTTTTTCTTCTTTTTTGGCTTCTTCTAAAATTTGAACCGCATTAGCTTTGGCTTCGATGAGTATTTCTTTGGCTTCGGTCTTCGCGTCTTCGATTAATTTTTGTGTGCGCTGTTCGAGTGAATTGATGCGCTGCTTTGAAATCAACTGGCGGAGAATGTAGCCGAGACCCGCGCCCACCGCGATTAAAAGCACCGCACCGACGGATAACGTCAGGGTGATTGATTGCATATAGCATTGCAGGTCTCGACCTCTGCTGAGGTTTGGCGAATCGTTCGGAAAACTTAAGAAGGTCTCTTTCTAAAGAGGCAAAAGGCTGTCTTTAAACTGTTGCGAAATTTTTTTTCGACGAGACTCTTTCATTGAACGGTTGGCTTGTTTCAGCAGCGGGTTCGAGTGCCCGCTGTTTTAAGTTCCAGATAGTTTAATATGAACGTGGTGCGAGTATACTGCAAACATATACAATCGTCAACGATTTTAGGTTTTAGCTATTCGTTTATGAGCCTAGAATGATAGAATTAAGCTATGAATCCCGTTAGAGAATGAATCAGAGACTACATTTCGAACATGAAACTCACGACACATAAAGACATGAGACCAGCAACAGAGTTAGTAGTTAATTCTCTAACGGGATGAATCCCGTTAGAGAATGAATCAGAGACTACATTTCGAACATGAAACTCACGACACATAAAGACATGAGACCAGCAACAGAGTTATTAGTTAATTCTCTAACGGGATGAATCCCGTTAGAAGCCGTGATCGTCGAAAGATCAAAAACAATGTGACGCCGGATAAATTAGATAATTTAATGCAGACTCCGCGTAGGGTCGCGATCCCGCTACCACAAAGCCTTCATGGATTTGACTACGGGACAAGCCTAACTATGACAGACTTACTATTCACTACGGCTCACCCCGTAGTCACCGAGCACGCGAGGTGTACTACCGGGGTCTCTCTCTAACGGGATGAAAGCCTATAAACCCGTCGTACTCATCGTCATGGATGGATTCGGCGTTTCCTTGGAAGAAAAAGGCAATCCCGTCGCGCTCGCCAAAAAACCGACGCTGGATTTATTTGACGCCAATTTTCCCATGACGACACTGCAGGCTTCAGGCGTCGCCGTCGGGCTGCCCTGGGGCGAGGCGGGAAACTCGGAGGTCGGCCATTTAACCATGGGCACCGGCCGCATCAACTATCATCACCTGCCGCGGATTATCTACTCGATTCGTGACGGCAGTTTTTTTGAAAATCCGGCCTTTCTGCACGCCGCCGAGCACGTTAAAAAAAATAATTCAAAACTGCATATCATTGGGCTTGTTTCATCCGGCTCGGTCCACAGCTACATCGATCATCTGTATGCACTGTTAAAATTTGTTGAACTGCAGGGTCTTGCGCAGGCATTTTTGCACGTTATTACCGATGGCAAAGATTCTCCGCCGCAGGAAGGCGTTAAATTTTTAGCGCAACTTGAAGAAAGAATGATTAAAGAATTTCCGCAGACGAAAATCGCCTCAGTTGTCGGCCGATTTTTTGCCATGGACCGCGATGAAAAATGGGATCGGATTGAGAAAGCTTATCAGTTGTGGACCGAAGCCAAAGGCAGTCCGATAACGAATATATCCGAGTATGTATCGAGCGAATACCAAAACGGGCGCAGTGACGAATTTGTTGAACCCGGCTATGTCGCGCCAAATAATGCTCCCTTGGCTACGATCCACGACGGCGACGCAGCCATTATTTTTAACTTCCGTGAGGATTCAGTCAGAGAAATTTCGCATGCCCTTATTGACCAGGTTTTTGATCGCTTCCCGCGAACGCAGGTCGCCGATTTATTTTTGGCGACGATGACGATGTATGAAGATTCACTCGCCGCCGAAGCGGCGTTTCCGCCGCTTCAGGTCAGTTATCCGCTCGCCCGCGTCATTTCGGACGCCGGCCTGCGGCAACTCCATATTGCCGAAACGGAAAAATACGCGCATGTAACCTATTTTTTCAATGGCGGGCGTGAAAAACCGTTTCCCAGCGAAGAACGCATACTCGTCTCCTCGATTTCGACCGCCCATTTTGATGAAGTACCCGAGATGAAAGCGGCCGATATTACAGCCAAAGTTATTGCCGAGCTCCCGCGGCATGATTTTGTCTTGGTTAATTTTGCTAACGCCGATGTGGTGGGCCATTCCGGCAATCAAGCAGCGGCCATCAAGGCAGTTGAGTCGGTTGATCGCTGTATCGGCGAAATTTATGAGGCGGTCGCGCGTGAGGGCGGCGTTTTAGTGGTCACCGGAGACCACGGCAACGTCGAGGCCAAACGCAACCTGCTGACGGGCGAGCGGCTGACCGAGCACTCATTAAATCCCGTACCGTTCTATTTAGTCGGGGCAGACTTTCGTGTTTCAGTGGCCCGCTCTCGCGATGAAGTGATCAAACAGAAGAAAGAAACCGGCGGCATTTTAACCGATGTGGCGCCGACCATCATTGAGCTGATGGGATTAAAAAAGCCGCTTGAGATGACGGGAAGCTCGTTGCTACCCATGCTGATCTCACAGCACTTTGTTCACCCCGTTAGTTGATTTATAGCAGTGAAACTAATCTTAACAGGGATCTATTCAAGCCTAAGGTCAGATCAACTGACGGGGCAAGCCCATTACGCGGATAGGAGGCGATCAAACACGAGCGCACGGTGGGAAAGTTCTTGCTAGATTCCGTATAAGTCGAGCTCCGGTAACACAGAAGAATTCGCCCCCCGCTTTTTACATAATTCTCGCAACCAAAAAACTTCTCCGACGAATGTCGGAGAAGTTTTTTGGGTTTTGTTTTCTGTTTTTTTATCCCCCGCCGCAGAAGACCACAGGCGTCAGCCTATGGCTGAATGCAAAAATAAGTAAGTATTTCCATGTGAGCTTCAATGCGTATGCGCTGGGGGATTCCGCCGATCTCGCATTTCGCCCGAGGGCGAAATGCGAGATACCACGGCCGTAGGGCCGTGGCGGCTTCATTTCTCTTTCTCCGTTTTCTTTCCGCTGCGCTGGATGATTTCATCAATGATGCCGTATTTTAAGGCTTCCTCGGTATTCATCCAGTAGTCCCGCTCGGTATCAGCTTCAACTTTTTTCAAATTCTGTCCGGTGTGATGCGCCAGAACTTCGTTGGTCTTTTGTTTCATCTTTAAAATCTGGCGCGCGGCGATTTCGATTTCGGTGGCTTGGCCCTCCGCTCCGCCCATCACCTGATGAATTAAGATTTGCGAATTGGGCAGTGAAAAACGCTTGCCCTTTTTCCCGGCGGCCAGTAGCAGTGCTGCAGCCGAAGCCGCAGTGCCGACAACGATTGTGGCTACATCCGGTTTTACATACTGCATGGTGTCGTAGATCGCCATGGCGGCATAGACCGACCCGCCGGGGGAATTGATGTAAAGTTTGATGTCGTTTTTGATGTCCTGCGCCTCTAAAAATAAGAGTTGGGCAATCACGGTGTTCGCCACGGCATCATTGATCGGCCCGCCGAGGAATATAATGTTGTCTTTTAGGAGGCGCGAATAAATATCATAGGCGCGCTCGCCAAACTGCGACTTTTCAATCACGGTCGGGATTAAATATTGTCCGTAGGGTTCTTGGGTCATGAGAATAGTCTTCGATGTATCAGTATAATCGCAACTTCTTTTTAAATCAAGGAGATTTTCAATCAGGGGCATGACCATAGTCAGTTCATTCTCATATTCTCAAGAATATGAGAATTCTATTCGAGCCCTTCTAGATATTGAAACACCAATTCATTCCGGCGAATCCCTCGCGCATAGCTGCGAAGGGCTTGAGGCTCAACTTGCTTTTTGGCTTCCTCGGGGGACTTAAATCGCGAAAGGATGGCCTGCATTTCTTCATCGACATCTTCCTTGGCCGGATCTAAGTGCTGGGCTTCGGCAATTTTCCGTAGCACTAAAGCAATTTTTACCCTGCGCTCGGCATCCGGCCGCATGTCTTTTTTCAGCACCTCCTCGGTTTTTTTAAGATGCGAAAGATAATCATCGTATTTTAGTCCCATAGACTCGATACTCTCGCGGAGCTCGGCCAGCATTTTCTCCAATTCCTGCGCGACCATGACTTCCGGGATTACGATGCTGACTTCTGTGGCAATCGAGTCCAAGATGCGAACGCGAATCCGATCCTTTTCTTTTATTTTTTTCTCCTCGCCGATACCCTCATGGACGCTCTGACGCATCTCATCCATCGAGTTAAATCTACCGATTGTTTTGGCAAAGTCATCATTTAATTCAGGCAGGATCTTTTCCTTGATTTCATTCATGCGGACGGAAAAATCCATCTTTTTGCCGCGGAGTGCTGCTTGCGCGTGCGACTCCGGAACGAGAAGCGAGAATTTTTTTTCATCCCCGACCTGCATGCCGATCAGCGCCTCTTCAAATCCGGGAACCATTGTGCCTTTGCCGATGGTGAGCGGATGATTTTTGGATGGTTCAGAAATTGGCGAGTCGCCATCACTCATCTCAAAATCAATTTCAACGTCGTCGCCTTCGCGCGCCGGTCGTGAGACGAGTTTTAATTCGCCACGTTCTTCCTGCAGCCAGCGCAAGGCCTCATCAATTTCTTTTTCTTCAACGTTCGGGGCTATTTTTGTTTTTAAAACTTTCTTTGCGATTGATTCAACATCGGGCAGTGAAAATTCCGGCACGAGGGCGGATTTCAAACTAAATTCGAGCGGATTTCCCGGCGCTAACTTTTTAACCGAGACCTCGGGGCGCCCAACAAGCTTTAATGTATGCTCGGCAATAATCTGCGGCATCACACCGTTTACGGCAAAGGGCACCGCGCGCTCCAAAATCGCCGCTTCGCCGTAGCGCTCTTTTAACACCTGGTAGCTGGCTTTCCCCGGGCGAAACCCTTCAATCGGCCGCTCCTTCGATAATTCTTCGGCGGCGCGCGCGAGATAGGGTTTTAGTTCGTCGGGTGAGAGCTCGACGGCGATTGTTACTGTTGAGTCAGAATTTTTCGTGACCTTGGTTTGCATACAAATTGATCTGCTGGAGTATAACGAAGAATGGAAGAGATAGAAAGGCGCGGCCCCGAAGGGGCCGCGCCGTGCCGCGCGCACGTTAGCGGAGATCTAGCCCGGCGAGCTCGCGCGTCTCATCTCCCCGCAGCTGAAAGATCTGGGAAAACGATTGCTCGCTCTCGCGGCTTCGAGGAGTATCCGGCGGGATGAAGGCGTCGCGGATCCATTGAAAGTGACCCTTCAAAATTCCGCGATCTTTTTCACAAGAGGGGTGGTGGATCTCGCCCCGCCAGGCGCGAACAAGCTCGGTGCCGGCGGCAAACAAAATTGAGGTGCGTTTTTTCAATGCCTCGGACTCTGGAACGCCGACGATATGATTCCAGAAAAAGTCTCGCGGGACCTCCTGCTCGCCTTCAGCGGCGTAGCGCTCCATCTCGCGCGCAAGCGCGAGGGCGGCTTGATACTGCACGGCCTTCTCGAATCCTTCGCAGGATTTTCCCGCGCGAGGGAAATAATCCGCGGTTGCCCGATAGACCGTCCGGAAGAGAAGCACATTTTCATATGACCTCTGCGAGACGACGATGAAGGCGGAGGCGGAAATCGGCCCGAAACCAAAAGAACAAACGAGGAGCAGGATTAGCCATCGCGTCATCGCGAACCTCCTTTCTCAACGTGTATCCATTCAATTCGAGAATGAAAAAATCCGCAAGGCTTACAAAATCTAATGTTTGTGCTACCATCGGCTTGGTTTTTTAAGACACATATCAGGGAGGGAAGCATGCTTCCACGCTATACCCGGCCGCCGTTTGATCAGCTCTGGTCCGAAGAGGCGAAATTCCGCCGCTGGCTCAATGTAGAGATGGCAATCATAAGTGCCCGGGCGAAGCTCGACGATCTTTCTCCAACGATCGCCGGTCGCATTAAGAACCATTTTCGGTTCCTGGAAATCAACTCGAATGTCGTTTGGCAAATTGAAGCGATCGAGGTTGAGCTCGTGCATGACATGAACGCCTTCATCGTGGCCATGCGGGAGACGATGACGGGCGACCTCGAGCCTCACCGCGGTGAATTCCACAAAGGAGTTACCTCCTACGACATTGAAGATCCCGCCTTTATCCTGGCGTTGCGCCTCGCCGCCGGCTGCATCCTCGACAACGTAAGGGCGCTCCACCAAGCACTGCAAAAAAAGTCCTACGAGCATCGCTCGACACTCATGATCGGCCGAACGCATGGACAATACGCAGTGCCGGACACTTTCGGCCGATTACTCCGGACATTCGCCGAGGCACTCCGGAAGGACATCCAGGCGATCGAGCGATCGGTGGCCTACGACCTTTCGGAGGGGAAGATCTCAGGCGCCATCGGAAACTACGGCGACATGGATCCGCAGATAGAAGAGTTAGCACTCGCAGAGCTCGGCCTGCAGGCGGCGATCTGCGAGACGCAGATTCTGCATCGCGGCAGACATTTCAGCTTCATGGCGGCGCTTGCTAGGGCCGCAGGCACGATCGCCGGAATGGCAAAAACGTTCTGGCCCATGATGCGGAGCGATGTCGGCGAGTTGGAAGAGCCGCGAAAGTCAAAACAGCGCGGATCGTCCACCATGTCGCAGAAGAAAAATCCGATCAAGGTCGAGCAGATGGATGATGGAATTCCGCGGTTGTTTGCCGGTTACCTCGCGGCGGCATTCGCCAACATCGGCTCGCGCGAGGGGCGTGATATTTCGCAATCCATAGTTGAGCGGCACATCTGGCCTGACGCCACGTCCCTCATCTACTATATGGCCGAAACGATGACGAGGGTCGTCGATGGTCTCGTCGTCCACGCCGACGATATGTATCAAAGGTTGGAAGTTGAGACGCGAGGCGTTTGGGCGGCCGAGCGAGTTAGGCTCGCGCTCGTTGATGCGGGCGTTGACCCGAATCTCGCCTACGACTACACGCAAGCAGTTTCCTTCGAGGCCACGAAGACAAAAAAGCAACTTTACGTTCTGCTTCAAACTCGAGCCTTGAAGAGCGATGATCATCGCACTGCTTATGAGATCCTGGGGGAAGAAAAGCTCGTTTGGTGTTTCGACGCGAGAGGCTACGTCGCCAACGGCGTGAAGCACATCTTCGGTAGTGACGAGTAACATACCCAGCACTTTGTTTGCGACAGCAAACAAAGTGCTGGGCTCTTTCGTTTTTGAGCAAATTTAAAACTTTTATGAAAACAAAAACACCTTGGAGAGCGATGCGAGAGGAGATACTTTCAAATGAAAGAACATTCGCACCGCTCTCTAAGGTGTCACTGGATTCTTTTTCGCGACATTCTCACATTCTCAAGAATGTTGGAATGTCATAAATTGTTTTTATATTCTCTAATTCCTGCCTGCTGGCAGGCAGGCGCGCGAATAAGCGAATGGACAAATCACGCGTGACTTTTATTCTAATGTTCTTAAGAACTTGAGAATAAAGAATCTTTTTGCTACTTCTCAAAGTCCGCGAATCAAGTCGTGAGCTTAGTTGAAGCACGAGGTGCGTCTTGCGAACTTCGCAAGACGCACCTCGTTTTCGCGTGCCTCGTCCGAGGCTTCCCGCCGCGAAGCGGTTCGGTTCTCTTTGGCGTAGATTGTGGCAGGGCTCTACGCTCACCAAAACCGAAAAAGGATTTGCCAGCCCCAGGAAGATATTTTTAGTCTTGGTGATCTCGCCGTCTTCCCCGACGAGGCCAAGTGTTTTCATTCCATAAGTGCGCTCCTTTCTGAACCCCGGATATTACTTCTGCTTCTTCTTGCCGGAGCCGGCGCCGATCGCCATCTGGCGATTCTCCCCAGCTCGCCGCACTCGGTTCGCGAGGTAGCGCTGCTTCCGAGCCCGCTCGATGGCGAGCCGGGCATTCTCGGCATTTTTCTGTGATCTCTTCAAATGCTGTAGTATGGCAAGTAATAAATAAGTGCCTTACCTAAGCCAATAAATGAGCATTTTAGCTTAATCCTGATTTAGCCTTATAAGACTAACCCAAATCGCCCCGCTCCTGCGGGGCGATTTGCAATCCTGTTCTGGTTTTAGGTTTATAAAACGCGAACGAGCAGCAAAGCGACGATATTTACTATTTTTATCATCGGGTTAATCGCGGGGCCGGCGGTATCTTTGTAGGGATCGCCCACGGTGTCGCCGGTAACCGCCGCCTGATGGGCCGGAGATTTTTTGCCGCCGTAATTGCCTTCTTCAATATATTTTTTGGCGTTGTCCCAGGCGGCTCCGCCGGCGGTCATGGAAAGCGCCACAAAGAGTCCTGTCAACAGCGTCCCCACTAATATTCCGCCAATAATCTCGGCGGCGTGCCCTCTAAAAATGAGAAGCGCCAACACCGGCACCACCACCGGAATTAACGCCGGAATAATCATCTCGCGAATGGCGGATTTGGTTACAATATCAACCGCGCGCGCATAATTCGGTTTGGCAGTGCCCTCTAAAATACCTTTAATTTCACGGAATTGAGCCCGTACTTCTTCAACAACTTGGCCTGCGGCTTTGCCCACGGCGCGCATGGCGATTGAAGCAAAAAGATAGGGCATCATGCCGCCAACAAAAAGACCCGCTAATATGTAAGGATTCGAAAGATCAAAGGTGACAAGTTTTCCCGCGATTTTTAGTTCCTCGGTATATGAAGCAAATAAAACCAGCGCCGCCAGTCCGGCCGAAGCGATGGCGTAGCCCTTGGTAATGGCCTTTGTGGTATTTCCCACGGCGTCTAACGGATCAGTTACGGCGCGGACTTCTTCAGAGAGTCCCGCCATCTCGGCGATGCCGCCGGCGTTATCGGTGATCGGCCCGAATGAATCAATGGCGACAATAATTCCGGCGAGCGAAAGCATAGAAACCGCTGCGGTTGCGATTCCGTAAAGGCCAAAAAGCCAGTAAGCCGAGATCATGCCGGCTGAAATGGCGAGCGCCGGAATCGCGGTCGCCTCCATCGACATGGCCAGGCCCATGATCATGTTTGTCGCATGTCCCGTGGTTGAGGCGCGCGCGATATTTCTCACCGGCCGGAATTTTTTTGAAGTATAGTATTCGGTTGCGAGCATCATGACGGTGGTAACCAAAAATCCAATGATGCCGGACCAGAAGACATGCATACTATCCGGTCCTTGGAAGAATTTGGTCGTCAACGGATAAAGAAAAATGGCAGAAATTATGGCTGAAGCTATGAGTCCTTTATATAAACCGCCCATGATCGAGCCGCCATCGCGGACGCGAACAAAGAAGTTTCCAATGATTGAGCCGACGATCGCGAGAGACCCAATCATCAGGGGAAACAAAACCATTTTTTCATTGCCGGGGAAGATGAGCGAGCCGAGTAACATAGCGGCGATAGTTGTTACGGCATAGGTTTCAAATAAATCGGCCGCCATGCCCGCCACGTCGCCCACATTGTCGCCGACGTTATCCGCAATCACCGCCGGATTTCTGGGGTCGTCTTCCGGAATGCCGGATTCGATTTTTCCGACAAGATCCGCGCCGACGTCAGCGCCTTTCGTAAATATCCCGCCGCCAAGCCGCGCAAAAATAGAAATTAAGGAGCCGCCAAATCCCAGTCCGATAAGTGCCGTTAGATCACTCGTAAAAAAATAAAAAATGGAGACGGCAAGTAGGGCGAGCCCCACCACCAAAAATCCCGTGACTGATCCGCCCCGATAGGCGACGCTGAAGGCTTTGGAAAGGCCGGACTTTGCGGCCTCGGCGGTGCGCGAGTTCGTATCGACCGCCGTCATCATGCCCGAATATCCGGCCAGTGCGGAGGCCACCGCGCCGATTAAAAATCCGATGGCCGTGGTTTTCCCCAGTAAAAACCAAATAATGACGGCAATCAAAACGGCGACCCAGGCGACCGTGGTATTCTGCCTTCGTAAATAGGCACGCGATCCCTCCTTAATCGCATTTGAAATTTCAATCATCTTCGCCTCGCCTTTGGAATACTTTGAGAGCGAGTACATGGTGTAGAGCGCAAATGCCACCGAAATGAGGGCCGCGACAATCGGCGTAAAAATGGAGATTGATGAAATCATGTTGGTTAGGGATTAGGAAATAGGAAATGGGTAATAGGGAATGGGTAATAGAACGGTTACTCGGTTTTTGCTTTTTTGGCTCGTGGTTTTCTCGGCTTTTTCTTGACTGCCGGTTCATCAGGTTTAGTTTCTGTTCCATTTGACTCCTGCTTCATAATTCCCAGTTCTTTCGTTTCGTCTGGCTCCATCGAATTTACCACCGCTGAGTCTACTGTCCCGCTAACAACTGGCTCATCTTTATTGCCTATTGCCTTTTCCCCATTCCCCGTGTCCGGTTTATCAGACCTGACGTCGATTTTCCAGCCGGTGAGTTTGGCGGCGAGGCGCACATTCTGTCCGCCCTTGCCGATGGCGAGCGAGAGCTGATCATCGGGCACGATGGCTCGGGCTTCGCGGGTTTCCACCTGAGTTTGCACCTCGATTACTTTCGCCGGCGAGAGCGCGTGCGAAATAAAGGCCGCGGGATCCTCCGCCCATTCGATGATGTCAATTTTTTCTCCGTTTAATTCGTGAATCACAGTTGAAACGCGCACGCCTTTTTGGCCGACCATGGAACCGACCGGATCAATACCGTCCTGGTTTGAGGAGACGGCAACTTTTGACCGTGACCCAGCTTCGCGCGCGATCATTTTAATTTCAACACTGCCCGAAGCAATTTCGGGCACTTCAATTTCAAATAGTTTTTTAACCAGTCTCGGGTGAGACCGTGAGACGATAATGCCCGGCCCTTTGGGGTTTTTCTCAACCGAGATGATTAAGACCTTAATCCGCTCGCCTAAGTGATAGCGATCGATCATAACCTGCTCTTCGGCGGGGAGGAGGGCGGTGGTGCGCCCGATGTCAATAAAAATATTTCGTCCCTCGATGCGCTGAACGAGGCCGGAAATCAATTCGCCCGCATGATCTTTGTATTCGTTATACACTGCTTCACGTTCGGCCTCGCGGATTCTTTGGATGATGACTTGTTTGGCGGTTTGCGCCGCAATGCGGCCGAAATCTTCTTTGAACTCAAGCGGGAACTCGATTTCATCGCCCGGGGCGGCGTCTTTTTTAAACTCTTTGGCCTCATCGGCCATTAAATGCTTCTCCGGATTATAGCGGACTTTTCGCTCCGCGCCCGGAATCTCGGCGTCATCGTCATCGTGCAGTATGCGGCGTTCGCCTCGCCCGGCATCGCCTAGGGCTCGTCCAGCCTCCGTCATGCGGTCGGCTCGTTCTTTCTCTTCGGCCTCGATTTCGGCATCGGATTTCAGCATCGACTGATCAACCACGATTTTGATCTGGCGCATTATAACGTCGCCGGTCGTCGCGTTAAATGCGGCGCGAATAATCTGGCCCTTCTTGCCGTAGTCTTTTTTGTAGGCCGCGGCCAGAGCCATTTCAATGGTCTCGATAACCTTCGCCTCGGGTATGCCTTTTTCTTCGGCAATCTGCTGGATGGCTGAAGAAAATTGTTTTAGGTCGATCATGCCGGTGTTGTCTAAATTATAGAGTGAGCGTGTCGAGCGAATAGAATTTAGCTGCAACACTGAGCACCCGCCCAAATTTTTTGAATTAGCGATCTTTTAATGAATTTTGTAGGACCTTTTGTAAATAATTTCTTCCCCACCCGCTTTTAAAAAACTTTTCACGATGCATGGCGCCCTTTCGATTCCGGTGTAACTCACAATAAATCAATTCAAGAGGCCGTCTGTTCTTTGTTGCGGGAACATGGCCTTTTTGATGTTCGATTACTCGAGCTTTCAGATCATGCGCGTACCCAACATACAGATTTAGATCCTTTTTGCTTCGCAGAACGTAAACGCCATGCATACTTTCAAAAAATTTGGGCGGGTTTAGGTTTGGCAACTACACTTTGTTCGTCTTTCGACTCCAAACTGTAGGCCAAGCCCTTAATGAGGAAAGACCCCATCCCTGGGGTCCTCTCTGTTTGCCATTTGGCATTGCACCTTTCACTATAGCACCCCGTGCCCCGCTGTCAACTGCGACTCACGTCGAGTCCGGTTAATATAGAGCTAAACCCATTTCTATTCTCCCCAATGAAACACATCTCTAATTCCTGCCTGCGCTCCGTCGGCCATAGCCTTTGGCGACGTGCGACCGGCCGGCAGGCGCGCGAATAGTAGAGTATAGACATCTTTGGGGTACTTTTGGAATATCTGCGCAGGAATTTTGAGCTATTTGAGAAAGCGTTAGGGGCGGCAGATTATTTGCCTTATCTCATCCCCAATGCGTTGAGCTTTCCTATGATAGAATGAATAGTAATCGCGAATATACGAATTTACACAAAATATACCAATATACGAATATGCGAATTCGTATATTGGTGATTGCTCCATGCCTTTAATCCACGACAATCAATTAAAAGCTCTTCTAAAGGACACAAATGTGGTCTCCGCCGAGCTTTTGACTGCCGCCGAAAAGGAATCAAAGTCGAAAGGTACGCGCCTCCGCGATGTGCTGCTGCATAACAGCATGATTAAGGAGGAGGAACTGCATCGGCTGGAGGCTTATATTTTGGGTATCCCTTATGTTGATCTCGAAAAAGAAACGATTGATCCGCAGGTTTTGAATATCATCCCCGAGCCGATTGCCAAAAAGAACAACATCGTCGCCTATAAAAAAGCCGGGAAGGATCTGGAGGTCGCCATGCTCGATCCGGAGGATATTCAGACGATCGAGTTCATTAAAAAGAAAGCCGGGCTGCGGATTTTGCCGCGACTTACGAACGCCGTTTCTATTAAGAATGTGCTTCTGCAGTATCAAAAATCGCTGGCAGCGGAATTTTCCGAGCTGATTTCAAAAGATACGGCGGAAGCCTTGACGGTCGCGGGAGAGACGGGGAAACCGATTGATGATAAGGATTTGCAGAAAATGGCCGAAGATCTGCCGATTATTCGGATTGTCGACTCTATTATTCGGCATGCGATTTTAAGCCAAGCCTCGGATATTCACATTGAGCCGGCGGAAAAAGAAGTTATTGTGCGCTATCGGATTGACGGTATTTTGCATGACGAGATGAAATTGCCGAGAGAAACCGCAGCCGGGGTGGCGGCACGCATTAAAGTTATGGCGAACTTAAAATTAGATGAGCATCGGCTGCCACAGGACGGACGATTTAAAATCGAAACGTCTGAATATAAGTTTTCATTCCGCGTCTCGGTTCTGCCGGTTTTTGATGGTGAGAAAATTGTGGTGCGTCTATTGCCAGAAGGCGCGCATAGCCTTTCACTTGAGCAGCTCGGATTTTTTGGCGTGGGGCTGGAACGCATCCATAAGGCGATTGTAAAACCCACCGGCATTATCTTGGCAACTGGTCCCACGGGCTCCGGCAAAACAACGACGCTCTACACTATTTTGGATATCTTAAATCAGCCGGGCGTTAATATTTCAACCATTGAAGATCCGGTGGAGTACCGCATGCCAAGAGTCAATCAAACGCAGGTGCGCCCCGATATCGGCCTCACCTTTGCCACAGGACTCCGCTCACTGTTGCGCCAAGATCCGAATATCATTATGGTCGGCGAGATTCGCGACAACGAGACGGCAAATCTTGCGATTAACGCGGCTCTCACCGGACACCTAGTGCTTTCAACACTCCACACCAATTCCGCCGCCGGCTCGCTGCCGCGGCTGCTTGATATGAAAATTGAGCCGTTTTTAATTGCTTCCACCGTAAACGCCATTATTGCCCAACGGCTTGTCAGAACACTGACTGAAGAAAAAGAAATGCGGGTTTTAACCTCGGCCGAAATAAACGCGCTTTCGAAGCAGGTCGATCTTGAGAAAATTCTCGACAAGCTGAAAGAAGAGAAAATTATCGATAAAAAAACGAATCTCGACTCGCAGAAGTGGGGATTTCCTAAGCCTTCGGAAAAATCGAAAGACGGCTACAAGGGGCGCATTGGTATTCATGAGGTTTTGGACATGAGTCTTGCGATTAAAGATCTTATTCTAAAAAATTCAACCTCTGATCAAATCGAAGAAGAGGCCCGAAAAGAAGGCATGCTGACCATGCTCGAAGACGGATTTATTAAAGCCGCGCAGGGAATTACGAGTGTTGAGGAAGTATTGAGAGTTACGAGTGAATGAAAAATATAATTTCTAATGTCTAAATAACCTAATAAAAATAAAGTTTAGAAATTAGAAATTTAGGTTTAGAAATTTATTATCATGTTGTACCATTTCACCGCCATCGATCGCGCGGGAGCGACCATTAAGGGGGAGCGCGAGACTGAAGACGAAAAAACCTTAGCCAAAGTTCTGCGCCAGGAAGGGCTGCTACTCACTGCGGCCAAAACAGGCCGCAGATCGTTTTCCCCTTTTGCGATTTTTACGATGTCGTTTGGCGGGATATCGCTCGTCGACAAAATGATTTTTGCTCGAAATGTAGCGGTTATGGTTGGTGCCGGACTTTCCATGACCCGAGCCTTGGAAGCCCTGGCAGAGCAGACGAAAAAGCAAAAGTTAAAAAGCATCATTCAGGACGTGCATGAAAGCATTACGAAAGGCATTAACTTTTCGCAAGCCTTGGGACCACATCAGAAAGTTTTTGGTGATTTCTTCATTCATATGATTGAAGCCGGCGAAGTTTCGGGAAAATTCGAAGGCTCGTTAAAGTTGCTCGCGAGACAAATGAAACGTGACCATGATCTGCGCTCCAAAGTAAAAAGCGCCATGATGTATCCGGCTATTGTCGCCTCGGTCCTCGTCTTAATCGGGATTATGATGCTGATCTTCGTGGTACCAACGCTGACCCAGACATTTAAAGACCTGAAAGTGACGCTCCCGCCGACGACCCAATTTATTCTTTGGCTTTCGTCATTTATGCAGCAGTATGCCTTGCTGACGGGCGCTGGTTTTATCGTTTTCGCCTTTCTTTTTTATCGGGCGGTCAAGTCCCGAGCCGGCAGTTGGGTTTTTGACAGAATAATTCTCCACGTCCCCGTGATTGGGCCCTTAGTTCAAAAAATGAACATCACACGAATGGCGAGAACGCTCGCCTCGCTTTCCTCGGCTGGTCTTTCGATCACGAAATCACTTGATATTACGGAGCGCGTTCTCGGCAATTCACAATTCAAGGCCTCCATGCGCCAAGCCACGATCGAAATCGAAAAAGGTAAGCCCCTTGCGGTTGTCTTTAAGGAGTATCCGAAACTCTATCCGCCGATCGTGGTTGAAATGGTCGCGGTCGGCGAGGAAACCGGGACGTTGGCGCGTATGCTTGTCCGCGTTGCCCTATTCTATGAAGAAGAAGTCAACACGACCACCAAAAATCTTTCTTCCATCGTCGAGCCAGTGATGATGGTCATCATCGGCGTCATCGTCGGATTCTTTGCGATCTCCATGATCCAGCCGCTCTATTCATCGCTGTCCCAAGTTTAATATGCTAAATCCACTGCGCCTCGTTCATCCACTGGCTAAACGATTTCTCGACGTGCCGGTCGTCGGTCTTGATATTTCTGATCGATCGGTCAAGTTCATAAAATTCTCGGGACGCGGACGGCACCTTCGAGTAGAACAGCTGGGTATTGAATTTCTGCCGGAGGAGGTGGTGCAAAACGGAGAAATAAAAAACCCGGAAGAATTGGTGAAGGGCATCGAGGCACTCGGTATTAAGAGTTCCGGAGTTCTCCGCGAGCGGTTTGTGGTTGCGGCTCTGCCGGAGGAGAAAAGTTTTTTGCGTATCATTCAGGTGCCGTTTGTAAAATTAGAACAGATTGATTCAACCGTCCGCTGGGAGTTAGAGGGCAATATTCCCTTGCCGCCGGAAGAAGTTTATTTTGATTACGAAGTCATCCGGGGCGAAAAAGTTTCAGGCACGCATTTTGACGTTTTGATTATTGCCTTCCCTCGCGCCATTGTTGATGCCTATGTTTCGGTCATTAAGGCCGCCGGGTTAATTCCTTTAGCGTTTGAACTTGAATCCCAGTCGATCGCCCGTGCTTTAATCAATCGGCTCGATCCAGAACAACCGAAGGTTTTTGTTGATTTCGGCGCTTCGCGGACGAGCCTCGTCTTAATCGGCAGCGGCTCGATTGCGCTGACCTCGACCATCGCGGTCTCGGGCGTTAAGCTGACCGAAGCTATAGCGAAAGCTCTGGGTGTATCGGTCCAAAAAGCTGATGAAATAAAACGAACCGTCGGACTCCGTGAAGATTTGTATGAAGGCAAGGTTTATGAGGCACTAAAACCGATGGTTGATATACTGGCTGAAGAAATTGGGAAAAATATTGAATTTTACCGTGATCATTTCGTTGAGCATCATCACGGGCAAACAGCCAGCTCGGATGTTGAGTCAGTCGTATTCACGGGGGGGGACTCGAGCCTCACGAATCTCGATGCCTATCTCGCACGAGCGCTCAAAAAACCAGTTTTGATTGCCGATTCATTCACGGCCTTAAAAGGCCTGTTAGGCGACTATCTTCCGCCGATTTCACGAAAAGATGCGCTTAAATTTACGACGGCCATTGGACTCGCACTGCGCGAGACCGATGTCTGAATCCCGTTAGAGAATTCATAAGAGGCTCTAAGCAAAAATGAGTTACCTAATACATGGCGATATCAGAATTTATATGAGGTCAATAGTTAATTTTCTAACGGGATGAAAACCTTTCTGCCAAATTTGCTCCCGCCGTCCGTCAAAGATGAAACTCGATTCGTCATTGTTCGCCATTTGGCAGTCCGGCTTTCGATTGTCGCCGCCTGCGGCATCATCATGTATTCGGTTTTTTTGATACCCTCCTTTTTTCTGCTCAAATTCCAGTTGGATGAGATCCAGCGTCAAGTCGCGCTCGTCGACGCCGACCCCAAAATGAACGAAGTCTCAGCCATTAATGGGGGACTCGTATCCGCCAATGCCAGCGTTTCGGCCCTGAAGAGAGCGCTGGCCACCAGCACTTCGGTCTATACCGCCATGGGAGCGGTCGCTTCGCAGGCAACCCCAGGTATTCATGTGCAGTTTATTTCCTATGACCGGCCGACGAGAACCATGTCGCTTGCCGCAAACGCGGCCGTCCGCCAGGACTTGCTCGCTTTTCAGTCTCGTCTCGCGGCCCTCCCCGTTGTTTTGAAAATTGATTCGCCGATTACGAACTTAGTGAAAGAGAGTAACGTCGATTTTCAGCTAAAAATTAGTTTCAAATAGCATGCGCGGTTTAAAAGGCGCCATTATTCAAATCATCTTGCTCATCGGAGGACTCGCCCTCTTTTGGTTTTTTGCGCCGTTTCAGATTATGAAAAACATTCACGGCTACGCCGCTGGCATTACTGCAGGACGGACTCATTTGGCTGTCGCCGGAGAAACGAGGCGCGATGCGTATATGAATAAGCAAAAATTAGACGCGCGATCAGATGATGTCAGCCGTGTTTCGGGAACCTTCTTCAGCCCGGCCTCGCCGCTTGATTTTATTGAGACATTAGAAAAGCTTGGGACTGCCACGCGGGCTAAGGTGACGATTGATCCGGTACAAGTTATTGCGCGTCCGCTTCCCGATATCCGCGTGACCATCCTTGGTGATATTCGCCAGGCTCTTGATTTTTTGCGTCTTGTTGAAAATGCTTCGAAGTTGATGGAAATCGAGTCGCTGAACCTAAACACCTCCTCGGGTCCTTTGCTTGATTCCGGCTCCGGTGTGCTGGGCGCAAAAATTCCCGCTCGCACGAATCAAGCCGTAAACTTGATCGTCGTCGTTCGCGCCATAACAAAAAATTAACATGAAGTTCTTGCCCCATTTTTCTAAGAAAAAGTTTTCCCCGCCGCTGATTGATGTCGTGAGTTGCATACTGGTTTTGTTTCTCGCTCTCCTGATTTTCGGTTTGGGCTATGCCGCCAAACTTTATTTTTATGATTCGCGCACGGCTGCCGATATCACCGAAACGGCCTATGCGCCCAAGATGCTCCAAGAAGCCGATCTAGATTCAGTAATTAAAGTACTTGATGCGCGCGCCGATGAGTTTGACGCCGGCATCATAAATCCGGTTCTCGTCAACGTCTTCCGTTGATTTTTCCGAGAAAATCAGTAGAATTTGGATGATTGATTGGCTGATTATATTGATCCCCCTCGTAGTTCAATGGACAGAACGGGAGACTTCTAAGCTCTTGACCGAGGTTCGATTCCTCGCGAGGGGACACTTTAGAAAAAGGCAAGCCAGAGGAAGCCGCCTCTCCGCCAACTGGTGGATCGGCGGCCAATTCGTATTGAATTTTGGGGGCAAAAACGAGTTGGCGGTTTCATTTGGGGGACGGAAAAATTTTTAATCATTTGAATTTTTGAAAAGAAGCTCATAAAGTTTCTTTTTTGTTTTTAGTATGGTATTGATTTTTGTAGCCGTCTTTGCTAGTTTATTTGTGGAACCCTAACAACCAAACACAGAAAGGAGAGCTTTTTATGACACAAGAAGCATTGACGACAGAGCTGCTTTCCATGCGAAAGCGAGCGGAACGAACGGCGCAGGGCATCGACCAGATCTCCCACAACCTTTCTGCCGAGCGGCAATCGCTCCGGCAGGTGGTCAAGGAGTACGGCACGAAGCGAGTCGAACTTCTGAAGCAGACGCTTCAAGCGCGCGGGATGACCTGGTGCACCTACTGCTCCAAAGCAGTTCCCGTGAACGAAGTCGAACTTCTGCTCGTCGAAGGAGTGGAGGAACGCTCTGGCGGCTACGAGAACTCCTGCTGGGGCTGTGAACAGTTCTCTAAGTTGCACCGAGCGTGCCCTTATTGCCGCGAGCGAGCACAGGATCGACATGGGACCCAAGGCCGCTACGACAGCTTCAACAAGCTTCAGGCGTGCTTCTATGCTTTCCATGTGGAGAAGCGTGAGGACGGCCACTACGCTCGCAAGTTCGGCAACTGGGTCAAGCTCGACGACGAGAACTGCAACCTCAATGAGCCGTCGAGTCAGCTGATCGAGAAACTTGCGGAAGAATGGAATCTTCCGCCACGAATCGAAGTCGAGTCGAAGTGGCCGAGTTCGGAAGAGAAACTCATCGTTCACGAGCGGGCACTGGCCGAAGCGAGTTGACCATGTGTCCGCAATCGAGAGGGTGTCCTGCCAAATGCCGGGCACCCTCATTTCTTTTTTGATTTTTAATCGAATTAAATTCATAATTAAATTGCCGCCAAAGAAAAACTTGAAATTGTCATCGGTGCGGCTCACTTCGACTTCGCTCAGTACGAGCCGCCGCCTTTCCGTCCGCCAGCTGGCGGATTCGCGGGGGGATTTCCTCGCCCCGCCGTGGCGGGGCGAAAACGGTTCGCACTATTTCAAGAATACTGGACTGTATCAACACCCAATGGAGTGAGGGGGGGCGGTGCTCTGGCGAAGCTGCTACGAATAAGAGGCTCTTTTTGGCATAATAGAAATGTGCCCTTTCGATTTTGTTTAAAAAATGGAGCGAGAGTTTCTGGCTTTAGTCTGATAGAAGTCGTCGTTGGCGTGGGTGTATTTTTAATTATCAGTGTCGGTGTCTACTCGGTCTATAAGGGAATTTTAAACGCGAATCGCCTGACGCGCGCACGTATCGAGGCGATTTCTCTCGCCAATGAAGAAATTGAACTGGCGCGAAATTTGCCCTACGCCGAAGTGGGCACCATCGGCGGCATTCCCTCGGGTGTCATTTCGCAGTCCCAATCGACAACGCGCGACGGCATACCCTTTACCATCACCACAACCATTCGCAGCATCGATGATCCGTTTGACGGAACCATCGGCGGAAATCCAAACGACACTGCGCCTGCTGACTACAAGTTAGTTGAGATTGCGATCGCGTGCACTGCGTGCAGTTCTTCATTCCAGCCGGTAATATTCACTACAACAGTTGCGCCCAAAAATTTGGAAGGGGCATCCACGAATGGCGCCTTATTCATTCGCGCCTTTGATGCGGCAGGCCTCGCGATTCCCGAGGCCAATGTCCATATTCAAAATAATCTCATAACTCCGAATATTTCGATTGACGATACGACCAACAATCAAGGGCTTCTGCAGTTAATTGACGTGCCGCCCTCAATCAATGGCTATCAAATTACCGTTACAAAAAGCGGCTATTCAACCGATAAGACCTACCCGCCGGGCGGGAACGGGACGACCACTGCGGTCCTGCCGCATGCGACCGTTGCCCAGCAGACTGTGACGCAAACCAGCTTTGCCGTTGACCGTGTTGGTTCGCTCGATGCAGCGACAGTCAATAATGTTTGCAACGGCATTGCAGATATCAGTTATGTGGTCAGCGGCTCAAAATTAGTTGGCACCAATCCCAACGTTTTAAAATATCGGACGGCGCTGGCGACTGATTCAAACGGCAATCAGCATGTCGCAAACTTAGAGTGGGATTCATATAACGCCGCGATCGCCGCGTCGGGCTATACGCTGGCCGGCTCAATTCCGATTTTGCCTCTCAATCTGTCGCCGAATACGAATCAGAGCTTAACGTTCGTGTTGGCGGCCAAGCCAGCCGAGAGTATTCTCGTCACGGTACGCGATGCGGCCACACTGCTCCCCCTAACCGGTGCCGAAGTCAATCTTTCCGGCGGAAGCTACAACCAGACACAAACCACCGGCCAGGGTTTTTTTAATCAGACTGATTGGTCGGGCGGGCCAGGCCAGACTCTATTTGCCGATCCCAGCGCCTACTTTTTTGATGATGGCAACATAGACGCTAATTCTCCAGCCGGGGATGTAATCTTAAAACAGGTGTTTGGCCAATATGTTGCTTCCGGTTATCTTGAGTCTTCGACCATTGATTTCGGGACCAGTATTAATTACGGGACGATCGCCTGGGCGCCCGCATCCGAACCCCCCCAAACCGGACCGAGCAGCGTCCGATTTCAAATCGCGACTTCAAACGATGCGGCCACGACGACCTGGAATTTTCTCGGCCCGGACGGTACCGCCGGAACCTACTACGTCGCTTCGGGGACGAATATTAACGCCATTCATAATTTGAATCGGTATTTGAGATATCGCATGTATTTGCAAACTGCCAACGCGAGCTACACGCCTGATGTGGCGGACGTAAGCATTACCTTCAACACCGGCTGCATACCCCCCGGTCAGGTGTTTTTTTCCGGTATGAATTCGGGCAGCTATACGCTGCAAGTTTCAAAATCCGGCTACAGCACGTCAACAACGCCCGTTAGCATTTCCGGAAACGCGACGCAGATAATCGATTTAGGCCCATAGCATGAGAGCGTCTGCGAAAAAAACTGATGCAGCACTGCGCGGCGGGTATACGCTGGTTGAGTTTCTCGTTGCCATTGGGCTTTTGGTGCTCATCGGCATGATTGTCTATCAGTTTACCTACAGTGTCATCACCTACAGCCGAATCTTAACTTCCCAGTTAATCGCCCAGAATGAAGTGCGCAAGACGGTAGACGTGATGGTTGAAGAATTGCGCACCATGGCGACATCCGATTCGGGCGCCTACCCCATTGAGGCGGCGGCGACCAGTTCGCTTACCTTTTACTCCAGCATTGATAATACTCCGTCAAAAGAGCGTGTCCGGTATTTCTTGCAAGGCTCGACCTTGGAAAAAGGCGTGATCCAGGCGACCGGAACTCCGCCGACGTACCCGGCGGCCAGTGAAGTCGTAACGCCGCTCGTCAATTTGATTGTGAACGGCACGACTTCGATTTTTTCATACTACGATGGGAGTTATGGCGGGACCTCCTCGCCGCTTACACTGCCTGTCATCATCTCGAGTGTCCGTTATATCAAGCTTTCTGTTATTGTGGATGATAACAATCGCTCGCCAAATCCCATTATGGTGACCTCATCCGTGACCCTGCGTAATCTAAAGGATAATTTTTAACTATGAAACGGCGATTGATTGACACGAGTAAACCTGCCAGCATGACGGTGACTGTGATTGTCTACGGCGCGGTTGCGATTTACATTATGGTCGGGCTGGTTAATTGGCTGCTGACCAACTCGCGGCTAAGTAAAGAACGCGTACATAAAGAAGAAGCCTTTGACGTGGCTGATGCCGGAGTCGAATATTACCGCTGGCATTTGGCGCACGCGGCCAATGATTACCAAGACGGAACCGGCCATGCTGGTCCGTACTACCACGACTACAAAGATAAAGATGGAAATATTCTCGGCCAGTTTCGTTTAGATATCACCGCGCCCCCACTTGGCTCGACGCTGGTGACTATCAATTCAACGGGAACGACGACCGCCAATCCAAACGTCAAGCGCGTCATCCAGGCTAAATATGCCATTCCGTCGCTTGCCAAGTATGCCGTGGTGGCCAATGACAACATGCGCTTTGGTGCCGGCACCGAAACCTTCGGACCGATTCAATCCAATCTCGGCATTCGTTTTGACGGCTTGGCGCATAATCTCATATCCAGCGCGCTTTCAACCTATACCGATCCGGATAATGGTTTGAATGAATGGGCGGTTTACACGCAAGTTGCCCCGGCCGATCCCCGTCCTCCCACGGCTCTTCCCAGTCGTCCGGATGTATTCGTTGCCGGCCGGCAGCTTTCCGTGCCGGCGGTCGATTTTCCCGGCCTGACCGCCGATCTATCCGCATTAAAAACGCTTGGCCAGTCGGCCGACGGCCGGTATTTTGGACCTTCCGGCGGGCTCGGGTATCTCATGGTGCTAAAGACCAATGATACTTTCGATCTCTACAAAGTTACTTCGTTGCAAAATGCTCCCGGTGGATGCACCAATCAACTCAATCAATCGGGTTGGGGCACCTGGAGCGTCAAAAACAAAACGCTGCTGAATAATTACGCTTTTCCGGCAAACGGCGTGGTATTCCTGGAAGATCATGTCTGGATCGAGGGCCAAATTCAGACGGCCCGCCTTACGATCGCCTCCGGTAAGTTCCCCGAACAGCAGTCCACCAATACGAGCATTACGGTAAATAACAACTTGCTCTATACGACCTATAATGGGCAAGATGTTCTGGGACTCATCGCGCAAAATAATTTTAATGTTGGTTTATTCAGTGCTTCCACGCTTGAAATTGACGCTGCTTTGATTGCCAAAAATGGCCGAGCCGGGAGGTATTACTACGATGCTTCATGCGCTCCGAACTCGATTAAGACAAAGTTGACGCTCGTCGGCATCATCGGAACGGCGCTGCGCTATGGGTTCGCCTACACCGATGGCACGGGATATACCACCAGGATCATTAATTATGATGCGAATCTGCTCTACGGCCCCCCGCCTTCATTTCCCTTGTCGGGGAATCAGTATCAGATTGTTTCCTGGCAGGAGGTAAAGTAGGCAATAGCGAATAGTAAATGGCGAATATCACGGAAAATTCTAAATTCGAATATCGAAATCCTCAACAAATCCAAAATTCTAATGCTGTATATTCAAAACACGAAACAATTTTCGTATCGTTTGTGATTTTGAGCTTGGGGCATTGTAGTTTGTTTAGAATTTAGTGCTTAGAGATTCGGATTTGAGCTGACTGTATGAACTTCTATCAGAAGGTCTACCAGGTTGTGAAAAAAATCCCAAGCGGCAAAGTTGCTACCTACGGCCAAATTGGCTCGATTATTTCTTCGCCACGGTCGGCACAGATTGTCGGATTCGCTCTGCGTGCTTTGCCGGAGAATTCGGGTGTCCCTTGGCAGCGCGTCATTAACTCTGAAGGCAGGATTTCAATTCAGAATTTGCGCCACAGGCAATCCGAGCAGGCGGACTTATTGAAAAAAGAAGGTGTCGAGGTTGAATTTCGCGACAACGCTTACTGCGTTGATCTTGCAAAATATCTACATAGATTTAAAAGATTCGGGTAAATTGAAGTAGTGACCGCTAAGGGGACGGGATAAGAAAAGAGAGCAAAACCCATTTACTATTACTTTACACGATCGTGTAAAGTAATAGTAAATGGGTTTGCGGGCGAAAAGGGGAGAAATTGTGCGAGGAGTACTGGCGGTACTTGCCGTATCTGCGGTGGTTCTTGCGGCTGCGACGTTTCCCGGTGCAGCGATTGCCCTGCGGCCCTTTTTTAAACGAAAATCTAATAAGATGAAACAGCGATCAGTCGAAGCCGCAGTGAAGCGCTTGAAAGAAAGGCGGCTGGTTGAAATTGTAATGAAAAATGGAACGGAAACGCTCTCGATTACCGAACGGGGGAGAGGCTATTTAAAGCGTCTGGACTTTGATTTGCGTCGACTTCCTGTTCCAAAACATTGGGATGGACACTGGACTGTGATATTGTTTGATATTCCCGAAACTGAGCGCAAAGGACGTGATGCCTTGCGAATAAAATTAAAACAGCTGGGGTGCTTTAAATTCCATAAAAGCGTATTTGTGCATCCCGCTGATTGTGAAGATGAGATAGATTTTGTTACTGAAATTTTTGGTATACGACGCTATGTCACGGTATTTCGCACGAAGCAATTAGGTCACCAAGAATATAGGGCAGTACGGTACTTCGAACTTTCTTGATCCATTGATTTATTCACTCACTCGCGACCGGTCACCGTTGCCCAGCGGTCATTAATAGCTATGCAAGTCATTCATAGCTATGTAATATAAAGCGCATCCGCTATTACTTTACACGATCGTGTAAAGTAATAGCGGGACGTTTGTAGTTTTCCATACGTTATTCTCTTTTTAAATACGGCCGCAATTAAAATCAAAACCCGCCTTTAGAGGCGGGTTTTGATGTAAGCAGCTAAATCTTTTTCCTCTACCGACTCTTGTTTCCCGCTTCGCAGATCTTTTATTTCAATCTTGCCGCTGGCGCGCTCCTTTTCGCCGTACAGCAGAATGAAAGGAATTTCTTTTTTTACCGCGTAGGCCAGTTGATTTTGAAATGCGCGGTCGTCTCCCAGATAAAGAGCCGTGTTAATGCCGTATGCGCGGGTGGCGCTGGCGAATCTGGCGTAATCGCTAGCAAATTCGTCGGCTAAATTAAAAATTAAAACTTGTACGAGCGTTTTTCGCTTTTGGATCGTGCCGATGGTTTCGAGTGCCGCGTACAGGCGATCAATGCCAAGCGAGGCGCCCACGGCCGGAGTCGAATCTTTGGAGAACCGGTTGGTGAGCCCGTCATAGCGCCCTCCAGCAAATATGGTCCCGATATTCGGCAAGTCGGTAAGCAGAATCTCAAATACCGTGCCGGTGTAGTAGCCAAGCCCCCGCACCAGTGAAGCGTCATAAATTAAATATTTTTGCGGGACCCCAAAAGCTTCGACTTTTTGGCGGAGCTCGCGGATGCTGGTTGAATCAAGTAAATTCTCGCCGGAAATCTTCCAAAGGTACTCTTTCAATTTTTCGTCTTCAAGCCCAGAAGCTCCCGCGACTTCATCCGCCCACTCATCGGGCAGGATCTTATCTTTTTTATCAACCGCGATTAGCGTCGCCATTGTGCGATCTTCGGGAACTCCGACCTCGTCTAAAAGCTTCAGCGCTTCTTCTTTGTTGTTTAGCCGGATCATAAACTCATCGATGCCGAGTGCTTTCATCGTCTCATACATGACCTGAATAATTTCAGCGTCCGCGTCCGGTGATTTTACTCCCAGAATATCAATGTCCGCCTGGATAAATTCGCGGTAGCGTCCGGCTTGAGACCGCTCCCCCCTCCAGACTTTGGCGATTTGATAACGCTTAAAGGGTTTGGCAATATCCGGATTTTTTGCGAGCACGCGGGCGAGCGGCACGGTTAAATCAAATCGAAGCGACTTGTCCTGAGCTTTGTCGAAGGAGGTATCAGATGAATCAGCCTCATCCCGCGAACCTTTGACGTTAAAAATTATTTTAGCTGACTCTGACTCGCCTCCGGTCAAGACTTCTGTCCGCTCGATGGCCGAAGTCTGCATGGGGTCATAGCCAAAGCGTTCATAAACGCCTTTTACAATCTCGATCATGGCTTCTTTGGCGATGGCATCTTCCGGCAGGGCGTCGCGAAAGCCGCCCGGCAATTCGGGATCGATCATTTTTTTATTTTGCGGTTTTTTCGTTTCGTCCATGACAACATTCACCCCCACGCCAAAAGGCTTAAAGGGAGATAGATTCTTTTATCCTTTTTTGGAGTTGTTGTAAAGCACGGGCTCTAAGCTTTAGGTTTTTCTCTCTTTGTCTTGCCTCAGACTCGCTTCGATACGCTTCGTAATAGACTGGTCTAAGAGGGCGACGAAATTTTGTTGAAGCTATTAATCCTGAATTGTGCTCACGTAATCTCCGTCTCAAGTCATTCGTAGAACCAGTATACAGCTTTAGGTCTTTTAGACTTTTCAAAATGTACACGAAGAACATGTGGACATATTTTATCATAACTAAGCCTTTTGGTGTGGGGGTAAAACTTGATATTTTCAACTAAACTGTCTTAATAAGGACATGGAAACGCCTATTGGAAAGGTCGTGCACTATTTCGGCAAGGTGGGGGCGGCAGTCGTCAAACTGACACAGCCCCTGGCAGTCGGCGATAAGATCAAAATCAAAGACGGGGAAAACTCCTGGGAGCAGGAGGTCGCCTCGATGCAGGTTGATCGGGTTGCTGTTTCATCTGCCAAGGCCGGAGACGAGGTTGCGATCAAGCTGGATAGCAAGGCGCGCGAGGGCGCGTTGCTTATCGTAGAAAAGTAGTTTCCGTGAGAAGAATAGTAGATTCTCCTCATCAATCTTTAGTTGTGCGGAAAAATTAATATGGCGGCCTTGGTGTAGTGGTAACACAGCAGCTTGTGGAGCTGTTTTCACGGGTTCGATCCCCGTAGGCCGCCCCGCAACCTGGGAAATTATGGTTGCTCGCGATTTTTAAAACCGCATGGATGAATTAATCAAGGCGCTCGAGGCAAAAGGTGTTTTGGCATCGGCAGCGCTCTGCCGGGCATTTGCCAAAGTCGATCGGGCGCATTTTGTACCGCCCAGTGTCTTCCCGCTGGCCTATCACGACACGGCTCTGCCGATTGGCTGGGGCCAGACAATTTCTCAACCCTACACGGTGGCATTTATGCTCGAGCTTTTAGCCCCCCAAGCGGGCGACCATATCCTGGACGTCGGTTCGGGATCTGGCTGGCAGACGGCAATGCTCGCGGAGATGGTAGGGAGACGCGGAAAAGTCTATGCGATTGAATTGGTCAGAAACCTTTTTGAATTTGGCAAGAAAAATATAGAGCAGTACCCGCAGCTGTTTCAACGAGTTCGGTTCTACTGCCAGAACGCCGAGACGGGACTCCCACAGGTGGCGGAAGCGATTGCCGGATTTGACGCGATCATCGCTGCCGCTCGAGTAGCCGAAGTTCCCCAAGCCTGGAGAGCGCAGTTAAAAATTGGCGGAAGATTGGTCTATCCCAAGGCCAACGCAATCTACCGGGAAATCAAACGAGAACAGGGGTGGGAGGTGACGAAATATCCCGGCTTTGTATTTGTGCCTTTTAAGAGTTCCGCCAAAGCTCACACTACTTAAACCAGATTCGAAAAGTTTACCACAAGTAACTTGAACGAAGGCGGCTTGCCTTGAATTTATTGAAGAGTTTTCTTCCTTCTCCGTCGGCTGACGGATTCGGACGGACAAGCAATGACCGCTAGTTGTTGGCATAAACGATAGTGAGTAGCGGAGTAGGGTAAGTTTTTGATAAAATGGTTTTTATGGCTGAAGAAGTAGAGAAAAATAGTAAAAAGTATTACAAGTGCGAGGAGTGCGGTTTAATTTACTCGGATAAGGGAATAGCAGAAAAGTGCCAAGCGTGGTGCTTGGAACATAAAAGTTGCAATCTTGAGATTATCGAATACGCCGTAAAGGACTTGCCAGAAAATGATTAAACATGCCCGCCCGCAGCTTCTGGTCTTAAATCTGGAATATAAATATACCCAGGTTGCTTCCCAATAATGGTTCTGACGTCATCTACGATGCCGCTCCAAAAGTAATAACCCTTCGCGAAGGGTTATTACTTTTTATGTTTAAATAATTTCTTTGGGCAAGTGCGATTTATCCCCACACCAGAAAGCCCTGTCCGTAAAGACGTGGACGAAGGGTTAAAAAACGCGAAGTAGAAGCCAAGAAAGCCGCGGGTGTAGGGGGGTTTACTTTTTGTCTAGTGATGCGTCATTGAATCACTGCTGGTGCCGGTCATGTTTGGGCTGTGCATCATACTGTCGTTATGCATGGTTGAATTTGATTTTGCCGTCCAATCGCGTAGATACTCTGCATTGATCATCGGGCTATCTCCCGAGACGCCGCCTGAAACGCCAACATAATCGCCAACCGCGATTCCTGACAAACCATTTGAAGGGACAATCGTCGTATTGGCGGCCATAGTCACTGTCCAAATGCCGCCCCATGATGCGACAGAAATTGAGCTCGTCGCGACTGATGTCACTACTCCTCGCAGAAGTCCGTGGCCGCTATTCGAGACAGTGAGAACCATGGGTCTTGGCGGGTGCATCATCATCACCGAGCTCGGCATCATGCTGCCGTGCAGCGAGTCGTCCATCATCTTATTGTCAGCCAGAGCAACGCCGATGAGAGCAAAGAGTGATGCTGTCGTTATTAGACCGGCTATCGTGATGTTATTTTTCATAGCAAAAATTTTTATTAATTAATAATGTACATAATGCCTTAGACGATTTTCACTATACCAAGACCCAATCTTATGTAAAGCTGACTTGACATATAATCTGTGGATAGCCATTACCCAAAAGTCAATGTATATGCCTGTAATCCGGGGCTGTTTACCATAATCTCTAAGGTATGTTGGCCATAATCCGAGCCGGAAATGAGTTTATATAATCGGTTGGCTTGTATTACGACAGTCCCGTCGGGCGAAACATCAGAACCTCTATCTCGGCTGACGACTTCGCCGTCTTCCATAACCGTAATCTTCACCGGCTCGCTTGCACTCGCGACGAAATAGACATTTTTTGCGCTGTATCGGAAAACCATCTTTGCGTTTGATGATTGACTCTTGGCATATTGATCCTTGAAATCCCAACTGCCATCAAGGTACAGCATGTTTGGCTGAATGGGAGACGGCAGCAAAAGCTGTTGAACGCCAGTTACGCCTTGCGCTCCATTACCAAGGTACTCGTTTCTTGCAGATCCAAAATAAGTCTCGGGACTTTGAACTTTGGCGGAATCAAGTTGGATTACATCCGCCGGGTTCGTTATATCGTTTGAGACATTGTCTTCGGTGCCCAGTACCTGCTCGCGTTCTTTCAGCGCCGCCTGAATAGCGCGCTCCGTTTCGTCATAGCCGCCTTCACCGATGTGGTCATGGACGATATAACCGTCGATGTCGATCAGGTACTCATGTGGCCAGTACTGATTTTCATATGTCTGCCAGGTGGCGTAGTTGTTGTCTTGGACAACCGGGTAGGTAATGCCGAGATCTCGGGTGCCTTTTACGACGTTGTCGTAGACTTTTTCAAAATCGAATTCTGGAGTATGTACGCCAACAATAACCAGACCCCGATCTTTGTATTTTGCGTACCAAGCATTGAGATATGGAGTGGTGCGCTGACAGTTAATACAGCTGTATGTCCAGAAATCAAGCAGTATCACCTTTTTGCCGATAAAATCTTTGAGTCTAAATGGGCCGCCGTTGATGAACCCGCCGCCTGGCGTTATCTCGCGAGCCGGCCCGTATTTTTTTGCTTTTTCTGCCCTGCGCAGGGACGCATCAGCTACGGCGGATGCTGATCCCGGGAGATTGCTGGCGAGAATTTCTCCCCGCGTGTTGCTCGCGGGCTTTATCTTGCCTGTTTCGAAATACCAGATAGTCCCGATGATCAGAACAAGTGCAATACCGAGCACGACATTTTTGGTTAGCATAGGTGTGTTCACTTCTTTTGAATGCCTGTCTCTGCCAAGTACGACAAAAAGCCGGGTATGATGGGGAGCACGCAGGGAGAGAGAAATGATGCGAGTCCGGCGAAAAGCGCTATAGCAAAATTCGTAGCGGAAAGCGAGGTGATGCCGCTTCCGGCGCTTGTGCCCGCATGGATTGATAGCAAGACGTTCGTCAATGCTTGGAAGTTTGCAATTTTACTTAATTCACCGACAAATATGAGTATTCCGATAATAACCAGCAATAGACCGAAAATATATTCCACGTAGCGGAGCCAAGGCCCCGCTTTATTAATGAATTCTTGTGCCTGGTTTGTGAATAGACCGACAACGAGGAACGGGATGCCGACCCCAAGTGTATAGGCAAATAGCAGTAGAAAAGCACTTCCCGCATTAGCCGCCGCCAGTACCAATATGGCGCCTAGAGCCGCCGAGACGCAGGGGGTCCAGCCAACTGCAAACGCCGCGCCGAAAACAAACGAGGTCAGATATTTTGATCCAAACTCACCTCGAATGGCTATTTTGTGGTCGCGCTTCAGAAATTCTGGAGTAAAAAGTCCGAGTACAAAAAGGCCAAAGAGGATGATGATAATCCCGCCGATTCTCCCGAGCCAGGCTTGCACCGCATATGAGGAGTGGGCGAGAACGGTCTGCAAAAGCACTCCCACCAGAGAAAAGACGATTGAGAAACCAAGAACAAAAAATAGGCTACTTAAAAATACACTCCAATCTCGGGACTGGTGCGGGCGGGTTACATCCATGCATTAATAGTAGCCCCCATTTCGTAAACGTCAAGTTAGCTTTACATTTATTTTTGTTGAAAAACTTACCAATTGCGGTCGCTGTAGAATCGAGTACCTATTTTAGCCAGAACCATGGTGACGAGAACCACAACCAGCCAGATATCAAGCACATCTTGATAACTCTGGTAGATGATAGCGATGATGAGTAACGCGGCACCTGCGAGAAACGCCGCCCGCCCGGCAAACATGCGGTGTAGACTGTCTCTTTCATCTCGTGACTGCTCACGCAGCATGAACGTTGCAAACAAGCCGAAGGTGACCACCATCCCAGCCAGTAATGCCATGTGCGCCATGTTCGGCATCCAAAAATGATAGGGATTCGCGATCAATATCAATACCGTAATAAGAACTCCCGCTACGGTTGCTTGTTTAAGATCGTTTTTTGTCATATGCAATTTTGAAAATCTTCTCCACGGAAGTCTTGAAAAATTGTGCAATCTTTATGGCCAGAAGAACTGACGGGGTGTAGTTGCCCCCCTCTATGGCGATTACGGTTTGCCGACTTACTCCGACCGCACGGGCTAACTCTTCTTGGGTGATGCCCTTCTGTAGCCGCAGATTCTGCACCTCATTGGCAATATGCTGGCTCATGAATTGGTATCTAGAGTATATAATACCTAGTCTCCAAAATGTCAAAGATACTTTACAAGATAATTTTTATTTATCAGCGAATTATTGCCTGAACGAATACTGTATCCATCGGTAGAGACGATTCTTTTTTGAACCTATTGGAATCCCAACCAAACTACTTTAAACCAGATTCGAAAAGTTTACCACAAATAGCAGTCTCTAACCGACGGCCCACACATTTGACACAAGTTAATCTTAAGATAAACTTAATCTGTCTATGGCAACGATCATTGGATTGAAACAGCTTCGGGAGAATGTGGAGAAATACGTCTTGGAGGTACATAAGGGAAAATCGTTTACGGTGGTTAAAAAATCAAAGCCTGTGTTTCGCATTGTGCCTCCCGATGAAGATAACGAGATGTGGGAAACGGTCGTGGACTTTACTGAATTTAACAAAAAGGGGGTTCCGGCACGAGAACTTTTAAGGCGGCTTCGCTCGTTAAATGCCAAATCTCGAAAGACTGCTTAGAAGGTTTTCTCCCAAAGAAAGAAAAGAGCTCGAGCCGGTGGTAGAGAGAATTGTTAAGCGCGATCTGGCTGGTCTTGATTGTAAAAAGTTAAAAGGATTGATAAATCTTTTTCGGGTGAGAAGGCGTAAGATCCGCATCATTTTTGAGATATCCGGTAAAGAAGCGCTCATTTTGAGCATTGAGCGAAGACGTGCAGCTACATACAAGTTCTAATCCTTTGACTTCGGGTGAGCGCGCACGGCGGGCCGGCCGATACACTGAAAACCAAGAGTAGATTAAACAATAAAAACATGAGTTTCGATATAGTAGCGAGCAAAGACACACAAGAGAACTTAGTCACAACGCTCAAAGGGCGAAATGTCGAGGTCATACTTGCAGAAAACGGCGCCGCGGCGTTAGACAAAATCAAGTCGCTGATTCCCCAAGGAGCCTCGGTGATGAACGGTTCTTCCGTTACGCTGGAAACGATCGGCTTTGTCGATTACCTAAAATCCGGCGCACACGGCTGGAATAATCTGCATGCGGCCATTCTCGCCGAAAAAGATCCGGCGAAACAATCGGCTTTGCGCAAACAGGCGGTGCTTTCGGATTATTATCTCGGCAGTGTGCACGCGATCGCCGAAACCGGCGAGATGATTATTGGATCGAATTCGGGAAGCCAATTGCCGCACGTTGTGTTTACTTCACCGAATATTATTTTTGTCGCCGGTGCGCAGAAGATCGTCCCTACATTTGACACAGCCATGCAGCGGCTGAAGGAGTATGTTATCCCGCTGGAAGATCGGCATATGCAGGAGAAATATGGTGTGGGGACGTACCCCTCAAAGATCGTCATCTTTAATCGCGAGAATCCGATGATGGGGCGCACAGTGTGGCTGATGCTTGTCAACGAAAAACTCGGGTTTTAGGCTGGAAAGGCTTCTTTTAGGTACACGCCTCAAGATAGTGCGCGGTCTTATACCGAAAGCTGTGAGGCGCGGAGAATAATAGGAACACAAAAAGAATCAGCCGGAGCATAATACAAAAGAGCGATATAAATGTTTTTCATAATTTAATCATATGGATACTACGCAAAAAATTAATTGGATTCTGCGGCTTGGTGTTGCCGGTGAATTCCTCGGCCATGGCTTACTGGCCATTAACGGAAAAAAGGATTGGATCGGCTGGATTTCGTCGCTCGCCCACGTCTCTCCGGAAAACGCCGCCACGCTTCTCCTCCTCATCGGCGTTTCTGATGTGATTGTGGCTGGGATTATTTTAGTGCGCCCGGTGCGTCCGGTCCTGCTTTGGGCGGCGTTTTGGGGCTTCTGGACGGCTTTGGTGCGTCCGATTGTCGGTGTCGGCTGGCTTGATTTCATCGAGCGCTTTACCAATTTTGCCGCTCCCTTGGCGCTTTTCTACGTCACTAAATTGCCGGGATATAGAAGATAAATTTTAAGTTAAGAGTTAGGCTAAAACATTTTGCCGCAATGATTTTGATTGCGGCTTTTTGATGCATCATGGTGATTTCCGCTAGGAGGCGCACTCATATCTCTAATTCGTGCGAATTAGAGATATGAAAAATGCCCAGCACCTTACGGTGGCATGGGCTTGGTTTTAGGAACAAAGAAATGGAAACAAAGGCCAAGGCCAGACCAGTGCCAGCTGTCTTCCCACGCGATGAGGGTGAAGGCCGGCGGCATTTTGGCCTCGATTAAGCGGCAGATGATGGCATCGGCCCTGATCCAGCAGCCTTCGAATTTTTTCAGCTGGTTAAAGGCTCTTTGGATTTCATCGGGTTGGCTCGTCGGCCCCAAAACGCACACCCACGCGACATCATCCAATGCTGGCTTCTCTTTCAATAGGAGGTAGTCCTCATTTTCCATGGCATCCTCCTGGTAGCTATAACTTCGGCAACATTCGTTAGTTTCAGAATCCAAATAGCTTCCTGCCGGGGACTAAACCTGGCTATACTAAAGATAGATTCTATGAATGAGTTGCCGCATAAAAAAACCTGGCACCGCACGCACCGTGAATCGCTGACCCTGGCCCAGCGCATTTCAGACGGACTGGCGAACGGCATGGGTTCCTGGACGTTCATTATTGTCCAGACTATCATTGTGATCTGCTGGATGATTTTAAATCTGGTCGCTTATATGCAGCATTGGGATCCCTATCCGTTTATACTGCTCAATCTTTTATTTTCAACCCAGGCGGCCTATGCCGCGCCGATAATTATGATGTCGCAAAACCGGCAAAACGACCGCGATCGCCATCAGGCCGAAGCCGATTATGAGACGAATACAAAAGCCAAGCTTGAAATCGAAGATTTACAGAAAAACTTGGCGCGCATCGAGCAAGTAAAACTCGACAGGATCATTGCTCTCTTAGAAAAAGACGAGAGAAATGAAGCTCCACGGGCGTAAGCCCGTGGCATCTCGTATTTCGCCGCAGGCGGACTCATGCGAGATCTGCGGAATCCGCCAAAGCATCGGCTCTCAACTCACCATTAGGCTTTCAGTTACTCTTTTCGCATTCATTCACCGGCTTACGCAGGTGGTCTTTTGCGACGGCGGATAAGGTCTAATTCTTTTCATTACTGGACTCGCTGATGACGGGCCGGAGAATGCCGTATTGATCGATGGTGTAGCGGATGCTAAAGGGGTCGGGCGGGATAAATCGAATAATCTGTTTTTTGACGAGATCATCAAGCGAAACGGGAAATGAGCCCGTTTTTTGTTTGTATTGGGCCACGGCTTTATCGAGAATATCGAGAATCTGGAAGTGCTCGATATAGAGTTTCGCACGTTCGCGCAAAACTTCGTCATTCGAGGTCTCATAAATCGAGGTCCAAATTTGCTCGGTTTGGACCCGGATGTTCTTGGCGGCACCATAATTGGCGGCAATCGTTTTTACGGCTTCGGGCGCACCAGGAACGCGCGAGGCAATGTCAAAGTACCGTGCGGCATCGGCGCGCTTGCCCAGGGTGTGATAATCCAGCGCGACATAATAGGGAATCCTCCAATCAGCGGGAGAGTTTAAGACACCGCGCTTTCCAATTTCAATTGCGATATTTGTTTTGGCCGGGTCAATGGCTGGGATGATAATGGCAGCAAAAGCGTAGGGATAGGAAAACTTTGGGTCAAGCTCGTTGATGGTATTGATGTTTGAAACAAAGATTTTTTCGTAATGCTTCCAGCGGATATCGGAGAATTCCTGGATGGTGTTGAGCCACAACAGATTGGCCGCCGCGTTATGCAGACCCAAATCGATGGCTCGTACGGTCCTTGGCGGTGGAACCAGAAAGGGCAAAGGGTCGGTTTTGCCGCGTAGGCGGTCCCATTGGTACTGGCTGGTGATGATTAAAGCCCAGAGGGCGAGCGGGATAAAAATTTTAATGGGGAGCGCAAAAGACATAAGGTCGTCTATAACTCTCGTTCCTTAAAAATGGCAGTCGCAGCCAGCAGCAGCAGGATAATGTAGACGATGGCGTAGGCAAGTGAGAGAAACAGTTCTGGCCATGGAATGCGGATGCCGTAAATGACCGAATTGCGGATATTAAATTTTTCCAGATTGGGGAATAGGTAGTAGATAACCAGAACGATTTTTTGGACGATGACGGGTTTTGTTTTGACAGCACTCGTAAGCAGCGAAAGCGAATGGCCGATATAGAGAACCAGGATGGCATATAATGTGGAGGCAAGCGGCGCGGCAATCGTCGAGAAAAAAATCGTGAGCGCGACAAAAAGACCCATCTCGGCGATTTGCAGGGCTATGGCTTCAAGCACTACGGCGTCTACACCGCCGCCTTTTGCGGCCACAACCGCCAGGTAAACGACCGCCATAAGAATGGTTGTAAGCGTAACACTTGAAACCAATCCCAAAAACTTTCCCCAGATGACATCCCGATGCCGCACCGGTTTTGAGAGAATAAAATAAAGCGTCCGCTTCTCGAATTCTTTATACATCAGCGAAGCGCCCAAAAAAATGGTTACCACCATGCCAAAGAAATATATGCCGGCCAGACCCAGATTGCGGATGACGGCGAGGTCCTCACCAAGCGAAATTGAACCCAGAAATACGGTAAACATTAAAAATACGACCGCAAAGGCCATGATGCCGTAGAGAATCCGGTCGCGGATGGTTTCTTTTAGCGTGTTTTGGGCGATGACGAGAATATTTTTCATGCTTTGGCAGGGCTGGCCGCTTTTACCGTTTCCACAAATCGTTCTTCCAGTGATTTTCCCTTGGTGAAGTGTCCGATTGGCCCCGAGTAGAGCAGGCGGCCTTGGTGGATGATGCCAATTTCATCGCACAGCTCCTCGGTGTCGAAAAGAATGTGCGAATTGAAGAAAATAGTTTTGCCGCGGGATTTTAGTGTTTTGATAATTTCTTTTAGCTCGCGCCGGCCGATCGGATCGAGCCCGTCGAGCGGCTCATCTAAAAAGATATAATCCGGATCATGAATGACGGCTTGGGCAAATCCCAGCCGCTGGCGCATGCCTTTGGAGTAAGTTCGAATGAGGCGGTTGGCGGCGTTTAAAATCCCGACCTCTGCCAGCGTTTTCGTATAGACAGCATCCGGTTTTCTATCTATTTCTGGGAATAAACTGTCGCAGAATTTTAAAAATTCAAGACCGGTCAGGTATTCATAAAAATAGGGCGCTTCGGGCATAAACCCGATCATGGCGCGCATGGCCGGGTCTTGGGGAGTCCTGCCCTCGAGCCGGATGGTGCCCGCATCAGGACGCGAAAGGCCGACAATCATTTTGATGGTAGTCGTTTTTCCCGCCCCATTCGGGCCTAGAAAGCCAAAAACTGTTCCTTTTTTGATGGCGAGCGAGAGATCATCCACGACGTTTCGCCCCTCATAGGCTTTTTCTACTCGAGAGATTTCAAGCATAGAATAAATAAAATTATAACCGCATCAAGCCCATTGGGCAAGAAAAAGCGTCCCGCAGAATACGGCGGGACGCTTTTGTCTACTCGGGCAAAGGTCCCGGCCCGCCGGGATTTGCACAATCTCCTGATGGCGGAAAGAGAAAATCGCCAATAGCCAGATGGGCGGGAAGCGCGTTTTTGTTTACGGTAATGACGACAAATGGATTCGTTCCCGAACCAGTTACATGACAAAGAGTAACCTTATCTGCGCCATCTGCCATGGCCGCTGAGGCGGCCAGCACTCCAATCAGGACGGAAACTGATGTGATAATTTTTTTCATGGGTAAGACGTTAAGATATTCTCCGACCTTTCTCATCCTCCATTGTAGTATTTTTTTGGACTGACTCCAGGCTAGGAAAGGGATAGAATGGAATTATGGCGCAGCGCACCAAACAGCAGAGCGAAATCTATCTGCGCAACTTTATTTTCGGCGTTGAAGACAGTCTCGTCTCAACCGTGGGGTTGCTCGCCGGGGTGGCGGAGGCGGGCAGTTCGCGCGGCGTGATTTTAGTTACGGGTATGGTCTATATAGTCGTCGAGGCCTTTTCGATGGCGGTCGGCAGTTTTTTATCCGAGCATTCGATCGAGGAGTATGAAGGCGATGCAAAATCGGTTTCGCGTTCGATTATCGGGGCTTCTACTATGTTTCTCTCTTTTGTCATCGCCGGGCTTATTCCGCTGTTTCCCTATCTCGTGCTTTCACTACAGACTGGATTTTTCCTTTCCATCATCGTCTCGCTTCTGGCGCTGCTTTTGCTCGGCATCCTGAATGCTCAATTTTCAAACAAATCCTGGATCTATAAATCAATTGAAATGGTCGTCATTGGCGGCGCGGCGATTGCGATTGGCCTAGTTGCGGGTAAACTTTTCCGTATTGCTTAAACAACGGGTATGGGGAAAATTTTGATCACCTTAATGCTCGCGGTCATCCTGGTTGCGGTCGTCGTCAATTTTGAGTATATTCATCCAAACGCGCTCGGCGATTTAAGAAATCAAGTTACCCAGTGCCATCTGCAGCAGTGTTTTTTGTTGGGCGGAATTATTTTCTTCCTGGTCTTTATTATTTTGTTTTCGATTATTTTCGATTAGTAGTCGCGAATATACCTGCCCGCCATCAGCCTGTCGTACGGAGTAGACAATCATTCGAGAGTATAGAGTGCTTCACGAAAAAGATTGCACCTCGCGGCACAGGCATCTGGCAGGCGGGCGAATGGTCGCAAAATATACGAATACGTGAAGTCATCCGAGGGAAGAGTTTTTTTATGTGAGCCGATTATGGGCTGACTTCCTGGAATCCCGGAACTTTTAAGACGGTGATAAGGCTCACATTACTTGTTAAGCCATTGTAGGCCGCGGTAATATTTGCCGCTCCCACACTTGATGAAACTGCGGTAACCAACCCTTTGCCGGCGCCATTATTTACCGTCGCTGCGGCGGTATTGTCAGAAGACCAATTGGCCGAAGCCGTTACATCCGAAGGCCCCGCGCCCCCCGGTCCATCGGGGTCATAGGTGGCGGTAAGCTGTACCGTCTGGGTGGGGTTTAAGGATTTACTAATTGGCGAAATAGTCAGCGTTGCCGTGTTGATGACGACCGTATCGCCCGTGGTGCCTCCCGGGCCGGTACAAGAGAGCGTGTAGGATTGTGAAGCAGTTATATTGCCGGTCGACTGGCCGGGATTGGATGTGCCGGTCCAGCCGCCGGGAGAGACGGTGCAACTTGTTGCGTGAGCCGAAGTCCAGGAGAGCGTGGCCGCAGTATTATAGGTGATCACAATCGGCCCATCCGCGCCGTTCGCCTTAATGTCGGGTGTTGGCAAGGTACAATCCGGTGTGGTTATCGTCTGCGTATCGTCAATCGTATGGCCGCTGCCGGTGATATAGACCCAGATGCCGTAGTTGGTAAGCGAAAGGGGTACCGCTCCCGGCCCCCAGTCGACCGAGGTGGCTGAACAGGGTATGCCAGACCCGCAGGCGGGAGTAAAGATGGCAGCCCCAGTCGCGTCAGTCCAGCGGGAGGGGGAGTATTGGCTGATGGCCGCGGCACTCGAATGTCCGTTTGAAAAAAATAAAACACCGCCCGCAGCTATCAGGCCGAAGGCGAGTATCGAGATTGCGGCGACTTTAGTGCGCGACATATCTTCTTCGTCTATTTGGGGAGGATTTGCCCGCCCGCCAGATGCCCGTGCCGCGAGGTGCAATCTTTTTCGTGAAGCACTCTATACTCTCGAATGATTGTCTACTGCGTACGACAGGCTGATGGCGGGCAGGTATATTCGCGATTACTTACTCAACGGGCGGCACTTCGTGGAAATTATTTACCGGCTGGTTTACCTGAACATGCGCCGAGCCCGAGCCGTTGTTTCCGGTTACGGTGCAGTCTTGGGAAACTGTCGGGGCCAACGTCACCTGACCGTTTATAGATCCGTTGCCGAGGTCTCCCGTACAGCTGTAGATTCCCTGGCCGCATGCGGGGCATGAAAGGACCGTTGTCTGGCCTCTTGTAATGGTTGGGGGGGTAAACGAGACCGGGGCATTCCCGGGCGGCGTGCCTGGCGGTGGTGTCCCGGGCGGCGGCGGGGGGGGCGTCCCCGCGCTGCAATCCGGTGTGGTTATCGTCTGCGTATCGTCAATCGTATGGCCGCTGCCGGTGATATAGACCCAGATGCCGTAGTTGGTAAGCGAAAGGGGTACCGCTCCCGGCCCCCAGTCGACCGAGGTGGCTGAACAGGGTATGCCAGCTGTAGGAGTCACACGTGGCAGCTGACGTATCAGTCCAGTTGATGGTGATGATGGGTTGGCCATTTGAGCATGAAGTGGTGAGGGCGGAAGACCCGCAGGCGGGAGTAAAGATGGCAGCCCCAGTCGCGTCAGTCCAGCGGGAGGGGGATTTAAGGGCGCTTGCAGTTGAATGGTTGGAAAACGCCAAAACTCCGCCAGCGACAGAAAAGGCGGCAGCTATGATGAGCAGTGAAATTAATCGAGAGCGCGGCATTGATTCCATTATACCCGGTAATGAAACTTCGACAATAAAAAATGCCCACATGGCAGAGATTTATCCCTATCCACCTTTTTTGTTCTGTATTGAATTGCATAGGAGGCAATGCGCGGTGCAGCAGTCGAAGTTCTACTAACCGGGTTATAGGCCGCTTATCTCTAATTTACTTTTCTTTTATCCACACAAGATTATTCATCCCGCACCAAAAAGTTCCCGTGCGGGAACTTTTTGGTGCGGCTATTTCATCGCAAGCAGATCTCGTAAATCTTTTACGTCACTCTCCAAGCGCTCAATGCGGCGTTTATGGTCAGCCAGGATTAGTTTCTCAATGCGATCAAACCGTTTATGAACATCTTCAAATTGCCGATCAATATCATTAAAACCACGCTGGACCATGCTCGCGAGCCCTTCTATCGTCACTTTCTTTTTGGTAGCCATGTTTAGTATGTTAAAGGTATCAAGTCTAACGAATCTGTCAAAATTCTCACCTGAATGCTTCACTCCTCCGCAAATTTTCTTTGATAGCCGCTTTAAATTGATCGAGCCCCTGGGCCGCATCATCTTTTTGATTCCCCGGGTAGGCTTTATACCAATCTTGGAGCGAAAGGTGATGGGCTAAATTCAGTGCTGATTCAAATGAATTTTGGGCGTCTTTTTCGCCTAAGTTTAACTCTGCCACCCCGAGCGCGTTCCAAAGCCAGGGATTGGTATCGGCGTTTGGAATCTTTCGCATCGCGAGCCGTATGGTTTCTTTGGCTTCTTTAAACTTCCCGTCTTTGGAATAGACCCAGGCCAAATCATTGTATCCCGCCCATTCAGACGGTGCCCACTCAGTAAATCTTCTAAAATTGTCTTCAGCTTTCACTAAGTCGCCCTGTGTCCCGTAAATTAATCCCCGCACGTAGAGTGTGCGTAAATTTCCGGGATTGGCTCCGAGCTCTTTCGCAGTTTCACTAATCGCCTGATCGAATTTTCCCTCAATAAAATAAATCCGCGCCAATTGATAGTGCCCCCAAAAAATACGGGGATCAATTGTCACTGCTTTCCGGTAGGCTTTCTCGGCAATGTCTAAGTTGTATGCACCGCCGTTGAAATAATACGCCCCAATGCCCGAGGCCAACTTCGCGTCCGTTTGGTCGAGTGTAACGGCAACCTCTCCCCAGCGATGTCCCCACAGAACCCGCGCCAGAGCCGTAGCTTGCCAATATAAAATCAGCGCACTAAAAAATAAAAAAGCAATGATGTATTGCCCTGTGTTTCTATACATAAGTATCTTTGCGTTGAAGAACACAGTAATAGGGGATTACAGTCTGTCTCTCAACATCATAGGAAAACAGTAGCGCTGAATAATCAGCGAACAGTAGCAAAAATTAAGACCCCCATAACATTTCGGACACTCCCAATGTTCGGCGTACGCATAGGGTTTCGGGTCCTTTTTCAGAACATCAACAACCATATCGCCTATGTGACATTTTACAACACCGGTTCGATGGGCAATGTCCAGTTCCTTCTTTCGGAAAAGCGGAATTTTGCCGAAATAGTGGCCCCCTCGATATCTGCCGCCCTTATACTGTGTGAGCCAGATATCCCTCGTACATATTGAGCATTTCTTTATAGATCGTTTCTTGATTTCTTTATATGCCATAAATTAAGATAACGCGTTGCAATTTCGACTAGAGCGTGCCACTTTAATCTGGGTGCTTCCAAAACGAAGAATGTTAAATTCACAAATAATTCGAAAACTGTTCGGGAGTAAACTCTATTTCGCGTAAAATCTGACGCAATAATCCGCGGCCTATGTCCTCGCCTCCGTGTTTCGGCACAAGCGTCGTTCTCCCGTCCGGATGCTGAAAGAAAATGTGTGAACCGCTCTGACGCACTTTCGTAAAGCCGATGGAATATAAAACGCGCATGAGATCGCGCGCCTTCAGCATCCGCACCTTTTTGCTCATGATCTATCTATATGGTAACCACCTCCATTCCCACGAACGCCGGTTCATACGCGAACCATTTAATTCTCTTCCGGTACAACGGATTTATTCTTGTGACCTCGAGTGAGAGACGAATCGCGTCGCGGACTCGTTCTCGGAGCTCATTCATTGTTTTTGCCTGGGTTGAACATCCCGGCAATGCAGGAACCGACGCAACAAAATAGCCGTCTTCGTCGTGCTCGACTACAACTTTAAATTGATTTTGCGAGAATCTCTTATTCATAAAACCCGAAGATAGATATTATACAATCTACCGTATTAATGGTCAGAAATCAATCATCCGGCATCATCCAATATCAATACTCTAATCTTTCTATAAAGTCTTTTACCCCTCACGCCAGAAAGCTCCGTTTGTAAAGACGGAGACGAATAGCTAAAAAACGCGAAGTAGAGGCCAGAAAGCCATGAGTGTACACCCGTAGTGTGGGAGTTTACGAGAATTTGCGCCCCAGCATTTCAACCCAAATAAATCCGTGCCAGCTGATAATGCCCCCACAAAATCTTCGGATCAATCGCCACCGCTTTTTTGTAGCCTTTTTCTGCGAGATTTAAATCATACGCCCCGCCGTTGAAGTAATAGCCGCCAATTTGAGAGGCAAGTTTAGCGTCTTTTCTATCAAGCATTATGGCAATTTGTCCCCACCGATGATGCTCCCAGGCTATTTCAGCGAGTGTAGTGCCTACAGAATACAAAATCAACGCACAAAAAAACAAAACAGCAACAATAGCGTGCCAAGATTTCATCCCGTTAGAGAATTAACGAGTAACTTTATGGCAAGTTTAATGTCTCTATGTGTCGTGAGCCTCATTTTGAAATACAGCCCCGATTAATTCTCTAACGGGATTCATCCATTCACGATCGCGTCTGCCTGCTCGCCTCGCTGGAGCTTTGGCGAAGCGGGCTGGCAGAGCTTCTAATTGGTATTCATAAAAAAATTAAGATCCCCAATAACAAACGGGGTATTCCCAATACTCGACGTACGCATAGGGTTTCGGATCCTTTTCCAGAACGTCAATAATCATAGTGTCTAGGCGGCGTTTGATCGCGCCGGCACGATGGACAATGTCCAATTCCTTCTTTCGGAAAAGCGGAATCTTGCCGAAATAGTGACCCCACGGTATCTGCCATCGCAATACTTACTGTATGAGCTGGATATCCCCCGTGCATATTGAGCATTTCTTAACAGATCGCTTCTTGATTTCTCTTCTCACCATAAAGAAGATGATACTGACTCAAGAATACAAGTTACTATGCTTATCGATAATGGTAAACTCAACAGTAGTCTCATCGAGAGTTTTATAGAAAGCACGGAAATCGCCAGTGACATTGATACTGCGGAAATCCCGCCACTCACCATGGAGAGCATGATTGTTGAGTGTCGGGTTAAAGGGATCAGCCATAAATAGCCGAAGCCTTTTCTTGAATTTGTTTCTTACCGATACCGGAAGTTTTTGATAGTTTTTATCAAAATTCTTATGAAAGAGAACTTTCATAGTCGATCAAGGTACTGAAGTGCTTCTTTATGGGTGAACGGCCCACGAGCATTCTTCCTGCCCCTGATGTCTTTTATAATTTGCATAAGCAGTTTCTGGGTGCGTCTGTTCGGTACCGGAGGCGCTGAAAAAATAACCCGCTTTTCCCGTATGAATTCCTTAAGATAGGCGTTAATAATGGTTCCCAACGGAAGTCCAAGCTCCCGTGCCGCCAGCTGCGCTTCTTCCTTAAGCTTTTTGTCGGTTTTTATATTCAGCAGTATTTTTTCCATATATCCATAATATATACTTTGGTTGTATTTCCCGTCAATGGTATAGACTGAACCAAATTCAAATTCACGCGGCTTCGGCGAGTGTCGTGCGTAGAGAATACGAAACTGATGCGCCGAAAAATAAAATCACAGTAAGTAACTGCCAGATCTTAGGCATAGGTGTCCTCTCTCCTGAGTCCGCAGTAGTGGAAACTCACTCCACGGTCTTTAATATCATAGCGAAAACGAAGACGTCCCAAAGACAGCCTCCACCGTCCTTCGCCCTGGGGGATATCGATAAGTTTTTTGATCGCGTAATGATGTGTTTGGTTATACGGATCAGTCTCAAGGATGCCGATTGCACGAACGTAGATGCCTTTTACCTCCGGGTTACGCTTTATAAGCGCACGAAGCAGGCGCTCAAAATGAGGGGTAGCGGAAACTAAAAAAGACGGCATGGGTCCTTACCGTTTGATCTTTCTTTCTAGAGAAGGAGAAAGCTCTGCCAAAATTGCCCGAGCCGGACGAGCTTTGCCCGCCAGATATTCTTTTCGGCTCACTTCAATGTGAGCTTTCACTTTGGGATCTCGTAGCTCGAGATAATCCTCAAACTCGTCAATATCCATAACACCGGCAACAGGGATACCATCCTTTTCTAAAATTATATATTCCTTGTTTAGATGTACCCGCTTGATAATAGCTCCAAGATTAATCCGGGCTTTTGTAAGTGGGAGACGCTGCACCATACCAATTGATTAAGATTGATTAATGCTAGCAATTATACATTATCGACTGGACGAGATTCAAATTCCTGCGGCTTCAGTGAGTGTGGTACTTTGCCAATACAAAAAGTAGCCGACTATAACCAAGAATAGGATGAGATATGAGATTATTCTTTTCTGCACAGGCAAGTTTCTCCTAGTGCCCAATTGCTAGTGTATAAATTAGTGATTCGTTAACCCCATCAATATTAAGAAGCCTTTCTAGGCTCTCATCTCTTGTGCCCACTAAGGCACAACACTTTAACCCAAGTACATTCGTGGTCAAATATACGTTTTGACCAATGTGTCCGCTCTCAATAAATATATAGCGATAACCCCTTTCCCCATATTTATTTTGTGTTCTCCAGAAAACCGCGCTCATTAACAAGACCACACTGGCATTTTTTACCCACGGATATGTGAAATACGAGTCAATTTCAGCATCAGTAAATTCTCGTTGTTCTAGTATGTCGAGTTGGTGTGTTTTTACATTATAGTGATATAGACCAGCGATAATATCTTTACTCGGGCGAAAGATCAGAGGATATATCTCAATAGGGAATCTTCCACCTGCAGATGGTTGTGCCCGAAGTGGTTGGTTGTCCCTAATGCCATTTTCTCCACAGGAATGCTTAAGTAATACTGAAAGCTCATGAAGCATAATTGGCTCTCGATTAAAATCACGGCGTGATCTTCTTTGTTTTATCAGATCGAAAAAGTCTGCCCTAAGAGAAATGTTTGCAAGGTCGATTTTAGGTAAGCGGGGGTATGATTTATAGTATATTGTTTTCCATTCATCGGGCCATTCTTCAAAAGGAATTGGTGGGTGGCCTTTGGCATGATCTTTTGATGATGAATGGAAGAGGCGAGAAAAATCCGAATTCATATCAACACATTATATCTCAACGCATATTGGTTCCAAAACATTAGAGCTTGCTGTCCCCCTCTCAAGCACTTGACAAATTCATTTGCAGGATGTATATAAATAATACAGGAACTTAATAGGTTATTTGGTCCTTATACCAAGTCGCTCTAATCCTCGAGACTGGAGAACAGAGCAATGATAAAGATACTGTTCTTGGTGCTCTCAATCTCGGCAGTGGTAGGAGGCGAAGTCTTCGGTCAGGAGACAGGACGTGTTGCTAGCCCGATCGTCGCCACAAGGTCAGATCTTGCGACAGAAAGGGCTATCAGTGAGGGTCTCAATGCAATCTGCCACGATCGGGGCAGAGGATTTCATTGGGATGGAGAAAAGTGCAACCCTATCAGCGAGGATGCGAGAAAGATCATGAGAGGGGATATCGAACACCTCAACCAGCCGCCGCTCTTCTAGAATGTGACGTGGACCCCGGAAGGAGTAGAGTTCCTATGAGACAAACTCTGTCGCCGGCGATTTTCTTAGCCGCCGCCGTACTTCTGACGTCGGCTCCTACGGCCGTTGCGCAATCAGAGGCGCCCCCACCCAATGTGAAAGTTGTCCCATCTCCCAGTCCAAATCCGGGGAGTTGGTGGCTTCTGGAAACCCCAAGTGGGAGCCTCAAGATCGAGCTTTTGTCGGTTGACGCGAGTAAGTTCGTAGCACGAGTAGGAGAACGGCAGGTTCCCTATACTAGGGAATGGAACATGCTGGTGGGCGTCGGAAGAACTGGCGCACCAGTGGACTACAATCCTCACTTGCGTTCGCTTTCCTTTCCTCTGTGGGAGGGAAAGCGCTGGGGCGGAGTCGTCTGGTGGACAGCTGGACCCGAAAGCGGTTCGTTCTCTGTCAACGCGCAGGCGAAGAAGTGGGAGCGGATTGGGGTCTTGGCAGGGACGTTCGAAGCGCTGCGTGTCGAGACCACTACTTCAGGGGCACAGCTCAATTTCTGGCTGAAATGCTGGTACGTGCCTGAAGTTCAGCGCTTCATCAAGTGCGATTCCAACAACGCCAGGTTGCAGTTCGAGCTCTCGCAATACGGCCTTGTTGGTTCAACCGCAAGTCAGTAAGTCAGGGAACCATTGATGTAAAGACCAACGGTCCGAGGCATAACCTTGGACTGTTTTATTTGATCCTAACTAAAGACAGTGTACATTTTTAATATGCCCGCACCTACTCTCATTAAGAGAGAGTCGGGAACGAGATGGAGCGTATTCTCTACGTCATTTTTGGTTGATCGCGTTGGCTTAGCGACGAAATCGTGAATTCCGTTTGAACAAAGTTTGAATGCCACGAGACAGCCGCCATGTATCCTGGTCGTTTTGTAGTAATAATCGGAGGGATTTAATATCTCGGCGAGTTTCGGGTCATACAGTAACGCGCCCAAGCTGTAAAAAATTAATCCATCCCTATACCTTTCAATTAGCTGCATTCCGTGCGGCTGATGTCCGACGACAATATTCGCTCCATAATCAATTGCTAGTCGGTAATACATTTTTTGATGTTCGTCAGGGAAGAAAGAAAATCCCGCATAAACGTTTCCGACTGTGTGCAGCGCGACAATGACAATGTCAGACGATACTCTCGCTCGTTTTATCGCACCGGAGAGGTGCTCCTTTGTTAACGACGCTACGCCGCTTTTTCCTTGTGCTGGATGCATATTCTCGTCCAGCAGGTCGGTCTGTGCTAAAAAAGACACCCGAAGATTTTGAAGGTTAACTACCTTCGGCATGAAAGCCTCATAGTTATCTTCTCCTATTCAGATGAAGTCAATTTTTTCGGTTTTTAACAAATTAAGGCATTCCTCGAGTGCAGTTCTGCCATAGTCAAAACTATGGTTATTCGCAAAAGATAAAATATAACGGCGATCCCCCCTGAACAAACTAAAAATCGCTGGGTCAGATCGAAAAAGAAACTCCTGGTTCCCGTTTCTTCTTGGCTGGCCGCCACGGGAAATGACGCCCTCGTAATTAAGAAATATTACGTCACTTTTTTCTATGGTGTCTCGAAACTTTCCCCATATAGAATTGTGATCAATCTTGGACACCCCCCTACTAGTTTCCGTATTAAAAATCAAATCACCGCCGACTAGAACGGTTCCTTGATATTGACATGCCGTATGTTGAAATATCTGCATCATTGTTATATGGGACGTGGCCGATACCTAGTAAGGTATAGAACATCAGTTATTTTCCACGCGCCATCTTTACCACGATGGTAATGAACCCGATACATATTGCTTGCCCTCGTATCATTCTGCTGTATTATCTCGAAGATTCCTTGCACCGTAGCTTCATCCTCGCTCGCCCGTATTACCGCATTATCCATTTTTGCCGTCTTTAAATTTGAAAGGGTGTTGCTTAAAATTACACTATACTCTTCGGTGCCAACCCTTTTATTAACAGTGAGAGAATCTACGAACGCGCCTTCTTCGAAACTCGCTATTATATGTCCAATATCTCTCCGGTTGTAGGCTTCCAAAAAGTCGGTCATCAGATTCGCGATTTCTTTCTCCCGAAGTGTCGCAGGCTTTTTGTAAAATCTAATAAGTTTTTCTAACATTTGGGTAATCTTTCAACAAAAACCTCGCCAGCTTGATGCGCGGCGTAAGCATAATTTACATTAAAGAATGAAGTCTCTTTAACTCTCCTCTATTTATATTTCACTAGCTCGCTAGTAACTAGCTCCTTTTCCAAATAAAGGCTAACCCAGCTATCGCCTGTTTTAGCCGCATTCTCGAGAGCTGCTTGAGCCTTTTTCTTCTCGCCGGTCTCAAAATAAGCAAGGGCTAAAACTCTCCAAGGGGACGCGAAGGCTTTAAGCATCGTCGGATCGCGAGGCCATCCCTCTGCTGGTTCATTAAGATCGTGATCTATTGGTATCACGTTGTTTTCAAGTTGGCTGATAGCTTCTTTATATTGTTTTAATGCTGTCAGATACATACTAGCCGACGTATTTGCTAGAATCCGTGCGGCAGGGTGCAGCTTCTGAAAACCCAGACTATTTATTACATCCATCCATTTCTTGAGCAATCTTTGTGTTATATCAGGATTAATCTTAGCTCCTCTAATATTGATGGTATCGTTTTCTGATGACAGTGCCTCGTTCCACTTTGCAAGAGTATTTTTTATGTCAGTATCGTCCATGATACTAAGCCGTGCCGGGTATGGTTTCGAGTGATCTGGTCCCACGATCAGAGATCTTATTTGCGCTGAAGGGGTTACTACGAGACCCATAACCGGATGTGGGAAAAACCGGCCTGACGGTATGAGGTAGTTACTACCCAGACTTGTTTGATGGACAATAATTTGCTTTTGACTTTCCAGAGATCCAACGATAACTCCATAATATCCACCACCTGGTCTCAGGGACGGGCTACCATTCATAATAGAGACAATAATTGGCGTACTCGAAGATTGATTCAAGAAATTGCGAAGACCCCTTTGATTCTGTAGTGTAACAATTTTAGCTTCATATCCCTGACTTTCAAAGAATCTTTTGAAATCGGTGAATGTAAAATTTCCCCTAGTCGTTTCAGCGGGCAAGGTTCTTTTGAGATCTAAAAATGATAGCCTTTTATCGCCCCAATATCGGAGTATCATCGCCGCCGTCGACTCAACATCATACGCTAGCGGCGTTCCGGAGAAAGTGCCGAAATAAGGAACACCGAGAATAATATTATCAATGGCGCGGGTGGATAATGAATAATAGAAAACACCTAAAACTACCAGCCCAATCAGTAGAGCAATTGAGGTGAGTTTCGTCCTGCGCGTCATAGAAGTTTATACTTAAGTATTTTAGAAAACGGTACAGCAATCGTTACCACAGCCAGAGCCAGTAGAACCCTCAGAGCCAGTAGAACCCTCAGAGCCAGTAGAGCCGCCGGGGTCAACATAAACATCCGCCGAAGCATGATTGGTTAAGGAGTTACCGAGAGCAAGTTCTTCACCACCTTGTTTTTTGCCGCTAAAAATATTTTGACCAACAGAAATCAAAGCTAGGGCAATTGCGAACAAAACCAGCTTTGAAATGTTTCTGAGAAAGTGGGACATCTTTGTCCATAGTATAGCAAAAATAATTTCTGACAATCAAGCTATATTCACAATCAGTTTTGGTTACTGTTACTATGGAAAAGGGTGCGGAAAAGTGTTGAATTTTCTCTTAATCTGATAGCCCAGTTTTGGCAGGACTGTTCTAAGTCTCGAGGCTCCCAAGGGTGCAAAAGTTTCGTTAAGGTATAATGGGACTAATTCAGGCACCACAACCTGAGTTACATTATAACCCAATTCATGGTTTAAGAAATAATCGCGAACCTCAAATCCGTAAACTTCGTAGCCTATTCCCAACGACTCGACCCTTTTGACCAAGAAGTTTAATTCATCACGAGTTGTCGCAAAGCTTCTTGGAAAATCAAAGCGGACTTTTTGAATATCCTGGGCATGTCCTTCAAGGAAAAAAGCAATGTGTTCGCGCATCTTTGGGTTAGCCCAAAGATGCAAACGTTCTTCTTGACCTAATGAAGGGTCACCAAACGGCCTATAATTATCAGCTAACTCATATACGGGATGACTGTCTTTCTTAGATCGGAGACTATAATAAACTCCCCAAGCTTCTTCATATGCCTTTGTCGCCGCGATTTCTGGATTTGCGTGACAGCCACCCCCCATTGATAAGTAGGGCCCCACCCAGGATTCATCTAGAATGATCGCAACAAAACTGGGCGGGCCTATGTCGAGTGTTGTGTTTAATATGTGACACTTGAATCTGCATCTTTGCACTTGGAGTATTGAACTCCTCAAATCTTTGTTGAGAGACGAAATATCAATTTGTGGCGGAGAGATTCTATTAAGCCAGAAAATGAGAAAGGCATCTCTTTCAATAAGTTCATATAAACCCGCCAGCATTGCCCCCTCTCGATTAAACATCCCCCCGCTACCATTTGTATTTGGCTCTCTAAGAAATACTTCTGGTATGTCCCCGCTGATGTAGTTCCAAAAGATTAGCTGTGCGGGCAGCATGGTTTTTTGTCCTGTAGACACTCGAACACCTTGAACCCAGTGAAGTCTATGCTCTGGGGTCCAAGCAAAACGATTTGATTGATTTTGCTGTTCCTCCGAGAAACTCACCAACTTCTTAGGATCTAAAGCCCGGGCTCTTCTGTTCAAATCTACATAAGAATTCGTCACAAAATTTTTTCTACTGTACTTAGTCAAATAATATCGCTCCAAAAATTCCCCGATACTTTTACTAACCATACTAATTAAGTCTTGACCGGAGCTATGTCCGAATGTACGAACAATTTTTCTCCCATCAGTATTATATGTATCATCAATGGATGGAGTTATATCAATCCGACTGAATGCTGGAGAGTCGTTAAAACGGCGGTGGTCTATGAATACGTCTTTGACAAGTCCACGCTCCTTTAATTTTCTAATAATTTTTATAAACGGACGTAGGGATTCCTCATATTTATTGAGGATTGCATAGGAAGTCCTTTCAGAAATTTTATCAAGGTCTTTATACAACCTTGATAATATCCTCTTCTCGAAAGAATTGCTCTCCAGATCGTAGAAACTTGCTGTCAAAGAATTCTGTCCCGGCCCCCCTGCATCGAAATATTCGGACATTAATACAAGCCCATCATAATCAAGCGGCTGGTAGAGACTGAAGTCTTGTTCTTTTGGTGTGCTCACAAGAATATCTAAAATAGTATCGCTATTACCTTACTCTAGATATACGAAGAGGGGCAAATTTTGTTTAGGGGACAGATTTCGCACTTGGGAGAGCGGGCGAGGCAGATAGCTCAAGACTGGCGAGAGTCCCAGTGGCTTGAATGTATACTAATAATATTCTAATCTGGTGTCATGACGCAAAAAGTATTGAAAGTTGGCTCTTCGGCGGCGGTGACGATTCCCAAAAAGTCTTTAAAAGAACTGGGGCTTAAAATCGGCGATGAGGTTCAGGTGGATGTGGATCAGCGGAGGAAGTTGGTTTCAATTACTCCTGCCCAAAATCTCTCCAAGGAAGACTCTAAAATTGCAAAATTGACACTTGCATTCATCGAGAGATACCGAAAAGACTTAGAATCGCTCGCCGATAAATAAGTGAAGTATTTACGATACTCACAGATTTTTCTGATTCATTCAATGATGATTGATGAAACAGGTGGCAGTCACGGCGTGAGAGATTCTCATGCAATTTTAAGTTTGGAACATTCTCCGAGGCAAAAAGTATTTGGGAAAACACTCTATCCTTCAGTGTACCAAAAGGCCGCGGTGTATGCGCGAGCTATCATTATGGAGCATCCATTTATTGACGGAAATAAGCGGACCGGCATTTCAGCAGCCAGTATTTTTTTGGAGAATAATGGTTACCAACTCATTGCCAAAGAGGGCGAACTTGAGTCGTTTGCATTGCGAATTGTGGATCAAAAATATGGAATAGCAGAAATTGCCGGCTGGTTTCGCAAGAACTCAAGGAGAAATAAAAAATAAATTTTATCCCAGGCGAGTAGTTTATTCTCATATTCTTGAGAATATGAGAATAACGCTATGCTTGGTAAGCTTTTAGAACTAGATTCTCGAAGAGGGGCAAGTTTTGTTTAGGGGACAGATTTCGCACCTGGGAGAGCGGGTGGTGCGGCTGAACATGTTGGCGCAATAAAGGGCGAGAGTCCCAGCGGCTTGAATGTATACTAATAATATACTAATCTTTACACATGACGCAAAAAGTATTGAAAGTCGGCTCTTCGGCGGCCGTTACGATTTCCAAAAAATCTTTGAAAGAGCTCGGTCTTAAAATCGGCGCAATATTAACATATGATTGACTCATATTATTATGAAAAGCATCATACAATTTCATATTCATAGGGGTGAAACCCACTATATTGCGGAGGGAGTTGATTTACCGGTCGTAACTCAAGGGAAAACCCTAGATGAGCTCGCCGCGAATCTCAAAGAGGCGGTTGCCTTGCAACTCGAAGGAGAGAACCCGGCTGATTTTGGTCTGACGTCGAGTCCTTCTGTTTTGGCAAATTTCGAACTTTCCGAGATTCGTGCCTAAATTGAGAATTCTTTCAGGGCACGATGTTGTTGCGATCTTAGAAGGCCTCGGTTTTTCTGTGGTTGCCCAAAAAGGCAGTCATGTAAAATTGCGCAGAACTGTTGAGGGTGGAACAAAGCAGAGCCTCACAATCCCGCTACATGCCGAGATGGATAAATGGACGCTCAAAGCGATTTACACGCAAGCTTCTCGGTATATTCCCGAAACTGAATTGCGAGAGCACTTCTATACCAAGTAGGTGCGTAGGAGTTTAGATTATATTAATTTCATCTGTACACGTTATGACACAAAAAGTATTGAAAGTCGGCTCTTCGGCGGCCGTTACGATTTCCAAAAAATCTTTGAAAGAGCTCGGTCTTAAAATCGGGGATGAGGTGCGAGTGAACATTAATCACAAAGAAAAGCTTGTGATTATTGAGCCGGCGCATCAAGTGAAAAAGGAATTGCTTGATTGGACGGAGCAGTTTATTAAAACCTACCGGCCGGCCTTGCTCGCGCTCGCGAAAAAATGACCCGATATCTGGATCCCGAGGAGATGCTCGTGATTCACGCGAAGATTATAGACGAAACGGGTGGACTCCACGGCGTACGAGATATGAACCTATTCGCCTCGATTGCCGGGCGGCCGAAAATGCAGTTTGGCGGGAAAGAATTATATCCCTCGGTATTTGAAAAAGCAGCGGCATATTTTGAGTCTACTGCCTTTCATCATGTCTTTGTGGATGGAAACAAACGAACGGCAATCGCCATAGCTGCTCGTTTTCTTTTTCTCAATGGATACGACCTAACAACCTCAAATAAAGTTCTGGAGAGGTTTGTGCTTGGTACAGTCACGAAGAAATCTAATTTAAAAATCATCGCATTGTGGTTTCAAAAACATTCAAAGAAAATCAGAAAGTAGTTTTATGAGGCCGGACGGTTTATTCTCAAGTTCTTAAGAACTTGAGAATAAACATTCTTCTAGACATGGGATGAAGGGCAAATTTTGTTTAGCGGGCAGATGAGGCATTGGGGGGAGCGGGCGCGGCAGACGGCGCGGCCCGTCGCTACATTTGACGATACACGGAGTGGTCTCCCACTGAATGGAACCATGCAGTATTTTTCTTGATAAATTCAAAAATGATTCGATGGCGTGTATCGATAGAGAACGCCTAGAAATCTTTAAGACGTCCGTGCAATTTATGAGTGCCCGGTCTGGGGTCAAATTGGTTTTTGCGGAATATACACTCTTTTTCTTCTGCTACTTTTTTAACGGACAGCGCGAGGGTTTTATATTCTCGCCTGAATTTCGAGGAATAGAAGATTCGCATTAGCGCAGGTCTCTCAACGAACGAAGTAACTTACCCTTGCCCCGTTTTAGCTCATCCCGGCTTTCTCCAAGCCCTTCGGCCAACTTTCCTTCAAGCCAAAGACGAACGAGCGTTCAGAAGAATTCGCTTTTTGTCGAGAATTGGTTTTGCTTTAATTGTTTCTCAACCTCAGCCGCCATTTCGCGGGGTAGTGAGATATTAATGACGCTCCGCATAAGATGTGTAATACTTTATTTTACAAGACTATCTTCTTTGATTTCTCCATCAATAACTTATTCTCAAGTTCTTAAGAACTTGAGAATAGGCTCTTTGGCTGAACCCTACGAGATGGGCAGATTTTGTTTAAGGGGCATATCACGCACTTGGGGGAGCGGGCCTGGCAGACGGCGCGGCGTGACCGACTCATTTATTTTTTCAGGCGAGCGGCCAGGGCGAAGCTGTACAAATAATTGTCAAGACCTTGAAGGTCGCTGCCATATGCGCTACCTCCCGAAAAAGCATCGGCTAAAGTTTCACGCAAGCGCGAAAGTTCTTTGAGCTTAGATACCGAGCGCCATCGTCTGTCACTGCGCGTCAAATCAATAAGCGCAAGCGCCCGCTCGAAAGCTTTTTCATAATCGCCCAGATTTCGCGCGCTTCTCATGCGCGACAATTCGCTCCCGATATTCCCCAGTTGATCCGCAAATGAGAGGCCCTCCCATCGCTCCTTCTCAATCGAATGATGAACGTTCATGATGTCGTGCGCTCGGCGATAATTGACTTTATTAATTCACGGATTGATTCATCTTCTATCCCGCGGGATTTATTTCCTTGCGACGGCCGGATATTAATCATCGAGTCGAATTCAATCCACTCGGCCGGAGACCGCTCGAGATAAAGATTAATTCCCCATATTTGTTCTTGTTTTGAGCCGTCATGCAGCAAGACCGCCTCTTCGTCTGCGTGGAGCTCTCCCCCAACTGCCAGGATGCGGCGTTCGACATCCACCGCGGCCTTCACTAAGTTGCCAAACTGCTGATCGGCGATGGCTTTCAATTCTGCCTTTTTGATTTTGTCCCTCACGACCACAATTTCCATATCGACAGTGTATCACAGCGGCACTTGCGAAGATTTTATGTCTTTGCCGACGGACAGATTTTGTTTAAGGGACATATCACGCACTTGGGGGAGCGGGCCTGGCAGACGGCGCGGCCGTGATCGATGAAAAGCGTGTTGACTTTGGGCCACATTTCTTTTTTGTCTTTATAAATCTCCATTAAATCTTTTTCGATTTTATTGGGGTCGTCATGTTTGGTGAGTCCCAAGCGCTGGGAGACGCGGCGGACGTGGGTATCAACGGCTATGCCGCCAATAAGCTCATGAACATTCCAAAGCACGATGCTCGCCGTTTTTCGGCCAACACCGCGGAGCGTGATTAAGTCCTCAATTGTTTTGGGAATTTTCCCGCCAAAGTTTTTTTCGATAAGTTTTGCCGTCGCGATAATAGCCTTCGCCTTTGTTTGGTATAACCCAATGCGTGAAATTTCTTTGCTAAATATTTTTGGATTAGCATTGGCAAAGTCTTTCGGTGTTTTGTATTTTTTGAATAGTTCAGCCGTGACAATATTTACCATCTTATCAGTCGCTTGAGCCGATAAAATAACCGCCGCCAGCATCTGCATCGGCGTTTTGTAAAGAAGCGCGGTCTTTGATTCGGGGTTTAATTTGTCGAGACCGGCTAAAATCTTGGCCGCCCGCTTTTTCTTTTCGGCCGGAGATTCCTTTTTAATCCAATTTTTCCTATACTCGTTGTATTGTCCCATGTTGGTTGCCACTAAAATTTACTCCATCAATGAAATCGTGCCTGTCTCTGGCAACTACATCTGCGTCCCTTGTGGCTATGTGCAGTATTTTGAAGCGGGGGACAAGTTCATTGAGTGCCTTGCCTGTCTCGCGGGGACTCTCTATGGCCCGGCCGGGTTTCAGAGTCCGGCAGATGAGTTTTGGCAGTTTGTCGGCTAGCTATTTTCGTTCCGCCAGAACCGCTGAAGTCTCAAATTCAGGGTCACTTCCGCGCAGGACTTTAAATGTCAGTCTGTCGCCGATCTCGGATGTTTCGAGCACTTCTTCTAAAATATTTTTTTCGTCCAAGGGTTTTCCGTTCACTGACAAAATGATGTCTTTTTCGCGGATACCCGCCTCGGCCGCCGGACTGCCCTTAACGACGCCTGCATGCTCCGGCGCGTGTTCACCGCGGATTAAAATCCCGTATGCGGTGGAGAGATGCAGTTTTTCTTTTAGAAAATCATTGATGGGAACGTAGCGAATGCCAAGAAATGGCTTTTTTAATTTGCCGAATTTCATGACGGATGCTAAATCCTTCTTGGCGCGGTTAATGGGGATGGCAAATCCAATGTTTTGCGCACCCTGCGCGATGGCCGAGTTAATAGCAATGACTTCTCCGGCGAGATTGACCAAAGGCCCGCCGGAGTTTCCCGGATTAATCGCGGCATCGGTTTGAATCAGTCCCCGCAAGTGCTCGGCGTGATGCTCATCATCCGACATGGCGGTAATAAAGCGCGAAAGGCCCGAAACGATGCCGGCCGAAACCGTGTTTTGAAATTCACCGAGCGCGTTTCCGAGCGCCACCACGCTTTGGCCGAGTTTTATATCGTCTGAATTTCCAAGCTCCACGCTCGGCACGTTATTCGCCTCAATTTTTAAAATCGCCACATCATTTAAGGGATCGCGGGCTAGGACTTTTGCGGTGTAGGTGTCATTGGCGGCGGTTAGGACGGTGTATTCGGCATCGGCATCAATGACGACATGCTTGTTCGTCAGGATATAGCCTTCGCGAGAGACCAAAAACCCGGAGCCAAAACCGACGCGGACTTTGCCGTCATCAGTTTTCGGCATATGCCGGATGATCTCGCTTCTGGTTGTCGCGGCATGTTCGTCTTTTGCCTCACGCTCGATCTCCTGCCACATGCTTTCTGGGATAGAGTGGAGCAAGGCCTCGCTGTCTTTTCCGATCACAATGGAGACGACCGCCGGCAACGCTTTCTTGATAGCCTCAATAATTGATTCTTCGTGAGTCATGGAGTCAGTATATAGCGACTGGCGGTTAGCCACTAGCCACTAGAAATGGCATCAATAAGTCGCTATAGTGCGTAATGATCTGATAGAAAAAAAGTCTAGCCCTCGTAGTTCAACGGATAGAACAGCACAGTCCTAACGTGCTAATAGAGGTTCAATTCCTCTCGAGGGCGCCAGGCGCCCTTTCACAATCAAATACCGAAAAGGAGAAAAACGGTGGAGAAGACGTATCACCTGACGCGTCTGGCCGGCTGTTCGTGGACAGCTGAAACCCCGGACAGGCTGTTGGCTGATCTGGAAAAGTTATTGAAGGATCATCTGCCGTTCCGCCATTACGGAGTGATGCACGAAAACGGCCAGGGCACATTCCAACTCGTGGCCCAACGAGTAATGGATGAGTTCCGCATGACCCGCGAATTCCCGGTCATCATTCTCGGATTTCGCGACGATCTCGCGGGGCCGGGAAAATTTATCGCAGAGCGTTTTTTCGGCGGCCCGGACAGCTGGTATGAAACGAGACCCCTGCCTTTCGCCAACTTTAAAAGCCACGAGTTGTTGCTGCGTCACATCCGTCAGCAGTTTTCAGCTCATCTCTCCTGCCGTCAAGCGGCGCGATGGGGCAGTGAGGCGCGATCAAAGCTCGGCGCGGAGTATATCGCCTTCCGACTGCATCTCCTCGGGCGTGAAGGAACGCCCTTTCCGATTGGCCTCATCACCTTGGTCGAGGCCAAAGAGGAACGTGAAGCGCCGGCTCACATGACATGAGCCGGCGCGTTTTCATCCACCGTCACAGCAGACCTCGAGCATCAGCCCGAGGCTTGGTGCAAACCATAGACAGATGTACCCTCGACAGGGTTGAAGTCTAGATGCTGTGGCGGATTCCGCTGATCTCGCAAGAGTTTCCGCCTTCGGCGGAAACTGCGAGATACCACGGCCGCGTCAGACGCGGCCGTGGAGCTTCATTTGACTTATTTTTTCCGCCGCGTACACTAAAATCATACTTTTCATACTTTTTTAAGAAGCCTTATGAAACCCAAACCCTTCGGTCAGCATACATTGTACGGCTCAACCACGGTCGGCGCTCGGGGCCAAGTCGTCATTCCGATTAAGGCGCGGCGCGATCTTAAATTAAAAGCCGGCGAAGAGATGCTCGTCGCTGGCGCGCATGGGCGCTTCTTAATGATCATGAAGATCTCGGAGATGAAGGGCATTATGGAGGAGCTTGCCGAACGCATCTCGGAATTTAAAAAACTCGCCTCGACTGCAAAAAAATAACCTATGGTTTTGAAATTGAGTCTTAAAACGTGGCTTTGGATTTTGGGCGCTGCCGTCATTCTCGGCGGTGGATATTTCGTGTTCCATAAATCCGCGCCGAAGACCGAACTGGTAAAAGCCAAAATGCGCGACGTGGTGGATGTGGTTACCGTAACAGGATCCATCGAGCCGGCAACCAGCATCAATTTAGAATTTCTTTCAAGCGGCAAGGTGGTCTATCGGCCGGTGTGGGTAGGGTCTCAAGTTTCCGCCAGCCAGGTTCTGATGAGCCTGGATGGGCGCGACATCAATTTGCAAATTCAAAAAGCCGAAGCGGTGCAGGAAGGCAATCAAGCGAAACTCGATCAATTAAAAGCCGGAGCGACATCGGGGACTGTTGCCCAGCTGGAGAATGCACTGGCCGCAAGTTACGAGGAGGCGTTGGTTGCGCTGGATACGGCGCTCACCAAAGCCGACAAGGCATTCACCATACTGCGCAGCGACGTGTATACGCAAACCAACACGGTGCGTACGGATTTTCAACTGCAGTTGGATTCAAGCGTGGCCAAAGCCCAAAACGATAAAAATGCCGCTGATGCGGCGGAGGCAGACGTGCGGTCTATGCGTGACGTGGCAGCGGTTAGCATTGCGGGGCCAAATCCATCCGGGAATTTGAATGTCGATCTCTTCTTTCAAAAGGCGCCGGCGGAATTAAATGCGGTGAGCCAGTCGCTCGTCAGTTCGGTCGCATTGTTACGAGCCGTTATCTCGCCGACCGTGAGCCAGTCAACCGTTAGCGGATATTTAACCGATATCGCCGGTGTTCAAAGCGAACTGAATACGGCCATGACCTCGCTCACGGATGCGGTTGCCGCCATCCAGTCAGCCAAAGACGCGTTGCGGGTAAAAATTGAGCCGCCGCGCGCGGTAGATCTCGCAGTTTTGGAAGCTAACGTCAATTCTGCCACGGCCGATGTGGCTATCCTCAAGGAACAAAAAAGTGATTTAAGTTTGGTCGCTCCGGTTGGGGGAACGGTCACCGCGCTTAATTATGAAATCGGCGAAATTGCGCGTCCCAGCATAACGGCGGTCTCATTAATTTCGCGAGGTGGATTTGAAGTCGAGGCCAATGTCCCAGAAGTTGATATTGCCAAAGTCGCGCTTGCTGATCGCGTCAAAATTACGTTCGATTCATTGCCCGGGGAGACGTTCGATGGAAAAGTCACGCACATCGATCCAGCCGAAACCGTGGTCTCGGGGGTAACCAACTACAAGATTAAAGTCGCGCTTGAAATAAAAGACAACCGCATTAAAAGCGGCGGGACGGCAAATCTCGCCATCGAGACCTTGCGAAAACCGCATGTCTTGACACTGCCGCAGTTTGGCATTATCGAGCGTGATGACGGCACGTTCGTCCATAAAATAGTCAACGGCAAAGAAGAGGAGGTCAAAATTACGACCGGCATTCGCAGTTCGGACGGGTATGTTGAAATTCTTTCGGGATTGCAAGAAGGCGAAGCGGTCGTGAATGTCGGAGTGAAAACGCATTAGCGTTAATTTCTAGATCCTAATTTCTAAATCCGAAACAAATGCCAACGCACAAAATCCCAAATTTAGAACTTTTGAATTTAGAATTTGTTTAGAGTTTAGGATTTCGTGCTTAGGATTTTGAACCTGTGATTTCCGTAAAAAATCTGGCAAAAGAATATCTCGTCGATGAAACAGCGACCAAAGCGCTTCGCGGTATCTCATTTGATATCGATGAAGGCGAGTTTGTGGCCGTCATGGGGCCATCAGGTTCGGGGAAATCGACTCTACTCCATATTTTGAGTTTTTTGGATCGTCCCACGGTAGGTTCGTATACATTCTTGGGAAAAAGTATTCAGGATTTAAGCGATCAAGAATTGGCCCACATTCGAAATCAAGAAATGGGATTTATCTTTCAGGCTTTTAACTTGCTTTCGCGCTCGTCCGTCTATCAAAATGTCGAAATTCCCTTGCTCTATTCAGATCTGCCGGTACGAGAGCGGAGACCACGCATTTTGAGCGCTGTGGCGTCAGTCGGACTTTCCGAAAAGTTAGGGACTGAAGCCGGCAGACTTTCAGGCGGTCAAAAACAGCGGGTGGCCATTGCCCGGGCGCTGGTTAATGAACCGGCCATCGTGTTCGCCGATGAGCCGACGGGTAATCTCGATTCAGAATCGGGCGGCGAGGTCATGGAAATTTTTGAAAAGCTGCATAATCAAGGCCGCACGATTGTGCTGGTTACGCATGAGACCTACACCTCCGAATTTGCGCGTCGACTCATTCGATTAAAAGACGGCTTGATTGAAGTTGACGAGCCGATTGTGAAGCGGCATCGGCACCTTAACGGCGAAAAACTATTTAAATAAACTTCTGAAAAAATACATCCCGTTAGAAGCCGCGATCGCGAAAGACGGAATACATATGAAAATTATAATTAAAATGATTTTACAGCAAACGCGTTTGATCGCGATCTGCTTCTAACGGGATGAAATTTCAAGATGTGGCCAAAACTTCAGTCGAAGCCTTAAAACGAAATAAAACCCGCTCGATATTGACGATGCTCGGCATTATCATCGGCATTGCCTCGGTTATTCTTTTAATGTCGCTCGGCCAATCGGCGCAGAATTTAATTTTAAACCAAGTCCAAGGGACCGGCTCAAATTTAATTTTCGTCATACCCGGGGGGACCGACAAAGGCTCGCGCTTTTCTTCTCCGGCATCTGTTCAGGGAATTGTCATCAAGACATTGATCCAAGATGATTTAGATGCGTTAAAACGCGAGCCGACCATTGCCAAGGCCTCGGCCGAAGTAAGGGGTCAGGCCAAAATCGTCTACCAAAATAATGACTCAACGGTAACGTTCGATGGGACGAACGCCGATTTTTTCAGCATCCGTAATTTTACGATTGCGCGCGGCGCGGCATTCACCGATTCTGATCTCAACTCGTTCAATCGCGTCGCGGTTCTCGGGTCTGAAATTTCAAAAACTTTATTCGGCGAGCTCGATCCGATCGGCAAAACAATTCGACTGAAAGACGTTTCGTTTCGCGTGGTCGGCGTCTTAGACGCCAAGGGCTTAGGCCCGTTCGGCATCGATCAGGACAATTTAGTCTTGGTTCCGATCACGGTTGCGCAAAGACAGATGCTCGGGATTAATTATTTTAATGTGATTACGGTCGAGGCCTCGGACGCCTACACCATTGATTTTACCAAAGCGCGGATTATTTCCGTTTTGCGCCAGGATCATCGGATTACCGATCCCCACAAAGATGACTTTACCATCCGTACCCAGGAAGATGCGCTCGCACTCCTTGGCAACATTACTTCGATTATGAAATTATTTTTGATTTCAATCGCCTGCATTTCTTTAATTGTCGGCGGCATCGGCATTATGAACATCATGCTGGTCTCCGTCGTTGAGCGAACGCGCGAAATCGGCCTGCGGAAAGCCGTTGGGGCTACAAATAATGACATCCTGCAGCAATTTTTATTTGAAGCCGTCATGCTGACGTTTGCCGGCGGCGTTATCGGCATTGTCATCGGTTCGGGACTTTCGGTGCTGGCGTATGTTGTGTTATCGAAACTCGTCTCGACCGGCTGGACGCTTTCACTCCCCATTTCCGCCGTCATTCTTGCGGCGGGCGTTTCTTCTCTGATCGGACTTGTCTTCGGCATTTATCCGGCGCGAAAAGCGGCCATCGCCAACCCCATTGATTCGCTGCGGTATGAGTAGCGGGCATTCGGCTTTTATTTTTTGCAAACGGCGATTTTCCCACCGAGAAAATCACTTTCCCAATCTCCTCGCTCGTCCTGCCACGGCTTAGGACACCATGGTCGCTCGTCGATTGAGGATTTCAAAAAATAATAGTCTCATTTTTGTCTTTCTGAATGCAGGCCGTTGGCCTTTTTTAAATAAAGAACCCAGCCCTGTTCACTATGATCTTCCTCCTGCGTTGAAAACGCGTCTTTTTGCTGGTATTCTGTTAAGACGTTAAACGCGCAAAAATTTCAAGTCGAGTATTTCGGGGCCTATGGTATAGCGGCAACACAACTCCATGGCATGGAGTAGTCCCGGGTCCGATTCCCGGTAGGTCCACTGCTTCGCCTTCGGGCTACGCAGTGCAAGCACTGTTAGCACAAGAAAGGCCTATCAAAAGAGATGAGATCAAAATCAAGAAGCAGTGTCCTGCGTAGCTCGGAGAGCGAAGCAGGGCAAGCACTGTTAGCACAAGAAAGGCCTATCAAAAGAGATGAGATCAAAATCAAGAAGCAGTGTCCTGCGTAGCTCGGAGAGCGAAGCGGGGCAACGATATGTATTTCACCTATATTCTTCGGAGTGATAAAGATGGAAGCTGTTATACTGGCATAACGGATAATTTGAAACGGCGTATAGCTGAGCACAATTCGGGCAATGTAACTTATACATCAAGTAAGAGCCCTTTTAGGCTTGTATGGTTTTGCGGATTCCCGACTAAGAAAAAAGCTTTAGAGTTTGAGCTATATCTGAAGTCGCATTCTGGGATTGCGTTTAGGAATAAGAGGTTGATTTAGATTGTAAAAAGTTTGATTCTCATCGGGATATAAAAAGAACTCCCTCGAACCTCCACCGGTGAAGATGGAGATCCGAGAGGTAACGCATGTTGCCTAACGTCCAGATAAGGTCCACCAAATGAAAAAAGTTAACCGTGAGACAAAAAATTGAGGGCTCTTTTGCAAAAGAGCCCCGGTTAGGAGGAGGACGGTACTGCTCCCGGTCCTTTGAAGATGGCAATGGTTGAGCCGTCTGGCTCAATCCGGATATATCCGGCGGCCGCCATTTCATGGAGCACCTGACGGAAGGGCCGATCCGCAGAAAAAAAGAGATCGAGTCCGAGCCCACGCATTCTCGTCAAGGTATCGGCCAGAAGCTCGTTCGGACTCCGCTTCCGATCATCAGCCGCCACGACATCGAGCATGATGGAAACAACTCGATCCTCGGTTGTTATCATGGCAACACCTCCTGTAACTCCAGTATAGTCGCATCGGCCCGATAAGTTTTCCACCCACCCTTTCTCGCGCGAAACCTTTGACGAATGGGCACAGTTATAGTAGACAAAGGGAGTCAGCCAATCCTTTAAATGGAACATTTCGCACATGTCTTTGGATCAAAATGACTCTCAGCTTGGTTTCTACGACGAAGGACAAGATGGACTAAAAGACGAGGTTCTGCTCCACGCTTCCGCGGACGACCCTCGTCTTTTTGAGGTTATCGTCCGCCGCTATCAGGAGCCGTTTTTACGAGCCGCGACCCGCATTGTGCGCCGGCGTGAAGATGCCGAAGACATCGTCCAGGAAGCCTTTTTAAAAATTTATAGAAATGCGGGAAAATTCGTAAAACAGGAAAATATCGAATTTAAAAGTTGGGCCTACAAGGTTGTGTTAAATACCGCCTTCACGCATTATCAACGGCTAAAAAAACGCGGGATTTCCGAAGAGTCAGACGAAGCACTGCTCACGGTTGGAAAAGATGAGCACATAGAGGACGCGCTTCATACCAAGATGTTGCTCGAGCGCGTTATGGCTGATCTCCCCGAAGATCTGGCCCACGTTTTGCGCCAACACTACATAGCCGATAAAGCCTATGAGACCATTGCGGGCGAAGAAAGAACGACGATCGCCTCAATTAAAATGAGGCTCTATCGAGCGCGCAAGGCCTTTAAGAAACTTTCAGACGATAAGCCGAGTTCCATAGAAAAGAAGCCTAATCACACTTATTGATATGCAAATTAGCGTGCCACATGACCATTTAACCAAGCGGATCATGCGCCGGGTCTTTGCCACCTGGTTTATTCGGCGGATACTGCCGCCGCTCGTTTTAGAGTTTGGCGCCCTGGGGCTCGTGCTTGCCGGAATTCATGAATATATTTCCATTCGGTTTGTGATGCGGAACGCCGTTCACGCCATTCACGGCGTTCCGTCTCTAATTATGTTCTCCGAGAGCGCCCTGGCACACACGGCTTTTGTGCCGCGCCTGCTGATGGCGGCGTCAATTATGCTCGCCATACTTCTTATTCGGGATCTGCGGCGCATTGTGTCGCGGCCCATGGCACGAGCTCGCGGCTTTGTATCGGTCTAATTTTTTTCAAAAGAAAAGTTCGACGACGAAAAACGCCACTCAGCCTGAGTGGCGTTTTTTTCTTCCGCCGCCGCCAGAGATTAAGTTTATAGGAATAAGTCATACCAGAAAGAGAATAACCGGGATGGGGTAGAAATTCGATGTGTGTGCTTTGGCGGATTCCGCAGTATCTTGCAAGAGTTCACCTTCGGTGAAATGCAAGATATTCACGGCCTCTGGCCATGAAGCTCCAATTTCTGCTACGATAGTTACGATTTTTATGAAGGTCATTCACGAAAGTGAAAATTCATACATTCTTGCCTGGTTTCGCGGCGAGGAGGTAATTTCGTCGCTCTCTGAATTTTTAGAGAGAGAAAATATCCGGGCCTCGCATTTTAGCGGGCTCGGCGCGGCCGAATCGCTTGAAATCGCATTTTACAATCTGGATGCCAAAGAATATGAGAAAAAATCGGCCAATTATGACGTTGAGATTCTCTCGCTGGTTGGAAACAGTGCCATGATGGACGGGCGCCCCATCGTGCATATGCACGGCGTATTCGCCAAACGCGATTTTTCCGCCTTCGGCGGCCATGTATTTTCCATTCATGTCTCGGGGGCGTGTGAACTGCATGTAACGCGCATGTCCGGCATCATGAAGCGCGAGTACGATGAGGCCTCGGGGCTCAATCTCCTCTGTGAACTCGACTGAAAGCTTAGAGCGAACTCAACTAAACTATTTATTGAATTGAGCCTCATTTCCTGCTAGATTGGCTTGGTATTTAGCCTTAGGGAAGCGTGGCAGAGTAATTGAATGGGGCGGCTCGTCCCGTTAGAAATGGCGGGGTGCCAGAGTGGGTGAATGGGGCGGTCCCGAAAACCGTTAAGGGAGAAATCCCTTCGTGAGTTCGAATCTCACCCCCGCCGTTTCTAACGGGATCGAGAAAACCGTTATACCGGCAACGGTATCGGAAGCCTGCCCGCCTAAGTTTTGCTCAGCAAAGTTTTGGCAGGTTCGGATCCACCCGCTTCCGTCGCATAAAGCTGGGCGCGAAGCCGCGTTCGACGTGCAAACAAAACACATGAGTCCGACGATTCCGCAAATTGAAATAGCATTAGGCACGCTGATTCTTTTTTTTCTTGCCTTTGGTTATTTTCTCTACGACACGCGGAAGAAATTAGTACGGTTGTTTCTCAATAAAGTTCCCGAGTCGCATGAAGAGTTTCTTTCGCAAATCGTCCGCCATGTTGAGCGTCATGAAAACAATTTCAATACCCTCATCCCCAAAATTGAAGCGCTGGAGAGTCTCGCCAATCGGAGTTTCCAAAAAATCGGCTTTATACGGTTTAATCCCTTTGCCGATACCGGCGGGGATCAGAGCTTTTCCCTGGCCATCCTCGATCAGGAAAATAACGGCATCATTATTTCATCGCTCTATGGTCGGGAGGGAACGCGAGTCTATGCCAAAGCCGTGGACCACGGAGTTCCCAAACAGCCGATCAGCGGGGAAGAAGAGGAGGTGCTCGCCCGCGCCATGTCGAAATGATTGATTTCTCATTAATCTCATTGACCTACATGGCGGGATTTATTTAGAAATTAGAAATTCGGAATTAGAAATTAAAAACTGTATGGCCAAAACTGAAATCAAAAATCAAAAAACTGATGTTGGGGTTGCCAGACCCCCGGTCATCGTCGTGATGGGCCATGTTGATCATGGAAAAACGTCGCTGCTTGATTACATCCGTAAATCTCGGGTTGCTGAAAAAGAAACGGGCGGCATTACCCAGCACATCGGCGCCTATACGATTGGAAATGTCGCCGCCCCTTCTTCGCCAAAGGCTATGGAAGGGCAAAGAAAAATGACATTCATCGACACGCCGGGCCATGAGGCCTTTACCGCGATGCGCTCGCGCGGCGCGAGGGTGGCAGATATTGGAGTGCTCGTCGTTGCCGCCGACGAAGGCGTGAAGCCGCAAACAAAAGAAGCCATTTCGATTTTAAAAGCGGCTGCTATTCCCTTTGTCGTCGCGCTCAACAAAATTGACCGGCCGGGGAAAGATGTCGAGAAAGTAAAACAGGAGTTGTCGGTGAATGAAGTGCAAGTTGAATCCTGGGGAGGAAAGATTCCCTCGGTTGAGGTCTCGGCCAAAACCGGCGAGGGCATTGATACTTTACTTGAGACAATTTTGCTGCTCGCTGAACTCGAAGAGCTTTCGTCGAACCCAAAAACAAACGCAAAAGGTGTGGTGATTGAGTCGCATCGTGATCCGCGGCGTGGTGGAACGGCCACGCTCCTCGTCCGTGAGGGGTCGCTTCGTCGCGGAGACTTTATCGTGATTGACGCGGCGGTGAGCTCGGTAAAAATTTTCGAGGATTTCCAGGGGAATGCTATTAGAGAGGCCGGTCCTTCGGATCCGGTGCGGATCGCTGGCCTTTCGGAGGTGCCGAATGTGGGGAGTGACGCCGAAGCATTCGCCTCAAAATCCGCAGCCGATCAGTTTGCCGCGAGCAAAGCTAGAGCCCACCCCCAAAAAGCTGAAGAAGTTGTTGGGGGGAAATCCTATATTAATGTCATTTTGAAAACCGATGTTTCTGGTTCAAAGGAAGCCATTGAAGGAGTGTTGCAAACCATGCAGCTCCCCGATGTTGGGATACGCCTCATTCGATCCGAGGTCGGCGACGTCAATGATTCCGATGCGCAGCTCGCTCTCTCTTCAACCAACGTTGTCATCATTGGATTTAAGGTAAAGATGCCGGCACATCTCTTTGAGCAGTTAAAAAATTCAGACGCGCAAATTATTCAGGGAGAAATTATTTATGAAATCTTCGATAAGTTAAAAGAGGCCATTAAGCATTTAATTCCGGCTGAAATTCGCGAGGTGATTGCGGGGAAATTGAAGGTGCTCAAGTTTTTTAAGACTGATAAGTCAAGGCAGGTGATTGGCGGAAGAGTGGTTGAAGGAAAACTAAATCCGGGACTTGCCTTTCGTGTCCTGCGAAAAAATACCGTCCTGGGTCAGGGAAAAATTATTGGCTTGCAGAATCGAAAAGAGGCCATATCCGAGGTGGCCGAAGGCAATGAATGTGGACTCTTGGCTGAAGCAGACATGCTGATTCAGGAAAATGATGTGCTTGAGGCGTATCGAGAGGAGAGGATTGAGCGGTCGTTTTAAAATCCTAAATCCTAATTTCTAAATCCGAAACAAATCTCAATTCCCAAATCCAAAATCTGAAACATTAGAGTTTTGAATTTGTTTAGAGTTTAGGATTTCGTGCTTAGAGTTTAACTATGAGACGCATCGAACAGGTAAATGATCTGATTCGCGCGGAACTCGGGCCGATTATGGATCGCGAGATGGAGTTTCCGGTTGATTCGCTTGTCACTATCACGCGCGTTGTCACCTCGGCTGATTTGCACTACGCGGATATTTTTCTTTCCGTAATGCCGGTTGCAAGTGAAGGCGATGTGCTCGCGGTGCTCGAAAAAGAAGTTGGCAAGCTGCAGCATCTTTTAAATAAGAAACTGCGCATGCGGCCCGTGCCGCGAATTAAATTTATGATTGACGTCGAGCAAAAGCGAGCCGATCGGATTGAGAAGCTTCTCTCGAAAGAGAATTTGAAAGAAAGAGGATAATAATGCACAATACTTCGCAGTATAATTCCGCATAAAAGTCTGGCTGGGTGGCGGAGTGGTTACGCAAGGGTCTGCAAAACCCTGTACACGGGTTCAATTCCCGTCCCAGCCTCAATCGGATTTTTGTGAAGGATTGCGATTTGTCTCCAAACTTTCTACACTTTGTTCGAAAGCCTGGACAAATTGGGAACAAAACCTTTTACACGGGTTCGACTCCCGTCCTAGCACTCCGGGAGAGTGGCGGAATTGGTATACGCGGTTGACTTAAAATCAACTGTCCATTTGGACTTGAGGGTTCGAGTCCCTCCTCTCCCACCATAGGAGAAACAAAATTATTTTCAGTGGCGTTTTCTTTGGCTTCCGCCAAAGAAAACGCCTTGTGCTAGGCACGGAAACTAGCCCGCACTAATTCAGGTATCCTGCACCGCAAGTTATATTATATTGACATTGACTTGGCGCACACTAGAGTAGACCTACGACCATGGCAAAGAAAAAGAGGACAAAACCGATGTCGCTGGAAAATGTAGCTCGCATGACACAAGCAGGATTTTTGGGTGTGGGCCGACGCATCGATACGTTAGAAAAGAATACAGGTGAAGGTTTTAAAGGAATACTTGAGCTTCTTGACGCGATGAGGACGGACGTGAACTATATCAAGCACTCCATAAAGAATCTTCCGCTTTTAGAGCGTGACGTTGAGGATTTAAAATCTCGTCTTGTTTTGGTAGAGAAGCGCGTCGGATTGCGTCGCTAGATTTTTAAGGTTATCTATTCTGTCGTCCACCAGAAAGGAATTCGCAAGTTTTGAAGGTTCGCCTCGCGGAGTTTGTCCCGCATTTTACAGGACTCGGCGGCCTATTGCTCGGCCATGCAAGGTACAGCTTAGAGAGCCGCACCGCTGTCATGCACCAAGTTATGCAAAAACAGCAACAGGAAATTGATTCTTGGTTTAAAGAAAAAGGCTGGTCATACTGGTCGCCGCTTTCTATTTTGGCGCGCTTAATGGAGGAGACCGGTGAATTTGCAAGACTGGTAAATCACTTATTTGGCGATAAGCCAAAGAGAAGTGAAGGGGCAGATCAGCGGTTAGAAGATGAATTGGGGGATATTCTTTATACGCTTGCCTGCTTTGGGAATTCGCACAATATCGATCTTGATGCAGCACTCCAGAAAAGTATTGATAAAGTAAACAATCGCGACAGCGAAAGAAAATTTAAAAATTAATCGCGCTTAGCGAAATGGGCAAAACGATTTATTATCGTTTTGCGGGACTTTACATTTAAACCGAATCCGAGGCGGGCGTTTAGCTCAGTGGTAGAGCGTCTCGTTTACACCGAGAAGGTCCAAGGTTCAATCCCTTGAACGCCCACCATAAGGAGATTAAGAGGAATTTTATTTTCCAAACAATGGGCTTCCGCAATGGAAGCCCATTGTTTTTGTGGAACGCCACGCGCTTCGCGCGCGTGGAGTGTCAGGTTCAATCCGAAGATTTTTAGAGCCGTAACCTTTTTATGACTTAACAAGGGGGAAGAAACGATTTCGTCTATATTTTGCGCGTCTTTTATCCACTCCCGCAGAGGTTCTATCCAAACCGAGACCCCCTTTGCGACTTGGGCTATTTTCTCCTCCAACGACTTCTTGCGGGAGAGAAGGTTTGCCTTCTCGGAGCGGTAGATTTCCCGCTCAATATCTTGGTCAAGGTATGCGGTAAGAAGGCGTTGGAGTTTTTGAGAAATGGCCTGTATCTCGGTTCTCGTCTCTTGTATGGTGGCGGCCGTAGATTGGCTGGCCTCCTGTTCGTCCTTGTCGGCCATTTTAGATAGCTCTGCCGCCCATTCAGAAGGCAAGGCATAGTTTTTGATAAGCGCGGACAACTGCCGGTCAAGCTCCTCCTCGCGGATACAAGGTTCGGAGCATTTCATCGCTTTGGATTTCTTGGAACAGCGATAATAAGTGTAGTGATGAACATTGCCGTTCTGCTGATATTTCGTCTTCTGCTCGGCAGTTACCATCATCCCGCAAGTAGCGCACCGGAGCAGTCCGCAGAGGGCTTGAGGATTGTTAGCCTTTCTCTCCGGCTTGCCCCGTAACCGCAAGACTTCCTGAACGCGGTCAAAAAGTTGCTTCGTGATAACGGTTTCATGCTTGCCCTCATACATTTCTCCGCCGTAGCGAAAGAGGCCGCAATACAGAGGATTAGTTAAGATTCTCACAATGCGGGTGGAGTGGAGGCGGTTGCCTTCTTTAGACCTTACGCCGTGCTTTAGGAAAAGCTTGGATATATCCTCCAGCCGCGATTGTCCGTGCGAGTATAACTCAAAGGCCTCTTTCACAATTTTCGCCTTCTTGCGATCAACGACAATCTGTTTGATACGTACATCGTTTATATAGCCGATGGGCGCGATATTCGGATACTCGCCGCGCTTCACTTTCTCGTAGAGGCCGCGCTTGGTGTTCGTGCTTAAATCAAGAATATATTGATTGGCCATTCCGAACTCCACACTCATCATCAAAACATTGTCGTTGGGGCGATAGCTTCTGTCGTGTGTTTGGATGTGTTGAATTATGTCGCGCTGTAACATCCAGCTTATTTGTCCGCCGTCCACCGGATTGCGAGCAAGACGATCTAATTTCCAACAAACAATGCCCTGCGCTTCGCCTTTCTCTACTCGTTCCATCATCTCGTTGAAGATCGGGCGGCCGGGCATTTTTGCCGACTGCTTTTCAATAAATTCTTCGGAGACGTTCAACTCTTCCGTTTTCGCTAACGCGCGCAAGACCGCAAGTTGGTCATCAATAGACCGGACTTGCTTGTCCTCAACATCGGTAGATTTGCGGGCGTATAGAAAATATTTTGTCATTGTAGTATAGTACTTATACATATCAACTCATAAGTCATTATATATAGAGTTATATAGGTATGTCAAAAGACCAATCAACAATAGGAAAGACAATTCGTAAATACAGGCAGGAAAAGGAAATGTCGCAAGAGGCGTTAGCGCGGGCGGCTAACCTATCTCTCCCTACTATCGTTAAGATTGAATCCGGTGAGACACCTAATCCTACTATTGATACAGTTAAAAAGATTGCTGATGCGCTTGGCGTTTCTCTTGATGATTTGATAAAATAAAACCATGCTTTGCTTACACAAAAAACTTTCTGAAAATCTAATACTTTTTACGCTTGCCTCGTTTATTTTCATGAGCATTTTAGGGATAGGCGTAGGTATGGAAATGAAAGGCGGGCAAATGTCTTCTTGTCCGTTTACGGCAGGACAGGAAGCGATGTGCCAAATGAACATAATGGAACACATTGCCCAATGGCAACAGGCATTTCTCGGCATACCAACAAAGGGTAATTTTCTCGCACTCGCCGTATTGTTATTCGCCGTAGCTTTCATTCCATTCGCAAAACAATTTTCCCAACTTGAAAAACTAACCGAGCTTGCCGCGCGACTGTTTGCCTATCATAAAGCCAATCTTGTAAAAGTTTTTGATCCACTCCTCGTTGCTTTTTCAGACGGTATTCTCAATCCTAAAATTTACTAAGATAGCATTCTTTAATACTTGCGGACTTTGCCGACTTTAGTTTTTGGTTGCTTGGCAAATCGTAACCGCGAGTATTTTGTTTTGCTGTGTCTTTTAGTTATCTCACAAACCTATGAATAAAAAACTATCAATCACAATTCTTGCCTTCACAATTCTTGTTGGGGGATATTTCTATCTTTCCCAAAAACAGGTGTTCGATTTTTCGGGCCAGTCTTCAGGAGAAAAAACATCGGGAGGTATCGTTAATGAAGCTTTGGCGGCGCGATTCGACTACTTGAGTAAAAATGGTAATTCGTCTTGCTCCGGCGGATTCAAAGATTCCATCACCAATATGCCGGATGATGCTCGCCTGCAAGGTTCTTGTTGCAGTCCCATGAGCATGCATCGCTACAGCGAGCAGGTTGAGGGACTAAAGAAATTCAAATCCATTGCCAGCCAGAACATCGCGGAAATTCCTGACGATCCTTATAGTGTTGAGGCAAAACTCGCGAAGCAACTGATGTCATACTACGACATGGGGCTCACGCCAGAAGAACAAAAAGCGTATGACTACGCTATGCAAAATTCCAGTGAAAAAGGCCCTTGCTGTTGCAAATGTTGGCGATGGTATGTCTATGGTGGTCTCGGCAAATTACTAATCCAAAAATATCACTTCACCGGTGAACAAGTAACTGAAGTTTGGAATCTATCAGATGGTTGCGGTGGCCCCGGTGATCACGTGCAACATTCATAACTATGGAACAAAATAAACCGATAGAACAATTAACCAAAAAAGAACGTTGGGAACTTAAACACCAAGAAAAAGAAATTGCAAAAGAATTAGCAACCAAAAAGCGCCACACGAAGCGCATAATGAAGTGGATCATCGGCATAGCATTAGTTGTTCTGCCAATTGGTGGATTAATCTGGTATGGAGTAACTCGTCCACCCATTCCTGAATCAGATATTGTCTCTCACAACGGACTTCATTGGCATCCCGAACTTGCTATTTATGTCAAAGGAGTTAAGTTAGAAACCCCATCTAATCTTGGTATTGGAGCGTCATTTATGAATCCAGTACACACACATGACGGCAGTGGTGTCATCCACCTTGAATTTCAAGGATTAGTACGCAAAAACGAGATAACACTTGGCCAATTCTTTAAGAGCTGGGGTAAGGATATGCGATCGTTTGGTGCTGAAATGAAAATGACGGTTAATGGCAAAGAAAATACCGAGTATGAAAACTACATTATGCAGGACAAAGATAAAATTGAAGTTCGGTACGAATAATCAATAATTTTCATGCCTAAAACAATCACACAGCAAGATAAAGAATTGTATCAATGCGAGGAGTGCGGTTTTAAGTATGCCGAAAAAGAATGGGCGGAGAAATGTGAGTCATGGTGTAAAGAACACCAGAGTTGCAACATCGAGATAATAACTCACGGAACACCACCGGATAATACTGCAAAAGACGACGATCTTCCCAATGAAGAAGACAGAAAATTTAACACCAAACTCTTTTACAGCTTGATAGGGATTGCCTCGTCGTTGGCGTTTTTCCTTGTGCTCTATTGGGTGCTCCGTCTTGATTCAGCGATTACCAACCTAATTACCAATACATACGATACTCCGCTTTACTTCTGGCCGTACGTAATCCTCACGCTCGGCACAATTGTTCTCTTTGGTATAAATATCACACTTCTTGTTTATCGCTGGAGAAAATTCGGGCCTCCTAAAGTCAAAACACAAAGTGGGACAGGATTCGGGTCGTTAGTCGGCATTGCCGCCTCGGCATGTCCCGTCTGCGGCTCAACGATTCTTTCGGCAATCGGCATCGCCGGAGGGCTGGCGGCGTTTCCGTTTGGAGGACTTGAGCTCAAAGCGTTATCGTTCGGACTTATGGCGTTACCGCTATGGCTCATGAAAAAAGATCTTGCAAAACTCGAATGCGGAGACTCTACTTGCCCAGTTCCGCAAGATTATTCTTTCAAAGAAACAGATAGGCCGTGGCTTATTGCATTATTGACCGCAGTCATTGTGCTCGTCTTTGTTAGCTGGAACATATTGAAAACCGAACCCGTAATCGCTAAGTTTGTTGAAAATAATAGGACACTAAATTCTACTAATGACAAACTGAATAACCTTGTTGCCTCTGACGCCGGAAGTAAACTCTTTGACGAAGTAACGACAAAGGTTCTACCAGAAAAAGGATTTCAAAGTAAAATTCGATTGGGCGATAGTGTGGTTAAACTGGTAGAGAACGGTGTCATTGACCGGACAAAATTTGAAGCTATCTATAAAGAGCGCGGTGGTTTACCTCCAGAATTGAAAGATGTTCTTGATAAACCATCCGATAAGCCAATTCTCCTTACCAGAACGAACTCCAACTATTACGTAAATCTTTTGTGGCCAGTGGGTCTTTCAAACTATATAGGGAGCAATAGGAGGAGTCCGGTAAATGGCAAATCGCTCTTTAATTTCGCTTCTACTGGCGGCTGGAACATAGGGAAAGAAGATAATGGCGGTGCATACTTCAACAAATTTAAGATTGTGGACTTAACCCCGGAGCAAGAAGCTTTGGTGGTGAAAGTCGCTGAAAATACCTACCGTCCTTGCTGTAATAATTCTACTTTCTTCCAAGATTGCAATCATGGATCAGCCCTTCTCGGCCTCCTCCAGTTGGGCGCGGCACAGGGGCTAACTGAAGATGAACTTTATCGTGAAGCGCTGGCCTTCAATTCATTTTGGTTTCCACAGAATTACATAGAAACCGCACTTTATTTCAAGGCAGTGAAAAACGCTGATTGGGAAAATGTTGATCCAAAAGTAATTATGGATAAAGTTTATTCAAGTGCAAGTGGAGCAAGTCTTGTTGCGCAAAAAGTGAACGAACTTGGTCTTGTCCCACAACAAAAAGGCGGTGCCGGATGCGGTGTATAATTAAATAAAACTACCATGATTGAAAATGCAATTCACTTTTGGTCTCAGTATACTATCCTTGCAAACATTGTTCATGTAAGTGGCGGGTTTGCTGTGGCTCTCCTACTCCAGAGATATATTTCGGGCAAGGCTTTTCTGCCTACTTGGGTTGGCTGGGTACTGCTTATTTTTGCAATCGCAGTGCACGTTGTAGCTTTCGCCATGCCCGCCTCTGCAAATGGTGGTGACCAACGAGTAGTTGATGGAAAATATCTCATTAATCTTTCGCGTGCCCCGTTTACACCACGAGCAGGGGAGAAAACTTCAATGTTGATTTCATTTGTTGATCTTGAGTCTAACAAACTTATTTCCGAGGATATGGTTATAAAAATCAGGATTGCAAAACTTGGTGGTGTTGGCAGTGCAAAAAGGGAATTTCTGTTTGAGCAAAGCAACATAAAAGCTCAAGGCGGTGTATTAGAGTTTCCTTACACGTTTACGGAAACAGGACTTACTGAAGTTTTCATAGACTTTTCACTCGCCTCAAATCCTCAAAAGATATATGAGTCGCCCGATTTCCTCTTAGATGTCCAAAGCAAAGAAAGCCCACAGAGTATAAATAGATTTGTAATTAGCTTTATATTGATGAGTACAATCGGGATAGTATTGGGTTTTATATTTGGCTTTTGGTCTGGCCAGAGAACAAAATCGTTTCTTCCCCCTCGTTAAGTCATAAAAAGGTTACGGCTCTAAAAATTTTCGGATTGAACCTGACACTCCACGCGCGCGAAGCGCGCGGCGTGGCTGAAACACAATGGGCTTCCATTGCGGAAGCCCATTGTTTGGAAAATAAAATTCCTCTTAATCTCCTTATGGTGGGCGTTCAATCCCTTGAACGCCCACTAAAATTTTAGTTACACAAAATAAACAAACTTAAAAATTAAAGGAATCGATAGCAAACCCATCCTCTCTGTTTCCCCAAGCTGAACACGCTTCGTCACTTGCGTGGCGTTTGTGTTCTTCGTACAATCGCGGAGGTGTGTAACTAGTTAAGAGGCCGGACCCCCATGACGAATTCGGAAAAAGGAAACTATTGTCGGACCCGAGGAGTGGAAGAAGCCGCTCTGTCTTGAAATCGCACCAGTCGAGGCTGAAGGAGAGACTAATATGAAGAAAGCGAAGGAAGTTAAATTCATCATCTCATTCTCCTTCGGCAAATAGAGAAAACACCGAGCGCATCTCGGTTTTTCCTTATCTCGAAATTTTCAATTGTGCCGAGGGCCAGAATCGAACTGGCGACGCCTACCTCTTCAGGGTAGCGCTCTACCACTGAGCTACCTCGGCTCTCCTTCGCTCCAATTTTAATCAGAGCTTCGGAGGAGCAAGCGTATCACGAGCGATATCATCTCGCCCTTCCGAAGCTCGAACCGATTTCGAGCGTAGGGGGGGGAGCTACCTCGGCAAGAGGTGAGCGAAATCAAAGCTAGCTTTCATTTCCGAAACTCGAAGCCGAGGATGAGGGCCATAGACCCGATTACCTCGGCTTTATTTTTACCAAATCAGACTACCTAATTTTTTACTTTTCTTCAATACAATGGCCTTTACTGTGTGATTAGAGGATACTATAGTAGTTCGAGAATACGCGGTCATCGTATAGTGGCTATTATGCGTCCTTGCCAAGGACGAAACGGGGGTCCGATTCCCCCTGACCGCACCGAGTCGAACTCGTTCAGAACCGAGCGAAGACGAGGCCAAGTCTGACTTGGCTTCAATAAGGTATATAAATACATATAAAAGTTGAGTTAGACTCAACTATCATGAAAGAGCGTTTTTACGTCTATATTCTCTTCTCTATTACGGACCAAAAGTTCTATACGGGATTTACCACAGACCTGCGAGAAAGACTACAACAGCACGCCCGTGGAGAAGTCCCTTCTACTAAGTTGCGAAGACCATTTCAACTCATTCACTACGAATACTTCATTAATCTTGAAGACGCGAAAGCTAGAGAAGTATTTTTAAAAAGTGGTTTTGGCCGGAATCAGTTGAAACAAGCACTCAAGAGAACCATGGGCGAATTGCTTTAACATCCTTCATTAGCCTGTACCAATAAATTGAATTCCATGTTACTCGTCAAAACAAAAATAGGTCCGAGTAAAATTCATGGCATCGAACTATTTGCGGCAGAGTTTATAAAAAGAGGCACACCAACCTGGCAGTTTACTCCGGGATTTGACTTAGAATTGAACAAAGAGGAACATAATGAAACTCCCCGACCCGAATACACAGCAGATTTTGAATCACTGCTACATTGATCCTGAAAAACCAGATGTATATGTTTTATGTTTTTACGATGCGCGATTTATGAATCACTCAGAAGAGCCTGCCGTCGTAAATGGTCAATCAGAAAATGGTGTTTATGCTGATGTTGCGGCCCGCGATATTCAAGAGGGCGAAGAGCTGACTTTCAACTATAAAACTGGAGACCTCGACTATTATCGGAAATTTAACCTGGTGGCACCGACGTAGATTTTGGCAAACGGCTTCTAAAGATTTTCATTAGGCCGCATCAAGAAAACTATCGATAGGTCATCACGGCAAGAATGATGGCGCAGTCGAGAAAAAGCGAAATGATGGAAGAGATGACGATTGGCCAGGCGCGATGGTAGAAGCCGTAGGTTGACCAGACAATTGAAGAAAGACCAAGGAGAAGCCATGTGAGTGCTGAAACACCCGAGGTCTGATGCGTTCGCAAAATATAAAAAAGTTGGGGTAAAGAAGCGAAGGGACTCAAGATGCCATTGGCGAGCGCTGCGGTGTCGAGCAATCGAACCAGCGGCTTTTTGCTCGGAAACGGCTCGAGTTTCGGCTGATGGTGTCGCTCGCGTTTATGAATATGAATCAGACCGTGCTGTCTCATCCCGCTCATTATACTTGAATATGATAATCTGGGGGTGCAAATAAAATTTATGAGAGCGGCACTCGTGGGATTTATTTTTGGACTCGTATTTTCTTTTTTGCATATCTACTTAAATTTACGATTTGATCTGCCGCTCTATCTCATATTGGTAGCCTTCGATAAGACAGTCAGCTGCACAAAGCAGGGCTGTCTGCCGTATGTCGTGGCCGCGGTCGGTATCTCATCAATCATCTGGGCGATTTTGTTTGGCATCGCCGCTCGGTTTATTAATTTTCGGGATTTTGATCCGACAAAAGATGCCAGGCCTTAGTGTTTTTGCGTTTTCCTTGACAAGTACATATTAATATTGGCTGGTATTGACAGCCGCGACAGGGCGTGCTAACCTAGTGCGGTGCCTGAAACCCACCTCTTTCAAGGGGTGGGCGTCTAGGGCCCAATATGTTTACCCGCACGAATAAGGCAATATCCGCCCTTATTCTGACCGGAGCGAGCGTTTGGATTATGACGCCTGCCGTCCTGTCCGCACCGATCACAAGTGAATATCCCATAAACTCATTGAATGTAGTCCAAGGCGGAGCGCTCATCAGCTACCATTCCGTACTCGATGAGCCTTTGGTTCACGTCAAGAAAGTTTTGGTGACCGCCTACACGAGCTCGGTTGATGAGACCGACGATAGTCCAACTATCACGGCCTCCGGCAACACGACTCACACCGGCATCGTTGCTTCAAACTTTCTGCCCTTTGGCACCAAGGTCCGTTTCCCTGAACTTTTTGGAGATAAGGTGTTCACGATTGAAGACCGGATGAACAAACGGTTTCAGGATCGAATGGATGTATGGTTTCCGACCAAAACCGAAGCAAAACGATTTGGACTGAAATTGACCGAGGTCGAAATTGAAATTTAAATCTGACAGCTGGCAGAAATATTCCAAAACCCCGCGCCACGGCGCGGGGTTTTGGGTTTCTGGTATAATGTTTTAAAGCACGCTGCTGACAGAGATGGGTGAGTGGAAAACCCTTGAGTGAATCTTGGCTCCGATCTCGGGCAAGTCTCTTTGCCCGACTTGCGGAAGAGAACCTTAATGAGGCTGCAGATTTCGTTAAGGTGGGGTTAATGAAGCTCGTCTCCAAAGAACGGTTTAATCGGGAGTGCCTCCCGACGTGCTCACGCCGGACTTCGGTCCGGCGTTTTTGACTACTGGTGCTGTAATTATACACTTCGCGCGAACCTACTTTGAACGGAACTAAGGTAGCCGCCCCGCCGCCGCGAGCTGACGCTCGCCACCCAGCAAAAAAGTTTTCTTCGCTTTTCCTGATATGCGCGCGCCGGATTTTTTCTTCTAAAAGGAAAAGAAAACTTTTTTGCTGGGTTCTGCTCTCTCCGAGCAGGGCGGCGGGGCTGGCCTCTGTTTGATTTCGCTCGGGTGCGGCGGAATTCCCCCCACACCCCCCTCCGCCGTGTTCTTGCGGGGACGGACGGAAATTTTGGCGGCGGCTAATTTAACAAATCTTATATTCCAGATTTCGTCCGGTTGTCCATCTTGCAAAGCATCTGGCAATTTTTTGCATCTGTTTTCCCGCCAGAATGCCACGGAACAATGTGGTCTGCCTCCATTTCGTCAATCTCAAAATGCTTTTTACATACCGGACAAATTCCTTTCTGCTTTTCGTACTGCGTGACTTTTGTTTTTTCATCAAAGGCGCGCAGATTGAGCGTCTTCTCGTTTCCGGTCAAAAGGTATTCGTAAATACCTTTCTTGTTGTCTACTTCGTCATCTTCAATCAATTCCGCAATTCTCTTTTCTAGGCTTGCCGCATTTAGTTTGTCGTCCTTGTGCTCATTGTAAAATCGCCCCCATTCCAAGCCCTTCATAATTTTTCGATATTCGGGAAATACGCGCTCAATCCACGCTACGACTTCCTGAAAATACTGCCACAATTCCTGCGCGTCTTTATCTTGTTGATGACGGCTCATGTAATTCTCAATCTTTCCGTCCGAAATCCAGTCAAGCGCTTTTTCCAGATAATCCTGGCGAATCGGCGAGCCGTTTATATAATTCTCACCGATCTGATACGCCGGTCCTGCTGTCTTGCTAAACCACCGCTTCGCGTCAGCAAGCCACGACCCGGTGTGCATGGCGTTTAAGAGTTCCTGATCGGTCAAGGGCTTGCCCGCGATATTGATCGTCCGAAACCACGCGAGTTTCTCGCTTTCCGTTCCTTCGCAGATATAGACGGAAAGATCGTAATTCAAAATCTTCTCTTGCTGGTCGGCGGTCAAATTATTGAAAGCCAGTTCATAGCCGTCATCAAACTTAATCGGGATAATCTCGGTGGCGTATTGGCAAACCGAAATCGTGCGCTGCTGGCCGTCCATGAGTTCAAAATCGCCATTTCTGTCAACCGACCAGTACATGGTGTTGAGCGGAAAACCTGACCGCACCGTCCTTATAACCGCGTCGCGCTCTTTCTGGCCGTAAATAAACTCCCGCTGGAACGCCGGACGAATATTGAGTTTGCCGCCGTAGCCGACCACGCCACTCTCACCGCTGTCTTTGTAGCCGTTCACCACGTCGCGTATTTTGATATTTCTGAGTTCTATTTTCATATTATTGCCTTCGTCTAATTATAATCCTATTGTAAACTTTTCGCCCATCTATAATCGTATATAATTCGTATCCTATCCATCGTGCTGAGTTTGCTATGCCAAGGATTTCAAATTTGTTTGATGAATAATCTCGCATACTTTCTTTGCCCCTTAATATACGGCCGTCCCGCCTTGTACTCAATACAGATTCCCTCTGGCTCAATGACTCCCGTCTGCCCGACGATAGCGAATGAGTATTCTGAAGTACGGTTGTACTCTCTCTCTCTCTCTCTCTCTCGTAAACGCTAGGTCTTTGTCGTCATTGCCTTTTCTGAATTTGACTATTTCTATGCCGCTTTCGGGTACCCATTTATCTAAGAACGTTATAGGTACGCCCATAACGCCCTTGTAATCACTCGGAATTTCTGCGACCTTCGATACTTCAATAGCGTCGTAGTTATCATATTTCGGATAGAGCCCTTTCTTGCGTCCTTGCTCGTAGGTGAGGTACGGCGTTATCGGGTCTTCGGACTTATCGACATGAAGGTTGGTGAACCACCCAACATTGCGAAACTTCACAAGACCTGTTTTTGAATCATACACACCTGCCGCAAACTCGCGCGCTTTCTCTGTCGGAATTTTGAAAAATGCGTTGCCAGACGCAAAGCCGTATCCTAGCCACAACTTATCCTCTTTAATGAGTTTAAAAATATCTTTGTAAGTTATGGCGTTCTTACTACCGATGATGAGAAACTTTTTGTTATGCTCTACTAGCTGCGCGATAAATTCGCGGAAAAGACTGAATGGCGGATTGGTGATAACGATATCGGCTTTTTTGAGAAGCCCAATACATTCTTTACTTCGAAAATCGCCACCACCTTTAAGTGGCATCGCGATATTTTTATTGTGCTTAAGCAAATGCTCTACGTCGTCTAAACTTATCGCCCCATCACTATTCATATCCGGTACTTCGTTAATCTCCACCACATACGGCTCTTTACCCTCCGGTTTGAGCCCTTCGATATCAAGAAGCGATAGTTGTCCGCCGACAATCGGCGACTTCTGGTAGCTGGTGGCGATGAGTTTCTTGAGTCCAAGGGTATTAAAATTGGCCGCGAAATATTTAAAGAAATTGCTCTCAAATGGATCGTCACAGTTGCAGAGAATTACCTTGCCGCGCAACTGATCGCGATAGTGCTTAAGCTCATTGGCAATATCGCCCAGTTGAGTATAAAACTCATCATTTTTAGCTTGGCTCGCTTTATGCAAACTTTTATTTAAAGACTTGGTTTGCATAATTATTTAATTCCCTTAAATTGCTCTTTGGTCTGACCAATGCGTTCCGACGCATTGGTGCCACCAGCAGAATACAGCGACTTCCAATCATAATCCCTTAGACCATTATTTTTCTTCCATTCAAGATATTCGTCGTATGACATTGGATGTTTAGGGGACTCCCCATGCAAACTTATCAATGGTGTTTCAGATTCGATTTTCTTGATATAAGCGAACGCATCTTCTTTGTTGTAGAAACTATCAACCCGATAAAGTGGGTATCTTTGACAATTCCGATATGTGGCAACACACCAAATATGCTCGTCCGGAGGATTTTCATGATAAATTGTAGTCCAAACAGCACCCTCCTCGCCATTTTCAATCTCAACTTTTCCGGCACATAAATAAAAAACGAATATCCTATCGTCAAAATATTCTTGCCCTTGGAATTTTATTGTTTCCGATTGATTCATAACTATTTCTTAAATTCGCGGAAGTGTCGCCCAAATACTTTTTGGAACAAGATAGTTTTTTCGTAAAGCCACGCAAAATTATTTTGCGCTACGCTTGGGCCAAAAATATCTGCAACTTCTTTCTTGATTTTAATACGCGAAGCAATAGGCGCGTCCACAAATTCAATGGCCTCGCCAATTTCTTTTTCTATTTCCACTTGTCGCTCTTGCAGGAAATGAAACAAATCTTTGTTGCGATTGATATAGATTTCACAACCGAGTAAGTTTTTCCGCGTATCCACAGTGAGCGCAACGTGAGCGTCGGAACTACCCATGTTGACATTGAACCAGTGTTGTGCGCGTGGCGAGCGTCCAAAATTAGCGCGCGGATCACGGTTTTTGACGTAATCCTTAAACTTTGTCCAAAAATCAAGCTGTTGAAGCTTCGTGTCCGTCAATTCGCCGCTTCCGGCAGGACTTGCCTTAAATGCTTTCGCCCATTCGTTCGGACTTGCCATGATTTCAAATTTCGGCGCGGGATTTGAACCCTCAATTTGCCAAAGCTCAACTTTGATAAGAAAGAAAAGTGTTTTTTCGTCAGTGTGCTCGTTTAGCCATTCGATTGCTCGTTGATGTTCATCGCGAGTATCACGGACAACCCAAATGATTATTTCCGCGTCGTAGCCGGAAGCGTAGGTGATAATTTTCCCGAGATGGTCGTGATTGGTGTCTTCAAGCTGATTTTCGATGATGATTTTTCTGCCGGAGCTTTCTTCTTCTGCTAAAATATCAACTTTGAAACTTCCTACGTTCGCCTCAACTTTAGTGAGTTTTATATCAACGCCGATTTCCTCGCTTAATAAATCCAAGTTTTCCTGTTGCGCGAGCCAGTTTGTAAAATCAATCGCCTCGTGTCCCCAGACATCTCGTAAATCTACTTTTTGCAATTTTGATAAATTCTTTTTCATAAATTTATTGCATTAAATCATCAAGCGACACGCCGAGCGCGTCCGCGATTTTTTTAACAGTATCAATGGTGGGATTAGGTGTTGCTCCCGCTTCAATTTTCGCGATTGTATGAAAAGCAAGATTGGCCTTTTTTGAGAGGACATCTTGAGAAATACCGAGTTTGTTTCGGTATTTCTTTATGTTTTCCCCAATTGTTGCTTCTTGCTTTGACATAGTTCGTATAGTTATACTATGATAGTTAGTATGGATACGCAGAGTTTCACTATCACAGTTTAGTATATGCAATTTTTAGGATTAAATCAATTCAAAGGGAGTTCCTTAACCTTTTCCGCGCACGGGTGGTGGGGCAAGGAAAAGGAATTAGCCGCCGCCAAAATTTCCGTCCGTCCCCGCAAGAACACGGCGGAAGGGGG
>JACQCQ010000008.1 GCA_016201505.1 Candidatus Sungiibacteriota bacterium
TTGGATGGAAGTCCCTTCATCTTTGATGGCGGACAAGATCTTGGCCCGCGTTTCGGGCGCGATGGTGGTGGACATGAGTGATTAAAAAAAACGGTATTAAAAACACAGTCGACTACTGTCTAGTATATCTGGGACAGGTCATCGTCGTCACAGCTTCACCTACGGCGGGCTGATCCAGTGCGGTCAGTGCGGCTGCCGCGTCACCGCCGAGCACAAGGTGAACCGCTACGGAACCCGCTACACTTATTACCATTGCACGCGGCGCCGGCCCTGCCGGCAACGGGTCATCGAGGAGCGCGCCGTTGAACGCCAAATCGCCCGGTTCTTCGCCGGGCTCACCCTTCCGCCGCTGATCCTCGAGTGGGCCTTCGAGTACCTCGACGAGCCCGACCGCGGCGACGCCGATCACCGGGCCGCGGTCCTGCGGGCGATTGACCACGCCATCAGCCAGGCCGAGCGGGCGCTGTCCAATCTGACCCTCATGCGGGCGCGCGAAGTGATTACCGAGGCCGAATTCCTGACGGAACGTCCACGGCTGGAACGCGAGCTGGCGACTCTCCGAAGCCAGAGGCCGGTCCCCGTTGATCACGCGAGCCTCGCTGAGGCCACGGCCGACACCTTTGTGACCGTCGCCTACGCCCTCATGGCCTTTGGCGAGGGAGATCCCGCCACCCGACGGGAGCTGGTCGAAACCGTCTGCTCGAACCTTTTCCTGAAGGATAAAGTCCTCAGCATTGAAGCCAAGAAACAGTTCCGCATCATCAACGACGGACTTGGAGAGCTCGCGACCGGGCCGGGAGCGTTCGAACCTCCCCAGGGGCGCTTCACCATGCGGGATTTGGTGGGGTTACCGACGAAGAAAAATACAATGTGGGCGACGGAAGGATCGAACTTCCGACCTCGTCATTATCAGTGACGCGCTCTACCACTGAGCTAGTCGCCCCTGCCTTACACTCTCAAGATACTAATCAAAAGCCTAAATGTTATCAACTCTATCGCAATGGCAGACCCTCCCCTAATTAGTTCCATTCTCTCAATCCATTTTCGCCTCCGTTGTATATTCGCCTATTCGAGCGAATTAGAGATGTATTTTGCGATGTGATGAAGGTGAGGCGAGAGTCTATACCAAACCCGCAAACTGCGCTATTCCTTATCAACAATATCGGCGGCCGAAAGTATGCCGAGATGTTTCGAAGTGGCTTTAAGGGAAATGCCGATCTTCCCCGCGATCTCACTGACCGAAGCCTCTTTCTCTTTTTTCAAATACTTAACGATTGAGAGCCGTCTCCGATTTGCCAAAGCCTTTAACACGCGCTCGAAATCTTTCATCAGTTCAGCATATCACCATCCAGATATACTATTCCACCATTCGCGCGAATTAGAGATATATAAGGTGAGAGAATAAAAAATCCAAAACAAAAGAGTCTATCTAAAATTAAACAAAATGGGAAATAAATGAATCCCTATGAATTGGCAATGGAGCGTTGCCTTTCAGCATTTCAATATGCGCCCGCGTGCCGTAGCCTTTGTGCCGATCAAAATCCCAACCGGGGAATTTTTTGGCCATACGCACCATATATCGATCGCGGCGAATTTTGGCAATAATTGAAGCCGCCGCGACAACCGGAATCTTTGCGTCTCCGCCGATGACAATTTTATGCGGCAGATCGGCGCGCATGACGAGCGCCCCGTCTAAAAATACAAAGTGCGGCCGCTGCGCGCATTTCAAAATTAACCGCGCTGCGCCTCGATAGGTCGCCTCTTGAATATTCACGCGGTCAATGACTTTTGCTGAAACATACGTCTGATGCCAGACGAGTCTCGGATGATTGACGATGAACTGATACCAGAGCTCGCGTTTTTTGGGGCTTAGCTGTTTTGAATCCTTAATTTTCCCGAGTTCCTTCGTCCAAAAGCGAAAGCCTTTTGGCGCAATCACGAGTGCCACTGAGACTGGCCCGGCCAAAGGGCCCCGTCCCGCCTCATCAATTCCGCCGATTAACATCCGCTTCATGAATTCATCATACATTCAGTCCTTGTCCACTACCAACGATCGCTCCGAGGCCTATACTATAGAAGCAATGAGCCAAAGATTTGTCCATCTTCACGTGCATTCTCACTATTCTCTTTTAGACGGCCTAACCAAGCTGGATGAATTAATCGCGCGCACAAAAGAGCTCGGCATGGATGCAGTCGCACTCACCGATCACGGCAATTTGTACGGCGCGATTGAGTTTTATCAGAAAGCCAAGAAAGCCGGCATAAAACCGATCATTGGCTGTGAGATGTATATTGCCTCGCGCGCGATGGAGGATAAAGAGCCGGGACTCGATGATAAACGCTTTCATTTAACGGTGCTTGCGCGTACCAATGAGGGCTATCAAAATCTCATCAAACTTGTCACCGCCGCGCATTTAAAAGGCTACTATTATAAGCCGCGGATTGATCACAAAATTTTGCGCGAACACGCCGCGGGCCTAATCGCGCTCTCGGGATGCCTGAATGGCGAAATTCCGCGCGCCATTCGGGCGGGCCAGATGGAGCGCGCGGAAGAATTAATCCGCGAATACCAAGAAATTTTTGGCAAGGAATATTTTTATTTAGAACTGGCTCCAAAACGAAGTTACGAAGAGAAAGAGGGCGTGAATGACGCACTCATTAAACTTTCGAAAAGTCTGGGGGTGCCGGTTGTCGCAACCAACGACGTCCACTACTGTCGTCCTGAAGATAAAGAAGCGCAAGATATTCTAGTCTCCGTCCAAACAGGCGCAAGATTCGAAGATGAAAACCGACTTACTATGCGTGAAGATAACTATTCTATTCGCTCTCCGGAAGAGATGGCCTCTTTTTTCACCCATATCCCGGAAGCCATTGAAAATACTGCCCGCATCGCCGACTCAATTGAAGTTAAAATTGAACTGGGGAAAAATAAAATACCCCCATTCGAGACTCCCGAAGGCTTTACCCAGGAATCGTACTTGGAAAAACTCTGTCTCGAGGGCATAAAAAATCGCTACGCCATTTCGGCAGGTGATCTAAAAAATTCAAAGGAGGCGGGTGTGGCCGCCGTTCGCGAGCGGTACAATTATGAACTCGAAATTATCAAAAAAACCGGCTTCACCTCGTATTTTTTGGTCGTCCAGGATTTTGTAAATTGGGCGCGTGCCCAAAACATCATCGTCGGCCCGGGCCGCGGATCGGCTGCCGGCTCTTTAATTTCCTACGTTTTAAATATCACCAACATCGATCCGCTCCATTACAATCTCCTCTTTGAGCGCTTCTTAAATCCCGAGCGCATTGCGATGCCTGATATCGATCTTGATTTTGCCGACACGGGCCGAGATCAGGTCATTGACTATGTCCAAAAAAAATACGGTCGGGATAAGGTGGCACAGATTGTGACCTTCGGGACCATGGCGGCGCGGGCGGCCATCCGCGACACGGGCCGGGCGCTTGGCATGTCGTATTCGTTCTGCGATCAGATCGCGAAATTAATTCCTTTTAATCCGACACAGGGCATGAAAGAGGGCTGGCTGATTCAGTGTTTACGTGACGTCGAGGAGCTAAAAAATTTATATGAGCGAGATGCGGAAGCCAAGCGGCTTATTGACGCGGCACTGAAATTAGAAGGCGTCGTGCGACACGCCTCGATTCATGCCTCGGGTCTCGTGGTTGCCCCCGAGCCGCTTGTTCAGTACGTCCCGCTACAATACGCCACTCGTGCGAAAGGAGATGAAAAAGAGGAGGTTTTAGTTACTCAATATGACATGCACGGCGTTGAAGCCTTGGGTCTTTTGAAAATGGATTTTCTGGGCCTTCGAAACTTGTCGATTATTGAGCGGACCGTTGAAATTGTCCGTCAAACCCGCGGTATTGAAATTGACATTGATACATTGGCACTCGATGACAGGCCGACGTATAAACTTTTTCAGGAAGCAAAAACAACAGGAGTGTTTCAGTTTGAGTGCCTAGCCGGCGACACTATTGTTTCCAATACAACAATCGAAAAACTTTATAAAAAAGGTAAACCGAGTTTACGTTCTGTGTTCCTGGATAAAGGAACGGTGCACAACAATAAAGTCCTTAAAATAATGCGAAGTGGCAAAAAAGAGATTTATGCACTGATTGCTGACGATGGAAGGTACATAAAAGCCACCATAAATCATAAATTTTTGACTGCAGACGGATGGAAAAAACTTGAAAATATTCGACCGGGAGAAAAAGTGCTTACTAAAATCAGGGCGAAATCTGAGATTTGGAATACATGTCAGATATGCAATAGGCAAATTGATGGGCAAAAAAATGGAAAAAGTAGATTCTGCTATCGCTGTTCAGCGTCATTTTATAGCAACCCCACGAAAGAAATGTCGCGGACGAAGATGTCTTCATCGAGAAGAAGATTCTTCCTCAATGGAGGGCAGCCTTGGAATCTGCATAAGACGAGTGCTACAAACAATATCAATATCCTTTACGAAAATGGGAAGAAAATTTCTAAGGCCCTGACTGGTAAAACACTAGAAATGAGAGTTGGAAAAATGGAAGCAGAAAAATGGCGGCTGCGTCTTCAGCAACGTAGGCGTGGGCAAAATAACCCCATGTACGGTAAACCTTCTCCTCATCGCAAAGGAGGATACCGCGCTGATCTTGGCCATTATGTACGGTCGAACTGGGAGGCAGACTTTGCTAGAATTCTCAACCTCCGTAAAGTTGAATACGCATACGAGCCACAACGTTTTGAGCTTAAGCGAAGAGACGGGAGTATCTGTTCTTATACGCCGGATTTCTATACTCCGCACGATGGCACATTCTATGAGATTAAGGGCTGGTTCCACGATGCAGACAAGGAAAAAATTGAACTTTTTAAAAAGCAACATCCCGACCGACGGTTTGTTTTGATCAGTGCAACAAGATTCGCTGAACTAGCTCTGCAATATAAAAATTTGATTGCTTGGGAATGCCCCGAGATTCCTGCTGGGTTTGGGTGGAGAGTGGTGAAAGAAATTTTACCCGCAGGAAAAGAAATGACATATGACATTGCAATGGCATATCCCGCGAATAATTTCATTGCTAACGGCTTTGTGGTGCATAACTCATCCGGCATGAAGCGCTACTTAAAAGAACTAAAACCAACCGAGCTGGAAGATTTAATCGCCATGGTCGCCCTCTATCGCCCCGGCCCGATGGAGTATATCCCTTCATACATCAATCGCAAGCATAAAAAAGAGACCGTTACGTATTTGCATCCGAAGCTGGAGCCAATTTTGGGTCCGACCTACGGCATCGGCGTCTATCAGGAGCAGATGATGCAGATCGCGCGGGATCTGGCCGGATTTACGCTCCCCGAAGCCGACACGCTGCGAAAAGCCATCGGCAAAAAGATTAAATCGCTACTGGCCGAGCAGGAAGAAAAAATGATCACTGGAATGATTAAAAATGGAATTAGCAAAGAAACGGCGGCGGCTGTATGGGGACTGTTTCCTGCTTTTGCACGATACGGCTTCCCCCGAGCTCACGCAGCTTGCTACGCCTTGGTCGCCTATCAAACAGCCTACTTAAAGGCCCATTTTCCCGCCGAATACATGGCGGCGCTGATGACGGCCGAAGGGTTTGAAATCGAGCGCGTCGCTTTCCTGATTGATGAAACGAAAGCCATGGGGATTGAGGTGTTGGCACCCGATGTCAATGAAAGTTTCGAGACGTTTACGGTCGTTGATAACGGGAACGAAAAAGAGAAAGAGGCAAAAATTCGATTTGGCCTTTCGGCCATCAAGAATGTCGGATCAAATATTGTCGAATCAATTATTGCTTCGCGAAAAAAGAGCGGAAGATTCGTTTCGCTGACCGATTTTATTGAGCGGCTACCGGTAAAAGATTTAAACCGAAAATCAATTGAAGCGCTCGCCAAGTGCGGCGCACTCGACTCGCTCGCCGAGCGTAATCAAATTTTAGCAAACATGGACGTATTGCTTGAGTTTGCCCGAAACCGCGAACGCGAGGCCCTGTCAAACCAAAATTCATTGTTCGGCGGCGAGAGCGCGACTTTTTCAACGCTTAAGTTGCAGGAGGTGCCGCCAGCGGATAAACGCGAGCGGCTGCAATGGGAAAAAGAATTGCTCGGTCTGTATATCTCGGAGCATCCACTCGCCTCATTTATCCAGAAATTAAAAGCCAGTGACGCCATCCCCATTCGCGGACTTGATGCCGAATCAATACGAGGCCGCGCGATTTCTATTGGGGGCGTGGTTTCCGGCATTAAAAAGATTATAACCAAAAGCGGCGAATCGATGTTATTTGTCACGGTCGAAGACCCAACCGCGAAAACCGAGGTTCTGGTATTTCCCTCGCTCTTAAAATCAAACCCGACGATCTGGCAGATGGATAAAATTTTGCTGGTTCGCGGCAAGGTCTCGGAAAAAGACGGCGAGCCGAAATTGCTTTGCGATCAGGTGAGCGAGCTAGTCTAACAATTATCGCCCCCTTTCGCCGAGCGAAAATTATATGCTAGGCTCGGTATAATCAGTCTATGTCAAACGACGAATCGCTGGAGAATCTCCGTCACTCGCTCGCCCATCTCCTTGCCGCCGCAGTTTTAGAACTCTGGCCAAATGCGAAGCCCACCATCGGCCCCGCCATTGAAAACGGGTTTTATTATGATTTCCAGTTTGTCCAGCCAATTTCAGAAAATGACCTTCCCAAGATTGAGGCCAAAATGCGTGAGATGCTGGGAAGCTGGGGCGGCATTACCGGAAAAGAAGTTTCGGCGGAAGAAGCAAAAGAGTTTTTTAAGGGAAACCTCTTCAAGCTCGAACTTATCGATGAAATAGTCTCAAGGGGTGAGCCGATTACCCTCTACACCTCTGGCAATTTTATCGACCTTTGCCGCGGCGGCCATGTTGAGAATATTAAAGACATCAACCCCGAGGCCTTTAAACTGACTAAGGTCGCGGGTGCTTACTGGCGCGGCAGCGAAAAAAATCCCCAATTAACACGCATCTACGGCGTGGCATTCGAGACTCCCGAGGAATTAAAAAAGTATCTGACTATACTTGAAGAAGCCGAAAAGCGAGACCACCGAAAATTGGGTAGAGACCTTGAACTTTTTATGTTCCATGAGACCGCGCCCGGCATGCCCTATTGGCTGCCGAAGGGACTTATCGTCATCAATCAGTTGATCCACTTTTGGCGCACGGAACATCAAAAGCGCGGCTACCAGGAAATTAAATCTCCTCTTTTAAATAAGAAAGAGCTCTATACGACCTCGGGCCACTGGGATCATTATCTCGAAAATATGTTTATCTCGGAAACCGCAGAGGGCGAGACCTATGCCTTAAAACCCATGAATTGCCCGAATGCTATGGTTGTGTTTGATTCGAAACTCCGCAGCTATCGCGACCTGCCGCTGCGTCTTTCAGATACCGATACGCTCCATCGGTTTGAACGCTCCGGCACCTTAAGCGGACTGTTGCGGGTGAGAGAATTCTCCCAAGACGACGCTCATATTTTTATCGCCGAAGACCAGATTCATTCGGAATACCAAGAAATATTTTCCATCGCCGAGCGTTTTTATTCAGTTTTTAATTTAGAGTATTCATTCCAGCTGGGAACGCGGCCGGAAAAATTCATTGGTGAGAAGTCTACTTGGGATAACGCTGAAAAACAATTAAAAGATATCCTCGCGCACAGCGGCAAATCATTTTCTATCGCCCAAGGCGAGGGCGCCTTTTACGGACCTAAAATAGACATTTTAATGAAAGATTCGCTGGGACGAGACTGGCAAACGGGCACCATCCAGCTTGATTTTCAGCTGCCGCAGCGCTTTGACCTACGATACGTCTCGGCCGATGGAACGCCGAAAACCCCGATCGTTATTCATCGCGTCATCTACGGTTCACTTGAAAGATTTTTGGGCATCTTGATTGAGCATACCGCCGGGGTGTTCCCCTTCTGGCTCGCGCCCGTACAGGTTGCGATTTTACCGATTAACGACAAAAATGCCGACTACATTGAAAAAGTTGCGACACAATTGGCCGAAAAAAATATCCGACACCATACTGACTCGCGCAATGAATCTATCTCAAGAAAAATTCGCGATGCGGAACTCGAAAAAATTCCCTATTTATTCGTCATCGGCGATCGTGAAGCCGAAACCGGCAAGGTAGCCGTTCGCCAACGCGGCAAGGGAGACCTGGGCGCTAAAACTATTGAAGAGTTTCTTGGTCAAGTTTTATAATGGTGTGAGGAAGGAGGTGATGGGATGCGCTTTTTGCGCATTGTCGCATCAATAGAACGGCGCCGGAGGGCTCGAAGAGAGTTTCTCGAGACTCTCAAAGTTGCCTGTCTTCAAGAAAAGCAGGCGACCGAATCCTGGCAGAAGAACCTGTACAGCCTCGACCGACGCGAAGCGGCCATCGCTTCACGCCGAAGTCTGCGGGAACTGGTCAGTCGCTATCGACGCACCTACCCCGACGAGATTCGTGCCTACCTTCGGCGATACGAAGTTCGAGGATTTCACCGACTCCTCCGCCGCTAAGCGCCGAGTGCTCATTGCACTCGGCGCCTTCACTGCTTGATATACTAAGCCTATGAAAATTGCTTTGATACTTGTTTTGTTAGCCGCTTTGGTTTCATTTGGCGCTTGGATCATACTCCAAAGTCAACCAAGCGAGACCCCCGTGATGGCGCGAGAGCCAGTTCTCGAGACGCCCCCCAAAACACCGGCGGAAATTGATTTTGGCTATCCGCCATTTGGCCGCGATCATGCAGCCAGCAGCACAGAAATCAAAAACCAAATCGACACGGCTCTTCAGGAACTAAAGAGTCTCTACCAACAAAAATACGCGGCCTCAACCAGCCCCGCGCAGTAGTATGCCTCTAGAGAACATTCTCATATTCTTAAGAATATGAGAATGTTCTCTGCTGCTCATGGGACAAAAATGAATGACTTACCAAAACTTATTGCCATTGTTGGCCCGACGTCGTCAGGCAAATCAGCTCTCGCGGTGAAATTGGCGAGGTGTTTTGATGGTGAAGTTATATCGGCTGACTCGCGCCAAATTTACAAGGGCCTGGATATCGGGACCGGAAAAATCACCGAAAGCGAAATGCATGGTATCCCCCATTACTTGTTAAGCTTTGTCTCACTCCCAAGGCAGTATTCGGTAGCTCTCTACAAAAAGGCGGCTGATGGAGCGATCCGAAAAATCCTAGATAAAAATAAGCTGCCGATTTTGGTTGGCGGGACGGGGCTGTATATTGATGCTGTTACGCGGGGCATTTATTTTCCGGATGTTCCGCCGGATTCTAAATTGAGAAAAAAATTGGAAAAAAGGAATGCAAAAATGCTGCTTGCAATACTAGAAAAGCTGGATTCAGCGCGAGCTAGTAAAATCGACCCGCAAAACCGTCGTAGAATCATCCGCGCCATCGAGATAGCCAAAGTTTTACCGCGAACTCCGAAAAAATCCGTACAGCCGAACTATGATACCTTGTTTCTGGGAATCAGAAGAAGCCCGGTTGAACTAAGAAAGCGAATTAAAAATTCGGTGCATGATCGAATCCAGCGTGGCCTAATTCAAGAAACAAAAAAACTTCTAAAGTCCGGCCTATCCAAAAAGCGACTGGCTGAAATTGGGCTTGATTATCGATTTGCGATTGAGGCACTCGGGGGAAGGTTAAGCCGCCAAGAATTAATTGAAAAATTAGAAACTGCTAGCCGGCAATACGCCAAACGTCAGCATACCTGGTTTAAACGATACAAAGATATTCATTGGTTTAAAAATGAAAAAGAGGCCAAACAACTTGTTCTTCAATTTTTGTAACCTTACGCCTTCTACATCATCCCACGCTATAGCGTGGGATGATTGTACTTACAAAATAAAAGCCGCCGGTCTCACATGCATGGCTGCACGCGAGACCGGCGTTGAATCCGAAGCAGGTTCTATACCTGCTGATACCGCTCGAAGGTTCACGTCGCCTCAGTGAAGTACAGCCGAGCGCGCTCCAGATTGAGATCATCTGCTGGCTTGTTCCGTAAGCGGCTTTCCGCATCGATGGAGAGGCCCGGGAACTCTTCGAGGAGCGGCTCGAGGAGTTGAATCGACTGCGCATCGAGCCCTCCGGCGATGCCGAGACCGAGATCCCAGCCACGCTCGGCAATGGCGCGAAGAAACATCCGTGCTGATTCCGTGTTAAAAGGCTCCCCCTTCCCACCGGAGGGATCGATGAGAACGTCGTCAACGACCCCGGCATAATCTTCCAGACGATCAGAGACCTCCCGGGGATCGTGATTCATCTCCCCCATTGCGCGACGTCCGATCTGGAGAACGATGCGTGGCTCCCATCCAAAAGCTCGTCGGTAATCATCAAGGAGTCGTGTCTCGGGCCACGCCATGTTGAGCTGGAATCCATGGAGATGCGGGCCCGCCAGCTCGTGGAGTCGAACAAGATCGCCGAGCGCCCCCATCTCGTTGTCCGTGTTGTAGTGGATAAGGTTCACCATGTTGAGATGCGCGGTGAAGATCGACTTTATGTCTTCGACCTTCGGGTAGCGCCCCGGCCATTTGTTGGTAAGGCCCACGAGCGTCTTTGAGCTTGCGAGCACACCGGACATGAGCCACCTGACCGGATTCTTGGTAGCGAGCGAATGCTGCACTCCCGCCATCCAGACCACTTCGTGCATAGTCATGAACCCTGTGATCCCAATGTACGGTGGCTTCATTGCTTTCCCCTCCCTTTCTCTCAAAGATCAATATCTTAGGCTTGCAAATTATAACGTAATATCAAATATGTCAACGCGACTAAAGTGATTACCGTCTAAAAAGGGACAAAAATGCCTGCCAAATTGAGGCAAAAAATCCGCGGGAGGTGGTTGAGGCGGAGCTGGTTGGCGACTGGATTATGACCACGACTTCTTCGCCGGGCTTCTTTTCATTGAGCCGGGCTTTAGCGTCACGTTCGATGGCTTCGGGGGTGTTGGCGATACGCAGCTCCTCGCCTAATTTTTTGTTTTCTGCATTATAGTAAGAAGTTTTATCTTCGATTTTTGATTCGGAGACGCTCAAGCTGTAATAGGCACGCCAAACGCGGAAAATTTTTACCGACATCCAAATGATGAGGCTGATTAAAATAATAGACACGATCGGCGACTTCAAGATCTTTGACATTGGGATTGGAATTTCCTAAAGTATACAGGACTTATGGATCCCGTTAGAAGCCGCGATCGCGGAAACGGGGTAATGGAAGTATACTAAACTATAATTCAGCCAGCAGACAGAGATTTTGATCGCGATCTGCTTCTAACGGGATGGAGAAGAAATCGAGAAAGAAAGCGGCGAGTATCGTCTGGATGATAATATCCGTCATCGCCATAGCTTCAATGGTGGCTTTTACATTTCTCCCCTTGCTCACTCTTCGACAGTAAACCGGGACAGCATAAATCAGAAATCGATGTATACCTTATCCCACGCTATAGCGTGGGATAAGGTATAAGCAAATGAGGGGTAAATGGAAAGTAAAAAGTAATATGCGGACCGATAAGGAAATTGGGACCTTCAAGATCTCTTCAGCATTTTTAAAAACACGTCGGGCGGAATTTGAACACTCCCCATGCCAAGACCCGCCAGTTTTTTCTTGCCCTTTTTCTGTTTTTTCCAGAGCTTCATTTTTCTGGTTCTATCGCCGCCGTATAAATAGCCCGTTACGTCTTTTGACATAGCCGACAACGTCTCGCGCGCAATGACGCGGCCGGCAACCGTCGCTTGTATCGGTACGGCAAAAACCTGCGAAGGCAGAAGCGACTTTAATTTTGCCACAATGCGTTTTCCTTCCTCATAGGCTTCGTCTTTCGTGATGACGACAGAAAATGCCCGCTCACGGCGTTCGGCAACTAAGATATCAAGCCGCACCAGATCCCCCGTTTCGTATCCCCCCAACTCGTAACCCATCGAGGCATAGCCGGAAGTCGCACTCTTTAGCCGGTCGTACAAATCAACAATGACTTCTTTTAGCGGCATCTCGTATTGGATGAGAATTCGCGCAGCGGAAAGGTAATTGGTTTCGACAAATCGGGCGCGTGTTGTCTCAAACAATTTTAAAATTCTGCCCTGATAGTCAGCGGGCGCAATAACCTCAAGCCGCACCCAAGGCTCGGCAATGGAAAGAATCTCACCTGCTTCGGGGATATCAGCGGCAGAGAAGACGGTCATCTCGCCGCCCTTTTTTAGCCTCACTTTATATGAAACGGAGGGCGTCGACACCAAAGTTTCAAGCCCGAACTCGCGCTTGACGCGTTCTGAAATAATTTCTAAATGCAGCATGCCTAAAAATCCAACCCGAAATCCGCGGCCCCAGGCTTCTGAGGCTTCAATTTCATAGGTGAGCGCGGCGTCATTTAGTTTTAATTTATTGAGTGCGTCTTGGAGTTTAAGAAAATCATCGGCCTCTGTCGGATACATCGAAGCAAACACGACGGGTTTTGGTTCTGCGTATCCGGGCAGCGGAGCGGCCAAAATATTTCCTTTTTCGACGATCGTGTCGCCAACGCGGATGCCGGTTTCTTTTAAGCCTGTCGCGATATAGCCGATTTCGCCCCCAGCCAATGAATCTGCTGCTTGCATCTGGGGTTTAAAATAGCCGACTTCCAAAACTTCGGCGGCGATTTTTGTTTTGAGCATGATGATTGAGCTGGCTTTTTTGATACTTCCTGACATTACACGGACGTAGGCGATAACGCCTTTATACTGATCGAACTGCGAATCAAAAATTAAAGCCTTGAATCCTCCATTTGATTTTTTCGGCGGGGGAATACGGAGAATAATTTGTGCAAACAATTCATCAATGCCTTCGCCCGTTTTACCCGATACGCAAAGGACTGAACCTTCGGGGACCTCGAGGAGAGAGGCAATTTCCGAAACTGCGCCTTCGATATCTGCGCCCAGCATGTCAATTTTATTTACGACCGGGATAATCGCGAGCCCCTCTTTTTTAGCCACATGCAAGTTAGCAATGGTTTGCGCTTGGATGCCCTGGGTCGCGTCCACCAGCAAGACGGCGCCTTCAACCGCAGCCAGCGCACGAGAAACCTCGTAGCCAAAATCAACATGCCCGGGAGTATCAATCAGATTCAGAATATATTCTGAATCTGAAAATTCTAAATTCAAAGCACTAGATTCTAAATTTTTTAGGATTTCGGATTTAGAGTTTCGGATTTCCGTATGATTTGGTCTCCAAATCATACGGACGGGCTGCATCTTAATCGTAATCCCCCGCTCACGCTCTAAATCCATTTGGTCCAAAACCTGCTCACGCATTTTGCGATCTTCAATCGTATGCGTTCGCTCAAGCAACCGATCCGCCAGAGTGCTTTTCCCATGGTCTATATGTGCGATAATTACAAAGTTTCTTATCTGGCTCATGAGTTTCCAGGATTAACCCCGTTAGAGATCCGATTTGTGTGCGACAAATCGGCGTCAAGCTGTACTGGCTTATCTCTAACGGGGTCAATATGGGCAATGATTACGAAATTTCTGATTTTAAGCATGTCGAATATTAGCAGATAGCGATGCTACCCGCTAGCGAAAAGCCGCTCTATCCTCATCAATTTCTTGTGGCAGAATCGCGGGCTTAATGAGACGGCGGCGGAAGGGTTCGATGAAAGCATTCACCTGCTCACTGCCCAACATATACATAATCCCCGTGTAAAAAGCGGCCGCAACCATGAAGGTTGCACCGCCCTGCAACAGTACATGCAAAAATGTATCGAGTGGAATGTAGAGTGAAAGAAGATATAAAACTCCGTAGCCGATGAATGTTGCGGCAATGGAGGCAAAGATGATTTTAAGTCCGGAGGCCAGCGTTTTTAATGGAATCCCGCCGCCGCCAAAATATTTCTTTGACTCGCGCGAGAGCGCCACCCAAAGAAAAATGAGATCGAGCAAATCACCTAAGGCGAATGCGAGTGCAAGTCCCAAAACCCCGACATCGTGCAAATCACCGACTTTTAGAAGATCGGCAATCAATTTGCCGGAGGCTCGGTGAGTGGTAAAAAGTGTCAGCAGAAAAGGCGCCAGCCCGATGACAAAGACGGTTGTAAAGAGCGAGGTGAAGAATGGGAGTTTCGTGTTGCCGATGGCATAAAAGGAGCGAATAAAAAGCGTGGCCAGACTCTCGCCGATAATGGCGAAGGCAAGTATGGCCAGTGTCGCGGCCGTAAGCCGCGTATCAACCCAGCTAAAGTGACCGGCTCCCAGGGCGAGCCGCACGACATGCGCGCGCAAAATTAAAAGAAAGCAGGCCAGCGGCACCACCCAAAATAAAATTGATTCAATTAAAGCCGATAAATCCTCAAAGAATCCCTCTTTTGATTTTTTGGCCGCATGCTCGGCTAATCGAGAAAATCCAGCCACCGAATACGAGACGCCGAAAATCCCGACTGGAATGAAACGCAAATTATCAGCGAGGCGAAACACTGCCACACTCCCGGCGGCCAACGTCGACGCGAGCGCCACCAGCATAACCGAAATAATCTGATCGAGCGAGAGCGCGGCGACCCGCGGAATCGAAACTAAAAAAACGTTTTTAATTTCAGGAATTTTTTTAAAGCTTAAAAACTGCGGCCGGAACGAAAGCGCACCAAGCGCCGGAATCTGCACTGCCATATGGAGGAAGGCTCCCAAAATAACCCCGTAGGCGAGCCCCTGCGGCCCAAAAACAGGTACAAAGGCGAGAATGCCGATAATAATACCGAGATTATAAAGAATTGAGGTGAGGGCAAATACGATAAATTGGCGATTGGCCTGTATGACTGAGGAGAAAATATTGGAAACGCCGAGAAATATGGGCGAGATCATCATGATACGCGTCATGGTGATCATGAGAGCCCGCGAGGCGGGATCAAAACCGGGCGCAACGAGGCGCACGATGAAGGGGGCAAATATCGCAACGATTAAGGAGACGAGCGCCGCCGCCAGTGAGAAGATGATGAGCAATCCCCCAATGAATTCTTCGGCCTTTTTTTTATCGCGTTCCCAAATCGATATGAAGGTCGGCAAAATGGCCGCCGAGGCGGCACCAATCAAAAATAGCGTGTAAAGGAAATCCGGAATTTGGAATGAGGCGTAGTAGATGTCGAGAGTACGCGAGGCTCCATAATGCGAGGCCAGCAGGCGGTCGCGGAAAAGTCCTAAAATTCTCGATAAAAACCCAGCGGCCCCGATGAGAAAGGCCGCTGCGTGAATCGATGAGATTTCTTTTTTCCAGAACGGTAAGACCATCGGCTGATGAGAACGTACTGCTACTTAGACGGCTGGCCGGAATCACTCACGGGAGGCTGTTTTCGCTGTGTAGGCGAGGGGGCGGGCGGCGAGATAGTGGCCAGAGCCGGTTTTCCGGCATGGAGATTTGCCAGAATGGTTTTGATTTCTTGATTATCGGGATTTAAGGCCTCGATTTTTTCGAACTCACCGATGGCTTTGTCTTTTTGACCGTTCTTGTCATAGATCAATCCGAGGAAATAACGCGCATTGGAATAATTATCATTGATCGAGACGGCGCGCTCGAATTCCGCCTGGGCTCGCGCGAAGTCATTCGATTGGTAGTACAGCACACCGAGTTGAAACGCGACACCGATATCAAAGGGTGCCAAGTTTTTTACCTGTTCAACCTGCTGGATAGCTCGCGGCAAATTTCCTTGCCTGATTAAAACCTGGGCGAGCAGGTAATTCGACTGGGCCAGATCCGGTTTTAATTGAATCGAATGCTCGAGTGCAATGCGCGCGCCTTCCAAACCATTTCGTCCATCGGCCAGGATAGCACCCGCCGTATCCTGCGAGAGGCCGGGTTGGGAAAGCAGCAGCTGGTCTCGATCGACTAAAGCCACATAGGTCGTCGCCTTGCTGTAATCATAGGTCGGGTTATAGGGATCGGTTTTTAAGGCATTATCAAATTGCTGAACGGCCAACTTTTCAGACCCCGAGATGAAGGGAACGATTGACTGATAGACATTCCCCAGGGATACCCAATTGAGCGAGTCGCTCGGGTTAATTTGCGTCGCCCGCTGTGAGGCCGCAATGGCTGATTGCACAGTATTCTGAAAATCAACCTGGAGATTGGCGCGATTGGCTCCACCTTGGGAGGCTTGCGAGATGATTCCCTGAAGCTTGGTGAGCAACATTTGAGAAAGTCCTCGGTAATAGGCATCATTGTTGGGATCAAGCGAGGTGGCGCGCGTGGTGCGTGTGATGGCATCATCAACATGGCTCTCTGAAAAAAGATTCGCGCCTGCGGCAAAATAATATGCGGCGATGTATTGCTCCACGGTGCTATACAGCAGTGTAATGCCGCCAACCATCAAAAATATGATGGCCAGCGAGGTCGCGAAGGTTACCCAGGGCGCAGTGAAGGCGATTGTTCGTTCGGATATTCTCCACCAGGATGGAGAAAATTCCGGTTCGTAGACTTCGGCAATGCGACTCACTAAAATCCCGAGCAAGACGAACACCGTGGTCCATAGCGTGAACGTGCTGGAATAGAGCGATAAAGCAATAAAGGAAAAAATGACCGCCACACTTCCGGCTATGAAAATTGGATTATCATCAATGGTCCGTGCAATTTGACGCAACAAAGAGCCAATGACCACAACAGCGAAGATAATCAAGGCGAGAACACCGAGCGCCCCGGTTGTGGCGAGCGAGGTCGTAAGAAATGATGAACCGTTGTTAAACCTGACACCCCAAAAGTTTGTCTGATTGATGGACGGATCGCGATACATGCTGTAGTCGACACCAAACGTACCGGGGCCGGAACCGAATACAATATTCTTTTTCAGCGCTTCTTTGGCAATAGTTAAGGTCGCTTTCAGCGAGGGTGAAACTTCGGCCGGTATCGCGCTGTTCTGCCAAACCGAAGCGCCGGAAAGCAGGAAGAAAATCACCAGAGCCAGAACCAGGAATGGCAAAGCCAAAGCCTTGGTGTCTAAAAATGATCGATCAGACTCGGAAAACGACTGATGCAGAACTCGGAATCTGAAGGCGAGAATCACCACAATCGAAGCCAACAGTCCGATCCATACCGTCTTAAAGTTTAAAATCACAAGGTTGGCAAAGAGCGTTGCGGCCATGAGATAGAGGAGTCTTTGTACATTTTTCGAAAGGCCGGCATTTTCAGAGGTCAGCAGGCTCAGCGCAAAAACGAAGAAAATGCCAAGCATAACAGCCAGCGCATTCGTCGTGCCAATCGTGTTAACATCGGCGCGAGCCAAAGCCGCAATTGGTATGATTTTGGGTGCTATCAGCTGGACGAGAGAGAAAATCGAAAGCAGAAAACCTCCGGCCAGCAGCCAGCCAGCGTATCTTTGGGATTCTTCTTGATTTAAAATCACACCACCCGAGACAAAAAAGACGGCCGCCAAAACAAGAAACGAGATGAATCGCTCGCCAACCAAATCGCCGGCAAGCAACCCTTTTAATGCCTGGGGCGAGAAGAGAGTTGAGAGGAAAAGAACCAGCAGCAGCAAGAGTACCGCGGCATTAACGAGCGAGCGTTTATAGTAAACCCGACCGGAAAGAAGCGACTCTCCAAGCCAGGCGATAAAGGATACGAGAGCCAAAACCGAAACGACAACCTGCTTGATTAAGGTTGCCGGAACCGTCGAGTTCGAAAACAAAAGCGGGCTCGCAAAAGCGATGGCATACAAAGACCAGCGCGCAATTTTGCGCCAGACGCTTTCTTCGGAAATAACAACTGCTTCATCGACTTCTCGGACCTCACCGACTTCTCGGACCTCACCCTCGGCGAAACCGGCGCCGGCGAATCCGCCAAACCAGGCTCGAATATTCATATTCATGGATTTAAAAATTATCGAACAATATGCTCGCGAAGGACTCGCGATCGTCTCCTTATCCCCAGAGTTTTAAATAGGATAAACAGTACCTACATCTTAGTGGCTAGGAAATGGCGGCGTCAACTGAAATAATACAGAGATCATCCCCTATTGCCAAAAGAGAATTTCTAATATATAATCGAGCCATCTTTTACATCGTTATGGCCGCCCCGCACTTTTATTAGCTTTTGAGCTAATAAAAGTGCGGGGAGGAAAGTCCGAACACTTGACTCTTACATGAGTTGTCGTGATAGCGGCTAACGGCCGCCCCGAGTCGTGCATGGCATGGAAATTCGAAATTCGAAACCCTAAATTCTAAACAAATTCGAAAACTCAAAACTTCGAAATTCAAAACGTTTAGGATTTAGCAATTAGGATTTAGGATTTGCGCGCTGTGCGCGGCCAAAGGTGAAAAGTAATCCGCGAAGGATTTCTCGTGATTGGTAACAGTCACGAGTGGAAAACCCTATCTAGTGCAAGGACAAACACCGTGCATGGCGCGGAAATTCGAGATTCGAACCCCTAAATTCTAAACAAATTCGAAAACTCAAAACTTCGAAATTCAAAACGTTTAGGATTTAGAAATTAGGATTTAGTGTTTCCGCGCCGTGCGCGGTGACAAGTAGTCCGCTCGACCCCGAGAGTAATCGAGGGGCTAGACAGATGGCCATACCGGCAAATGAAAATTTTGCCGAGAACAGAATTCGGCTTATGAATGTAACAAGATATCAAGGTCTCCGCCCTAAAAGCGGGGATTTTGTTTTATGAAGCCCCCACGGCCGTACGGCCGTGGTATCTCGCAATTCGCCTTCAGGCGGACTCTTGCGAGATCAGCGGAATCCGCCAAAGCATCTACCCTTCAACTTAGCTCGGGGTTATCCGCCGCTTTTCGCATTCATCCACCGGTTTAGGCTAGTGGTCTTTTGCGCCGGCAGATAAAAAATTGTGCGGGCCCACGAGGGCCCGCACGGAATCACGCCAGATGACTGACCAGATTGAACGGCGCTTCGCACTTTCTCGAACTGTCTTGCGCCAGCCTGGTGGCTAACTCGCGAGCCAGCTGGAGTAGCAAGTGCCTCAGCTCTTCTACGTCATTTGCCGCGGATCGAATTTCGGAGAGAGCCTCCGACACTTCAGGCAGAGGGAGCTGCATTTCCGCTTGCAACGATGAGCTGTCGCACGGCACGCCGATTCGCTCGAGCTCCCTAACTGATTCCACCAGAACGCCGAAGGCGGTTCCGTTGCACCTCCGCGCAACATCGACTATGAGACCGTCCCAGAGATCTTTCCTCGGGATTTCGGCCATGTCTCACCCCCCGTTTTTGATGGCAAACCCATCTTAAGCAAAAAACCAAGTTCGTACAACTTAGTTTTTAAACAGGTTGATCTCATTGAATGCCAAAACCCTCCATTCGCCGGGTTTTAAATTCCTGATACCAATATCACCAATCCGCACGCGGGTTAATTGGACGACGGTTAGCCCGACAGCCGCCGCCATCCGGCGGATCTGTCGATTTTTACCCTGAACCAAAACTATCTGAAATGACTTCTTGCCTGTTTTCATGGCGTGGGCCGGTTTTGTCAGGCCATCCGAAAGCCGGATGCCGCCCGACAGTCTTTGCATCATTGCCGGCGTTACATCTTCTTGGGTCTTGACTTCATATTCTTTTTCCACTGCATACTTTTCAGCCGTAAGATGCGAGGCGAGCACTCCGTCATCCGTCAAAATGAGCATGCCCGAACTTCCTTTATCGAGTCTCCCGACGTAGGCCAAATTTTGAAACGCTTTCGGCAGCCAGTGATAAATCGTCTGGCCCTCTTTTGCCCCCTTTGTTACCACATACCCCTCGGGTTTATTGAGCAGAATTGCTCTTCTCTCCCTCCTCCCCAGCACCTCGACTCTATCTTTTGCGGGATCGATTTTTGTGCCGAGCGTCCTCTCAACTTTCCCATTTACCATAATCTTCCCCGCCAAAATTAAGCGCTCGGCCTCGCGCCGCGAGGCCATGCCTTTTTCCGATAAATATTTTTGGATGCGAATCATTATACAATAAACCCGCCAACTTGGAGCTCCCAGAGTTTTTTGTAAAGGCTATCGGAGGTATCAAGCAGCATCTGATGTGTTCCTTCTTCCAGCCTAGCCCCATCTTTCATCACCACGATGCGATCGAGTCTCATAATCGTCGAGAGCCGGTGGGCAATCACAATTGTCGTTTTGCCTTTCATTAAGTTCGCCAACGCATCCTGAATGAGAGATTCGGAATGAGAATCGAGACTTGAGGTTGCTTCATCTAAGACCAATATCGGCGCATTCTTCAAAATAGCGCGCGCAATCGCCACCCGTTGACGTTCCCCGCCGGATAATTTAATTCCCCGCTCGCCGACATAGGTATTATATTTTTCCGGCAAGGCTTCAATAAACTCATCACAATGCGCCAGGCGCGCCGCGCTAATGACTGCCTGATCGGTCGCATCCCGCCGCCCGTATCGCATATTCTCCATCAAACTGCGGTGGAAAAGAATCGGCTCCTGCGGGACGAGCGAAATATTTGACCGCAGAGACTCTTGGGTGACATCGGCGATATTTTGTCCGTCAAAAAGAATCTGACCCGACCGAACATCATAAAATCGGAAGAGAAGTGCGGACAGGGTCGTTTTTCCCGCACCGGATGCGCCGACGATGCCGACGCGTTCACCCGGTTGGATGATAAGATTAAAATTCTTCATCACTGACCGGCCATTTTTGTAGGTAAACGAAACGTCGCGAAATTCTATTTTGCCTGCTTGCACTACCAAGTGGGGAGCCGCTGGTTCATTTTGAATTTCGTGCGGCGTGTTTAAAATTTCCGTCATCTCTTCAGCGTCAGCCAAGTTTTTATAGAGCTGGCGGAATATGCGGCCGAAGTTCCAGAGCTGGTGGATCGTGGTTAACACATAGGCCTGCAGCAAAACAAAATCACCAATCGTTAATCGGCCCTCGCGCCAGAGATGTAAAGCCGCCCAAAAAATCAGGAACTCGAGTATGACCGTAAGCGCGGCCTGAACTGCTTCAATATAGCCGCCTAAGTTCCAGACAAACCGACTCATTTTGTACTCTTCATCTGTCAGCCTCCTAAATGAGGCGACTTCATCGCGAAATCCGGTAAAAAGCTTGATCGTAACATTATTCGTAATCGTATCGGCCAGCCGGGCAGTCACCCGCGTGTCAATTTCAGCGCTCCGGATGTCGTATTTCAGTTTATAGATGGCGAGTGAATAATTGATCGCCATGAAGAGAACCGCCCAGCCAAGCATCAGCCAGCCAAGCAGCGCGCTTTTTATAAACAGCACGATGAGAATACCCGAGATTTTTATGACCAAAGGAAACAGGTCCCAATAGAGCTTATCGGCAATATTCTCGAAAGCGCCCGAGAATCGATTAACTTTCCGCACCAAAGCGCCGGCAAATCGATTGACAAAAAAGCCGTAGGAATGTTCGTGTAAGTACTCGAAGGCGGTATTGATCAGGTTCGTCATAACTCGCGGCTGCAGAAAGTTATTTGAGAAAACTGAAATACGCCACAGCCCCCATGAGAGCGCGTTTAAGGCCAAGACCTGAAGCACGATCGCAAATAATTTGGGAAATGTCGCCGCCGGGTTTGAAGACCCGGCCGCAATCACATCAAAAAATTTCTTATAGAAAAGGGGTGTCACAACATCCAGCGCCGTAACCAGCGCCAGCGAAAGCACCATTAAAACCACAATCCCGCGGTAGGGTTTTGTGTGTTGCCAGTAGACCTTATAGGTGTCTTTAGTTAACTGCTTCATGAAGGGACACTGCGCGCTAAACGCGGCGAGCCGCCACAAATGATGTGACGGCCTGAAAGTTGACCGAATTTATTTTTAGCAGAAAAATCAAAGCCGTCAATCCTTTATACCTATAACATCCTATAGGATGTTATAGGTATAGGGATGATGGGGGTTATTAAAAGAGGCTTCCCTTAATTTGATCAAGCGCTTGGTTTACCAATCGATCGGCCTGGCGATTTTTTTCGCGGAATACGTGAGTAAACGTGACTAATTTATAATCAAGCATTAAATTCCAAAGCTGGATGAATAAAGGAATCACCTGATCGGATTCAATTTTATATTGGTGATTCAATTGGCGCACGAGTAACTCTGAATCGGCGCGGATATCGATTGAAAGTTGTTTGGTTTTTTCTTTGCCGACAAGCGCTTTTATTTTTTTAAGCGCAAAAATGACTGCGGCATACTCGGCCTCGTTGTTTGTCTTTACCCCCAGCGTTTCGCCGTATGATTTTACGTGATTGGCTTTGGCATCGGTAATATAAACCCCAAGCGCCGCCGGTCCCGGATTGCCCCTCGACCCGCCATCGGTGTAGACAATAAGTTTATCTGAAATTAAGTCTTTGATCTTGGGCATAGAATAATCTCATTATTTCATCCGCATGGACGCCAGAGTAAAATCAGATTATTCAGGTATGGGTCAAGATGACGCCGACAATAAAAACCTTCATCATATTTTCACATCAATTAATTGTTTATAATTAATTGATGTGGCGGGCCGGAGCGCAAAATTAATTGAATCGAATAAGTTTTACCGCCGACACTAAATGATGCGAGATTATTTTCGGCCAATCTTTTGGAAATAGAGACAATTTTATGTTCATTTGCAGTTTTCACGGCAAACTGATACGGGACATCGAATCCCGGCGCGGGCGGAAGATATTCCACAGAAAAGTCGGAGAAGGTTATACGCTTATTTACTTTATAATCTATTGGCTTCCCATATGGTGCGACAGTCGTACTTTCAGAATCTGTGGGTCGAAAACTCTCAATCACGGTTTTGAAGAAGAGGTCTTTATCAAAAGTATTATCTGCAACACCCGCTAGTCTTATTTTTATTTCTGAATTGCTCACCCAAAAATTAACTCCGTTTTCAACTTTTCCATAACCTATTTGATTCGGATTTGAAAATGGGAACGTTGAAGTGAAAAAGTGGGCATCTGGGTTTGTGGGTTGTCCTTTGGTCACCAGTATTTCCTGTTCTTTCTTATATTTGGCGCTTTTAAATAACATGCTGCAAATATCAGGCAGATTTTCTTTCGAAGAAGGACCTTTTTCGGAAATTACCATGGAAATTTCAACGTCCCAATCCCTAAACACCGGGTACTTGAAAATAAAGCCGGACATGCCTGGGCAGGAGAAGTCTCTGACCTCGACGACATTATTTTGCGGCCGGTCGAAATAGTGCCAATTAATTGCCCGGCCAGCTTTATAGGCTTCATGGCCAAAAACTACCAACACAATGCCTGCAATGAAAGCTAAAATGATCATTGGTTTTTTCATTCTATGTAAAACGTAATCGACTTTTCATCAAAAAACGAGTAGGCATCCTGGTCGAAATCTATTGACAAAATGTAATTCCCGCCATGATCACTCGGTACTAAACCGAATCTGAAGTCCCGATTGCTTGAGATTAGGTCATAAATACCAATGCCATTTATGGTACGGCAGTTTACCCTTCCGCTGCCAAAACACAAACCTTCATCCTTTTCCCCACACACATCAAGTGAAATCGTTGCATGTAAATTTTTAGCCAGAAGAAAACGTGCGCCACAAAATTGGATACGTCCTCCACTTTCCAACCCAAAGTCAGATCAAATGAGAAGTTGAGAAGGGTGAGAGATCTTTGGACGGAGGTGCTTTGAAATGTCGTGGGCTTTGTGATCTGTTGGCGTCCTATGAACTACACCAATCTACCCACAATGAACATAAGAGCGACTAAGATAAGAACGGGAAGTTTAAAACCAAGCGGTGGCTTATTCGTTTAACATGTTTTTCTCTAGTGTAGCAAAGCGAGCTCAACGTGAACATAGGCGACTGCGTGAGTGTAATTATCTCAAATACCCGACTTGCTTTAACCAATAGTCATTCTCCCACTCCCAAAGAGTTTTGGCGGCGAGAAAGGCCTTGGCGTCGCGGTAATAATAGGGAAACTCTTTTAGTTCGATATCCCCTTCCGGCCCATTAAACTCATGCTCCGCTTCCGGACAGGGCTTCACTGCATTTCGTCTGCCATTTCTGATTTTGGACCTTCCGCCTTTTTCGCGAAGCTTGGCGCCACATTTTTTGCAGACCGAATGCTGATTGATACGCAAGATCCAGCGCGTTTCTACGGCCCGAGTAAGCCCCAGGGCTTTTTTCATCTGATACTCTTGCAAGGCCTGAATGTAGGCCGCAGTCTGCAAATTATATTCGGGATAAAATCCGGGCGAGGTTTTTATATCCAGCACGCCGAACTTCCCATCAATGATGCAAAGCGCATCGACAGTCCCCGCATAGCGGTGTGACCTGGACCAAATTTGTTTTTCAATATACTCGGGAATAAATTCCATCTTCCGTTCTTCGTTAAATTGCATAAGTGTTTCCAGGGCGGCGGCAAATTCGGGCGGGATCTCGACAGCTGCACCGGTTAAAAGTTTTTGGGCAGTTTCATGAATCAGCGAGCCTTCTTCGGCTGATTTATTCTTTACCTCTTCGGCTGATTCATACGAGCCCATCTCGCGAAAAAATGAATCGAGCGCAGGCTTTGATTTAATATCCAAAATCTTGGTAACCCGCGGATACCAAACCCCGTCAATGTGATATCCCATCTCCTCTTTAAATTTATTGCCGTCAGAAAACCATCCCATTAGAAAATTAATCAGTTTAACTTTGGTAATGCTTACACGTATATTCAGTATAGCAGTTTACTAACATATTCCTTATCATTTTAATTTTCTAACGGGATAATCCCGTTAGAAAATTAATCAGTTTAACTTTGGTAATGCTTACACGTATATTCAGTATAGCAGTTTACTAACATATTCCTTATCATTTTAATTTTCTAGAGTTCAAACGGACCTCGCTTATTCGTGTAGCTACCTTTACTACCCCTATTGTGCTGGTTGAGGCGTTTCCGCAAGTCGGCAGTGAACCCGGTATAGAATCTGTTTGATTTTAAGCTTCTCAGTACATAGACATAGAACATAGATAGGTCTCTAATGGGACCGCCTTTCAAGCGCCCTGATCCCCGCTAGCGTCCCGTTGGCCGCGAGCTCGAGCAACGCCCCGCCCGCGGTTGAAATATAAATCCCCGGGTTTCTAATATGCTCACGCGCCAAGACACCGGAGAGATCCCCGCCGCCTAAAATGATTTCCGCCCTGGATGACCGAAGGGCCCTGGCGGCGCGCGCGGTCCCCTCATTGGTTTTTTGAAGCTCCATATACCCCAAGGGGCCATTCCAAAGAATGGTTTTCGATTTTTTTATTTCGCTCACCAAAAATTCGGTTGCCGCGCCGCCGACCTCAACAATGTATTCATTTTTTTGGACCTGGGTAATTTTTTTATTTTTGGGAGCCGCACGTGAGGCCAGGCTCGGCAGTGTCTTTACATCTCGGGGCAAATATATCCCTTTGACGCGCAACAATTTTTTTGCGATTGAAAGAGAATCTTTATCATAGATCGACTTACCGATTTCATAGCCTTTGGCTGCTAAAAAAGTATTAAGCATCGCCCCGCCGATAAATATAAAATTTGACCTTCGGGCTAGGGCTTCGATGTAGGCGATTTTTGTGCTGACTTTGGCGCCACCTATGATTACCAGAAATGGTTTCTTGGGATTCTTGAAGCTTTTTCCCAAGTGCGTAACTTCTTTTATAAAATCAATGCCCGCATAGGCCGGCAGCAACTGCGGAAGCTGAACGATTGAGGCCGCATTTCGATGCGACACGGAGAAGGCCTCGTTTACATACACATCGCCCCAACGGGCAATGGATCGCGCAAATTTTGCCTCATTTTTCTGTTCGCCCGGCCAAAAACGCAGATTTTCGGAAAATAAAATGGGAGTTGAATGGCTATCGGGATTTTCTTTTACCGGATCGGAAACGAAGCCGATCTTTTTGCCGAGTAATTTTTCCAGCCGACTTACAATCGGTCGGATTGACATTCGAGTATCACGGCCCTTCGGCTCGCCTAAATGAGCAATGATAAAAAGCCGGCCGCGATGGGCTAAAACCCATTTGATCGTGGGCAGTGCCGCCTGGATGCGAAAATCGTCGAGAATCTTTCCTCGAACCAGCGGCACATTCATATCCACCCGAAGAATCACGCGTTTTCCCTCAAAATTTCTGACAGTCTCAATAGTTCGAATTTTCATTGTCTCGTGATGGTCTAGTCTTGATATACTAAGTATAACAACTTATGCCGGAAACCAAGAAAAATATTGTCATTGCGGGCGGCGGATTCGGCGGGATTCTTGCCGCCGTTTATTTAGATAAAGGCTTAAAAAAGAATCCGGCTATTGCAAAAAACTACCAGCTGATCTTAATAAATAACCATCACTTGCATCTCTACACGCCGGCTCTCTATGAAATCGCCTCGATTCCTCAAGGAAAACATAATCTTGAATATGTAAAATCATCCATCACGATACCCCTCATCGAAATTTTCGAGCATCGAAATGTCGAGTGGAGGGAGGAGACAATTATCAGCATTGACCGAACGAAAAAAGAATTAGCGTTTCAAAGCGGAAAAGCACTCCCCTACGAATATCTAATATTGGCTCTCGGTTCTGAAACTTCATACTTCAATATCCCCGGCGCCAAAGAGCATGGTCTGCCGCTTAAAACATTCGCCGATGCGGTACATCTTCGGGATGCAATCGAAAATGGCTTGATGTCGGGCACTTCGCATCTGGATATCGTGGTGGCGGGGGCGGGAGCTTCTGGCGTTGAGGTGGCAGCCGAATTTGAAAATTTTGTCTCTTCCATTCAGAAAATTGGCCAGGCCTGCCAGGTCACTGTCTCACTGGTTGAAGGCTCACCTGAAATTCTCCCGGGATTTGATGCTTGGGTGGTCCAAAAAGCCAAAAAACGGCTTGAATCGCTAGGCGTAAAGATTATAACGAACGCCCTGATTACCCAAGTCGATAAAACCATGATCAGGTTTAAAAATGGCTCGACGCGTCCCTATACGATTTTAGTTTGGGCGGGAGGGGTGAAGGCGGCTTCGGTACTCGCATCCATGGGGATTCAATTATCGCCAAAAGGTGGTGCACCTATCAATCAATTTCTTGAGGTAGGGAGAAGTATTTTTGCCGTTGGAGACAGTGCTGCGTTTATCCATCCTAAAACCGGAAAACCATTGCCCTGGAATGTACCAATTGCCGAAGCCCAAGCCAAAACCGCGGCGGCCAATATCATCCGAGAAATCAGCGGGAAGCCGAAGCTTCCCTTTCGCCCAAAGATTAAATACCCATTTATCCTGGCCGTTGGCGAAACCTATGCCATTGCCGACCTAAATCTCTTCCATCTCGCCGGCTTCTCCGCCTGGATTTTAAAACAGGCTATTGAATTAAAATATCTCCTAACCATTCTCCCATTCTTTCAGGCCATCCCGACTTGGCTCAAGTTCATGGCGGTTGCGCGGTCAAACGATGTCAGGATGTCTACTAAGACTCAATCTCCTCAAGCGAACTAATAATCTTTGCAAAATCGTCTTTTAAGGATGCACCGCCAACTAGAACACCCTGAACTTCGCCGGAGGTTTCGCGAATGAACGAGGCCACGTTTGTCGAAGTGATCGATCCGCCGTATAAAACTCTGGCGTGCGAGACACTGCCCTCGCCATGCATTTCGGCCAAAACTTTTCGTATATAAATTGCGGCTTTATGCATACTCTCCGGCGTGTCCGGCTTTCCCGTCCCGATCGCCCAAACCGGCTCATACGCCACGACGAGAGACTCAATAAACATTCCGGAAATTCCTTGGGTCGCCTTTTTTAATTGATCGCCAACAATTTCTGGGATATCATCGCCCATTCGTTCTTTTTCACCGATGCACAGTATCGGATGCAGCCCAGTCTCAAATGCGCGCTGTAACTTTTTATTTACCATCTCGTCCGTCTCGCCGAGAAGTCGCCTACGCTCTGAATGACCAATGATGACATACGAAACGCCGAGTTCCTTTTCCATCGGCCCCGAAACTTCGCCGGTATAGGCGCCGTCTCGCTCCCAGAAAAGATCCTGCGCGCCAAGATGAACCGCGGCCTCACTGCGCATCTCAAGATCATGAATTCCCCACCTGCGCTCGATGGCCGATAAAAACGGGAAGGGCGGACAAACCACGACCTCAACATTTCTGGCAGATTTGGCGGCGTTCAAAGTCGTGGAAAATAAATCCAGAGCTTCCCCCTCCGTCCCCGGATTCATTTTCCAGTTAGCAACCGCGAGGTATTTTTTCATCCCATTAGAGAATTAATTAATAACTTCATTGCACGTTTAATGTTTTTATGGCTGCGAATCTCATTTTCGAGATACGGCTTCTGGTTAATTCTCTAATGGGACAAACTAGCTGACTTTAACCGAGCGCAAAAATTCGGCGGCCGATTCGGGTGTAATGGTCGAGATTTCAATGCCGGTGGCAAACTCAAATCCAGCCAGCGTACTTGTTATCGGCAAAATCTCGAGATGCCAATGATAGTGCGAGTATCCCGAAGCGGATTTCGCCGGTGCGGTATGAATAAAGAAGTTGTGTGACGGATCGTTTAGGCCTTTATCGAGTTTGGCGAGGGACACCCGCAAGGCCTCGGCAAAGGGCGTTATTTCGTTATCGCTGATATTTTGAAATTCAGAGGCATGGAGTTTGGGAAAAATCCGCACCTCAAATGAGGTATGCGAAGCAAAGGGCGCAAATGCCACAAATAAATCATTTTCAAAAATAATACGGTGTCTTTCTTGCAATTCAAACTCAATGATTACGCAATGAATGCATTTTTTATTCTCGCGAAAGTATCGTTCGGAACCGGCCAGCGAGCGCAACAGTTCAGGCGAGACAACAGGAATGGCGATTAACTGTGAATGCGGATGCGTAATGGAAGCTCCCGAATGCGGGCCATGGTTATGGATAATAGAAACGTATTCAACGCATTCTTCAAACGACAACGTGCTCATCCGTTCGCGATAGCTACGAATTACGAGGGCGGCTTCGTCATTTGTCATCTGGGCAATCGACTTATGATGATCGCGGGATACGATAACTTCGTGAAAGCCATTGCCGTCGGTAAACTTATGCGGACCCAAAGGTAAAATAACGGGGCAGATCGGGCTGGGATAAAATGCCGGAAACTTGTTGGGGATCACCTCGATAAACCAATCGGCTGCGGCGGGGCTATCAAAATCAGTTACGATTTCTCCCTTTTTTGAAATGACTAATTTGGCATCACTTTCTAATTTCTCAAAGGGACAGGTCTCGATATTGTTCGTTGGCTTTTCTTCTTTCGAGACAAAATCATTTGGGCGCCGGGCGCGGCCCGTCGCAATCACCACCCATTCGCCGGTCACAACATCCTGGCGCAGTTCAGTTAATTTTTTTCCAGCATCAAGCATACCGGGTAGTATAAATTTGGCTATTTTTTTGATTATAGCAGAATTCTTTCAACATACGCTTTAATAGTCTAGCGCCCTGACTCGTTTTTAAATAGTGCCCTCTTCGCTTCGCATCTGATTCATTCAAATAGGCTTCGTAATGAATCAAATGCCAGGGCGCGTAAGGCTCGGTAGACTTATTCTTTTTGGAATTATGTTCCACGATTCTTTTTCTTAAATCTTTTGTGTAACCAACGTAGAGTCCATTCGCTCTATTTTGTAAAAGATAGATATAGTGGAACATAATTCACAGCCAAATTTTCACTACCTGGCATAGGTTCCTTTTAGATCATTCCATTTAATGATTAAAAGTTCGCGGAAGGTTGAAACATAGGCAGAAAGGCCGACTTTAGAGCCCGGCGGATTGTGCCAAATAACTGGGACTTCTTTAATTTTTAAGCCAGATTTTTCACCTACTATTAATAACTCTGAGTCGAAAAACCATGCTTTATCTTCAACAAGCGGCAACAGCTCATCGATGACCGCGCCCGCGAGTTCAATTGAACCAATCACCAGATCATAGCCTTGCTGTAAATAGGGTTCCATTTTGCCGAAATGATCGGGCGCGGTTGAGTTGTCGGCATCAGAAAATAACCGAACCGCACCCCCGGCTTTTAGCATTCCATCAAGAACGGCACCGCCCTTGCCCGCATCATTTGCCTCAAGAATGGAAAGCTCGCGAATTTCCTTCATCAAGCGCTCAACAATTTCTCGCGTTCGATCGCCCGAATGGCTGTCTACGACAATGATTTCATATTCAATAGCGCGTCCGGAAAGATAGGCGTTAACTTCCCGAATCGATTTTTCAATATTTCGTTCCTCATTTTTTGACGGAATAATCCAGGAGAGATACATGGGAGCAGAATTTCTAAGGCCTAATGTCTAATTTTTAAAATTGAGCATGCCGGAAACAAGATCTGCCTAGAGATTAGAAATTAGACATTTATAATTTAGCATTTCGATTCTATTGTACTCTATTCCGTTTGTCCAAAAAACTTTGCAGAATGAGCGCTGCCGCCGAGGCATCAGAGTTCTCTTTTGAGTGCATTTCAGCTATTTTAGTCGTAAACATCTCGTCCTCAAAGTGCACCTTGGCCGGGCATCGCGAGGCAAGATTCTTGCCGAAGTTTTCAATTTCTTCTCTGACGTCACGCACCATGCCCAGGATGGCCTGCGGCTCACCTAAAACGACATTTTCCACCCCCTCCTCACGAACGAGGAGGCAGACCGCGTCAATGATTTCTTCTGCCGAATTATTTGCGAGGACTGTATGCGGAAAGGCTATCTTGCCCTCCACATCCGAAAGCGAGATGCCGACCCGCGCCCTGCCGTAATCGATTCCCAAGTATTTCATCCCGTTATAACTTGATGTCCATCTTTTGTTACCACAACCGTATGCTCGAAGTGAGCCGCCAATTTTCCATCGGCAGTGCGGAAGGTCCATTCATCGGGATCGAGCCTGACGCGCCAGGTCCCTTCAGTCGCCATCGGCTCGATGGCGATGACCATGCCTTCTTTTAATACGAGGCCCTTCCCCCGCTCGCCGAAATTAGGCACAAAGGGATCTTCATGCACTTTATACCCCACGCCGTGCCCGGCGAGATCCCGCACCACGCCGAATCCGTGATTCTCGATGTGCGCCTGGATTGCCGCTCCGATATCGCCGATTGTAGCACCCGCTTTTACTTCTTTAATCCCCAAGTCAAGCGACTCGCGCGTCACACGAATTAATTTTTCAGCCGTCTTTGAAATTGCGCCGACACCGACGGTAATCGCCATATCAGTTGCCATCGGCCGCACGCCACTTAATTCTTTATTCTTTATTCTTAATTCTTTTCCCGGCCACCACATTCCAATATCAAGACTCACCACATCGCCGTCTTGGAAGATTTGCGTTTTTGGGGGAATAGCGTGAACCACTGCGTCATTCACCGATACGCAAATCGAAGCCGGATAGGGAGTTTTGGCGCCATAGGGATTATACCCTTTAAATGAAGGCTCACCGCCTGCGGCTCGAATCAATCTCTCGGCGAGTCTATCAATCTCACCCGCCGAAACGCCGGACGCGACCGCCTGCGACACCTCACGCAAAACTTCAGCGAGCCGCCGCCCGCCTTCACCTAAAGTCTTAATCTCTGCTTTAGATTTAATGCTAAGGTTCATCCCGTCAGAAAATTAACTCCTGACTTTTCAGAAATTTATCTACGCTATAATAGTTTTGGTCTCTAATGTATCCCATAGCACGCCTCAATTTTTTAACCGGACTATCCCAATACTTTCAAGAAATTTTCTTTTAGAGACTGGGATACTATATCAGCGAGAGGCTCGCCGTCAATTTCTATCACCGGTATATTTTTCGATCGCAGATAATTGAGAACGGGCTCGGTCAGCCGATGAAAGACCTTGAGCCGCTCGCCGATTATTTCGGACGTGTCATCCGGCCGAGACGAGACCGTGCCACCGCAATCCGGGCATAAGAGAGGCGCCGGCTCATTCGGTGACCAGGGGAATACCCGGCCGCATTCGGTGCAAATTTTTCTTTTGGTATTCCTAAAAAGTGAGGTGTCGTCTTTTACCACAATCGAGAAGGCGGCCATTCTCCCAGGATAAAGAATTTGTATTTCAGGAATTTCTTTGTCCGCTTCAACTAATGTTCTCGGATTTCCCGAGAAGATAATACTTTTTCCTTCAGCCGCGAGCTCCTTTACTTTTTGAATCACCATGCTTTCCACCCACATTGAATCATTCAACTGGCCGGCGTCGTATTTCGCTTTTTCTTCTTTAATTTTTGGGTCACCCGTTTTTGATGGGTCGTGGAGCATTTCGCGCAGGAGTTCGCCGGAATCCAAATCCACCGCCCCGAATTCTTGCGCCAAAAACGCCGCCTGGGTTGATTTCCCCGATCCCGGCGGCCCGAAGACAAATACGGCGAATGGTTTTAGCGATTCCATCGGCGCTTACTGACTCTGCAATTCACCTACCACAAATCGTTCCATGACGGCGTGTCCCTCTTGCATCACCGGCACGTCGACTTGGTAATCAAATTGATGATCGCCGTTATCGGAATGAATCATGGCGTAGTAGACGCCCAAGACCGTCGGCCGCAAGAGATCAATCATTTTGTTTTCTGATGTACCCTTCCCTATGTAAAGAGCACCCAAAATATTTCCTGGCTTTCCATCTTTGTCTTCATGAATCACGGCCCAGCCGTTATCTGTCATGCTGACTGATTTGATGACGACCGAATCCCCCGCCTTTTGATCATCTACCATGATTGAGTATCCGCCGCCCGACGAAGATGAAATCGAGGGACTCGAAAGATCTAAAGAGCTTGAAGCATATTGCGTTTCTTCGGTTTTACCGTTCGTTGAAACTGGCTGACGCAGAGAATAGCGCCCCGCCAAAAACCCGGCGCCGCCGGCAACAACAGCCGCAATGGCAAGGCCCGCAACAAACTGCCGGTTGGTATACATCATGATCATCTTGGTAGAATACTTACTTTATTTGTATCTCCATCATAATAGCTTCGTCTTCAGCCTGTCGACTTGACACTCTATATACAATATGATAATAAATACGAAGAGCACATTTTAGTTCCCACTTGGATAACTTGCGGTTAACCCCTACTCGGAGGCATGCTGTGATCTACGAATGGAAGCTCCATCAGTGCGAAGCCGGTCACTTTCACTTCATCTCACTCCCCGATTTTCCTTCGTGGCCGTTCTGGTCACATTGGGCAGGCAAGCTGATGTTGAAGCTCATCTCAAGGAACACTGAAAGGTGGCCGATCGAGAATCAGATTCTCTGGGAGAAAGAGATTGCGAGGATGCGTCTCGAGCTTGCAAAGCTCGTGGGACGTCGCCGTCGCAACAAGCTCGGTCAGTTCGTTAAGGGTCGCGGAAACGATCGCTTCGTGCTAACCCAGAACCAGCACCAGTTCGATCAAGACTTGATAGCCGAACAGTGGGAGGAGTTTTTCGGTGGTAAGACAAAGAACGTCTTCCTGCGCCATGAGCTTCTGCGATACATCCCGCTCTCCTGTGATTTCGTGAATCGTCCTGGCGAGAATCAGAAAGAGCCGTGGCTGATCAATGATTTGATGAACCTCCCGGCTAGGCCAGTAACGCCGCTACGGCGAGGAATCAAGTTGAAGAAGCTCGTGGCCTGATTAAGTCTTGCGAGTTCAAGTCTCGCGCAGGAAAGTTCCTCGCAGGACTTTTCTGTTTCTAATAAGAGGATGTAAAATCAAATTTATGGGTGCACAAATTTACGAAGATAATCCGTTTGAAGATGAAATAGTAGCCAAAGAGTGGATAAATTCAATCGAGAATGAGCACGGAATGATCCGTGATAAAGAACTCTATCCCAAACTTAAAGATTGGGTTGTTTTAACGGCTGCTGAAGTCATCGTAGAAATTGGCTCCGGACAAGGAATTTGTGCAGAAAAATCCATTCCTAACTCAATGCAGTATATTGGCATTGAACCATCAGAGACATTAGTTAAACGAGCTGAAGAACTATACCTCAGACCAAATAGAAAATTTATTATTGGGAATGCTTATAATCTACCCTTACCAGATTTGTATGCAGATGCAGCGTTTTCGATAAATGTTTGGTTTCACCTTAGAGATCTCCCGACTGCTTCAAAAGAACTACAGCGTATACTGAAACCGGGAGCCAGGTTTTGTGTCATGACAGTGAATCCCAATATGAATAATGTTTGGGAGTCGTTTTACTTTGATTATAAAAAGGAAGGAAATGCCATTGATGGCAAGGTGATGATCCCAGTAAACCCGTTATCACGAAATGTATTCTACCAACATACTTTGGAAGAAATTTTGGAGGCTCTCAAATCTAATAATCTTGTGATGGAAAAGATCGAAAACTTTGGCTTTACCGATACCAAGGATGACGGACTATTTATTAATATTATTGGACATAAAAATTAGAGAAATTACCTATACCAAAAGCACTTAGAGAGTACTTTTTGGTATGGGTCTCTCACTTTTAACGGCGAATATAAGACACCAACGACGCTACCTTAAGCAAGCCTCAAGTGAAAATACGCTTTCTAGAAACGCTCGACAAAAGTTTCGAAGAAACTACCATCGGCAAGCCTAAAACGAAGAGCCCTTTACCAAAACGCTCGGCCGACGATGCGACCCGGTTCTCGCGAAACGAGATCGCAAGGAGGCCGGCGAGTCGAAATTTCCGGTGGGAAATGAGACGCTTTTGGTAAAGCGGCTCGAGCTAGTCATATTCGCGCATCACGAGCTGCGCATCCACTTGCTTCATGGTCTCGAGAATTACCGAGACCACAATGAGTAACGCCGTACCACCGAGCGTAATGGCTTTAATGCTTAGAAGATTTTGAATAATTAGGGGCAGAACCGCAATCGCGCCAAGAAATAAGGCGCCGGCCAGCGTAATGCGCGAGAGAATTTTAGAAAGATACTCTGCAGTCGGACGCCCCGGCCGAATGCCTAAAATAAATCCGCCTTGTTTTTGGATGTTTTCTGAAATGGCACCGGGATCAAAGGTGAGGCCGGTGTAGACATAGGTGAAGGCAAATACCAAAAGAAAATAAACCGCGGCATAAATCCAGGTATTATTGAAGGCTGCAATCAAGAAATGCGAGGTTGCTTGCGCCCAGCCGGCACTCACCCCGGCTAAAATATTTCCCACTAGTCCCGGAAATAATACAATCGAGATCGCAAAAATAATCGGAATAACGCCGGCCTGATTGACGCGCAACGGCAAATGCGTCGAGACGCCGCCATAAACGCGCATGCCGCGGACACGCTTGGCATACGAGACCGGAATATTGCGCTGGCCTTCTGAAATTAAGACGACGCCGCCGATCACAGTTAAGGCAACGATTAAGAAAACGAGATAAACCGGAACCTGCGAGGGATCAAACGTCGTTAATGCATTTCCGAAGTCGCTCGGGAGACGCGAGACGATACCAGCAAAAATCAAAAGCGAAACACCGTTCCCAATTCCCTTTTCCGTGATCAATTCACCCAGCCACATCAAGACCAGCGTCCCGGCAGTCACTACCGCAATATTTGTGAGAAATCCAAAGGGCGTTAAATGCGGCAAAACCTGCTTACGGATAAGTAATATCAGAAGTCCGTAGGACTGCAAAATGGCGAGCGGCACTGTGAGTATCCGCGAATACTGATTGAAGCGCTGGCGGCCGGCCTCACCCTCTTCCTGGTAGATTTCTTTGAGCCGCGGGAAAATCATCGTCAGCAACTGCATAATAATCGAGGCCGTAATATAGGGCCCGACACCGAGCATGACAATCGAAAGATTATTTAAAGCACCACCCGAGAAAATATTTAAGAGGCCGAAGAATTGATTTCCCTGAAAAAATGAGCGAAGGCGGGTAGGATCAACCCCCGGCACAGGAATGGCGGCGAACAAGCGGAATACGACGAGCATCCCCAAAATAAACAGGAATTTGTTGCGAAGTTCAGGGGTTGTTACGATTTGTTTTAATTTTTGCAACATGGAGTAATCTCTAATATACGAATACACACCAAATACACAAATAACATACCGGCATATTCGATACTCGTTTTAGCATACTCGTATATTTTGCCAGAATTTGTATATTCGCGATTACTTCCTCACTGATCCTCCAGCATTCTCGATCATGGCGCGGGCACTCTTCGAAACCGGAATGCCAACCAATGAAAGATTCTTAGACATGGGAGTATTGCCAAGAATCTTTACCCGCGGCAGTTTCCCGTTTCTGGTTGAAATCATCTTCTTGCGAGCCAAGTTTCTCATTGAGACGATGTCGCCTTTGGCGAAGGCATCCTCAAGTCTCGTAAGCGAGATGGCCACGACCGGCGTCTGAAACGAGCGGAACTTATAGCCGCGAAGCTTGGGGATACGTTTAATAACATCGCGCATCTCCGGCCGAATTTTATGCCCGGCGCGAGCTTTTTGGCCTTTCGTACCGCGGCCAGCGGTAGTCCCCCGTTTTCCGCCGCGCCCGACCCTCTGGCCGCGGCGTAAATGTTTACTTCTTTCTAGTGAATAGAGTTGCATGTGTTATTCAAATGACTGTAATTGCTTTAACGCCTCGATGGTCGCTCTGGCATTGTTTAATTTGTTGGCTGATCGGGAGATAATTTTTGAAGTCAGATTCTGAATGCCGGCGAGATTGGCGACAGTTCGCACGGGACCGCCAGCGATAAGTCCGCGGCCTTCAGAGGCTGGGCGGAGCTTTACGATAGCGCTGCCATATTTAGCCATGACGTCATGGGCGATACTGCCTGCTTTCGTAATTGGGACTTGCAGCATATTGCGCTTGGCGTTACTCGCCGCCTTATCGATTGAAAGAGCAACGTCAGCGCCTTTGCCAATCCCAACCGCAACGCGCCCCTTTCGGTTTCCCATCACAATAGTAGTACGAAAACTAAATCGGCGGCCGCCTTTTACGACACGGGCAACACGCCGGATATCCAGCGTCTTCTGATCGTATTCGGACCGTTCTCTTGGCGGTCCTTGTCGTCTAAATTCACGTCGTGCCATGCCTTTGATGTCTAAATTTGTAAAGTCCCTGCTGTAGCAAATGTAGCCGCGGCCAAGAGCACCCAGCCAAGTTTTTCAGCGGCTGTATGCCCACCTTGAAATAGCAAGTTATCATAGCTGAAAAACTTGGGCGGGTAAAGGTTTTGTGACATAATTTTTTTCATAGTCAGGCAAAAATTCTGACAAAGCCCTTTAAAATGCTAGTCCAGCTTTACGCGCCGCATCGGCTAAGGCTTTAATCCGACCATGATATTTATATCCGCCGCGATCAAACACAACCGCTTTTATCTTTTTCTCCAAAGCTTTTTTAGCAATCTCGGCGCCGACATAGGTTGCTCGTTCGATCGGGGTTGGTTTCTTCTTTCCCCCTGCTCTTTTCATTGCGTCATGGGCTGAAACAATGGTTTTCCCTACCGCGTCATCAATAATTTGAGCATACATATGCTTCCCAGAGCGGAAAATTGAAAGACGGGGCAGAGTTCGGCTCACAGCGCGAAGTTTGAAGCGGGTCCTTCGCGCGCGCGTTTTTTGCTGTATTCGTTTTCGTGATGAAGTAAGTCCCATATGAGTTAAACCCTAAATCCGAAATTCAAAATACGAAACAAATTCAAAGCTCCAAACTCGAAACGTTTTTGATTTTGGACTTTTATGATTTTCATATTTGTTTAGGATTTAGGATTTCGTGCTTTGGGTTTTTACTACGCAGCGCCCGTTGAGGCTTTCTTACCGGCTTTGCGGCGGATCGTCTCGCCCAGGTAATGAATCCCTTTGCCTTTATAGGGCTCGGGCTTTTTAAGGCTCCTGATTTTGGCAGCCGTCTCGCCGACCGCATCTTTACTGAAACCAGAAACCGTAATCACGTTTTTTTCTACTTTAAATTGAATCCCGTCGGGCGCATCAAACATAACCGGATGCGAAAATCCAAGCGCGAAAACTAAATTCTTGCCTTCCAAATTTACTCGATATCCCACACCCTCCAACTCCAATTTTTTTTCAAATCCTTTCAAGACTCCTTCAATCGAGTGAGCCAGAATCGCGCGCGTTAGGCCCCAGAAAGCCTGAGTCTTTTTAGTTTTTTGTGCCGGGTTAATGAGGATCTGATTGTCTTTCACTGCCACTTTAATTTCCGGCCGGATGTGTCGAACAATCTCGCCTTTGGGGCCTTTCATTTTTACTTCGTCACCAGAAAGCGTGACGGTGACACCTCCGGGGACTGAGATCGGTTGTTTTCCAATGCGGCTCATGCCAATTTTGTTGAAATTATTGAGTAAGGATGCCCGAACGAAAAGAATTGCGCTACAAAACTGAGCACCCGCCCAAGTTTTTCAACTGATGTGCATACCATTAATTTCGTATTTCTTGTTCGCATTTTCATTTCTTGATTCATAGTCTTGAAAAATTTGGGCGGGTAAAGGTTTTGTTGCATCATTTTTTTCATAGTCATTCAAAAATTCTGACAAAGCCCTTACCCCGCCCCAATCTAAACGACGTTCGACCGAACCATCAAGATTATGAGCCGTCAGACGGCTTCGCCTTCCGTTATCATTTACCCCATCGTTCATGGTTGAGATTGGGGCGGGGTAAGGTTTTGGTATAAAATTTTGTTCGCTTCGCTCCATAATTCTAACAAAGCCCTTACCAAATTTCTGCTATAATTTCTCCGCCTAATTTTTTCTTTTTGGCTTCATCATTTGAGAGAACCCCGGCGGAAGTTGAAATCACCGCGATGCCATGGCCGTACTTTACCGGCCTAATTTCAGAGGCTTTGACATAGAGGCGGCGCGAGGGTTTTGAGATTCTGCGTCCTCCAGCGAATGCCGGAGTCCCATCTTTATACTTCAGTGATATCTCCATGAACTTTCGCGCTTTCTTTCCCTTCTTTTCAATGCCGGCAATATAGCCTTTCCGCTCTAAGACCTTGGCAATGGATTCTTTTACATTGGAATGCGGAACAACCACCGCCTCTTTCTTGGCCCGGTAGCCATTCTGTATTCGTATGATCATATCCCCGATGGGATCAGTTATGACTGACATATGCCAGTGCTCTCTAAATTTTAGAGTGATTTAACGAATAAAATTTAGTTGAGTCACTGAGCACCCCGCCCCAATCTAAACGACGTCCAGCCGAACTGTCGGGGCTGTAAGCCGCCAGGCGGCTTCGCTGTAGATTGTCTGTGGTTTGGTAATTCATGGTTGAGATTGGGGCGGGGGAAGGTTTTGGCATAAATTTTGTTCGCTGTCGTGCTCCATAATTTAGACCAAGCCCTTACCAGGAAGATTTTTTAACTCCGGGAATTTCGCCGCGATTTGCGAGTTCCCGAAAACAAATCCGGCATAAATCAAAATCGCGCATATAGCCGTGCTTCCGTCCGCAGCGGAAACAGCGCCTGACTTTGCGGGATGAAAATTTCGGCTTCTTTTTGGACCTGGCGATAACTGAAGTTTTTGCCATCTTTTTGCTTATCGACTACTGACCACGGACTACCGCACAACTGTATGCCGTAGTCTGTAGTCAGTAGATACAGTTATGTCTGAATGGGAAAGCCTAAACTGCGAAGGAGCGACATGCCTTCTTCTTTTGTTCTGGCAGTTGTGACAATTGTAACTTCCAAGCCAAAAATAAATCGGACGTCTTCACCGATCATTTCCGGAAAAACAATATGCTCTTTGACGCCAATCGTCAAGTTGCCGCGGCCGTCAAAGGCCGTTGCCGGAATACCCTTAAAATCGCGTGTTCGGGGAAGAGCAATACCCACCAGTCTATCCAAAAATTCATACATGCGTGCCCCGCGTAGCGTCACCGAGTAGCCGATGATCTGCCCCAGGCGCGTCTTAAATGAGGCGATGGCCTTTTTAGCCCGGCGCGGTACCGCGTGCTGCCCCGTAATGGCGGACAAGGATTTTTGTACAATCTCACGCTGCTTTTCATCGACGATACGGCCCACGCCGGAGTTTACAACTACTTTTATAATTTTCGGCACCGCCAAAATATTCGAGTATTCGAACTCTTTTTTTAGTGCCGGTATGGCTTCCTTTTGGTATCGTTCTTTTATAACTGACATGTCAGTGTGCTTAAAATTATTGAGTGAGTGAAGCGAACGAAAAGAATTTCGCTACAAAAGTGAGCACCCCGCCCAAGTTTTTCAGCGGCCGTATGCTCACATTGAAACAGCACATCATCATGGCTGAAAAATTTGGGCGGGTAAAGGTTTGGTGTGCCGCATGAGGCGCAAACGACCATAGCGGCCGAGGCGGAAAATGAGGCAGGAATCTCAACAACCTCACCGCGTTTTCCTTCCTGCCGCGGGCGGATATGCTTTTTCTTTATATTGATGCCTTCGGCCAGCAGTCTCGCCTCCTTCGGCCAGACATGCAAAACCTTCGCGGTTTTGCCGCGATCTTTGCCGGCCATGATCTGAATCGTGTCGCCCTTTTTGATTTTCATGCCAATTTTGTCGAAATTATTGAGTGAGTGAAGCGAACGAAAAGAATTTCGCTACAAAAGTGAGCACCCCGCCCAAGTTTTTCAGCGGCCGTATGCTCACATTGAAACAGCACATCATCATGGCTGAAAAATTTGGGCTTTGCGGCGATAGGAATTTCTCTGCCGGACAATCACCGCGCGGACCACATCTTTTTTCTTTACCTGCTTTCTGGGTTCTGCAATTTTAACCGAAGCCACGATAATATCCCCCAGCTGGGCGTATCGCCGTCTCGTTCCGCCCAGCACTTTAATGACCTGGAGCAGTTTGGCTCCAGAATTATCGGCGACTTGTAACATGGATCGCGGCTGAATCATACCTAGTGTTATAACTTCGGAAGGCCACTTGAGGCGACCAGCTGAAACCGATAGTTATCCTTTCGACTTTTTATCTTTATTCTGTACGTATTCTTTTCCATGATTGATATTCTGCATCCGAAGTTATAACGACCGGGCATATAATTATTCTTCTTCAGTAACGGCTGTATTTCCTTTTGATTCAAGGACTTCTACGACTTTCCAGCGTTTATCTTTGGACAGGGGCCTGGTTTCCTGAATCTTGACCACATCGCCAACTTTAAGCGAGTTATCTTCATCATGCACCTTAAATTTGGTCGAACGCTTTTCGTATTTTAAATACTTAGGATTTTTTTTGAGGCGCGAAACCAAAACCACCGCAGTTTTCTGCATTTTGTTTGAAGCCACCGTGCCTTCTAATGTTCGGGGATGCTTTTCCATATTACTGTATTACTGTTCTCGAATAACGGTCAGAATTCTCGCGATATCTTTTTTGACTCCGGCAAGCGACTTTACGTTCTTTACTTTTTTTCGTTCAGTATCAAATCGCAGGGTCTCGACTTTGGCGCGAAGATCAAGCAGCTTGTTGGTTAACTCATCTTTTGTTTTTTTCCGCAGTTCAATGGCTTTCATACCCGGTGTTACAATTTCGGAAGGTCGCTCGGTGCGACCACCTGAAACCGATGGTTATCCTTTCGACTTTTTATCTTTATTCTGTGCGTATTCTTTTCCATGATTGATATTCTGCATCCGAAGTTATAACGACCGGGCATAGACAAATCTCGTCTTCATGGGTAATTTGTGAGCCGCGCGCTCGAGCGCTTGCTCGGCCACTTCTTTCGTAACTCCATCCATCTCAAACAAAATCCTGCCGGGTTTTACCGGATAAACATAAAACTCGACACCGCCTTTGCCGCCGCCCATGGTTACCTCCGGTGGGCGTCTCGTGATCGGCTTATCGGGAAATACACGAATCCAGACTTTACCGCCGCGCTGAATATAGTGCGTGATGGCGCGACGTGCGGCTTCAATTTGGCGCGCCGTAATCCAGCGTCGCTCAAGAGCTTTTAATCCGTAACTGCCATAGGCGAGTGCCGTCCCTCGAGTCTCAACGCCGGGAGAACGCATTTTTTGCCACTTTCTGTGTTTTACTTTTTTAGGCTGCAACATAATTATTCGCCATTCGTCGTTTGAAAATCGTTCACTCGCCCCGGCGCGGCTCGCTCACTCACGTCCGCGCTCGCTCTTTTGCCTCGCAAAATCCAAGCCCGCGAGCACTCCCAAGTGTTTTCAAACAAGAATGTCTCACCGGAGGCTTTCTGAATGTAGCCCTTCGGGCTTTGATTCACATTAATCATACATTTTTCTTTTCTTCAAAAATCTGGCCCTTATAAATCCAGACTTTGATGCCAATGACGCCGTAGGTGGTATACGCCTCTTTTTGAGCATAATCAATATGAGCACGCAGCGTCTGCAAGGGGATACGCCCCTTTTTAATCCATTCATAGCGAGCCATTTCCGAACCATCAAGCCGCCCCGAGATGGCAATTTTTACGCCTTCCACACCTTTGGACTGGATTACTTTTTCGGAGGTTTGTTTTAGAACGCGACGAAAAGGCAGACGTTTTTCAAGATCATCGGCGATCATCTGACCGACAATTGCCGCATGCGCTTCAGGCGTTTTTACCTCCTCGACGGTAAGTTTTAAGTCGCGCTTGTCAGCGGCCGCATTTTTATTTATGCCGCTAATTTTTTTAGCAATTTCTTGTTTTAATTTTTCAGCCCACTCTCCCCCGCGGCCGATCAAAATTCCGGGACGTGAAGTCCGGATGATGATATTCATGGTCGTGGGCGACCGTTCAATTTCGATGGCATCGATGTGTGCCGCTCTTAATTTTTTCCGCAGCCACTCGCGAACAACCGTGTCTTCGCGTAAATAATCTTTATATTTTTTTTCATTAAACCAGCGCGACTTCCAGGTCGTGTTAATGCCTAATCTGAAAATGTAGGGGTGGACTCGGTGGGTCATGCCAATTTTGTCGAAATTATTGAGTGAGTGAAGCGAACGAAAAGAATTTCGCTACAAAAGTGAGCACCCCGCCCAAGTTTTTCAGCGGCCGTATGCTCACATTGAAACAGCACATCATCATGGCTGAAAAATTTGGG
>JACQCQ010000010.1 GCA_016201505.1 Candidatus Sungiibacteriota bacterium
ATCACGATGTAGTCGCCCGGCTTTGCCTGCTTTTCGTAGAGTTTTCGGCCGCGAGAATCCTTTTTCGGGATAAGACCGACGGTTCCCGCGAAAACCAAGGGCTTCCCGCGGTACGAATCATCGAAAAGCATAAACCCGTGCGGCGTCGGGATACCGCTTTGGTTCCCTCCGGCGTTGATTCCTTTAATGACGCCCTCGGCGATACGCTTTGCCGGAAGCAATTCTTGCGTGAGTTCCTTGTCGCGGTACAAGCGGCGGGGGTCGTCCGGCGGCGCGAAGCAAAATCCGTACACGTTCGCAACGGGCTTCGCGCCGAGGCCAAATCCGAGGGAGTCGCGATTGACGCCGACGATGCCGGTTATCGCGCCGCCGAAGGGATCGAGGGCCGACGGAGTATTGTGCGTCTCCACTTTGTGCGTTACGACCCAGTTTTTATCGAAGGCGATGCCGCCGGAGTTGTCTTTAAAGACGGAGAGGCAGAAATCCTTTGCGCCCTTTTTGGCGCGAATCCGTTTCGTCGCTCCTTTTATGTACGTGCGGTAGATGCCCTCTTTAAGTTCGTCGATCGGGCTCGCGAAAATCGTGTGCTTGCAGTGTTCGCTCCACGTTTGGCCCAAGGTTTCGAGCTCCACGTCCGTGGGCGCGCGGCCGAGGCGCCGGAAATGCTCGCGAATGGTTTTCAGATACTCAACGCTCAAGCCCAAGGGGCCTCGGCGGATGCCGTTCTCGTCTGGCACCCCGAGTTTGCCAAGTTCCGCGAGTTCGGCGTCCGAAACATCAAGGTTTACCGGGAGAACGCGCGAAGAGCCGGAGAGCTCGACTCGCGGCACATTCGACAGGCTCAGTACCGCGTGCTTCCGTGCCGAAGCATCGAAAAATCGCGCGGTTTGAATGAGAGGGTTGTAGAGGCTAGCTGCGATGCGTTCAATATGCTCTTTAGAAAGAGCACCTTCTATGAAAAACGCCTGCGAGGAATACACGTGCTCCCCCGCTTTGAACGTGTGCTTCGCGGCGTCCTCGATGGTTTCTTTCGCGGTCGTGCCCACGTTGTCGGTGACGCCGGGCAAAAAGCCGATCTCTATTCCCCATGAGAAGCGCTTCGGGAGCCAGCGGCCTGTCTGCGTGCGGCCACGCACAGGCAGGCCCACATGAGACGCCTCCACGCGCTGGTTCACAAGAGCGGCGCGGGCCTTCGTGAGGCCCGCGCCGGAGAGATTCGTGTCTATGAGGTAGGAGTCGGAGACGGAGACCTTCCGGACTCCCCTCCCCACAATGCCCTGGAATTCCTTCTTTTTGACGTCCGCCCGAGCGTCCGGAATGGTAGGTACTACATCAATCCGGATGGCCATATACCACTAATAATAAAGGAAAAGAAGCTCAGAGTAAAACCTTACAACAAATAAGCTATCATAGGGCGTAAGAACTATCTATGAATGATGTGATGCAAAAGAAAATTCATGGACTTGTAGAAAAATACAGAGCAGAGAAGGAATCTGGAAAATTAAAAAAGTACACCGAGGAAGAAACTAAGAAGGGTTTTATCGAGCCACTTTTTACGGCTCTCGGATGGGACATTACTGACAAGAACGAGGTCTCTGCTGAAGAAAACATCTCCTCGAAACGAGTCGACTATGGATTTTATCTCGACGAACGAGTGCAGTTTTATCTTGAAGCGAAAGCGGCAAAAGAGAACATCGAGGATTCGAAATGGGCTGACCAGGCTGTTAAATACTCGTGGAACAAAGGGGTTACGTGGGCTGTACTCACAAATTTTGAACGCCTCATTGTGTTCAACGCACAGGACATCGAAAGATCTCTAGCAGACAAAGAGCTTTTCGATATCGCGTTTGAAGACTATGAAAAAGACGAACGCCTACTTCTTCTCTCGAAAGATGCGTTCGCAAAAAATGAACTTGATGCATACGCAGAGAAAATCGGCAAGAAGTTTAAACGCGTTCCGATAACCTCACAACTATACGAAGACTTAAACGAAGCACGTGAACTCCTAACTGATGCACTCGCGGGCTGGAATGATGAACTGAAAAAGAAGCCAGATCTTCTTGACGAAGGTGTACAAAAGTTACTTGATCGGCTTATATTCATCCGAGTAGCCGAGGACCGCGGAGTTGAACCGGAAACTCTCACTCCCCTTGTACGAGCATGGGATGCAAGCAAAAACAAAAACGAAGTACCTCTGTATCAATGGATGATAAACAAATTTAGAGAACTTGATGAAACTTATAACTCTAATCTCTTTCAGGAACATCCTTTTGAAAAATGGCAAGAATATGGGGGTGCCACGGAAAAAGCAATCGAACTTCTACGAGGAAAAAAGGGCTACTACGAATACGACTTCAAAGTGATGCCCGCCGACGTCCTCGGCACTGTGTACGAGCAGTACCTCGGGCATCGGCTCTCGAAGTCGAAAAAAGGTCTCGCCTTGGACAAGGACGCCGGCAAGCGCAAAGAGCAGGGCATCTATTATACCCCCGCCTTCATCGTGGACTATATCGTGAAGAATGCACTCAGTCCTATCCTTGATCACTGCAAAACGATCGATGACCTCCACAAGATCAAGGTTCTCGATCCCGCCTGCGGTTCCGGCTCGTTCCTCATCAAAGCGCTCGAAGTTCTATACGAAAAATACAGAGAATTCGGCCAGCCCGAGGGCGAGACAACAAAACTTGTCATTTTGACGCACAACCTCTACGGCGTGGATCTTGATGAGCAGGCAGTTGAAATCGCTCGCTTGAATCTCCTCATCAATGCTCTCGACGAGCGTCGTAAACTCCCCTATCTCACCGACCATATCAAATGCGGTAACTCGCTCATCTCCGGCACGGACACGGAACTCAAGAAATACTTCGGTTCAAACTTCGATGAGAAAAGACGATTCAACTGGGAAGAAGAATTTCCCGAGGTCTTCAAACAAGGTGGCTTTGATATCGTCATCGGCAACCCACCTTATATTTCCCTATCGGGGCGTCAATCTGCGGACATAGATGAAGATGAAAGAAGGTATTTACACGAAAAGTACGAAAGCATACAAGGTTGGCCAACATTGCATTCAGCATTCGTCGAGAGATCGATAAAGCTGCTTTCAAAGAGGATGCTTTCTTTCATTGTTCCCGACCAAGTGGGACATCTGGAGGGTTATGGCCACTTGAGAAAATTTATTTTAGACAATGCCGGTCTCACAAAAGTAAAGTATTGGGGGGAAGATGTTTTTGCGGACGCTACCACGCCGTCAATAACCTTTGTAGCTGATAAAGAATATAAAGGAGCAACATCTATTTACAAGATAAACGATGAGAAAGTTGAAGTGTTGTTATCCGGTCAAAAGACATGGACAGCTGGCTCAAGCCTTATAGATAAACTGAGGGAAAAAACAGAGAGCCTTGGAGATTTAGTAGCTGACCTTGGTGTGCATACTGGAAATGTATCCCAAGAAATCATAAAGCCAATAGATGCTAAATCGAAAGATTGTGTTCCTGTGCTTGAAGGAAAAAATATATCAAGATATTTCTGCGAAAAACCAGAAAAATGCTTGTTGATAAACTACAAAGTAAAAGAAGGTGAATATTTTACAATTCGCCCAAAAGATCGATACAAAAAAGCAACGTTCGTCGTACGACAAACTGCATCCTTACCAATTGTGGGCCCTAAAAGGTTTACGGATTATTTCAGAAATTCCCTTCTCGCTCTTTACCCACCGCAAGATAAACGAGAGATTGAATATCTTGTTGGCATACTAAACTCAAAACTCATGAGGTTCATTTACCAAAACACAGTTCAAGAGTCGGGACAAAAAGCATTTCCACAAGTAAAAATCAAAAGCCTACGCGAACTACCAATAAGATCGATAGATTTCTCGAAATCTAAAGAGAAAACGACTCACGACGAGGTTGTCAAACTTGCAAGAGAAATGCTTGAGCTAAATGAAAAACTCTCTAGCATCGAAGAAAACTCAAACCAATGGGAACAGCTAAAAGCAGAAATCGAAAAAACTGATAAGAAAATTGACGATGAGATTTATAAACTCTATGGACTTACTGCTCAAGAAATTTCTACTGTGGAACAATCGCTAGCTAAATCTTAAATGTAATCTCAATTTATATTTCTGAATTCATGCTTTTTTAAAAACAGAAATACACTCCTGAATATATACAAAATTACCCTAAATTCATCAGAAACACAGAATTGAAAGAGTAACCTTTCTTCTCCTGGAAGCGTCTTTATTTATATGGGAAAAATTAGGAAAAACACAAAATCTAAGTTAAGGTACATATCCCCACAATCCAGTGAACCCGTCTTAAATGCGGGATATCATGGACATAAGGAAAGCATGGACCGCCTAAATACTGAAAAGTACATTCTCTATATACTCAACCATCTCCCACCAGGGAAAAGTACTCTATTTTATTTAAATAAAATAGCGTTTTTGGTTGAGTTTTCGTATCGTTACTTCAATGAAAAAGACCTCTCTACCGCGCATTACGCGGCAATTACCTATGGACCAGTAATTGATGACTATGAGTTGATTTTGAAAAGTATGCAAAAGAAAGGCCTTATAAAGATACAAGGCAACAATATACGAGTGGTCACTACAGAAGAAGTTAAATTACCTCGGGAGGTGGACGCTTTTGCTATGCCTCTTATTCAAAAATACTCAAGTTTAAGTTGGCCTGAGCTAAAGGCCATTACTCATGACATGGATTCGTATAAAATCACGACTGACAACGAGAAGTTTCGTGGACGCAGAATTGATAAAGACCTTGCGAGTCTGGAGACGTTTTTTGATAATGGTCAAAACTCAGATGAACCCACTAAACTGCCTTCCTTTGACAGAAAAAACCTAGTGGATTATGAGTTTGGATCGAACATACAGAATTAGAATTGAACGAAAGTTTGCAGATTGGGTCAGTAAAAATATACCCTCTCAAATTAAGAAGGTTTTAGACCGCAAGCTGAAGTATTTTTCAGAAAATCCTAATCATCCAAGTCTTAACACTAAACCGTATCCAGCACTGACTGATAAAGTTAAGAAACAACTAGGGATAGACGAGGTGTATGAATTTTATATTAATAGAAAAGGTTATAGATGCGTGGTTTTCGTAGACCACACAAACAAAGAGTTAATTATTGCGTTTGCGGGAAATCATAAACAAGTAGAGCGTTACGTAAAGAACTCATAACACTTTAACATTCTTCTAAATACATTACATTGTCTCCCCAAGCATTGGGAGGCCCAGTTTCTGGCTTATATTCTCGCCCTTGAAGAGGTTAAAGCCCTTAAGGGATTCCGCCTCACTACAACCCCAAAACTGTCTGAATAGTGTGGCGGGTTTTGTAGCCGACGTAGCCGGAAACCGGCGTGACGCCATATTTCGTCTGGAAATCTTTGACACCAGCGTGGGTCAGCGGGCCGAAATAATTCGATATGATAGCGTCTTTATAACTACCTTCGAACGTGAGAAATTCCTGCAAGTCCCCCACTGTGTCGCCGGTATCCCCACGCTTCAGATCATTTTGAAGAAGAGCGATATCGCTCGGCGCGCCTTCGACGACCCATCCCCCTGAAATCGAATCGAGAGCGGTGCGCGTCGCCGCATCCGCGATTCCTGTTTGCGGCAAGTTGTATGTTGCTTGGAACTTTTTAAGTGCTGCTTGGGTGAGCGCTCCGAAGTAGCCGGTTGTGAGTCTGCTTTGATGCACGTTCGCGGTATTCATCGGTAAAGTGCTCCATTGGAAGCACGTTTTCCAAGACTGCATTTCTTTCTATTTTCACTTCCGTGACGCCGCCCTTCGGCGCATTCGACACGTGAATGGGATATGAGTGCTGATTCGCGGTGTTGTACGAGTACAAAGAATAGTAGTAAGTCGTGCCGTTTACGAGGTTCGTGTCGGTAAATGTTTCGCGAGGCCCTTCATAGATAGCCTCTCCATCTTGGGGCGAGGCGGGGTAGCTACCGGCTTTGCGAACGATGAGCGTGTTCGCAAAGCCGGCGGTTTCGGGATTATTCCAGCTGAAAACGATTTCGGAATCCACTCCTTCCGCGGTCACGAGATTAGGGACTGGAACAGAAGCGGCAGAGCTCCCTCCTCCGCCACCGCCTCCTCCCCCGCCGCCGGCAGTGCCCCCCGCTCCGCCACCTGCCTGCGCAGGCAGGCCATTAGAAGAGCTCTCCGGAGGAGCGGTGAAGCTTTCTCCGGTTTGACCTCCAGAAGGAGCGCCGGGAGTCGTGAACGCATGGTCTTCCGAATACGTGATGTTGCCGCCCGCATCAACCGCTTTCAGGCGGTAGTGGTACGTCGCGCCAGGCTCAAGGTTCGTGAGAGAAAGCGTGCCAGCCTCCTGCGCTTCCGCCCACGCCGCGTTTAAGCCGTAGGAGGTATCGAGACCGTACTCGACCTGCCCCGTGGTCAGCTCGTCGGTCGTAAAAGAAACTGATGCGCCGGTACCGTTTGTGGATTCCGAAAGAGAAGTGATGTTCGCGGGCGGGTCAACGATTATCGGCACTGCTAGGGTGTTGAAATCATGGAGAGGCGATGTGGCTTGGAAGGCAGCGCCGCCCGCCGGTTTTGAAACGACACGGAACTGGTAGTTGGTATCGGATAAAAGATCTGCCAAGGCGATGGAGTGCGATGTTGAGAGGGTCGCCGAACCGGCAGTCGAGCCGAGATTCTCCGTGTTCCCGTATTCGACGAGCGAATCGGAGGGTACGTCGGTCGTCCAGTTAACGGTTGCGCTCGTTTCCCCTATCGTATCCGCGCCGATCTCTGAAATGATAGGTGGGGCATTCGCGGATACGCCGGAAGCACCCGATGCGGCGGCCGTCGTGAAGGTGTAGTCGCCGGAGAGGCCAACATTCCCCGAAGAATCATACGAGCGTATGCGGAAGTGGTAGGTCGTAGCGGGAGAAAGATTCGCGAGCGAGGCGCTTCCTGAAGATGCCGTCTCCGCCTCAACCGGCGTTTCGCTTCCATAATTCGTTGTCGTGCCGTACTCGATTTGCGAGTCAGCCTGTTCGGTACTTGTCCAGTGAATCAATGCGGAATCCGCGGTTATCGAAGAAACGATAACAAGAGAAGCGGCGGGAGCGGTGGTGTCGGCAATAACCGGAGGAGCGGCGGTACTCAAGGAGTGACCGCAGGAATTCGCAGTGTTGCCCGCGAGGTCGGTCGCATGGATGCAGTAATAGTAGGTGGTCAAAGGTGAGAGGCCAACGAGAGTCGCATCATGGACGAGAAGCCCGCTTGCCGACAATTCAGCGGATGAGCCGTAGCTCGGGGTGGTTCCGTACTGAAGCGTCGAGATTGCGAGTTCGTTCGTTGTCCAACTGATAGTGGCAAGCGCGGACGAGATAGAGCTGACTGCCACTTCGCTTATTAGGGGCGGCGTCGTGTCAGTCGGTGTTTCGACAATGGGGATCGGGGGAAGCGACGCGGTCGTAAATGTCTCGTCGGGCGTTGTTATATTGTTCCCGGCTTCGTCGTGAGAATGGACCCGATAGTGGTATTCCGTCCCTGGCGAAAGACCAGAAAGAGTCGCTTCGTGTGTGAGTGCGAGATTGGTGTCGAATGTCGTTTCCGAGCCGTAGCCGATCGTGGTGCCGTATTCTACATAGCCGCCTGCGATCTCGTCCGTGGTCCAGTTAATGGTTGCTGATGATGTCGTAATCGGCCTGACGGTGATGAGCGAAACCGTCGGCGGATTGGTATCGAGCATCGTTTCTTGTGCCGCAGAAGTAAACGAGTGGCCGCATGAACTCGCGACATTCCCCGCAAGGTCTGTCGCGTGGATGCAGTAGTAGTAGGTCGTGTTCGCTTGAAGCCCTAAGAGTTCAGCCGCATGTATAAGAAGCGCCGTTCCGGAAAGGGTTGCGGACGAACCGTAGCTTGTCGTCGTTCCATACTCCAAAGTCGATATGGCAAGCTCGTCTGTGGTCCACGCGATCGTCGCATCATGGGGCTCGAGAGAAAGCGAAGAGACGTCAGTCACGACCGGCGGGATTGTGTCGGTAACCGTCACTGAACCGCCTGCACTCGGCAGAGCGCTTGTACTGAATGTAGCATCACTCCCTGTCGTTAGATTTCCCGCGGCGTCGCGAGAGAGGACGCGGTAGTGATAGGTCGTATCCGTCGAGAGATTGGAAAGTTCTACCGAATGAGAGAGTGCGAGCGTCGCATTGAGATTCGACGTCGAGCCGTAACTTCCCGTTGTGCCGTATTGCACTTCTCCGTCAGCATTTTCGCTCGTGGTCCACGTGATCGTCGCCGATGTGGTGGTCGCGACCGCAAAGAGGAGAGAAACTATCGGGGCAGTGACATCGGACGCTACGGCTGTCGTAAAGCTCCCGCAGGATTGGGAAGAATTATTCGACGTGTCCGTTGCGTGGATGCAGTAGTAATAGGTAGTCGAGGGCGCGAGGCCCGCGAGCGTAGTAGCGCCACCTATCGCCGCGCTTGCCGAGAGGGCCGACGAAGAGCCGTAACTCTGTGTCGTGCCGTATTCAAAAGTCGAGACCGCGAGCTCGTTCGTCGTCCATACGAGTGTCGCGCCGGTCGGAAGGATGGTCGTCGTCGCGGCGCCGGAGATGACGGGAGGTGTCGTGTCTGTCGGGAGTTCGCCGAGCGCAAGCGCGGGCCCCGCGTTCAGCACGTTTATAGCGATGATAAGAGACGCGCTGAAAAGAGAACGCAGAAATCTTTTATTCACAAGAATCATTAGAGAAGAAAACCTCATCGCAAAGCGCGAAATCGTTTGGTCTCGAGTTCCGACTATACATAAGTATAGCAACCATAAAGAGGATTCGATTCGAGACTGCGCTCGTCAGAGCGTTTGTCGACGAAGAAGGAGTGCGTTTGCGGCAACAATGACCGTGGAGAGAGACATGAGAACGGCCGCGAAGGCCGGCTGGAGAATGATGCCTTGCGCATAGAGGACACCGGCAGCCAAGGGAAGCGCAACGACGTTGTAGCCTGTCGCCCAGAAGAGATTCTGGAGCATCTTTGTATACGTTAACTTCGAGAGGCGCAAGATTTTCGGGATATCGCGCGGATCATTCCTCACGAGGATGATGCCGGCTGATTCTATGGCGACATTCGTGCCCGCGCCGATCGCGATGCCGAGGTCAGATTGCGTCAGGGCGGGAGCATCGTTCACCCCATCCCCCACCATCGCGACTTTGGCACCGCCTTTCTGGAGCAGTTTCACTTTCTCCACCTTCTCGGCAGGCGCGACGCGCGCGAAATATTCGTCGATGCCAAGTTCTGCTGCGACACTTTTTGCAACTTCTTCCGAATCACCGGTAATCATCGCGACTTTGATACCGAGACGCTTCAAGGCATCAACAGCTTCCTTCGCTTCCGGGCGGGACATATCGGCGAGCGCGATTGTTCCAAGGTTTTTCCCATCAACTTCGACCACAATATCGACGCCGCCACGATGACCCACGAACACGAGTGCGCCGCCGATTTTTGCTTCGGCGCCGACCCCGGGGAGGCGCCGATAGTCTCGCGCTTCTTTCACGACAAGACCGCGCTTGGTCGCTTCGGCGACGATTGCTCGCGCGATGGGGTGTTCGGAGTGCGCATCAACGGAAGCGGCGAGCGCGAGCGCTTCATCCGAGCTCGCTCGCGTCACTGAAAACTTCCCTTCCGTGAGCGTACCGGTTTTATCAAAAAGGACGACACCGACTCCGCGCGCCGCCTCGAGAGCGAGGCGGCGCTTTACCAAAAAGCCATTTCGCGCCGCCATCGTGGTTGAGATAGCGGCAACAAGAGGTACCGCGAGGCCCAAGGCATGCGGACATGCGATGACGAGAACCGCGACCAATCGCTCGACCGAGAACGCAACACCCGCGCCAGCCGTGAGCCACGCGAAAAGCGTCGCCGTACCCGCGACAACAGCAATAGCCGTGAGCCAGAGCGCCGCGCGGTCTGAAAGTATTTGGAGGCGCGATTTACTTGCTTCCGCTTCCTTCACAAGCCGCATGACGCCGGAGAGGAACGTGCCCTCGCCGATTTTCGTCACTTTGATGGTGAGACTCCCGTCGCCATTTATCGAACCGGCGATGACCTCACTTCCCTTTGTTTTCGAAACGAGCTTCGACTCTCCGGTAATGATCGCTTCATTGAGTTCTGACTGCCCTTCAAGAACCACGCCATCGGCAGGAACTTTTCCTCCGGGCCGGACCAGCACGGTATCTGCGATCGCAAGCGCGGAGAGCGAGACCGTTTCTGTTTTCATGCCACGGATAACTTCCGCGGTGTCAGGGAGAAGCTTCGCGAGTTCCTTGAGAGCGCCGGAGGCGCTCGCGACAGCTTTCATCTCGATCCAGTGCCCGAGAAGCATGATGGCGATCAAGGTGGAGAGTTCCCACCAGAGCGGCTGTTGTCCCGTAAATGCCGCGAACACGCTCCAGAGATAGGCAGCGGTGATCGCGAGCGCGATAAGAGTCATCATGCCCGGAAGCCGCGCGCGGATTTCGCGCGCGGCGCCTT
>JACQCQ010000015.1 GCA_016201505.1 Candidatus Sungiibacteriota bacterium
CTTCGTGAATCCCGGACGAAGCGTCGAGCGGACCACGGCGATTTTCCCCTCTCCGACAAGCGGCACAACCTTCGAAACGAGCGAGCCGTCGAAGCCTTGCGGGGTTGTGGGCGTCGGGACCGCGACGAACACGATGTCGCATGACGCTATCTTGTCCTTGTTCGCGCGGTACGGCTCTTCGAGGGAATATCGGACTACCGGAAAGCCGCGCTCTTCGAAATCATCCGCATAGTTTTTCCCGAGCCATCCTTGCCCGATAAAGCCGATTTTCAGGTCTTTGAGAGCCATAATGTGAGAGATAGTACCATAGAGCCCGTAACTTCGTTACGAGCTCTATGATCGGGGCGCTCACATTAAAAAAACACCCCATACTCTCGGGATGTTTTTTGTACTCTGCCTTAGGCTGCTTTTTTATCCGGTATCTTTGTATCGTGGTATGGTCGTCTATCAGCTTTAGCTGCTGCGAGAGCTTTTTCTTTTTCCTTGAGAAATGATTCTAGATCACTTCTGTTTATATATGCTTGAGATCCACATGTGCCCCCAAGTGTGTCTCTTGAGTCTAAGTTAGGCCGGACATGAAGCATGCGCGCAACTTCCTTGTCAGAAGCGAGACCATGAAAAACCCAAAAAGACGCGTGTTCTATAAGATGACCTAGGGTTCTTGGATCAAGATGACCGGACCTTGATGGAGATATGGTTGAATAGCCAGCATCTATGATCTGCTCTCCATCTACGGCATAGAAACCATCATCCTTACCATATGTAGCATGAACATCAACTCGCGAACCATACTTCTTTCCGATGGCTGTTTCTCTTAGTCTTAGCCTGTCCGAAAGCCTTGGATAACCCTTCCATATTTCTTCTAGTCCTTCTTGCACGTCTTCCAAATACCTTCCAACTCGTTCGTGTAAAGCCATAAAAATATTCACTAGAAAATTTAGGTCTTTTATAACGGTGATAGTGTAACAATACAAAGATACATTGTCAACTCACAGGTGGAAAAATCAAAAATACGTTGTTTCTAGAGCTTATTTAAGACAGCTGAAAACACCTTCTCGCGCATGGTTTGCGCGACGGTGTCCCAGTCGTAATCGGAGAACGCGAGCGCGCGTGCTCTCTCCGTTACCTTCCGTACTTCTTCCGGATGCGCGAGGATGCTTTTCACGGCAGCCGCGATCTCATCC
>JACQCQ010000011.1 GCA_016201505.1 Candidatus Sungiibacteriota bacterium
CGGCAGTTCCGGCGCCGAGCAGAAAGACAACCGACATAAAATCAGGAATTTGGAACGCGGCATAGTAGATATCGAGCTCCCGGCCGGCGCCGAAGTGCGAGGCAAGCAGGCGATCACGCACCACACCACACAGACGGCTCAAAAGACCTGCGGCTCCGAGAAGCAGAGCCGCAGCATGAACACTCGACATTTCACGGTTGAGCAGACGAATGCGCATAGAGTGATTATTTAATTTTCAATTTCTAATTTTTAATTTTCAGTGAATTTTCAATGTATTAATTTTCAATTGGAAATTGAATCATTAAATCATTAGACTTGAGCGCACAATTACTTCAATCCTGTGCTATCATAGAGCCAGTACTGGCTAAAGAGTACTGATTCTATGAAAACACGGGAATATGTGGGTATGTTCTTTGGTAAACCATATTTGTTCCGCCGCCTGACCACGCTATCGCTTGAAGAATTCGAGATGCTACGAGAAAAGCTGGAACCGGCATGGAAGGAGTCTGAACGAAAACGTCTTGATGCCAGAAAGAACCGTAAACGAAAGGTTGGACAAGGCAGACCCTACGAATTGGGCAGTTTCAGGAATCTTTTGTTTGTCACCGTCATCTACCTGCGTACCCACGCGAGCGTTGAACTCTTGTCCCTGCTCATGCGCGTGGATAAGGACGCGGTACGTCGGCCGATAACGCGCATTCTTCCCCTGATACAGGATCGATTCATTCCCGATACCCCGCTCTTGTCTGGGCGCATCAATACTCTGGACGAACTCCTGAAAGATTTCCCCGAACTCGAAGATGTGATCTTTGACGGCTCGGAGTTCCCGATCCGGCGTCCCAAGCACAGACAGAAACAAAGCTACTCAGGCAAGAAGAAACGGCATACCAAGAAGTCGGTGATCGCCCTGGACAAGAAGACCAAGCTCATTATCGGAGTGAGTCCGCCCCGCAGAGGCAAGATCCATGACAAGAAGCAGCTTGAAAAGACACGGTGGGATCAGAAGCTTCCGGCATCAATCGGACGTTACGGTGATCTTGGCTATTATGGCATGAAGGGATCACACTGGCATCTGCCCCATAAAAAGCCAAAAGGCGGGATGCTCACCCGATGGCAGAAAACTCTGAACAAACGCTTTGCCAAGGAACGAATCGTGGTCGAACACGGCATTCGGGGCATCAAAATCTTCCGCAGAATAGGTGAGGTCATCACCAGCAAGTCAGACGAACTCTTTTCAACCACACTCCTTGCAGCAGCGAATCTCTCAAACTTCAAGAGATTGGTGCGTCAGGGACTGGGGTAGAAACCCATCAGGCGTAGGGGTCGTTTACGCCTGTGAAAGTAATTGTACGTACGGGTCTATTGATTGAAAATTGTAAATTGAAGTTTGAAAATTGTTCCTATCTTTTCCCTCGCGGCCGCGGAGCCGAAGCGGCCTGCGGGGTGGACGCGCCGCCGGAAGATTGCTGGTTTTCGGCGACCGGCGGCTGATTCCGTTGTTCCGGAGGCGTTGCGGGCGGAGCAATACCGTCGAGCGCCGGCCTGCCCGCGTGAAGATTGTCAAGAATCCGTTTGACTTCCTGATTGTCCGGATTGTACTTTGCGATTTCTTCAAATTGCGCAATGGCCCCGGCCGTATTGCCCGTCCGTGAGTAAATCAACCCGAGGAAATACCTCGCATTGGAGTACTGTTGGTTCAGAGAAACCGCGCGCTCGAATTCGCCCCGCGCTTGGTCAAGATTACTATTCTGGTAATACAGGAGCCCCAGCTGAAATGCGATTCCGATGTCAAAGGGCGCCGCCAATTTTGCGTTCTCGGTCGACTGAATCGCTTTCTGGATGTTCCCGGCCCGAAGCGCTGTCTGCGCGAGCAGA
>JACQCQ010000012.1 GCA_016201505.1 Candidatus Sungiibacteriota bacterium
CACCCCGCCCAAGTTTTTCAGCGGCCGTATGCTCACATTGAAACAGCACATCATCATGGCTGAAAAATTTGGGCGGGTAAAGGTTTGGTGACATAATTTTCTGCCTGGTCATTTGAGAAGGATGACAAAGTCCTTTATACAGCTTTTCGATTAAAAATACGTTCCCGAAATCCGGCTTTACCTTTTATGTGCTGGGCGGTCTCGGTCGAGTCGTACTTGGTCTTGATTTTAGCTTCTTCTCGCTCAATTTCCTTTAATTCTTCAATTGAGGCGCGGCGCAATTCCGGCCCTTCGATTTTGGGCTTTTGCATTTTTTTGGCCGAGGGCTGGAGTTCATCCAGCGTCAAGATTATATGCGAAGATCGCTTTCTGATCAAAGCGGCGCGTCCGAAGGCGCGGGGCATGGTGCGTTTTAAGACTGGCCCGCTATTTACAATTACTTGTTTCACGCGCAAATTTTTTTTGTCCAAGTTGAAGTTGTGCTTGGCGTTCGCAATGGCAGAATCTAGAAGCTTACGAATCGGCTCGGCCGCGCGTTTTGGCAAATGTCGAAGTTGCACATCCGCATCGCGAACAGGCAGACCGCGAATTAACCCGGCAACAAGTCGAGTTTTACGTGGCGCAATTCGCAGGTGATTGGCTCTGGCAATAACTTCCATACAAGTTAAATCCTAAATTCGAATATCGAAATACGAAACAAATTCAAAGCACAAAATTATACACTCTAAGCGTCTTTGATTTTGGATTTTAGTGGTTTCCATATTTGTTTAGGATTTCGTGTTTTGTGCTTCGAATTTTACTTTACCGGGGCGGCTGGTTTTGCGGTCTCGGCGGCTTTGGCCTCAATTTCTTTTTGCATCTTGCCCCCATGGCGCAGGAATTTCCGCGTCGGCGCAAATTCACCCAGATGATGCCCGACCATATCTTCTGTCGCCAATATTTCAATAAAAGCGCGCCCATTGTGTACCGCAAATCGAACCCCGACCATTTCCGGTGTAATCGTGGAAGCCCGCGACCAAGTTTTAATCGGGGTCGCCGAACCGACTTTCGTGCGCGAAAGATGTTTTAGGATACTGGGGTGGACAAATGGCCCTTTTTTGAGTGATCGCGGCATACTTTTTTCGTTATCCGTTTTTTGGAAAACGCTCGTCTGCCCAGCGTGCCGACTCGCTCACGCTCATGCTCACAATCGATTTGTACGACAAATCGAACCGTGCTTGCTCGCACTTCACAGTGTTGCCCAAAAAGGATACCTCACCGGAGGCTTTCTTATGGTAACCCGTTGGGTTTTTTATTTCGGTGAAATTCATGTTACTTCCTTCGCTGCAAAATAAATACTTGCGACCGAGCGTTCTTTCTTCGGGTTTTAACACCACGGGCTAATTTCCCCCAGGGGGTTCGCGGCGCGGGACGCCCAATTTGGGTATTGCCTTCGCCGCCGCCGTGAGGATGATCCCGCGGATTCATGGATTTGCCGCGAACCGCCGGACGCACGCCCATCTTTCGATGCCGACCGGCTTTTCCAATCGTCATAAATGAGTGCTCGGGATTAGAAAGCGCCCCAATCGAGGCCCAATTGGCGGAAGCAATCATGCGCAGCTCGCCGGATGGAAGTTGCAGCGTGGTATACGGGCCTTCTTGGGCCATCACAATTGCACCGACGCCAGCTGACCGCGCCATCACCGCACCGCGGCCGCGCTCCAATTCAATGTTATAGACAACGGTGCCAACCGGAATCCTCGAGAGCACAGTCCGGTTGCCGATTTCGATGGGGGCTTTGTCTGAAACCATAATGGTCCGCCCAACGGTCAGTGTTTGCGGCGCCAAAACATATCTCCGCTCACCATCTCGATAGACAATGAGAGCAATAAAGCTCGACCGGTTCGGGTCGTATTCAATTGAATGAACGCGCGCAGTCATGTCGTGTTTATTGTATAAAAAATCTATTTCTCGATAGAGTTTTTTCACGCCTGACCCTTTATGGCGCATGGTGATGCGGCCGGCATGGTTTCTGCCGACATGACGGTGTCGGCCAAATACCAAACTTTTCTCGGGCTTTTGGCCCTTGGTGAGGGTGGAGGTATCAACGTACTCCATATGGCGGCGCGGGGCCGATGTCGGATTATATTTTTTCATGCCAATTTTATCGAAATTATTGAGTGAGTGAAGCGAACAAAAAGAATTTCGCTACAAAACTTGGCACCCCGCCCCAATCTGAACGATGTTCGACCACGTTATCGAGGCTGTGAGCCGCCAGACGGCTTCGCCTTTCAGACTGTGAATTCTTTGCATCATGATTGAGATTGGGGCGGGGTAAAGGTTTTGTGACATAATTTTCTGCATAGTCATTTGAAAATTCTGACAAAGCCCTTCATACGCCAAGTTCTAGACTTTTTCCCTTTTCCAGCGTGATGACAGCTTTGGTTGTTCCGGCAGTATGCCCCATCTGACGGCCCAGTCTTCGTGTTTTTCCGGGCGTTTTTGAAATATTGACTGACATAACCCGAACGCCGTAGCGGTCTTCAATCGCCTTTCTTAAGCCAACTTTTCCAATCTGGACTGGAATGCGGAAGGTATAGACGCCGATCTCCGACCCGCGAACGGTTTTTTCCGTCATATGCGGCGAACCAAGCATCCCCATACCCGCCATAGCATTTTTCACCGATGTTGCCGCCATCGTTTCTGGCCCAATAACTTTTTCTTCATGTTTTTCTGCATGCCGAACTGGCTCCGTCTTTTTTACGGTACTCTTCTTTTCTGCCTGCCCTAAAATTCGAGAAAACAATCCCATGGTTTTATCCCGTTAGAAAATTAGCCAGCAACTCTATCGAACTTTCATTTCTCTGATTTAATTCTTTTTTGGATTTCTGCTTCATAGCCATTCGTTAATTTTTTAGCGGGATTATTTCAAACGTTTTTCTAATGTTTCTATAGCTAATCTTGGCATCACCAGAAATTTTCCCAGCATCAACTCTCGGGCGGTAATTCGCGAGGGCGAGCCGACTTCAACACTTGAAATATTGCGGAAGGCTTGCTCGGTTTTCGATTCATGTTCAGGCACCAGTACAACGGATTTTTTGTGCAAAATTGGTAAAAGTGATTTGTGACTGGCGAGCGACTTAATCACCGACATCGCGTCTTTTGTCTTTCCGCTTTGAATCTCGAGAGTATCGATAAAAATTATCTCACCGTCTTTGGCTTTGGCTCCTAAAATCATGGCGATGGCGCGAGAAGCCATTTTTTTATTAATTTTTTTGGCAAAATTGCGCTCATTCGTCGGTCCATGCGTGACGCCGCCACCCTTCCAAATCGGAGAACGTATCGATCCGTGGCGGGCTCTGCCCGTCCCCTTTTGCCGCCAGGGCTTTTTGCCCCCGCCTCTCACTTCGGCGCGATCTTTTACTTTACCCCTTACAATTCTTTGATTCGCCTCCTGCGAGGTTACCACCTGATACAACAGATCCTTATTTATCGGCACATCAAAAACTTTCGGCAACTCCATTTCGCCAACTTCCTTTCCGGCTTTATCGAAAACTTTCAATTTCATAGATTTAATTTGTCTGGATTGCTAACACTGTTCCTGGACGCCCGGGCACCGCGCCCTTTAGGGCAATAATTTCTTTTTCGGCGTCAACCATGGCAACTTCAATATTGCGAACCGAAATCGTGGCCCCCCCCATGCGCCCCGCCATGCGCATGCCCTTGATAACGCGCTGCGGCCAGGTGGCGCCGATGGATCCCGGTTCGCGATGGGCATGCTTCGTGCCATGCGTGGCCGGCGCCCCATGAAAGCCGTGCCGCTTGACGACACCCTGAAAGCCTTTTGATTTGGAAATGCCCGTTACCTTGACCTTCTCGCCGGCCGCAAAAATTGAGACATTGATCAAAGCACCGCGCTCTAACTTTGAATCATTATCGCGATACTCGCGGAGCGTTCGAACAGCACCTAAATCCTTTAAGTGTCCCGCAACTGATTTGGAAACGCGCTTCGCGCTGCCGCGCCCGACTTGGACGGCGGCATATCCATCTCTGTCTTTCGTTTTTATTTGGGCGACGACATTCGGCGAGGCGTGTACCAAGGTCACCGGGACGACATTCCCGTTTTTATCGAATATCTGCGTCATGCCCAGTTTTTCGCCTAAAATAAATTTCATTTATTTTGTCTACTGTCCACTGTCTGCTAACTACTGCACTGTAGTCGGTCGGCTGTAGTCTGTCAGCCCATATGGAATCTAGCAACAAAAATACCGGGAACCCCGGTACACAAAAAGTACGGAATGTTCCTAGAAAATTTATGGGCTATTGAATTCCATACCAACCGAGGTCCGCATAGCGGAATGAGCAACCTAATGGTGGGTCGCTCGAGGGGCTGTCGAGGCAAGAGATGCCCTCGACAGCTTCTCGAATTACTCACGTACTACTTTTGTCTTACAACAGGCCGACGGCCTACCTTAAGAAAGATCACAGCGAGACATTCCTTTGTCCGCGACCATTGTGTAGCCGAACGGGCATGGTGTCTGAAAGACGAGCGAGGCGGAGCATGAACGAGAATCTTCGCTGGAGATTCGAGCGTGTCGCGGCAAAGCGAATGGAGAGAAATCACATTTTGATCTCAATATCCACCCCGGCCGGCAAATTTAAATTCATCAGCGCGTCGATCGTCTTGGGGTTCGGATTTAAAATATCGATCAGCCGCTTATGGACCCGCATCTCATACTGTTCGCGGGCGTTTTTATGGACAAAGGTTGAACGGTTGACGGTGTATTTATGAATTTCGGTCGGGAGCGGGGTTGGGCCGGCGACTTCAGCTCCTTGGCGGCGCGCCGTGTCGACAATCTGCTTCACCGAAGCATCAATAATCTTTGAATCATAGGCACGCACCTTAATGCGCAGGCGCTGGGTGATTTCCTTTTCAGCTTCTTTTTCTTTAGCTTTGGTGGCGGCCCGCATAAGGATATTTATAACTCTACCATCCCGTTAGACAATGAATGAACTCCGATTCGCGCGATGGGATTCTCTCATTTCTGGACTCATCTGTAAACCGAACGGGGCCTTTTATTCATTGTCTCACGGGACTAAATAATCCCCGAAAGAAGAAACTCTTCTCCGGGGACCATGGCTTACGTATTGATTTTGGTTACCACTCCGGCGCCAACGGTTTTTCCGCCCTCGCGGATAGCGAACCTCTGTTTTTCTTCAAGCGCCACCGGCACAATCAGTTTGACAGAAAACTTGACCGTATCCCCCGGCATGACCATTTCCGTGCCCGAGGGAAGAATCACTTCGCCGGTAACGTCCGTTGTCCGAATATAGAACTGCGGCTTGTATCCGGCAAAAAATGGATTATTTCGTCCGCCTTCTTCTTTGGTCAGAATGTAGCACTCGGCGTCAAATTCCGTGTGCGGGGTAACGGAGCCGGGTTTCGCAATGACTTGTCCGCGCTCGACATCATCTTTCTTTAAGCCGCGGAGTAAAACACCGGCGTTATCTCCCGCGATACCTTCATCGAGCTGTTTATTAAACATCTCGATGCCGGTAACTGCCGTCTTTTGAGAATCTTTTAATCCGACAATTTCAACTTCCTCGCCGACTTTGACTTTGCCTCGTTCAATTCTGCCGGTCACCACCGTGCCGCGGCCTTCAATCGAGAAAACATCTTCAACCGGCATCAAGAAGGGCTTATCAACTTCGCGAACCGGATCGGGAATAAATGAGTCGAGCGCTTCAGCCAGTTCCAAGATTTTCTTGGCCCATTCATCATTCGTGTCTTTGGCCTCAAGCGCTTTTAGGCCCGAGCCGCGAATAATCGGCGTCGTGTCTCCGGGGTAGTTATATTTTTTTAAGAGTTCGCGGATTTCGGTCTCAACCAAATCAACCAATTCTTTATCATCCACCATGTCTACTTTATTTAAGAAGACGACGATGGCCGGAACGCCGACTTGTCTCGCCAGCAGAATGTGCTCGCGGGTTTGGGGCATGGGTCCGTCGGTCGCGGCCACAACTAAAATCGCGCCGTCCATCTGGGCCGCCCCCGTGATCATGTTTTTGATGTAGTCGGCGTGGCCCGGGGCGTCAATGTGCGCGTAGTGGCGCTTGGCGGTCTCGTATTCCGAGTGGTGGAGGGCGATCGTAATGCCGCGGGCTTTTTCTTCGGGCGCGTTGTCAATCTGATTTACATCCTCCACCCGAGCCTTAAAGCCGGCTTGATTTAAAACTTTCGTAATGGCCGCGGTTAAGGTCGTCTTGCCATGGTCAACGTGGCCAATGGTCCCGACATTTACGTGCGGCTTAGACCGATCGAATTTTTCTGCCATTTTTTGTATGGACGAGCCAAAACCAGGCCCTTTCCCTTGATTAGTTAGATAATTCCACCAGCCAGCCTCCACTAGCCAGCGGAGAGAGCGCCCAAACTCCAGCCTCAAGGGGTTTTCCCACTCGAATCTGCAGTCTCGAAGCCTTCAAAGTAACAGAAAGAATGCTACCGTATGCGTTTTAAGTCGTCAAGGCTATTATCGCTTATAAAAATGGGCCGGGCTCCCCGCGGGGAGCCCGGCCTAAAAGTGAGCTTCAGGCTGTCACCGGCTCGCGAGCCCAGCGCCCGATCTCTGCCTCAACCTCATCGCTGGCGATACCAGCGACAGCTGCGATCTCCATTGCGTTCACGATGGTCTTGCGGATTGCGACCAGAAGCCCATTGTGATCGAGCGCGCCGCCATGATCCAAGGGCTCGACGAGTCCTGCGAGCGCACCAACCGCTTTCTGCTGATGGAGCACCGCGTGCTTCAGTAGAAAATCATGTCTCGCATTTCGCATCCATAGCGTCGCAAGTGGAGGATAGTTCACCTCGTCCGTTCGGAAATGCGAAACTGCCATCGCTCGAACCTCATCAAGCGTCAACGCTTTCATCGATTCTTCTCCTTTTGTCGTCAGAGCGGCAAATCCTCTAGCCTGATTTCCTTTCGCTCTTCAGACTCCATCGACTGGCCGAATGAACGAAGTGCGGTGTCCATGGCCATTTTGGCAGCCAGGTCTTTGGCTCGCAGCCGATCGGCCTCAAGCCGGGCGTTGGCCGCTTCGACCTCCATTTCTGTTTTCATCGGATCTTCACGACGCGGCAAATCAAATTTTTTGGCACCGCCCTTTAAAGCCCGATAGCCTTCCGCGCCCATAACCACAAAGGCGGGACGTCCGTCTTCCACGATAATAAACCGCTCGCTCGAGTCCGTTAACCACTTTTTAATTTCATTAAAATCCATGTTGGTTTAAATCCTAAATACTAAGCACTAAATCCTATGACGTTCGAGTGAAACCACTCTAGCAGAATCCATTCAAAAAAGTAAACCCCCACACTACGGGTTTAGACCTGCGGCTTTCTTGGCTTCTACTTCGCGTTTTTTAACCCTTCGTCAACATCTTTATAGATGGGGCCTTCCGGTGTGAGGGTAAAGAAGATAGCCGCCCCGACATCCGCCAGTTGGCGGACATAGGGGCGGCCGCTTGCGCTAGCGGTGCGCGTCCAGCCGCACATGAATCTGGTTGTAATCCGCCGGCCCGGTGGGAGGCAGCGGCGGCGGGGGAGGACGACGCACCGAGACATAGATGACTCGGTCCGATGCCGCGTAGGGTATCTCTGGGTAAAGTCGCAGCACCAGCACCTGGTTGTTCCCCAGGAATCCCATCACGCCGCTGGCGCGTTGCGTAACGGTAAGGCTCAAGGGAAACTCCAAGGCCGCGAAGTCGTAGCCGACCTCATAGAGATAGACTTCCTGGACGGCCGTGGAGCGCACGAAGACATCAACTGGCAACGCCTTCATCTCCTCGGCTTGGGCAATTGAAGTGCCAAGCCAAAGAGCGATGAGAAGCAGAAAGAGCGCACCGAAAGTTTTCATCAGCCTCTCCTTTCGAGTCAAGATGAGATAACACTTCCGCTTATGCTCGACTATAGACCCTCAGGCGGCCTCGTCAATAAAAAATAGGCGCGAGGAGGGAGCCCCCTCCTCGCGCTCGGACGCGCTACCGGCGATGGCCGTGATGACGATGATGCCGATCGGTGTGAATCTCGATGACAAACCCCGGCCAAGGATACGGCACGAAGAGTGGCACCGGGGCGCCGTAGATGACCGGCGTGTCGGGGACGATCGCCACACACGTCAAGCCGACAGCTACCTGTCTGGCGATCGGCCGACCGTACATGTCGTAGCCGATGATACGCTCGTCCACGACCCGCTCCATGATGCACTGGTCGGCGCTCGCCACCCGCGGAGCCGCGAAGAGAACGAGAACGACGATGACCACGAACACGACAAAACGTCTCATCTCTGCACCTCCCGCAAGATTTTGTAGTTTTATTCTACCGCTCCCGTCCATTTCGGCAAGCTAAAAAAGCGCCACGAGGCGCTGTATTCTAGAAAATCTTTAGCGAAGATATCTGTTTGGCGAGGTTAAGTGAATTAAATGAAATAAAAGCGCTGTAGCGCTACCATCATAAAGTCTTGAGCGAAGCATTAAAATTTTTCATCGGGCTGGCGGTGGGATCAATAAAGAAGCTCACCGCAAGGTGGGCTTCTAAAAATAAAGGCGTGAAAAATTTTTAATGCGAGCGTCTTGCTATTTTTTACCCTCGATAATTAAGGCCTCTATGTTTTTTGGCACCTCCTCATAATGATCGAACTCCATACTGTATGATGCCCGACCCTGCGTCATGGACCGAATGGCGGTGGCGTAGCCGAACATTTCCGACAGCGGCACATTGGCGTCAATCACCTTAATGCCCAGGCCGCGGTCATCCATTTTATCAATCCGTCCGCGCTTGGAGTTCAAGTCGCCGGTCACTTCGCCCAAAAATTGTTCGGGCGTTGTTACCTCCACTTTCATAATGGGTTCGAGCAAGACTAACTTTCCGCGCCGTGACCCTTCCTGCAGCGCCATTGAGCCGGCAATTTTAAACGCCGCCTCCGATGAATCAACTTCATGATACGAGCCGTCGTATAAGGTAACTTTTATATCTACCAAGGGATACCCGGCCAGCACGCCTTTTTCGACGGCCTCTTTTACGCCTTTTTCCACCGCCGGAATAAACTCCTGCGGGATCACGCCGCCTCGGATGGCATTCTCAAATAGAAATCCCTGGCCGCGCTCCAAGGGCTCAACCCGCAAATAGACATGTCCGTATTGGCCGCGGCCGCCCGATTGGCGAATATATTTTCCTTCGGCTTCGGCTTTCTGTTTAATCGTTTCTTTATAGGCCACCTGCGGGCGGCCGACATTGGCTTCAACCGAAAATTCGCGCTTCATGCGATCGACAATAATTTCCAGATGCAATTCACCCATGCCGGAAATCGTCGTATCCCCCGTCTCGGTATCACCCGAAATATGAAATGTCGGATCTTCATCCGAAAGACGACGCAGGGCCAGGCCCATTTTTTCCTGATCGGCTTTCGTTTTGGGCTCAATGCGCAATTTTACGACTGGTTCGGGGAAGACAATCTTCTCAAGCACAATCGGATGATCCGGATCGCATAGGGTATCGCCGGTCCTGGTCGCTTTTAAGCCCACGATGGCGCCGATATTTCCCGCCTCAATTTCTTTTAATTCTTCGCGGTGATTGGCATGCATGCGCAAAATGCGGCCTATGCGCTCTTTCTCGCCGGAGGTTGAATTTAAGACATAACTGCCGGCCGAAAGTCTCCCCGAGTAAACGCGGAAATAGGTGAGTTGTCCGACATAGGGATCAGTCTGCAATTTGAAGGCCAGTGCCGCAAATGGTTCACTATCATCAGCATTTCTAAATATTTCAGCTCCGGTTTCCGGATCGATGCCTTTTACCGGCGGAAGGTCCAAGGGGGAGGGCAAATAATCAACCACCGCGTCAAGCACCAACTGCACGCCTTTATTTTTTAAGGCCGAGCCGGTTAGTATCGGAACTAATTTATAGGCAAGCGTGGCCGCGCGCAGCGCTTTTTTTAATTCGGGGATGGTAATTTCTTTTGCCTCCAAAAATTTTTCGGTGAGTGTTTCATCCGTCTCCGAAATTTTTTCTATCATCTTGCTTCGCCATGCATGGGCGGTTTTTTTCATATGCTCGGGAATATCTTTCCAAACAATATCCTCCCCCTTCTCGCCCTCAAAGTAAGCGGCTCGCATAGTGAGCAAATCGATGATGCCGAGGAACTCCTGTTCGAGCCCAATCGGATACTGGAGTGCTACGGCATTCGGCGTTAAGCGATCAAGAATTGAGCCAAGTGAACGCTCAAACGAAGCGCCCGTGCGGTCAAGCTTGTTAATAAAACAAATGCGCGGCACGCGATAATCATCGGCGTACCTCCAGTTGGTTTCGGACTGCGGCTCGACCCCGGCGACGCCGTCAAAAATCACGACTGCGCCGTCTAAAACCCGGAGGGACCGTTTTACTTCAACGGTAAAATCAATGTGGCCCGGCGTGTCGATGATGTTGATGCGGTATTCGCCAGTTTTCTTCAAATTTTTAATTTGATCAGAAAACTGAGCGTCCGCCAAAGCACTATGCGAGGGCGGACTTCCACTGGGATAAAGATAACTTGGTGTCCAAAAGGTGTTCGTCGCGGCCGAGGTAATCGTAATACCGCGTTCCCGTTCTTGCTCCATCCAGTCCATTACCGTATCGCCCTCATGCACTTCGCCGATTTTATGCGAAACGCCGGTATAGAACAGAATGCGCTCGGACACGGTCGTTTTACCCGCGTCAATGTGGGCAATGATCCCGATATTCCGCGTGCGTTCAAGTGGGTATTCTCTCATATATCAACGAATAACGAATTCTGTACGAATAAACGAATCTACTCAACCTTCGAAATTGATAATTCTTTTAAACTTCACTCCGGATTTCGCAAAATTAGCTAAAATCGCCAATTTTAGATTTGTACTTTTTAAATATTGTAATACTTGATCAATATGTCGCTTCGAAAAATTATCTCCCTTCTTCAATTCCAAAACAATCTTTTCATCAACTAGAAAATCAAGCTGATATCGGCCGATAAGCGCTGTTCTAAATTTTAAAGGAAAAGATACTTGCTCTTTAAATGGGAGTTTAATTTCTCGCAAAGCTTGAGCTACGCTTCTTTGGTAATATCGCTCATGATGTCCCGGCCCCAGCTCATTGTATACAGAAAATAGGATACCGATGATTTGATAACTTAATTGAGGAAAAATTAGATCAGGCCTCCGTACGCTGTTAACCATTCGTTTATTCCTTTAAGATTCGATATTCGTTGATGAATCACCAAGCGAAATGAGCAAAAGCTTTATTGGCCTCGGCCATTCTGTGCGTATCCATTTTTTTCTTGACGGCGTTGCCTTCATTTTTGGTGGCCAGCAGGAGCTCTTCCGCCAATTTTTTGGACATGGATCTGCCCTTGCCTTTTCTAGCCGCATCTAAGACCCAGCGAAAGGCCAGTGCGACGCGCCGCTCGCCTCTTACTTCACGCGGCACTTGGTAGTTGGCGCCGCCGATACGCCGCGATTTAACCTCCACCACCGGCTGAATATTTCGCATGGCTTCTTCGAAAATTTCGATGGCTGGCTTCTTTTCTCTTTTCTCTAAAATATCAAATGCGTCATAAACAATCTTCCGGGCAATTGATTTTTTCCCCTCCTTCATGACGTAGTTAATTAATTTCTCAACGGTTACATTTTGAAACTTCACGTCGGGCGCAATATCTCGTTTTACATTTCGCTTTCGCCGCATGCCAAATTCTAAATTCTAAATTCTAATATCGAAATCATAAACAAATTCAAAACTCTAAATTCCAATGTTCGAAAAGCGTGTTTTGATTTTTGAATTTTTGTCATTTGGATTTTTTTCGGATTTAGGATTTCGTGCTTAGGATTTAGGCCTTTTAGCTCCATATTTCGACCTCTGCTGTTTTCGGTTGGTGACACCGGTTGTATCCAGAACGCCGCGCACGATGTGGTATCTAACGCCTGGCAGGTCTTTGACGCGGCCGCCGCGGATCATGACGACCGAATGCTCCTGCAGAGTGTGCCCCTCGCCGCCGATATAGGCGGTAACCTCCATGCCGTTGGTGAGCCGCACCCGAGCCACCTTACGCAACGCCGAGTTTGGCTTTTTGGGCGTCATCGTGGTTACTTTGATGCAGACTCCGCGCTTAAACGGCGAAGGATAATAAGCCGGCCGATTTTTCAAGACGTTAAAACCCCGCTGCAGAGCGGGCGATTTGGACTTCGTTTTTCCGGGATGCCTGCCGTATTTTGTCAGCTGATGGATTGTGGGCAGAGTTTTCTCGCCTCAAATTTTTCTGCGCCTTAATTGTATATAGCCCTACGGGCTGGAAATGATCCCACCGCGAGCCCGACAGAAAAACTTTTAGGCTTCGTTTTTAAACTTTTTTAAAGCCAGCCCTTCCGGGCTTTTAGGAGAACCTAAAAAGTATACCTATACGGGCTTAGGCAGTCAATTAACGAAAGATTCTGCCCGCCAGAGTCCAAATAAAGAATATAAAAGCCATCAAGATCAAAAACCCGTATCGCTCCAGAAAGATTTGCGCCTTGATAAGCCGGCCGCCGAGCAAGGCAAAGAGTATCTTTGATCCGTCCAGCGGCGGGATAGGGAAGAGATTAAATACACCGAGCACTATATTAATTTGAACAATCGTGCCGAGGATGGCTAAAAATCGCTGGAGCATTAAGGGGGCAAGCAACGGCCCGAGCCCTAAAAGGTGCGTCGCGAGCACCAAGCCGAAAATCAGGGCCATGAGAAAATTGGCGCCGACGCCGGCAATGGCCACGAAAAACGTGCCCTGCCGAATATTTTTAAAATACATCGGGTTGAAGGGAACAGGCTTGGCCATGCCAACCAGCGGCCCGCCGACAAGATACATAAAGAACGGCAGCAAAATACTGCCGAAGGGATCGATGTGAGACAGTGGGTTCAAGGTGAGCCTGCCCGCATCTTTGGCCGTCGGGTCTCCCAGTGAATAGGCAACCAGTCCATGCGCGACCTCATGGACAATAACCGAAAACAAAAGAATTAACGCAAAAAATATTATATCAATGGCCATAGGTTTGCGGGAGGTATATTTCTATGCTAGGGTACAAAATGCATTTTACCTCTATACGAGAAAAACGCTAGCAAATAAATACTCATGAAAGCCTGTGCCATTTGCGGCAAAACTTCGTCACAAAAGGGCGTGCGCGCCCTGCTACGCGGCCACTATAATCCGACAACGACTGTTCGTGTCTACCCTAATTTGCAATGGGTAAGACTGCCAAACTCGCCTTCGCGCGTCAAAGCCTGCGCGAAGTGCATCAAGGCGCTCGCGAAGCAGAAAAAGTAACTCGGGAATTTCCTAAAACTCAAAAGCTCCCGCAGGCGGGAGCTTTTGAGTTTTAGTCGCGTATTCTGAATTTAGCGCGAACCCATTTTGAACGAAATTGCTGATGCAATTTCGCAAACCTTTCCCAAATCGGGAATGGATAAAATCAAGCAGTGAAGCCGAAATTAACCAAAAACTCCAAAATTATCACGAGCTAAAACAAGTTGCGGAAAAAATTGGAACGAACCGCCTCATCCTCAACCGGAAAGTCCAAATGGATTTTTCCGAACCGTGGGGATTTGCCGCTTTGCGCCTTGCGCAAAGCGGAGACGCCGAGGGGCGAAGCCCCGAGGCAACCTCTTCCGAAAATTTGACTTGTCTTGAATGGTCGGGGCGCGGGGAATCGAACCCCGTCTACAAGACCCCCAGCCTTGCGTACTGCCGTTATACGACGCCCCGGATGGGGTCATTATACGAGCAAAAGTAAAACGGGGCTATACCTATTTAATCTTTTATCATCCACTTGCGAAAACGCCGGCGCTCAACGTATAAAACTTGCCACCAATACTTCCCCTCGAAAAAACCAAAAATCGCGCCGATAACCACCGCGCCAATAAATCCATAAGAGCCAACGAGAATCCAGGCATCCCAAGAAAAGCCCAGACTATAACGGACAAAATCTAACGTGAGAAAATATGAATACCAAATTTCCGCCAGGCCGAATATCATCGAAACTAAAAGCGTGCCGAGGAGACTAAATAACAAGATGTAAATTTTTTGTTTCATCTTATTCTAGTATACCAAAACACCCTGCCGTATGGCGGGGTGTTTTGGTATTAGGAATTGATGGAACCTGAGGACCGCTACGAAGCCCGGCGAGGGACTTTTAGTCCTCAAGCGGAGGGAGCTGGAGTGTTTCGCAAATATCCAAGTGGGTGACGAGATGTCGTGTAAAGCGACATTTGGGCTGTCCCCTCGTAAAATGTGATTCAGTCGAAACTAGCCATATCTCCCCCCGCTTGAGGGCTAAAATTGTTGAAAGCGCAGTGGAGAACTTTTTCAGTTCTCATATAGAGGGGATGGTGCGTTTCGCAAGAATCCAAGGTGGGTGACGTGAATGCCGGCAAGCGGCATCTGCTGTCCCCTAGTAAAGTGATTTGGGAAAGCCCAAGCCCCTCTATATAAAAACTAAAAAGAACTTTAAAAAGTAACGCATGAGCGGGAAAAAGGAACCAAGGGAACCAAAAGCCGCCGGATCATGCCCACTCTTTCAGTCTCCCGTATCTGATTGTACCTACCGCGAGTCGCGGGCTTGATCTCTCTAGGCGATGAGAATCTCGGTCATGCAGTGAGCCGCTAGCTGACAGTCATTCACCCAACTCTGCAACTCCATTATACAGGCAGAGGGCCAGTCGCTGGGGATACGATGTGGACAGGCCGTGAATGAAGCCTAGGAAAAGTGTCGAGCAAAAATGCCTTTTGGCTTTATAGTAACGAGGCGAGCCGGTTAGTCACACTTGCCCCTTGACAAATTTATTTGGCAGCGAAACTGATACTCAAAAAGATTTTAAAAGCGCGAAAAAATTCGCCAAATTCTAGAGGAGTTTAGCGACTTGGGCGAGCTCTTCGTAAATTCCTTCGATCAAATCATAGGACCGGGCTGCCTCGAGCGTCACCCAGGCGGAATCAACAATATCCGGATCATGCAATACCACCTCACCGGATTGATATCGCGCCCAAAACGAGAGTCCGTGTACCCAAACGTTGTGCACCGGGTGACGGAAGACGTAACTAGTAAGATAGCGCAGCGTGTCGATTGCAAGACCCGTCTCCTCCATGACTTCACGCTGGATGGCTGGCTCCAGGGCGCCGTACCAGCACTGGTAGGATTTTGTGGTTGGCGGCTTTTTTACAAAATCATCTTCTTCAAACTTCCCGCCGGGAACTGTCCAAAGACCAGGGAACGCGCCTGCAGTTTCCGATCGCTTCACGATCAGCATTCTCCCATCCTCGCGCACGATAATTGCGGTCACGGGATTGATGAACAGTCGTTTTACAAGCTTATCCGAGATTTCCATGAAAGAGCCCCCTCTGGTTAAAACATAACATCCTCTTCTGATCGGGTATATGCATGAATCTGGTTCCGGCGAAACCACATGCGGAGTTCATGCGCGGCTTCTGCAGAATTACCCGACGCATGAATGATATTTCGGACAGCCCGTTTTCTGCCGTTCGCCAGTGCCGGCGAATCAATCGAGTAGTCCCCGCGGATTGTTCCCATTTCAGCCAATGCCGGAATTGTGGGACCGACGATTTTTCGCACCATTTTGATTGCGTGTACACCCTGGATCGCCATTTTTACCACTGGTCCGGAAGTCATAAAATCAACTAGCCACTTACGGACCCGCAAGCCGATTTTATACGGATCAGCCGAGCCGTATTCTTTTTTGAAATTAACCGGAATTTTAAATTCGGTGTAGCCGCGGATGGTGTTTGTCCCGAGTCCTGTAATCCAAGCCTTATCTTTCGGATAATGCAGATCCATTTCTTTGGCGGTCGCCCAAATCATTTCAAGTGCTACAATTTTAAGTCCGCGCTGTTCAATGCGGCGAATAATCTCACCGGAGAGGCCGCGCTTTACGCCGTCTGGTTTTACAATGACGAATGTCGTCTCTTCGTGAAGTTTTGGCATATAAGACTTCAAAATCGTACCAAGGAAAATGGTCCTCGGCAAATGAAAAGTCCTCGGGCGCGCGAGCGCCCAAGGACCGAAGAAGCGGCACTGCTCACTTCTTCTTTTTCGGCGGAGGGTGGAGGACGTGCCGCCCGTTCGCTGAAACGCGGACGTCGTCCGGCCGCCTGACCAATCGGTTATCCCGGCTGCACCGCTGGGGTAGTAAAGACCAGTCGCGGCCGGGCAATTCCCGGTTGGACTTCATGTCACTGCGCCTGCCTGTCGGCATGTTCACCTCGATTCTCGATGTGCACTTCACACCTTATGAAACTATCTACGGAGTCGGGCAGAACTTCTTGGCCTTAGGTAACAAGGCTGAAGTCTGGGCAGTTATGGTGGCCAGCCGTGGCGAACCCCGCATCTCCGTAGAACGAAAGCTGGCCTCTTAAGAGGTCAGCGGAAAGTTCGAACGTGTGTCTAGACTGCTTTCTCACCCCTCTCATTCTTGGTTCGCCAAAATCTCAAGACCAATCAGTCCGAGGAGGACGACGAGGAGATTTGTTAGTAACATCGCCTGCATGCTTATCAATATGGTAGCCGACCGATTTAGGTCGGTCAATCCCGTTAGAAATTAAACTAAAGTTTGAAAGGGCACAGAAGATAGTACATAGAATATGCTTATAAGCCGAGCAAAAATTAAATTAACCAATTTTCTAACGGGATCACTTAGGCCAATGTCGAGAAACGAGCCGCTGATAAAAATAAACGGAGGCGAATAAAAATGGAACCAGGCCGAAAGCCAGGGCATATGGCCCGGAAAGATTGAGCGAGGCGAAAGGAATTTTAGCGGTCAATGTAATCACACCGAGTTCATACGAAATCAGGACACGCGCCGCGAGGCCAACCAGAAACCCAAGCCAGGGGATGAGAATACCGACGGCCGCGGCGATAAAGCCAAACAACATGGTGAGCGGGATCAGGGGCAGAACGAGCAGATTCGTAATGGGACTAATTAGTGAGACCACGCCGAAGTGCCAGGAGATGAGCGGCAAGACAAAAATTTCGGCCGAAAGCGTGGCGGCGACTGTACCACGCAAATCAAATCCTGCGGGGATCCAGGCTAAGTATGGCTGAAGGATGGGAGTCATAATGACCAGTCCCAGTGTGGCTAAAAATGAAAGTTGAAAGGATAAATTAAAAATGAGGAGCGAGGGATCAAGCGCCAGCATGCAAACCGCGGCGAATAAAAGCGCGTTCGTCATCTCGAAAATCCGGCCTCGGCTTTTGGCAAGGAGTCCCAGAAATCCCATGATGGCGGCGCGAACGCCGGAAGCACCGCCGGAGGCGATGAAAATAAATATTAAAATACCAAGTACCCCGCCGAGAAATCGTACCCGCGGAGAGGCGTGGAACCATAACAGGAGCCATGAAATTGAAATGGCCACAATCGTAATGTTGTAGCCGGAGAGGGCCACAATATGCGCGGTGCCGGTTTTTGAAAGCGCACCTTTCAGCGACGTCGGAAGAGAAGTTTTTTCACCGAGCAAAAGGCCGGCCATATACGCGGCAGCGGGTTCAGCAAAAATCGCATGCAGCGAACGCGTGAAGCGCTGACGGATCAAATCGGCGAGTCGAACAAATGACCAGCCGACGGATTTAACTTCAATAGTTTTAGGAAAATAAATTTCCGCTTGAGGACCGCCCGGCGAAGTATATTTTGCGGGAATATCTTTTAGTGTGCCACTCACCAAAATCTCATCGCCGCGCTGCAGTTCGGGAGCCGGAGACGAAACCAACAGAATTTGAGCCGGTAACGATTCATCACGAACTGAAATGAGCGTTCGCTGTGCGGTGGCGGTTTTAGAGAGCGTATCCTGCACGGTCGCAAAAACGTGCACCGACTTTGCCTCGATGCGAGCCGCCGGCAAAAAGGCAAAGTCGGCGCGCAGCGCTCCGAGAGAAAGCGCCAAAAGAAAAAATCCCAGCAGGATCAAACGGCGGCGGCGCAAAAATCCATCTATCAGTAAAAAGGCCGAAAGAACGAATGCGGCAAAGACTATGCTAAGAGAAATAAACCCAACTGACCCGATGCCAATGCCGCCAATAATCCCCGCAAATGTTGCGAGTCCGAGTCGCGAGGGAGAGATAATCAGACTATTCATAAAAACGGACAGAAGCGCAAAGCGCCACCTCAAGTAAGCCCCAAGCGAAGATACCTTTTCTCGAAACGCTCGTCCGACAAGCTGGCATGGTATTTGTCGAAGCAAATCAGCGAGGAGGACGGCGAGTATAAAAATCTCGCCGAGATTTTTATACGCTTTCGAAAAAGGTATCGAGCGTCTTTCAGTATTCTATCCCCCGCTTGCCTTTAATGCCCGCTTGATACGGATGCTTCACCTCTTTCATTTCAGTAATTAAATCGGCGCGTCGTATCACTTCTTTGTCTGCATCCCTGCCGGTCAAAACTAAATGCTTGTCTTTAGGGAACGCGTCAATAAATCGAAGCACACTCTCAAGCGAAATTAAATTAAGAGCGAGGGCATTGTTGATTTCATCTAAAATGAGCATATCCCAATTGGCTTCCTTTGTTTCTTTCTCCGCCATGAGAAGAGCCTCACGAGCGGCAGTTTCATGCGCTTCTCGCGGCAGCGAGTCACCCAGGATGCCGACAAATCCCCTGCCCATTTTGCGCAACAGAAAATTAGGCGCGAGTAATTTAGCTGACTCATCCTCGCCCGATTTCCAGGGGCCTTTGATAAACTGAATCATCAAAACTTTTTTCCCCTCACCGACCGCCCGCAAGGCTTGACCCAAGGCGGCGGTGGTTTTTCCTTTGCCGTTTCCAGTGTTTACGATGATCATAATTTTAAACTAAAGGCGCGATCTGTATGAGATCACGCCCCTCCCAAGCCCGCCTAAATCTTTACCAAAAAAACTTAGGCGGACCAAGGAAATTTTTTATTTAAACAAAGCACAGAGCGTCACCTTGAGAAAGCCTCAAGCGAAGGATAGATTTTTCTTCATCGGGCTGGCGGCGGGATCATATGCCTAGCTCGCCTTGGCGAGCATCTAGCAATATAGGCGTGAAGAAAAATTTGTCCGAGCGTCCTTCAGCAGCCGCCGGAGGCCATCCCGCATTGCAGACACGTCTTGCAACTTCCGGTCTGCACCATCATGCCGCCGCACATCCGGCAGACCGTATCGGAGAACACAATACGCACGTGAGATTTTTCAGCGGCGTGAATTTCATCCCTTATTTTCGTAATGGGTGCGAGCGTCGCCAGCGGTTCGCTCGCCGCCGCCTGGTGCTCTTCGGCTGTTCGAGTATCAATACCCAGTTCAAACCAACTCTCTTTCGGCAGAAATCGATAGGCCAGATAACGGAAAATATAATCGGTGATTGACAAAGCCACGGGAATATCGGGATTTTCGGTGACACCCGCCGGCTCATAGCGGCCGTAAATATATTTCGAAGCCAGCTCTTTTAATGGCACGCCATATCTCAGCGCAATCGAAATCGAGAGCGCGAATACGTCAAGCAGTCCGGCGAGCGTCGAGCCCTGCTTGGCAATGCGGATAAAAATTTCAGCCAGCGTCCCGTCTTCGAACATCGAATAGGTTAAATACCCATCGTGCCCGGCGATCGAGAACTTATGCGTTTCGGATTGCCTCGTCGTCGGGAGCGCCCTTTTTTGCGGCTCGAGTTTCAAGGTCTGCTGGCCGCCTTTACCCGAGATAGTGGCGAGAGGTTGAGCGCCTTTTGACCCGTCACGGTAGATGGCGAAGGCTTTAATCCCCATCTTCCAAGCCATGACATATGAGTCCATGATTTCTTCCGGTGTCGTTTCATACGGCATGTTAAATGTTTTGGAAATGGCGCCGGAAATAAATGACTGGGCAGCGGCCACGACGCGAACATGTCCTGGCCAGGCAATGGAACGCTTGCCGTTACCCGGAGCGACGGCCGCGTCAAAAATCGGGAGATGCGAATCTTTCAAATGCGGCGCGCCCTCAATCGTTCCTTTTTCTTCCACCCAATGAAGCATGTCTTCAATTTCGCCCGCCGAGTATCCCAGAGTTTTTAAGGCCCGCGGCACCACACGATTTACAATCTTCATATACCCGCCGCCGACTAATTGCTTCATGGCGATATGGGCGAATACCGGTTCGATGCCCGTCGTGTCGCAGTCCATCATAAATGAAATCGTGCCGGTCGGCGCAATCACCGTCGCCTGCGCATTGCGAACGCCATACTGCTTCCCCAGTTTTACGGCCTCGTCCCAGACTTCTTTCGCCGCGCGAAAGACGTTCTGGTCATGGATTTTTTCTTTTTTAACTTTGGCCAGTTCCGCGCGATGCTTCTCAAGCACCCGCAGCATCGGTTTTTTGTTTATCTCAAATCCGGCGAACGGCCCCACCCGCGAGGCGAGCACCGCCGACTGCCGATAGGCTTCACCCGTCATAATGGCGGTTAATGCGCCTGTCCAGGCAACGGATTCTTCCGAATCATAGGCGTATCCCATCGACATCAGGAGTGCGCCGAGATTGGCATAGCCGAGGCCGAGTTGTCTAAAATCGTGCGTATTTTTAGCAATCGCTTCGGTCGGGTACGACGAGCCGTCCACCAGAATTTCTTGCGCCGAAATCATGATGCGAATGGTGTGGCGGTAGAGATCCGCATTAAAAGTGTTATCGTCGCGCAAATATTTCAGCAGATTAATCGAAGCCAAATTGCAGGCCGAATTATCAATGTGCTGATACTCGGCGCAGGGGTTGGTGGCGTTAATCCGGGCGGTATTGGCGGCGGTATTCCAGTCGTTGGCCGTATCGTCAAACATCATGCCGGGATCCCCCGAGCCCCAAGCGGCTTCGGCAATCAGCTGCATTAAGTCACGGGCGCGATGGGTATCGGCAATTTCGCCCGTGGTGCGGTATTTCGTATGGAATTCGCCGTCAACTTCAAAAGCCCGCATGAATTCATCCGTGACACGCACCGAGTTATTGGCATTCTGGTACTGAATCGAATTCCAGGCCTCATGATTTAAGTCAGCCATATCGTAACCCGCAGCCGACAGCGCCCGGACTTTCTTTTCTTCCTCGGCTTTGCTTTTTATAAATTCAACGATATCCGGATGATCAATATTTAAAATCACCATTTTGGCAGCCCTACGTGTGGTACCGCCCGACTTAATCATGCCGGCCACCGAGTCCGCGCCGCGCATAAATGACATCGGCCCTGAACTGCGTCCGCCCTTGGATAAAGGCTCGCGGGATGATCGCAATTGAGATAGGTTCACGCCTGACCCGGAACCCATTTTAAAAATCATGCCCTCGGTTCTAATCCACTCCAGAATGGATTCCATCGAGTCATCCACTTTCAAAATGAAACAGGCCGAACATTGCGGTTTTTCATAAATGCCGAGGTTAAACCAAACCGGCGAATTAAATGCGGCGTGCTGATGCAATAAAATGTAGGTCAGCTCATCGCCAAAAATTTTGGCTTCCTCTTTGCTTTTAAAATGTCCGAAAGACTGGCCCCAGCCGACAATGGTACGCACCACGCGATCAATTAATTGTTTTAAAGATTTTTCGCGGGTTGCCGTATCGGCTTTGCCTTTAAAATATTTTGTGACTGCAATTTGGACCGCGTTGTCCGACCAAAAATCAGGAAATTCATTTTCCGTTTCGACTGTGGTGCCATCGGCTTTCTTCATCGTCACTTTTTTCCAGACCCAACCGACTTCATCGTAGGGATGCGCGCCCTCTTTGGTATACACACGCAAAAAGCGCGCGGCGGGCAGGTCGAGTGAAGACCGATTTTCATCGGTGCGGACTTTAGTTTGGGGCATAGGTTAAAAATTCTGCAGTGGATACGATCCGGCGGGTATTTTTTAGATAAAAAAACACCATCAGGCGATGAGTCTTGATCTTCATCGAACAAAATTGGTGTGTCTCCATCATAATCGTGAATCTTTTTTCTTGAATCCGACCTTCCAAAAAATTTGCGACTCGCCGAACCTACGACACGAACGCTTCACTGCCAACTGTAAAAGAATAATGAAAAGGTATAGGTATGATACGCCGATGACCCCGGCCGGCAATCGGCCTTATCCACAGAAAAATTCATACAAGTATGAAAAATCTAGCTCCAAAACAAAAATACCCCGCCGCGGCGGGGTATTTTTGTTAAATCACTTCTTTCTCCGCAAGAATGCCGGCACGGCGTCCCACTCGTCTTGTTTTTCTTCAGTCGCCTCTTGGCGCACCTCGCGTTTTTGCAAATCGGTGGCAAACATCGGCATGCGGCGCATCTCGGCCTTCTCTTCGCGACGCGCCTCAGACGGAAAACCGGTGGCGATCACCGTAATCTTCACTTCTCCCTTCTTTAATCTCTCATCATGCACCGCACCAAAGATGATTTTTGCCTCTTTGTCTACATTTTCTGTAATGACTTTGGCGGCGTCGTTAATTTCCCACATCGTAAGGTCCTGATTTCCCGCAATATTGAATACCACACCCCGCGCACCATCAATTGACATATCGAGTAGGGGCGAATTGATGGCATTTTTGGCGGCCTCAACCGCGCGATCGTCTCCCGAGGCCGTCCCCACACCCATCAACGCCGAACCGGCGTCATGCAGTACTGCGCGAATGTCGGCAAAATCAAGATTTACAATTCCCGGCAACGTAATCAAATCCGAAATTCCCTGAACGGCCTGTCGCAAAACTTCATCGCACATATCGAAGGCGGTCAGCAGCGAAGTCTCCCGCGTAATAATTTTTAACAAATTATCGTTCTTGATGGTGATTAAGGCATCCACACGCTCTTTTAATTGAGCAATGCCTTCTTCCGCCACGCGCATTCTTTGCGCTCCTTCAAAAGCAAAGGGTGTCGTTGTCACTCCAATCGTCAGTGCGCCCGACTGCTTGGCCACATCGGCGATGACCGGACCGCATCCGGTGAATGTTCCGCCGCCCATGCCGCCGACGACAAAAACCATGTCGGCTCCCTTCATGACTTCGTGAATCTCATCGCGATTTTCTTCTGCGGCTTGGCGGCCGCGATCCGGATCCATGCCGGTGCCAAGACCTCTGGTTAAATTTTTTCCGATGTGGATTTTTTTATTGGCTTTGGTGTGATGCAAATCCTGCGCATCAGTATTAATCGCAATAAACTGAACGCCCTGCAGCTTATGCTCCACCATGCGAGTCACGGCCTTGCCGCCGGAGCCTCCAGCTCCCACCACTTTAATACGGGCGGACGTCTCTAAATCTGGTTTTGTTTGTGGCATATAAAAAATAAAAGCCCCTTGACAGAGCCTGATAGAAGTTATCTGATATCGGCTCCGAAAGCCCTTTTCTCTGAATGCTAAAGATACCCCACCTTAGCACACCCGGCTTTATGTCTGCAACGATCTCGGCGGTCATGCTCTATCTCTATATGAAGCCAAATCAAGCCGTTATCCACAAAAAAGTAACAGCCCAGCTAGGGAAATAACAGGCTGTAGAGCTTCTTTAACCATGAGGGAGCCCCGCCACCTTCCACGTCGGCCAGCGATAGGAGAGATTCACTGCTTTTTGTGCGTCTCCATTCGAGTAGTCCAATGGCGGTGGCCAGTTGTGCACGGTCTCGCTCATGGACATATTCGGAAAAACTCTTTAAATCGCCAAGCTCGCAGGGTAGATGCAACTCGCGTTTGGCAATCTGCAAAACACCAGGGATGCGCGACCCTCCGCCAATTAACACCGCGCCCGCCGGCAATAACTGTGTTTTATTTATTTTTTTAATTTCTTTATTGACTAATTCAAAAATATCGGAAAATCTGGCCTCAATAATTTCCGCAATCTCGCGGCGCGGAAATACGGCGTCATCTTCTGCGACGAATTCAGATAAGTGAATCGATTCCTTTTTTGAAATTTCTTCGGGGATAGCGTGGCCGTATTTTAATTTAATCAATTCGGCAACATCCACGCGCGTCTGCAGGACGATGGCAATGTCATTGGTAATGTGCGCCGTGCCGTAGGGAAATCCGCCGGCATGCACCAACCTGCCTTCTTCAAAGACAGCGAAGTTTGTCGTCCCCCCGCCGATGTCAATTAAAATGACGCCAAGTTCCTTCTGCCGTTTTGAGAGCACCGCGGCTGCCGAGGCGAGAGGAGAGAAAACAAATTCCGTAATTTTACATCCCGCCGCCTCGATGCATTTTGATAAATTACGAATGGCAGAAACGGACGCATCAACAATCAAGGCGTCGACCTCAAGCCGCACGCCGTTCATGCCCACTGGATCTTTAATTCCGCCCTCATTATCAACCCGGAATTCTCTAGGGATAATATGCAAAATTTCTCGATTGGGATTTTTCGGAATAAAGGTCTCGGCGGCCGAAAGCACGCGCCGTACATCTTCCTCCGAGACGTCGCCATCAGCCCGCGAAACAGCCACCACTCCGCGAGAAGAGGAAACCAAGAGATGCGGCCCGCCGATGGAAACAAAGCAAGACTTGGGGGACAGGCCAGCTTCTTTGGCAGCCTCATAGAGGGCCACTTTAATCGAGTGTCCGGCTTCATCTAGGTCAATCACCGCTCCCTTTCTGATACCGGCTGCCGGCGCAATGCCGATGCCTAAAATGCGCGGCGTCTCATCCGGCTTACATTCAGCAATCAGGGCATGCACCATCGACGTACCCACATCGAGGGCGAGAACTATATCCCGTGGCATAGCAGAAGTCTACGTCCGGCGGGCGAGAATCCGGTTTTCCAGCGCCTCCATCTGCTTTTTTCCCCGCGCCCCTCGCTCGTGGTCGTAGCCTAATGTATGCAGAATACCATGGAGCGTAGTCCAGAAGAACTGTTGATAAAAGCTATTTTTAAACTTTTCGGCGTCTGTTTTCACGACCGCGGGAGCAATCACCATATCTCCTAAGTCGATGGTGCTCGGTGATGACGCGATGGCTTTTTGATCTTTATATTCAGCAAAAGATAAAACGTTGGTTGGTTTTTTTATACGGCGGTATGTTTTATTTAATTGTTGAATTTCTGAATTTTTAACGAGTGAAATGCTGATCAGAATCTTCTTTTTTTTATGTAAAAAATGGAACTCCGGTTCATGCGCCAGTTCGCGAAAAATTGATCGAGCCATGCGGCGCGCAGTACGCGCGAGTCCGGGATTTCGGCACCGGTCAAAAATAGCAGCCGAAATGATCATGCTATATGCCAAGCGCTGATTTCACGGCTTTTTGCACATGGTCGCCGGATGCGCGCCCGGCAAGCTTTTTCATCACGAGTCCCATGACTTTCCCAAATTGTTTTTGGTCCGCGCCAATTTCATGAATCACTTCGCGGACATATTGTTCTACTTCGGCATCATCGGCTTCTTTCGGAAGATACGCCCGCAGGAGCTCTGCCTCCTCTAACTCTTTTTGGGCGAGCTCTGGGCGCGCGCCTTTTTCATATGCTTCGGCCGACTCTTTTCGTTTTTTGACTTCGGTGCGCAACGCAGTCACCACTTCCTCATCAGAAAGCGCGGCGTCTTCGGCCGGACCGCCGGCTTTGACCTGGGCGGCGCGTTTTTTGAGCGCTTTATTTTTGAGCACCGACTGGGCGAGACGCAATGTCGAGAGTAAAAACGCATTCCTGGCTTTCAGCGCCGCCTTTATATCGAGACTAATTTTTTCTTCAAGCATGGAAAACCAAAAATCGGAATTACCTCCCGACTTTCTTTTCATCCTTTAATTTTCCCAATTTTTCTAATTTCGAGCGTTCTTTTCTCTTTTGCAGACGGCGCAGAGCGCTGTCGCGTTTTTTAATTTTCGTCGGGGGCTTGGCGTAAAATCGAGTCTTGCGGGCATCTTTTAAAACACCGGACATCTGCACCCGGCGGGTAAATCGGCGCAGCAGCGCGCCAAACGTTTCCTTTTCTTTTCTGCGTACCTCTACCATGAGTATTTTGTTCTTTGTATGCTGGTTTTTATTCTTTAAACGGAGCAACGGCATCAGGCGAACCGCCCTCCCAGCCGCCGAGTAAATGCAGATGCAAATGATCAACGACTTGGCCGCCTTCGCGGCCGACATTAAATAGAAGTTTATAGCCCTTTAAGCGCTCGGAGGTTGCGATGTCTTTGGCCGTATAAACGAGCTTTGAGATGAGCGAGGCTTCGGCGGATTCAATATGATGGATCGAGTCTATGTGCTTTTTCGGGATAATCAGCACATGCACCGGGGCCTTGGGGTGTATATCGCGAAAGGCCAAAACTTCGTTATCGGCGAATACCGTGTCCGATGGTAGCTCACTTTTTGAAATTTTGCAAAAGATGCAATCGGTCATGCGTACATCATCGAATAACTAATCTTTTGCGAATATGCGAATTCGTTTATTCGTTTGAGATTCGAGATTCGCTGATACTTATCACTAATAGCGTATCACTTCTTCAATCTCTTTTTAAGTAAATCGATCAACTTATCCTGCGGAATAATTTCCTGAATGCCCGAATCCATTTCACGCACCATCACCGTCCCGTCGATGGCTTCTTTTTGGCCGATAATCAGTCCAATCTCGGCCGAAACTTTTTGCGACAGGTGCAGCTGGGATTTAATACTATCTTTCCCGAGCGATTCATAAACCAGAATACCGGCTTTCCTAAGCTCTTCCATCAAAGATAAACTTTTTCTTTTCGCCAAGTCACCTAACTGAATTAAAATCACTTTCGGCTTGCTCGTATTAATCACCCGAATGCCCCGCTCGCGGATAACCTGCATGACGCGCTGAATGCCGATGGTCCCGCCGACTGCTGGCGTCGGAACGCCGCCCAATGTCTCAATTAAATCATCATACCGGCCGCCCGAGCCGATGGCCAAAACTTCTGAATCTTTGCGCGGCTCTTGGGCGTTCGGATCTTCAGCCACAAATATTTCAAACAGCGTCCGGGTGTAATAATCAACGCCCTTTACCAAATATGGATTTAAAATATAGGGAATCTTGGACTCATCCAGAAATTCAAGTACCTGTTTAAAATGCGATTTACAGGGTTGGCATAAGTGATCAATGATGTTGGGTGCCTGTTCCTTTAAAATCGCGCACTTTTCATCGCGGCATTCGAGTACTTTTAACGGATTGTCTTTTAACTTGACACGACAGGAGCGGCAGATTTTAGCGACTTTGGGCCGATAATAATTGCCGAGCTGCGCTCGGATGATGCCCCGGCATTCGCGGCATCCCAGACTGTTGATATGGATGAAAATATCGCGGATGCCGATTTCGGCCAGCAAAACAAACAGCACCTGCATGATGGTCGCATCTCCCACTGGCGATCCTTCGCCCAGCATTTCAAGCCCCCATTGATGAAATTCACGAAACCAGCCGCGCTCGATGACATCGTGCCGGAACATGGAACCTTGATAGGTCAATTTCACCGGCTGCGGCAAATGGGCGAAATCATTTTGAATATACGATCGCGCCGCCGAAATACGCGCATCGGGTCGCAACGATAAGGTTTCGCCGTCTTTGGTCTTTAAAATGTAGAGCTGTTTTTTGGCGAGATCGCTTCTCTTGCCTAAGCCGGTAAGAAACAGCGCCGGATCTTCGATATGGGGAAACTCGACATGCTCAAAACCATAGAATTGAGAAATGGCTCTCGCCATCGACATAATACGATCCCACAGCCGCACGTCATCACCGTAAAAATCTTTGGTCCCGCGAAGCGCCAGAAATTCCTTTTGTTTTTTTGCGGATTGCGCCATAAATTAATAAGCAGGCGTATGCACCAGGCCGGCTTCAGAAACAGGCCAGGCGCGAAGCGCCGCGCGGCCGGTAATTAAATCTCCGGGTAACACGCCCCATTTTCGCGAATCGAGTGAAAATGTTCGATTATCGCCCATCACGAAATATTGATCTGGGCCAAGCGTTATTGAAGTCAAATCGCTGATGGTCGAAAGCCCCTTCGGCAAATACGGCTCACCCAACTCTTTGGGCACCCTGGATCCCGGCTCGGTAATAAAAACTTTCCCGCCGGCAATCGTTACGGTTTCCCCGGGCAGACCAATCACGCGTTTAATAAAATACTGCGACTCATCAAGCGGGAATTTAAACACAACCACATCGCCTCGCGCGGGCGCGTGCAGATGATAGCTCAACTCATCAATGATCAAGTAATTGCTCTCCTGAAAATTCGGCTCCATCGAGGCACCTTTTACAATAAACGGCTGGGCAACGAAATAGCGAATGGGAATCACAATCACCACCGCCACAATCAAAATTTTTACAAAATCCCAGGCTTCGCGAACTACACTTTTCCCATTCGAGGCCGCTTCTTCAGGCTCTTTTTCATCCATACCCGGTCAGTGAAACCCAGCAGTAGAGCATATGCTCACCACTGGGCAAGCTTCAAATTATGATTAAATAAGTATTTACACCCCGGCGTGAGAAGCGAAGCCCAGTATGATACGAAGTATTCGTGCTGGGGTTTCCCTGCCGGGCATAAAATCTAAAGGATAAGCTATAGTAACCCGAAAATGGCCTCATTTCAAGCCCCAGGGCAGAAATAAGAAGCAGGAATGAGGCATTAAGACGGCGGCACGAAACGCGTATTTTCTATTATTTGTTCTTCCTTGTTTCTTATACTTTATTCTTTATTCTTAATTCATGATTCTTTTAATTGGCCTAGGGAATCCCGGCAAGGCTTACGAAGGAACACGGCATAATGTGGGCCGCGAAATTGTTTTGGCCTTCGCTAAAAAGCATGAGGTCAACGCCTTCGCCCCGCATAAAAAAATAAAGGGACTTGTGACTGAATGCAAGATTCAAAAAGAAAATTACGCTTTGGTTCTGCCGGAAACGTTTATGAACAAATCCGGCCAAGCCGCTAAAGAGGCCAAGCTGGTTTTTAAAACGGAACCCGAAAAAATTTTTGTGGTGCATGATGATGCCGATATTGAGTTGGGGCGCACCAAACTCCTATTCGGCCGCGATTCGGCGGGACATAAAGGTGTTGAATCCGTGATGCGGGCGCTCGCCACCAAAGACTTTTGGCGCTTTCGCATCGGTATTGGCGGGGAAAGACCAAGACTGGAACTGGACCTTAGGCGAAGATCAGGTAAAAAAATAAAACACGTCGCCGCCGAGTCCCTTGTCTTAAAAAAATTCTCGCCGGCCGAAGAAGCGCTGATGAAAAAAGTCCGCGCTAAAACCATCGGGGCGCTTGGCGATCTTGCCAATACCCCGCCCGAGCATGTAATGAATCACTATAACAAGTGAGGTTGTAAAAGATTTAATATATGAAACAGAATTCTAAATCCTTAGCATGTAACCCTTTCGAAGCTTCGAGCGTAGGAGGGTCATGAACCACTATAATAAGTAAGAGCCACCTCCTGCCACCTGATCCGCGACTGTTGGTCAGTCTTCGATGAAATAATGGGAAGAAAGCTTCTACTAAGTTAAATAAGTTAAAAACATACCCTATCCCACGCTATAGCGTGGGATAGGGTATGCCGTCTCGATTTGGTAAATCACGCCCGCTTATCCCCGCCACCGATTAAGAGATCGCTGGCTTCTGATCTTTTGAGAAAGTGACGTGAGTAAAAAGACTCTCACTACTTGCCTAATCGGTTTGCCATGGGCTAATGTATTAAGGCGGCCGAATGATGGTCAATGAACGAAATTAAGGAGTTACAAACAGTTCTGATCGCGGCAGTCACCCCCACTTTTTTAGAACGGGGGGGTTTGTGGTTCGCTGAAAACGAAGAAAAGATTCTACGTGCCGCCAAATCTCAAGCCTGGTGGGGCGATCACATTTTGGTCCTCGAAAAAGATCGCGAGATGAAACTCTCTAGGCTCGCTCGCCGGCTCACCGATCTGGGATATCAAAAAACACATGCCATCGTCTCGCCGGGCGAATTCTCGCAACTCGGCGACACGCTCCGCATTGCCGCAATCAACTACGAAACCATTGTCCGCATCGAATTCTTGGGAAACAAGATTGAGCGCATTGAAAGAGAAGCGTTCCGCGTCGAACCGCAACCCTTAAAACCAAAAGACAAACGACATCAATTTCGCGAGGGCGACTACGTGGTTCATTTAGACCACGGCATCGGCATCTACAAAGGTGAAATCCGAAATCCTAAATCCGAAGCACGAAATAAATCTGAAGCACAAAATTCAGAAAATCTAGAATTTGGGGATTTGAATTTAGAGCTTTACCACGTAGTGGAATACGCGCCGCCGCGAAAAGGAGGCGCTCCCGATCGACTGCTGGTTCCACTTGATCAGGAGAAAAAATTATCACTGTATATCGGATTTGATCGCCCGACTATTCACCGACTTGGCGGGACAGTGTGGTTTACCACAAAAAGAAAACTGCGCGAATCAGCCGAGAATTTCGCGCGTGAATTGCTCAAAATTTATGCCGCGCGCGAAGGGGTAACGCGTCCGCCGTTTTACGGCGACCCGACAATCGAACAAGCCTTTGCTGACGCCTTCCCCTTTGTCGAGACTCTCTCGCAGTCGCGCGCCATTGATGAAATTTTGCGTGATCTCGAAAAACCGACCCCCATGGACCGCGTCCTCGTCGGCGATGTCGGATTTGGCAAGACTGAAGTCGCGATGCGGGCGGCACTCCGTGTTGTGCTCTCCGGCAAACAGGTGGCACTTCTTGCCCCCACCACCATTCTCGCCGATCAGCACGAGCGCACGTTTAAAGAGCGATTCAAGGATCTTCCTATCACTATCAACTCGCTCTCACGACTAACACCCAAAAACGAGGCAAAGCATATCGTTGAAAAAGTAAATCAGGGAGCCGTTGATATTTTTATCGGTACGCATCGCATCTTATCAAAAGATATCGTCTTACTGAAACTCGGGATGCTGATCATCGATGAGGAACAGAAATTTGGTGTCTTACATAAAGAACACTTTAAAAAGTTGCGCTCGGAAATTGATATTCTATCGATTTCGGCAACCCCGATTCCCCGGACGCTTTCGCTCACCATGGCGAATCTGCGATCCATCTCTGAAGTGAACGACCCGCCGCCCGAGCGTGTGGCCGTTAAAAATTTCGTCCTGCCCTACCGCGACTCGATTGTAAAAGAAGCCATCGAAGCAGAATTAAAACGAAAGGGCCAAGTCTATCTACTCCACAATCGAGTCGAGACGATTGGCTCGGCTGCGCGATTGCTGCAAGCATTAATTCCCCAGGTTTCGATCGGCGTGATCCACGGCCGTATGGATGAGCCTGCGCTGATTAAAACGCTGGCCGAATTCAGAAATAAGAAAATTGATATTTTGGTGGCCACAACCATCATCGAAAACGGACTCGATTTTTCAAACGTAAATACATTGGTGGTGGAAAACGCCACGCGGCTCGGGCTTGCCCAAAGCTATCAAATCCGCGGCCGCATTGGGAGAAGCGACCGTGCGGCCTACGCCTACTTTTTGTACCCTGCCCAACATCTAACGCCGGAGGCGCGTGAGCGACTCGAAACACTTGAATCATTTGAAGCGCTCGGCTCGGGCTACCAAATCGCGCTCCGCGATCTCGAGATGCGCGGCGCCGGCGCAATCCTTGGTAAAGATCAATCCGGCGCCATTCAAAAAGGCGGACTTAATTTATACTGTCAGCTCTTGGCTGAAGCATTGGAGGTACTGAAATCATAATTGACGCCCGCGGAATCATACGGTACTAATATCCCAGGCGGTTCACTAACAACAGAGGAGGATCATCATGCTACATTCGCCGATCTTTATAGCCCAGGATAACATGGAACTCTCGGCCTCTGTGGATCTCGTTTCCAAGCTCAAAGGTCATCATGCGGCCGGTTTCAAGGTCAACGACTTCTGGGACAACTACGGCCGCGCAGGCCTGGAAAAGCTTCGTGAAGCAGGAGCATACGAGCTTTGGGTCGATGTCAAAGTAAAAGATACCCCGAACACCGTCGCAAACCGCATCGCGAGCATTTCGCAAGCTGGCGTCAGCTACATCACCGTCATGGCGGATGGTGAAGTTGACATGATGATGGGGGCCGTCAAAGCAAGAACTGACTTTCTGAAGAAAGAAGCTATATCGCTCGACATCGACGGGGATGGCATACCAGCCATAGGCCCGGGCATCATTGCTGTGACAGTCCTCACCTCACTCACCGAAGAGCAGACTCACCTGACATACGGGCAGCCGGTGAAAGCCGCGGCTCTCTATCTCGCGCGGCTCGCAAAACTGTCAGGCATCGATATCATTGTCTGCTCCCCCCAGGAAGTCAGCTTGCTTTCGAAGCGTCCCGAACTGTCTGGCATGAGTTTCTTCACCCCTGGCATTCGTCCAACTTGGAAAAAACCAACCGACCAGAAGCGAATCGATACGCCGCGCGCCGCTATATTGGCGGGAGTCACAAGCATCGTTGTCGGCCGAGCTATCACCGAGGCCCAAGATCCGGTAGCGGCATTCGATGTCATCTACAAAGAGGTGGGACTTGCGCTTCGCGAGCGGCAAAGAGGTAGGTCATGAGCCAAATGACTGAATCAGAGGTGCTCAAGCTCTACAAGTCGAAAGATGCGGTCTAGTTCTTCAACTACGATGGAGACCAAGCGGCGCCTCACGCGCTTCTCACATCGGGGAAGCATTCCGACGGATACATCAACTCGACTCCGGTGCTACAGGACCCGCAGTCGGTCTTAATGCTGGCGGATGCACTTTCGTACAAAGTGAAAGCAGTCGTCGCGTATGCCGACTGGATCGTTGGCTCGCCGATGGCGGCGATCACGCTCTCCTTCAAGCTCGCCGAGATCATGGAAACATCTCACGGTTTCGCCGAAAAAGACGGCGAGCGGATGAAGTTCAAGCGCTTCGTCATCCCGCGGCACTCGACAGTTCTGCGTTGTGAAGAGCTCATCACCACCTCGAAGACAACCGAACAGGTGGCGGAGGCGATCGAGCGCGACAACCCCCATCGCGTGACGATTCTCGGCCAGGTGGCAACGGCCATCTGGAGACCGGAAATGAATGACAAAAGACGCTGGGAGCCGATTTACCTGGCCAGATGGATCGTCCGAAACTGGGATGCCGCAGACTGCGCGCTCTGCAAACAGGGGTCATCGGCTTTGAAGCCGAAGGAGCATTGGAGAGAGTTCGCACGATGACCGGCATAGCCCGCGGAGTTTTAAGAAAACTCCGCGGGCTGTATTTTTTTCATGCTAGAGTAAACCTTAATGGACAAATCGATCACGTATCTTCACGCCTTGCATCTCGCCGGAAAAGGAGAACCGAAAACGCTTTTAAAAAATTTGGGGCAGTATGATTCGCCCGAAGCCGCCTGGGAACATTTAAAAGTTGCGACAATTAATCCAGACGATGAATTTAAAAAATTGGAACGGCTCGACATTTGGGCGATATCCAAAGACTCGCTGCACTATCCCCCGCTACTTAGAGAAACCCATGACGCACCGGTAATTTTATACGGCCGCGGCGTGATAGATCCCGATCAATTTTTCCTGGCCATGGTGGGAACGAGAAAACCGACCGAATACGGCAAAACCGTGGCCAAAAATTTTGCCGCGGATTTTGCGCAAGCCGGTATTAGCATCGTCTCCGGCGGGGCTTACGGCATCGATAAGGAGTCGCACGCTGGAGCCTTACGATCCGGCGGCAAAACGATCATGGTCATCGGCTCGGGACTGGACAGGGCATCGTTTTATCCCGGCGCCCATTGGAACTTAGCCGAGGAGATTGTACAAAACGGCGGCGCCGTTATTTCCGAGTACCCGCCTGGCACAAAAGTTTTGCAGCATCACTTTCCCGAACGAAACCGCATCATCGCCGGCATGTCACGCGGTCTCATCGTGGTCGAAGCCCAGATGAAAAGCGGGGCTTCGATTACCGCGCGGCTCGCAGTATCGGAAAATCGCGACGTGTTTGTCGTCCCAGGGTCAATTTACTCACCAACTTCAGACCTTCCCAACTCGCTATTAAAGGAGGGTGCTGCGCCTCTCCTAGCGCCTAGCGACTTGCTTGAGGCTTATGGCTTTAAGTTGCTGGCCGAAGCCAAAGGCGAGACGTTCGGCGAGTTTGAGACTGTTATAATAGAAGCGCTGCGAAATCCCTGTACGCTGGATGATCTTTCCAGAGAAGTTAAGGGCGGAATTCATGCGCTCCAGTCTTCATTAACGGCACTCGAACTGGCCGGGAAAATTATGGAAATCGAGCCTGGAAGGTACCAAGTAATAGGATCATAATTTGATCCCGTTAGAGGCAGACCTGCCTGCCGGTCGCATGTCGCCAAAGGCTATGGCCGACGGAGCGCAGGCAGGATCGCGATCGAGCATGAATTCATATATGATTCGTACTTATAAATATCTTCACATCTTTTCGCACAATTTCGCGATCGCGGCCTCTAACGGGATTGACAATGTATTGTATCCTGTGATTAGTAGTATTGTCCCGTTAGAAGCAGACCCGCCTGCCGGTCGCACGTCGCCAAAGGCTATGGCCGACGGAGCGCAGGCAGGATCGCGATCATTCGCGTTTTCTTTGAAATTAATCTATTCATTTTTAAAAACCTCGTAACATTGAAAATCTCGTACTTGCGATCGCGGCTTCTAACGGGATGAATTATGAACGAAACGACGACCGAATCGAAGAAAAAATCAAAAGGCAAACAACTGGTCATTGTTGAAAGCCCAACCAAGGCCCGCACGATCGCTGGATTTCTCGGGCGCGATTTTGTGATTGAATCCAGCTACGGACACGTGCGGGACTTGCCCAAATCCAAAATCGGCATTGACTTCGAAAACAACTTTGAGCCGCACTATATCGTGCCGCTGAAGGCCAAACCAAATGTAAAAAAATTAAAGGAGATTGCCAAACGGGCCAAAAAAATAATCTTAGCCACTGACGAGGACCGCGAGGGCGAGGCCATCGCCTGGCATTTAATTTCAGCACTCGGTCTTGAAAATAAACCAGGCGATCAGATTGAGCGCATTGTATTTCATGAAATTACCGAGTCGGCCATTAAGGACGCTCTCGCCAACCCTCGGGCTCTTGATCTAAAACGCGTCAACGCCCAACAAGCCCGGCGCATCTTGGACCGCATCGTGGGTTATAAGCTTTCGCCATTTTTATGGAAGAAAGTTGCGCGAGGGTTATCTGCCGGCCGTGTGCAGTCAGTCACTGTGCGGCTCGTGGTCGAGCGCGAACGTGAGATTGAAAAATTCAAGCCCGAAGAGTATTGGACGATCGAAGCCGATGTGGAAACGAAGAAAAAAGCAAGGTTCCGCGTATTCCTTTCTAAAAATGAAGGGAGGTCTGTCGGCAAGTTTGATATTAAAAATGAAACTGGCGCCAAAAAATTAGTCGAGGCCGTAAGAGATAAAACCTGGATTGTCGAATCGGTTGAAAAAAAAGCGTCTGCAAAATCCCCGCTTCCGCCATTTACGACTTCAACGCTCCAGCAAGAGGCCTCGAGCCGCCTCGGGTTTTCAGCCAAGCAAACGATGGTTTTGGCGCAACAGCTCTATGAAGGTATCCGTATTGACCTGGGCCAAGTCGGGTTGATTACGTATATGCGCACCGACTCGGTGAATCTTGCGGCCTCTTCGGTCGCAGCAGCCGCCAAAACCATCGGCGATTTGTTTGGCGCTGCATACGTATTGTCAAAACCGCGATTTTTCAAAACGAAATCAAAGGGCGCCCAAGAAGCGCATGAAGCCATTCGGCCGGCAAACTCCGCGGTCACGCCTGACTCAATCAAACAGTATTTGGATCGGCGCCAATTAAAACTCTATGATTTGATTTGGCGCCGGTTCATGGCCACTCAAATGCCCCAGGCGATTTTTGATGCCACGACCATTGATGTAGCCGCCGGTGAGGCCCTCTTTCGGGCGAACGGCCAGATTTTAAAATTCGACGGATTCTTAAAAGTCTATCAAGCCAAAACCGAAGATGTCTTACTGCCTGACGTTCTCCCCAAAGAGGAAGTCAAACCAATTTCGATCGATCCGCTCCAGCATTTTACCGAGCCGCCGCCGCGATATACCGATGCCTCACTGATTAAGACGCTCGAAAAAGCTGGCGTGGGCCGACCTTCCACTTATGCGCCGACTCTCACGACGATTCAAAACCGCGGCTATGTCGAAAAAGATGAGCGCAAGAGATATAAGCCGACCGATATGGGCATGATGGTAAATGATCTCTTGGTTCGACACTTCCCCGAAGTCGTCGACATGGAGTTTACCGCGCGTATGGAAGGGGAATTAGATGAAGTGGCCGAAGGCACCAAAGAATGGCAGCAGCCGATTCGCGAATTTTACGAACCGTTTGCCAAGCACTTAGAGACGAAGTACGACGAAGTCGAAAAGCAAACCACCGATGAAGCCACATCTGAAATCTGCGAGAAGTGCGCGAAGCCTATGGTGATTAAATTCGGCCGCTTTGGCCGCTTCATGGCCTGCTCTGGTTTCCCCGAGTGCAAAAATACCAAGAACATCCAAAAAGAAGTCATTTCAACTGGCGTCCAATGTCCCAAGTGCAACCAGGCCGAACTAGTCCAGCGATTTACCAGGAAAAAGCGGCTCTTTTTTGGTTGCGCACGATACCCCGACTGCGACTTTGCCACTTGGACCAATCCGAGAGTAAAAGCGCCGGTCTATGATCCCGCGGCCGAAGCCGAATTTAAAGCCGCCGAAGAAAAAAAACGAAGCGCCACGGCAAAGCCGTGAACATCTCGCATTTTTCTGATAGGCAAACTCTTGCGAGATGCCACGAAGTCCGCCAAAGCATCCCTGTGAAGAAGTTGGGATTGAGATTTCTAACCTTTTCAATAGAGCGGAGAAGCTATCAATGAGTCTCTGCGTCGGCGGAAAAACAAAAACAGTCGCCTGACGCGCTCTTTTTATTACGTGACAAACGTTTCAATCTCTGGTAAAAATCCCTTGGATCTTTAAGGCAAGGAGACTTGATGACTCGCGAACAACATCGCGCAGAATTCGAGAAACGACACGGCGCAGGGTCTGTTGAACGATTCATCGCTCGCGGACGAGAAGTTGCTTTTGAGGCTCTCGCAAAAGAATTCAATTTCCCATCGCGCGGTCTCGCAGCCTATTACTGGTATAAGTTTTCTCGAACACTGCGATTTCCCATCGTTCGAAAACCGGCGAGAAAAATGGGACCAAAACGCCGCTACCTTGGCAGGTAGCCGGCGTTTTTAATCACTTGCGGTCAATTACTGGATGTATTATGACTAGCGCATGTCATTTGCCGATCTGAAACAAAAAATTGAGCCGCTGTTTGGAGCTGACCAAATCTCGCTGGTTGAGCGCGCCTATCAATTCGCCGAAAAGGCGCATGCGGGGCAAACACGGAAATCCGGCGAACCCTACCTCGTGCATCCACTTTTCATCGCCTTAAAACTGGCGGAATTAAAAATGGACCAGGCGACGATCGCGGCCGCCTTACTGCATGACGTGGTCGAGGATTCAGGCGTGCTGCTTTCTACGATTGAGGCGGAATTCGGCAGTGATGTCGCCTTTCTCGTCGACGGGGTAACGAAACTCGGCAAACTGAAATACCGCGGCATCGAACGCATGGCCGAGTCTCTTCGTAAAATGGTGCTGGCCACCGCCGAGGATGTCCGCGTCGTCTTGATTAAATTAAATGATCGGCTCCACAACATGGAGACCTTAAAAGCTCTACCGGAAGAAAAACACCGGCGTATTGCTTTGGAGACACTTGAAATTTACGCGCCGCTCGCCGATCGCTTGGGTCTTGGAAGCTTAAAGGCTAGGCTTGAGGATCTGGCATTTCCCTACGTCTATCCGGAAGAACACTCCTGGCTTTCAAGAAATGTGCGAGACGCATTTGAAGAACGATCAGAATACTTGAAGCAGTTGGCGCCCGAAATCGAAAAAGTACTGCGCGAAGAGGCAGTGCCAATCATCGCCATGGACGCGCGGGCCAAACACCAATACAGCCTCTGGCGGAAGCTCATGAAGTTCGACATGGATATTGCTAAAATCCATGACCTGATTGCGCTCCGGGTTATTGTGCCGACGGTGGCCGACTGCTACCAGGCGCTCGGGGTGATTCATGCGCACTGGCGGCCGCTCCCCGGAAAAATCAAAGATTACATCGCACTGCCAAAACCCAACGGTTATAAGTCGCTGCATACGACGGTCTTCGGGCCCGATGGCAAAATTGCTGAAATTCAGATCCGCACAATCGCCATGCATGAAGAAGCTGAACACGGCATTGCGGCGCACTGGAAATACAGCCAGACAAAACAAACAAAGCTCTATCATGAGAATGTCGCCTCCAAAGCCGACAAAAAAGAAATCAGCTGGGTAAAAGATCTGCGCGACTGGCAAAAGGATGTTTCGGATTCGGATGAATTTCTGCAAACGCTCAAAATCGATTTTTTCAAAAATCGGATCTTCGCGCTGACGCCGAAAGGTGACGCGGTTGATTTGCCCGAAGGCGCAACGGCGCTTGACTTTGCCTATCACGTACACTCGCAAATCGGGAACAGCGCCTCCGGCGCCCGGGTCAACGGCAAAATGGTGCCGCTGGATCACGAGATTAGCAACTTCGATGTGGTTGAAATCATTACGCAGAAAAATAAAAAACCGGCTGCTGATTGGCTGGAATTTGTAAAAACCTCGATGGCGCGAAAACACATCACTTCAAGACTGCGCCGTGACGCAGAACAAAAACGTTTCGGGACAAAGCCGGGCGGCCTTTTAGTTGAGCTCCGTGTCACCGCGCGCGACCGCATTGGCCTTTTAAACGATCTGACCTCGGCCATTCGGGCATTTCGCATCAATATCCGCGATCATAAAACGGAAACCGCCCACCGTTCTCACCCACTCATCATTTTGACATGCGCCATAAAATCAAGCGACGAACTGCGAAAACTCCTTATGAAATTAAAGAGCGTAAAAGGTGTCGAAGAAGTCAACTACAAGATTTTGTAAAAATTCCGTAGGTAAACGAACCTTAATTTTGTACTCCCCTGCTCTATGTATCCGATTTGCTTTATTCTCATATTCTTGAGAATATGAGAATAAAGCGCATGATCGTCTGTCGCAAATCATTTTTTAGCCATGAGGTCATTTAAGCAACTTGAGAAAATCGCAAAGGGATTCTCAAATCATCGAAGAATCCAGATTTTAGATCTTCTGCAAAAATACCCCGAGCTATCCGTCGCCGATATCGCGGAAGCCCTCGGAGTAAACTTCAAGACCATATCGGAGCATATTCGCCGCCTGGCCGAAGCCGGACTGGTCCTCAAACGTTATGAGGCACAAACCGTGAGACATAAGCTGACACCACGGGGAATAGGTATTCTTAAATTCTTGAGAATATTAGAATAAACGTCGATAAAACTAAATTCTTTTTGTGCAGTATTCTTGAGATAGTTCGAACCCTCGTTCGCTAAAGCTATAGACGGGCAAAGCGCATTTCGCCGCCGCAGGCGGCGAGAAACCCCCCGCGAATCCGCCAGCTGGCGGACGGAAAGGCGGCGGCTCGTACTGAGCGAAGTCGAAGTGAGCCGCACCGACTTGTCCGCCGAAGTTTTACTGTGTCCTGCCGAAGCCATAGGCGAAGGAGGAACGAAGGCGGATGACAATTTCAAGTTTTTGAATGATTTAAGCATAAATCATTCCAGTAAATTTTTCAATGAAAAATGATTGAAAAATTTACTGCTTTGGCGGCAAATTCTTTTATGAAAATACAATCTCAAAATTTAATAAAAAAGAAAGGAGCCGTACCCGTAGGTCGTGCTCCTGATGGCTGGGGCTCGTCGCTTGGCCGACGGAACTGGTGGGGCGTTACCCCTCGTCTTCGTTGTCATCCTTCACCGTAGCAACGAACTCATGATCGCACTTCGGGCACTTGGCATTGATGGTCGAAGGTCTCGTATAGAACAGAAACAAGAGACCCAGAAATGCCCACAGGCTGTGAGTGAACCAAAGGGCGAACCCAACGAGTGCGACGATACCCAGGTTCATCAGGGCCCACGGCCAGTTACTACCATGTGTTTTGTCTGCCATTGTTTCTCCCTCCTTTCAAGTTACGGTTTGCTTCCATCCAAAGCGATTCATTCAAAGATAGCATTTTATGCCATAAAAGTCAAGAGGCGGCAAGCTCCGCCTCTTGGGAGTGTTCGAAAAATTTTTCTTTTCTGCTTTTAACGGAATCGGGAATTTCTTTTTGCCCCGAAAAATCCATACGATTTGGTCGCCGAGCGCGGGCTTTGCCCGCGCGAGGCATTGACTTTTCCAACGTGGTGCCGGGAGAGGGAGTCGAACCCTCATGAGCTTGCGCTCGCAGGATTTTGAGTCCTGTGTGTCTGCCAGTTCCACCACCCCGGCAAAATGATACGGGGCAAATCTGCCAGCCCGCCCCGCACTAATTCCCACAAATTACTTGCAAACTATATCAAAAGCTAGCTCTAGATGCTACTCGGCATATGAGAATTACATAATCGGAATTTAGTGCGGAGTTCCGCCACCGCGGCATTACAACGCGCATACTATTTATACAATCCTCGTTTGTCAACGAAAAAAGCCTGCGGTATTCTAATGACATGGATGAACCAACTCCGAACCAGAATGGAGAAAACGACGCCGAAATAAAACCAAGAGCAGAAGCCTCCCCCATCGCCCCCCCCATCGGATTTACGAGACCCGAGGATGAAAAGCCCTTAGCCGTTCCTTTAACCGAACGGCGCGCACATGAGAGCATTTTTTGGATTGAGCGAGTCCTGATTGAGCCCAATCCCTATCAGCCGCGGCGGGAGTTTGACCCAAAGGCCCTCGAAGATTTAGCCGAATCGTTAAAAACGCACGGTATGCTCCAGCCGATTTTGGTCTCTCGCGTCGAGATAGAAACGCCGCGGGGCTGGGAAACAAGATATCAATTGATCGCCGGTGAGAGGAGGTGGCGAGCCGCGGGGCTTGCTAATATGGAGCAGATTCCGGTGATCATCAAGAAAGAGCCGACGAATCGGATGAAGTTGGAGCTGGCACTGATTGAAAATGTCCAGCGCGAGGATTTAAATGCGATTGACCGCGCCAAAGCCTTCCGCCAATTGATTGATGATTTTAAATTAATGCAGCGGGAAGTTGCCGAACGCATCGGGAAATCGCGTGAAATGGTGGCAAACTCATTGCGGCTGCTCTCACTTCCGCCCGATATGCAGGAGGCGCTTTCCAGAGGCGAAATCGCCGAAGGGCATGCGCGGGCAATTTTAATGGCGGGCGATAATCCGGAACTGCAGCGTCAACTTTTTAATGAAATCGTAACCTACAAATTAAATGTCCGCGAAGCGGAAAACGCAGCGCGCCGCATCTCCGGTAAAACTTTAACGCCGCGGCGCCGCTTGGGATCATCGGGTGATCCGGAGACTCAAGACTGGCAAACAAGGCTTCAGGAGATGTTTGGCACCAAAGTTCAGGTTCAGAAAGTCGGTGACCGAGGAAAAATCGTCATCGAATTCTACTCCGACGAAGAGCTTCGTGGGATCATCGATAAAGTCCTCCGCGACCGTGGTGCGCTTTAGGTATTTTTGAAACTGGACACTGTAGTAACTGAGACTATTTTTTCTTAAATGGCGGGATTTGGATCACTTCGAACTCATGTTGATTTAGATTAAAGACAACTTTATAAAATTCAAAAAACCCATTCTGGCCTAGTAAAGCAGTCGTCTTAAGGTCAGGGATTATAAATGCTTTTATGTTGAATTCTAAATTATCCTGCGCAAGCTTCAAGATTAAATCGCAACGATATGTTTTTGTCTTAGGGCCTACGATTCCCTGTGTCAAGTCTTCTTCGCAATCCTCTAATTTTATTCCGAGGGCATCTGCAATCTGACCATTGATATAAGTATCGGTCGCGCCAGAATCTACTAGCGCTTTGATTTTTAGTGATAGTTGATTTTCGGGATTTTTGAAGACAACATCAATCAGGGGATAATGATTATACTTGTCTTTCCCCATAGCACTGGCATATTGAAACTTCATTTATCAATTACGACAGAGGCGCTAAACCAACATTTTCTTCAGGCACAAGGAACAAAGAGTAATCTCTACTTTTTTTATCAGCAATTTCTTTTACTTCTTTCACAGAATTTCCAACAGCAATTACATCATCATCTTCCAGCGCAACCCATTTCTTTTGATGATTCTTAACTAGAGTGGTGATGTCTCCAATATTCATGGTTTTAGTATAACCCGTAACTCTATATTAGTTACATTTCTGCAAATGAATGTCAACATGACAAGTCATTAAGCCTAAAATTTTACTTAGTTCCAGATTCTCTAGTTTCCACTATGAAAGCACCCTTCCTGAACTCACCCGCGTAATTTGACTACAGCGTAAATCCAAGCGACCGCGGCGCGGTTTAGATTTTCTTAAACTAATTTAATTATATTAATTTTTTTGTTGGGTAGGGCATATCTATTTTACTTTTGTCTTTTCCAAAGACGGTTTAACTTTCATTTTTAGATTTCTTTGAGATTCTTTTCCTTAAGAACTCTATTCCAATTGAAGTGAGAATGCCGATGATGGCGCCGCCTGCAATGTCGGAGGGCCAGTGGACGCCGGCCGAGACGCGGGCGAGACAGATGATGGCAGTGAGGCCAAACAAATACCAGCCGAATTTTTTGTTATAAAACCAAATGGACATGGCGAGCGCAAAGAAAAAAACGGCGTGGCCCGAAGGAAAACTGCCCGAGGTTTCGTGGGGGATTAAGGGATTAAAATGAAGCGCCATAAAGGGTCGCGGGCGGTAGTATACAAAGCGAATGATCTCGGTAATACCAAAGCGGGCGATAACTCCTGAAAAAAAAGCGTAGAAAATGACCCCCATCTTGGACAACCGCTGTTTGCCGTCTATATCAATTAAGATAAACGGCAAAATGAGAACGGCGGCGGCAACAAGATACGGCAGAGTAGATCCTATAAAAACAATCAAAAAATCGAGAAGACGATTGACCCCAGCAAGTGAATGAAAAAAATAAAGTAGAGCTAAATCAAAACCCATCACTGTAGCCCTTTTAGTATAGTCAGATTCTTGAATACATGCATGACCGTAAGCGGCCCTATACCGCCGGGGACGGGAGTCAGCCAGCCGTCTTTGCCTTCCATACTCTTTCGGTCTACATCCCCCGACAGATTCCCTTCTTCAATTGATATGCCGCAGTCGAATAGTATTGTGCCGTCTTTCACCATCTCGGCATGAATCAAATTCGGTCGTCCCGTGCCCGTAAAAATAATATCCGCATCTTTTAAATTCAGTGCTTGTTCGCTTGAGTGATAGGTATAGACGGAAAATGGCAGATCTGAATTGGTAAGCCAGTGAATAATGGGGCGTCCCACGAGCCGCCCGGCACCAACAACGGCAATCTCCTTTCCCTCGAGCTCTATCTGGCGGCTCTTTAAAATCGTATCAATCGCGGCAATAACCGGCGGGAGAATGGGTGATCTCCCGACGGCAAAAGCCCCGACATTCTTTTGATTTAAGCAGTCAACGTCTTTCATTTCCGGGATTGAATTTAAAATGTATTGTGTGTTTAATCCTTCGGGCAATGGCAACTGGATGATGTACCCATCGCGGTCAGTCTTTTTTATGAGATCCGTGATGGCGCGGCGCACATGTTTTGAAGTGCCCTCTGGAATTTGATAGGTTCGTACCTCAATCCCCAATTCCTGGCCCTTTTTCTTTTTTTGTTCGATAAATTTTTGCGAGACCAGATCCTGGCCAATCGAAATTATGCCAAGCGAAAGATTGTGGCCAGCCACGCGTGTCTTAACCTCTTCGCCAATTTTCTCGGCCAACGCCTTGCCGTCAATTAAGTTCACACCGGAAACTTTTTTAAGAATGACTTAATCTCTCGACTGATCGAAGCCGGATTTTCTTTATCAATCACCGCCCTTCGTATCCATTCGGCTACTTGCCTCATGTCTCGAACTCCCATGCCCCGCGTGGTGACAGCTGGAGTCCCCATGCGAATGCCTGATGGATTGAAGGCTTTTTCGTCTCCCGGAACGGTGTTGCGATTCGCGATAATGCTTGACTTTTCAAGTCTCGTCTCGGCATCTTTCCCTGTCATTCCCAGCGGCGAGAGATCAATCAGCAAAAGATGATTATCTGTCCCGCCAGTGACTAAGCTAAACCCTTCTTTTTTCAGTGCATGGGCGAGGACATTGGCATTGGCTACAACTTTTTTAGCATACACTTTATACCTTGGTTCGGCTGCGGCCTTTAGTGTATAGGCAATCGCGGCAGTCGTATTATCATGCGGGCCGCCTTGGATTCCCGGAAATACGGCTCTATTAATTTTTTCGGCCAAGTTTGATTTTGCAAATATAACAGCGCCGCGCGGCCCGCGCAAAATTTTATGCGTCGTCATCGTTACCACATCGGCATAGGGAAACGGCGAGACGTGAAGACCGGCAGCCACGAGCCCGGCAATATGCGAGATATCGGCAAGATGCAAGGCTCTGACATCCGCCGCAATCTCGCCAAATTTTTTAAAATCAATCGTCCGCGGGTAGGCCGTAAGTCCCGAGATAATAATTTTTGGCTTTACGCGGCGCGCGATTTTTAAAATTTCATTATAATCGAGCAAATCTGTTTTGGAATCCACTCCGTACGAAACGCTTTTATACGCCATACCCGAAAAATTCACCTTATGCCCATGGGTTAAATGGCCGCCGGCCGATAACTGCATACCCAAAATAGTATCACCGAAATTTAAGAGGCCAAGATAGACCGCCATATTGGCGGGAGAGCCGGAATACGGCTGAACGTTTACATGCCAAGCACCACGTAATTTAAATAATTTCTTGGCTCGATTTTGTGCGAGCAACTCGATTTGATCGATGATTGCGTTCCCCGGATAATAGCGCCTCCCGGGATAGCCCTCGGAGTATTTATTCATTAAAACGGAGCTAACAATTTCACGGACCGCCAACGGCGCCAGATTTTCCGATGGGATAAGATCAATCGTCGTCGCTTGGCGATATTTTTCGGCAGCAATTAACTTTTCGAGCTCCTTGTCGTGTTTCATAGCGGTCGCTCCAGTAATTCTTCTAACTGTGATTTAGTCACAACGCCTTTTCGCAGAATGACGGGGTTCTTTCGATTGGTTACATCCAGAATGGTTGAGGGTTCGGTGTCTTGCAATTCGCCGGCGTTGATGATTAAATCCGGTTTTTCGTTTCTGTCTCTTAAATCTTTTAAAAATTCGTCGAGCGACTTGGGGTGTGCGGCCCCAGAACGGTTGGCTGATGTGCCAATCAAAGGAAAATCTATTTGGCGAAACAATTCGGCCATAAACGGATGGGCCGAGACGCGGATGGCAATGGTATCGCGTCCGCCCGAAATTATATCCGGGACAACATCTTTTTTATGCAGAATGACCGAGACCGCGCCCGGCCAGATTTGGCCGAGCAGTTCCTCCGTCCACATGTCGATATAGGCATATTTACGCGCCATTTTGACGTCGCGCACCAAAATCGGCATGCCTTTTTCTTTAAGGCGCGCTTTAATCCTTATAACGCGCTTGGCCACACCCGCGAGCTCGGCATTTCCGCCGATACCGTAAATCGTATCGGTCGGAAAAACAATCACCCCGCCCCTTTTTACGATCTGAACAGCCGCAAAAAGTGCCCCAGGAAGCGAGTCTTTTGTAAGCGTGATGATTTCCATGTTATATCACAAAGTTAATCAATCTGCCCGGGATGAAGACCACTTTTTTGGGCGGGGCAATAAAGAATTTGGCGAGCGCATTGTTTTTCGCGAGACTGGCGCTGATTCCGGCCTCGGAAATATTTCTGGGGAACTCAAGTATCGCGCGGGTTTTGCCGTTTATCTGAATGATAAATTCTGCCGTGTCGCTTGCTTTTTCAACCCTTGCCTCCGGCCAGCGGCTGTGATGAATCGTTCCCTTTTGTTTCCAGATACTCCAAAGCTCCTCGGTTATAAACGGTGCGAGCGGGCTAAGCAACTTGAGAAACTGCATTCGGTCTTCTTTGGAGACATTTTCTGGGGATTTCTCAAATCCGCTCATTGCAATCATGAGCGCCGAAATTGCCGTATTGTATTGCAGATTTTGAATGTCGCGACTGACTTTTTGAATCGTCTGACTGACCAGTTTTTGGATCTTCTCGTCCGAAACACGCGCCAGTTTTATTTTTGGATCCTGGTAGAAATTCCAAACACGCATCAGAAATCGAGTAATGCCGCGAATGCCCGAATCGCGAAAATCGCCGCCTTCGGTAAGGGGTGCCAAAAAAGCCAGATACAGGCGAATCGCGTCTACACCATAGGCTTTCATATAACTATCCGGACTTACAATGTTACCCTTTGATTTTGACATCTTGGCGCCGTTTTTCGTGATCAGGCCGTGGGCGCGGAAGGTCGCAAAAGGTTCCTCAAAGTGGACCAGGCCCCAATCATGCAAAGCCATCGTCATAAATCGCGAATAGAGAAGATGAAGCACCGAGTGCTCGGCGCCGCCGATATACATATCAACTGGCAGCCAGCGCCGTGTAATCTCCTGATCCCACGGAATTTCTAATTTCGAAATTTTGGCATGGACCGATGGATATCTCAAGAAATACCAAGCGGAATCAAAAAATGTATCCGAGACATCGGTTTCGCGCCGCGCCCGGCCTTGGCACTTGGGGCATTTAACTTGATGGAAAGATTTAACCGAGGCCAGCGGCGAAGCGCCCGTCCCCGTCGGCCGAAATTCCCTTATAAAAGGCAGCTTGACCGGCAGATCTTTATCCGGCACCGGTTGCCACCCACAGTCATTACAAAAAATCATGGGAATCGGCGGCCCCCAATAGCGCTGGCGCGAAATCAGCCAGTCGCGCAGCCGATACTGAACTTTTTTCTCTCCACCCACGGCCTTCGTGATCGCCCATTTGGCCTCTTCTGATTTCAGGCCGTTGAATTTCCCAGAGTTTATCAAAACGCCTTCCCCAATATAAGCTGCGTAAACATCACTAAAATCTAATTGTTCTTTTTTTATCTCAATTTTAATCCCAAACTCGTAGGCTTTTCTAAATTCGTCTTTGTTACCCCAATCAAATCGTTCGTTTTTCCCGTCAGCTGCATGTAACAAGATTTTCTTAACAGGACCTTCACTATGGATATACCACGGTCCGCTAGTAAAATTTTTTTCTGCAATATCAAAAACTTTTCCTACCTCTTCTGTATAGATAAGATTAAGACCATTCCACGTTCCAGTACCTGGCGTAACTTTTGCAAATTTCTGAATCTGTTCGTAGAAATTCTTGTTGAGAGACCGACTAATTACAACTATAAAACTCGAGTTTGGCTCTATGACCTGCAAAATTGGCAATTTAAATTTCTTGGCGAATTCAAAGTCGCGTTCATCGTGCGCCGGCACGGCCATGATGGCGCCCGTTCCATACGTCGCAAGAACATAATCCGAAATCCAGATCGGAATTGCCTCTTGGTTTGCGGGGTTGACGGCACTCACCCCTTTTACCTCAATGCCGGTTTTTTCTTTTCCTGCGGCTGTTCTTTCAATCTCCGATTTTTGTGCTGCAGCTTGAATGTACTTCTCTACTGCCTCCCTATTTGCCATTTGCAATGTGCTATTTGCAAGCAACGGATGTTCCGGCGCCAGAACCATATAGGTCGCGCCAAACAAGGTGTCTGGCCGCGTCGTAAACACTTTTATGCTTGATTCATGATTCTTGATTCTAAATTCCAGCTCGGCTCCTTCTGATTTTCCGATCCAATTACGCTGTGCAGTTTTGATAGGGTCTGACCAATCGAGTTTCTCAATATTGGCAAGCAACCGCTCGGCATAGTCCGTGATTTTGAAAAACCACTGCTCGAGATCTTTTTTGACGACCGGCGTTCCGCAGCGCTCGCACTTGCCGGCAATCACCTGTTCATCGGCGAGCACGGTCAGGCACGACGGGCACCAATTGACTTTGGCTTTTTTTCGATAGGCGAGGTTGTGCTTAAACATCTGGATAAACAGCCATTGGGTGTGTTGGTAGTATGCGGGGTCGTAGGTTTCGAGCCGCTCACGCCAGGCAAACGCGTTTCCAATTTCGGAGAGCTGGCGATAGAAATTTTTTTCGGTAACCTTGGCTAATTTCATCGGATGCTGATTAATTCTTAAGGCGTAGTTTTCCGAGTGAATGCCGAAGCCATCCAGTCCAATCGGCTCGAAGACGTCGTGGCCCTGCATACGCTTGAAACGGCCGTAAATATCAACACCAGTGAATGTCCTGACACTCCCGATATGCAGGCCCTCCGCCGAGGGATAGGGAAACATCATCAGGTTGTAGTAGGGATTTTTGGCCCGCACCAAATCTGGCTCGTAGGTTTTCTCTTTAAACCACTTTTTACGCCATTTTTTCTCGATTTTGGCCGGGTTATAGCGCATGTATACTTAAGTACTATACAGACGGTTTTGACCCGCTACAAGCTTATAAATAAATTTACGCCGCACAGCAGATGCTGTGCGGCGTAAGTGAAAAAGAACGAAGGTTGAAGGGTTACGAAACTGCTTGACGGGAACGGAGAAGCGAAAGCGAGTCCCCGGGAGGCGTCCAGTAGACCCGCATGCACCCCCCGCGCCAGTGCACCCGCGGGACGTCACCGCCCGGTCCCCGTGAACCGGAGCAGAGGGTTACGTTATCGATGTCGAGGTGTCCCCCCGTCTTCCAGTGGTACCAGAGTTCGAGGATGAGCCGCTCGAGGAGTGTGACGCCGGAGATCTTCTCGCGAGTGAGATCGTTCGCCGACTTCGAATTCAACTCGTTGTCGGCCTCGACGCGATCGCGGAGACGGACGGCGTAGGTTTTCGTCGGCTCGCGGTCGTTCCGGCCGCGGGTCGCTTCATCAAGGTCCTCGGCGTGGCACCAGCAGGAAAATCTCTTCTCGCACTCGGCGTAGGCGCGATTGGGCGTCAGGCCTGCGGCGACGACGATGAGCCAGTTGAAGCCCTTCGGCTTTTGGGGCAGGACGAGACCGGCGAGATCGAGCTCAAGCGAGAAGACCTCGCGGTAGAAGCGAGTCCACTCGCTCGTCTCGTCCTCCGACTGCTTCGTGCCCTTCGGCTTTTTGGGCAGGACGAGCGCAACGATCTCGCGGAAACGCTCCTCGTCGTGGGCGAGGATCGCCCAGAATTCCTCTCCGGCGCCGACTTTGCGGCCGGTGATGACGGCTTCGTGAATCAGCCCGTGGTCTTTTCCGAACTCGATCGCGGGACGCACCATGGATTCGTCCATGACACACCCTCCTTCTTGTAAATTAGCTCTATTTCAGGCAAACAAAGTGTAGCATCAATAGTCTTTACTGTCAAATCCAGTTGCTAAATTTGAAAGAGTCTTCGGCAGTTTTGAGTTGTTGCTTCGGCCACTGCCTCAAGCGAAACTCCTTGCCACTCGGCCAGTTTTTTGGCTGTGGCTTCGATATAGAAAGGTTCATTCCGTTTGCCGCGATACGGGACGGGTGCGACATACGGCGCGTCGGTTTCTAAAAGTATCTTTTGAAGCGGAACCTGCGAGACGATGTCATAATAGCTTTTGGCAAATGTAATTACGCCGCCAAAGCCGATATAAAAGCCCAAATCCATGAGAGCGCTGGCCTCGGCGGCCGTGCCGCTGAAAAAATGGACCACGCCCATAGGTCTAGAATTAGGAATTAAGAAGTAGGAATTAAGGATTTCGATGAGGTCGCCGAACGCTTCCCGACAATGGATGATCAATGGTTTCCCGACTGCTTTTGCAACTTCTATTTGAGACTTAAAAATTCTTTTTTGTTCTGCCTTAATTCGTAATTCATCACTCTGGATTCTATAATAATCGAGGCCGCACTCGCCTATACTGACGACCTTCGCATGCGAGCCTAATTCGAGAAACGTAGCCGCATCAAATACTTCGGCGCTCGCCTGCTCTTTCTCCCATTCGTCGTGATAACTTTTAACCGCGTGCGTCGGATGAAATCCGACTGAAGCATACACACCTTCAGCATATTTTTCGGCAAGTAAAATTGCCTCCCTCGAAGTTGATGCTTGTGTTCCGATATTTATCATCCAAATGCCGGCCTCGAGAGATCGCTGAATAACAGCCTCACGATCATCTTTGAACACCGGAAACTGGACGTGCGTATGCGAATCAATCAGTTTGGGGTTCGACATAGGAGAAAAACTGTGTTAGACAACAAATACGGAGGAGCCCATGCCCGACATAGCTGTTTTCTACCTGAAGGGTGAGAACGGTGAGTACAAGTTGACGCTCGCGCATCATGGATGCTACACCATTTTCCGGATCAAGCACCCGCGCGAAGTAATGGGAACGCCAAAGATCTTTTTGAATTCAGGCAACATCCCCAACTGCCCCATTCACAATGGTGAGCGCACCATGGCGATCTAACCGAGGCGCGGAAATAAATTCGCGCCTCGTTCTATTTTTAACTCGGCCGCACCCCAGGGGTTGGTGCCTTTGGTAAGCCCCAGTGAGCCAAACACCGTATCCGCCGTTTTCGGCATAAAGGGACCGGCGCAGCCGATGAGAGCGACCGTCATACCGAGACAATTTCTCAAGACTTTTTTCTTTTCACCACCTTCAAGTGTCCAGGGCTTTTTCTCGTTTAAATACTGATCAAGATGCTTTACCATCTCCTGAATAATTCCCGTGGCCCTGAAAAAGTCGAGCTCTGACATATACGCGCGATATTTCGTATGCAGTCCGCTAAATACTTTTTCAAATTCCGGATCGGCACCCAAAATGATCCCGTTGACCCCCACCGCCAAGGTGGTAATGCGAGAAACCGCATTGCCGATGCCATTTGCCAGATCGGCATTATATTTTTCTGCCATGCGCGACCAGTCAAAATCGCCATCAACGCCAAAGGGAAATGAGGAAAGCAAGAGATAGCGGGAAGCCTCAACGCCGAATGTTTCGATAAGTTGATGCGGCGTAATGACATTGCCCAAGGTTTTTGACATTTTTTGGCCGCCGATCGTAAAAAAACCGTGGGCGAATATTTTTTTCGGCAAGTCTTCATCAACGGCAAGCAGCATAGCGGGCCAGACGATGGCATGAAACCAAAGTATGTCTTTCCCGATGAGATGCAAATCCGCCGGCCAGGCGCCGGTTGGTTGGCCGTAGGTGTAGTAGTTTATTAAAGCCTCAATCCAGACGTAACAGGTGTGCGACGGATCAAAGGGCAATGGGATGCCCCAGGAAACGCTCTTCCGAGAAATCGAAATGTCCTCGAGCCCTTGGCGCAATTTGCCCACGACTTCATTTTTCCGCTCGAGAGGCCGAATTTCAAGCTCATTCGATTCAATGACGTTAATTAATTTTTTTTCGAATTGAGAGAGCTTGAAAAAATAATTTTCCTCTTTATAGGGCAGCGCGGGTTTTGCGTGATCAGGACAGATCCCGTTGACCAGCTCTTCGGGCGACATAAATTTCTCATGCCCTAGGCAATAGAGCCCCTCATAGATGCCTTTCGTAATATAGCCGCGATCAAATAATTTCTGCAGAAAATCTTTCGCGGTACTTTCATGGTCTGGATCGGTCGTTCTGATAAATCGATCGTACGCAATTTCAAGCTTCTCCCAGGCATCTTTAAATCCGACTACAATCTCATCAACGTATTCTTTGGGATTTTTGTTGTGAATTGAGGCCGCCTCGGCGATTTTGGCGCCATGTTCGTCAGTACCGACCAGCAGAAGGGCCGTCTCGCCAGACTGTCTTTTAAACCGAACCAAAACGTCCGCGGCCACGGTCGTATAAGCATGCCCGATGTGCGGCAGATCATTTACGTAATAAATCGGCGTCGTTACAAAAAACGGCTTCATACGGTGTCCCTACTATAGAGAATGTTGGATAAAGAGCAACTGAAATTTAGTTTAGCCGCGACGCCGCTTCTTGTGGTCCATGTCGTTTAAAAGCTCAACCACAACGGATGCCATGGGAACGGCCAGCAGCAAGCCCACGATGCCGGCAAGTTCGGCGCCAACGAGCAGCGATATTACGACCACGATCGGCGGAATGCCGATGGCGGTTCTCATCACCAGCGGAACGATGACGTGCGATTCTAATTGCTGGACGATCACAAAGAGAATGACCACCATCAGCGCTAAAAACGGACTCTGCAAAAATGCGACCATAACGGCGGGAATGGCCGCCAACACCGGACCAACAATCGGGACTAACTCCAAAATCGCGGCGATAAAGGCAAAAACCAGAGCGTACTTTACGTGCAGCAGCGTGAGTCCGAGAAATATGAAAGCGCCGATCAACAGTCCCAGTAAAATTTGCGCCCGCAGCCACTGGCCCATCTTCCGTTGCGACCGGCTCCATAAATCAACGGCGTATTCTTCGTGCTCTAAAGGAATAATGATGCGAATAAAATCTTCAATCCCTCTTTCACGAGCCGTCAAATAAAATGAAACGACGATAATAATGACACCCGAGAATACGCCGCCGAAAAAATTAGAGGTAAAGGACAAAACCCCGCCGGTGAATCCTGAGATATAGCGGGCGGGCTGGGAGAGCGCATCGCGCAAATTGGCGGAGAGAAAATCGGCAAAAGGGACATTACCGATATTTTCAATCTCGCGCAGGACTTGGCGCTCAAATACCGGATAGGACAAGGTGAATCCCTGAAAATCCTGCGAGATTAAAGGTATGATCAGATAGACGGCCAGCGACAAAACCCCGATAACCGAAAGAAAAATCAGAATCGTGCCTAAAATTCGCGGGACTTTTCTTTTTTGCAACCAGCGAATCGCCGGCTCCATGGACGAGGCTACAACGACGGCAAATAAAATTACGGCGATCGTCTGGCGCAAAACATAGAAGAGCAGAAAGCCAAGCAAGACCGCAAATACCCGGAAAATGGTCCCGGTTGAGATATCGATCATCTGTCGTGTTTGGTTCATTCTAGTTTTAGGAGCCGTCTGAATTTCGCTTCATCCTTATGGGGCCCAATAAGCGCCAGATTCAGTCGTTCCGGCCGAAATAGACGGCGCGCCACGCGTTGGATGTCGCGAGCGCTGACTTTCTCAATCTTAGCAAAAACTTCATCAATCGTCAGGGGTTTATGCGTTAAAACTTCTTCCACGCCGATGAAACTCGCGACCGCATTCGAAGCCTCCAAACCAATCAAAGAAATTCCTCTGACATAATCCTTCGTGCGGGCGAGCTCCCGCGCACTGACCAAAGACCGCGTGATCCGGCCGTATTCCTGCATGACAGCAGTGATGGCTTTCTCAACATTTCCGTGCGCCACGCCCGCATAGGTTGTCAAATGGCCGCGATTCGTATAGGCATCGTTGGAGGTGTGAACGGTATAAGCCAGTCCCAGTCGATCTCGCACCCTATCCCAGATCCTAGAGGACCAGCTACCCCCGAGTATGGCCGCTAAAAGCTCGGCGGCATAGCGTTCCCGATCTGAAATCGTTAGTCCTTTAAAACCGACCAGGATATGCGATTGGTCAGTTTCTTTAGCATGAAGCTTTATACCGAGGGCTTTGGGGGATTCCTTAAATAGTCCTTTAGATCTCGGCCGTGAGGCGCGAACACGGCCGAACAACTTTTTAATTTTAGCGATGACTTTAGCTTCCGTAAAATTACCTGCTACAATCACCGCCGTGTTTTCGGCAGTGTACTGATTTTTAAAATAGCCGCGAAACTGCTCCGGTGTGAACGTGCGGATATTTTTTTCTGTGCCGATGATCTCCCAACCGGCGTTCTGATCGCCGTATAACAGCCTCTCATAGACATCCCAGACATACCGATCCGGCGTGTCGAGATATTTATGCATCTCTTCGATGATCACCTGACGTTCACGATTAATTTCTTTAGGATCTAACAGCGAGTTGGTGTACACATCGGCCAAAAGATCAAGCGCGGGATCCAGATACACATGACCGGCTTTAATGAAATACCCAGTGTATTCGTGACTGGTAAACGCGTTTGAAATGCTCCCCATTGAATCTAATTCATGCTTGATGGTTTGCGGCGTGGGGCGCCGTTTCGTGCCTTTAAAAAACATGTGTTCCAAAAAGTGAGAAATGCCGCTTTCTTTCCCCGTCTCGTTGTCCGAACCCGTTTCGCACATAACCAAAACGGTCACCGTATTCGTGCCCTGCATGGGGGCGGTGAGAATCCTAAGCTTGTTGGGCAAAATGGTTTTCTTAAACATAAGAAGTGAGAAGTTGGGGGTTGGAAATGAGAACCATAGTTAAGCGATTTTGGTTCTCAAGTATTCGGCGAGTTCTGTTTCATTGACGCGTTCCTGCTGCATCGAGTCGCGGTCGCGGACGGTTACCGATCCGTCTTCTAGGGTCTCAAAATCGACCGTGATGGCGTAGGGCGTTCCGATTTCATCCTGCCGGCGGTAACGCTTGCCGATATTGCCGATATCATCCCAAGCGACTGCGAGTGAAGACTTAAGGCCCTGATAAATTTCTCTCGCGCGTAAGACCAGCTCGGGCTTATTTGAAAGCAAGGGGAAGACTGCCGCCGTATAGGGAGCGAGGTTCGGCTTTAGCTTGAGCACGGTGCGCGTTCCCTCCTTATCCGGCTCTGTGGCATAGGCAGAAAGTAAAAGGGCTAAAATCGTGCGATCAACGCCGAAGGTCGGCTCAATCACATGCGGGACGATGCGTTCTTTTGTGGCCTCATCAAAATAATACAGATCCTTGCCGGAAAACTTCGTATGGTTTTGCAGATCATAATCCCCTCGATAGGCGAGGCCGTAGAGCTCATCCTGCCCAAAGGGATATGAAAAATTAAAATCGATAGTCCGTTTTGAATAAAATGCGCGCTCTGGCGCTGGCACCTCGATCTCTTGCAGACGCAGTCCGAGGGCTTCCCCCCAGGCATTGATATTGGTCCGCCATGCTTCAAAATATTTTTCCCAATCATGGGGCCTTACGAAATACTCAATTTCCATTTGACTAAACTCGCGCAGGCGAAATAGCATATTGCCGGGTGTAATTTCATTGCGAAAGGCTTTGCCGATTTGGGCGATCCCAAACGGCAGGGCGGGATGAAACGAGTCAATGACATTTTTAAAATTTAAAAAAATGCCCTGCGCCGTTTCGGGACGCAAATAGGTCTCCGCGGCCGAGTCTTCGACCGCGCCGACAAATGTTTTAAACATCATGTGAAAGGGACGGACCTCGCTAAAGTCGTGACTGCTGCAATCAGGACAGCCGAGCGAGACATCAATTTGATCCGCGCGAAAACGCGACTGGCATTTCTTGCAGTCAATCAGCGGATCAGCAAACGAAGCCACATGCCCCGAGGCTTTCCAGACGTCGGGGTGTGTAATGACGGACGAATCAAGCCCATACATATCTTCCCGATTTTCAACAAACATTCTCCACCACAGTTTTTCGACGTTTTGTTTTAAGCGCAGGCCGAGCGGACCGTAATCCCACATGCCGGAAATCCCGCCGTAAATTTCGGAGCCAGGATACATAAAACCTCTCTGCTTAGAAAGCGAGATGATGGCCTGCATCAGATTTTCCGTCTTTGCTTTCATTTAGCGAACGACATGCCAGTCTTTATCGCTCGTCAGCGCGTCACTTTTTAATTCCGTGGTGAGATCTTCAGAAGTTACTGTAAGCAGTTCGCCCGTAAACATATCGTTCGCACTGACGTTAACCCCGCTTGCGAGAGTTACCGCCCTCGATACGGCATTCTCTCCCGGTGTTAAAGTCACCCGAAACGCCGCGTACGGCGATGGTTTGGATATACCTGCGCCTGCTTGAACTTTCCCGACTGGCCAGATAATGGCGCCCGAAGCGCTGTCATAGGAGAGCGAATTTCCCGCCGGAGACGTGGCGTTCTCCCAGGAAACACCCGGGGCTAACCTAGCACGAACGACTACCCCGGACAAATCATTCGTCGTATTGGCAAGCTGCCAGACGATGACATAGCTTGTCGTTTGTCCGACCCGCGGCGGTAGTGGGCCGGCAGTTTCTAGATACGAGTTGTGATAGAGTGAGCGCGCAGAAAGCACGAGACGAGAAGAAACTTTGGCAGTTGAGACATCTTCAGCCGACAAGTCAACGCCTTCAAAACCGACTGGCGTGTCGGCGGCTTTTATTCTGGCGTCTACCTGAAAGCTCACCTGACGCGTGTCAGAGGTAAAATTGGGCAGCGTTTTTATGCTGAATGAGAGATTGCCTTCAGCATGCGCGGGAAGTGAATTAAACTGCGGGAATGACCCCGGGTTCCAGATCACTTGACCGGAACTGCCGTCATAGGCGCCGCTTTCTACTAGAAGAGAGCTTTTATCAATCCCTTCGCTTGGTAAGGACGCGAGCACCGAAATATTTTTTAGGGGCAGATCCAAATTATTTTTAAAATGGAGCACGGCATGCAGATCGTCTCCGGCGTGAATAACCCCGTCATGCGCGCCGTTTAGACTGGCTTCAATGGAAAGCAGCGGGACAAGGATATGGGCATTTTTAGTTGTCGCTTGATACGGAGTCCACTCTTTGGCGAAAACATTGTATAAACCGACTTTGGCCGTAAAGGGTTTCGATTCAGCTGGAGAACCCTGGATAATGCCTTTAATTGAAATTTTTCCTGAATCTCCGGGCGAGAGCGTCCCGATTGACCAGATGTTCGTGTCAATCGAAGGCTTGGGATCGGCCGATGCAAATTGGAACCCGGCCGGATACTCTACGCCGAGGTATTGATTTTCAAATGGCGCCTCGGCATCCGATGAATATTCGATCGTAAATGCCACCTCTTGGCGCGAAACAAGGTTATCCGGCACGTTCAGCGTGACGACAAGCGGCACGCGCACAATCGTTACATTTACGCGAGCCTTGTCGACAAAGCGAGCCGAGGAGGATGCGGGACGGTAGAGTATCGAAGCCTCGGCGGTTTTTATGTCATTCTCGGCGCCGAAAATTCGGGCATCAATTTCAATTGAGGCTTTCTGCCCCGGCGCTAGATCAACCAGCGTAATCCGCGTATGCGGCGGATTGCCGCCTGCTCCCTCTTCGCGGAGCGGCGAGGCGCCCACGGGATAGGTAAAATCAAGTTGCATATCTTTTAACGTTTCGCGGCTGCCGTTTTGATAAGACAGCGTGTAGGTCACGCGCTCGCCCGATTCAATGCGGTCTTTGACGATGAGCGCCATCGAGAGGTCGTGGCGCGCAAATCCGTAGAAAAACAAGAGCACAACCGCCAGCACCCCGATGGCAAATATCAGCGTGGCCAGTACCGAAAGACGCAGAAATCGCCGACGTTTTTCCCTCGCGGGTGCTTCTATCTTCTCCGCCTCTTCCACCTCGCCCCAGGCTGTTTTTATCTCTTCGGGCTTTGATTTGATGACCTCAAAAAAACGCGGGTCTTTGGCTCGCTCCGGTTCATTTTTATAGAGATCGCGCCGAATATCATCGAGTTTCCCCATACTCTTCCAAGTATATCACGCGGCACTTGGTGGTTTTATCGCCCAACGTCTTAAAAAATTATTGGTTAAAAAAAGAAAACGCAGTGAAAAATGCATTTCAAATGAGCGGGCAATGGCGGCAAAGGCAGAGGCAATGATCTGGGTTTTAGAGTCTTTTCTGATGTCATTCCATTCGCGCTCTTCCCAATGCAAAAAGAGATCACGCAGTTCGCGGGTCTTTACAATTTCTTCGTCGGCGGAAAGCCGATAGCCGGAATGGTTTAAAAAGCGGACCAAAGCCCAGAGCAAAATTCTCGGGGGTTCGTCAGAATCCTGCGCATCCTTAAGCAAGGTAAAAAAAGAAAAAGAGAGATCCCAAAGGCCTGAATCTTCTGCCTCAAAAGCCGTGTTTCGTATAACCGAGACGAAGGCTTCGGCGGCTTTCAGTTTTTCCTCCGAGCCAATAATCGAGGCCGGCCAGGAGATGAGGCTCGCAACTGTTAAACGGTAGCCGTGTCGTGCTTCCACCAATACGAGGTCGGCCAGAGAATATGGCTCCAGATGCCCCTTTAATTTTGCGCCCGGTTTTCTGACTCCTTGGGCGGTCGCGTGAACCAGACCGAGGTGCTCGGTAAAAATAGTGAACACCAAATCAGCCTCATTTCGTTCCTGCCGCGCCAAAACGAATCCGCGCGTTCGTGGCATATCAGCGAATACCAATCCAGAGACGCTCGCTTCCGCCAACTGGAATTTCACGCTCGATTTTAAAATTCTTTTTGCCGCCAAGAATGACTTTTTTGGCGCCGACGTCTCGTTTAATCTGCCCCTGCCATTCTTTTAAGATGCGCTTCGATTTTTCTCCGGCCAGAAACTGAAGGTTAATGGCATCTTGCGGCAAAAGGCCGAGATCGCGTCGCAATTCCTGGATGTTGCGGACAATTTCCCGAGCCAGCCCCTCGCGCCGCAGCCCCTCTGTCAATGTCGTATCGAGAATAATTTTCGGTCCTTTGGCTACCTGCGGTAAAATAATAATCTTTTTGACATTGACCTCGTCTTCCAAGAGACGCTGCATTTCCTTTTTGCGGGAAAACTCCTTATGCCGTATGGCAAGAGCAGCCAGCGGCTGGCGAACTTTAATGCCCGCCGCCGCGCGGGCTTTTAGGGCCTCGGCGGCAATCAGCCGAAGTGTTTCCATTTTTTTCTCGAGCACCGGTCGCATACGCGCGCGCGAGGCAATGGGCCAGTCTCTTAAATGAACGCTTTCTTCCTTGAAGACAAACTTTTTTGAAAGTTCGCGGTAGATGGCGTCCGCGATATAGGGGGTAAAGGGAGCCACCAATGCCAAGAGAGTCAGAAGAACTTCGCGCGTGGTGCCGGCAACTTCAGCTTTTTCTTTTTTTGAGCTGGGGCGCTGAAATCTCCTGCGCGATCGGCGCAAATACCAATTGGAAAAATCTTCGACCGTAAACGTCTCGACAAGACGGGCTGCCGAGACCACGTCATAGGCTTCCAGATGGCGCGTTACGTCTTGAATCAGATTTTGCAGGCGCGATAGAATCCAGCGATCAAGCAGGGAACCAGATTTCCTCGCGAGAGAAACTTTGCCCTGCGTATAGGTGTCGAATAACACCCACGAGTTCCAGAGTGTCCCCAAGAATCCGCGCAGTTTCGCCGCCAGATCCTTCTCGTCAAATTTTTTGGGATCTCCCGGGGCGTTGACCGTATAAAAATACCAGCGAATGGCGTCAACCCCGTAGGTATCAATCATGGCCCAGGGATTTACGATGTTGCCGCGGGATTTGGACATTTTATGTCCATGCTTATCCAAGACATGGCCCAGCGAAATGACATTTTTATAGGGCGCGCCTTTGGCCAGTAAGGTCGATTCGGCCAGCAAGGTATAAAACCAGCCTCGTGTCTGATCAACCGCTTCGCAAATATAATCCGCCGGAAAATTTTTGCGCTTTTCAATCAGATCGACGTTTTCAAATGGATAATGGATCGCAGCGAACGGCATGGCGCCTGAATCAAACCAGACATCGGCCACTTCCGGGATGCGAGCTTTAACCCCGCCGCAGGAACATCGCATTTTAATTTCATCAACGTACGGTCGATGCAGATCGATTTCGCCTTCAACGTTTCGCGGCAGGGGTTTTGGTTCAAAAATTTCAAATTCACCCGGCGCAATATACTCGCCCTGCTTCGGCCAAAGAGCAGCAGACTCTTTCCAAGACTCGCCTTTGATGGTGGCTACTAACATCCAGATCGGGTCGGCGTGCGTAATGATTAAAATAGTTTTCCCGCGGTATTTTGCCTCAAGCTCCCGAAAGAAAGACAGCATGCGCCGGCGCACGTCTTGTAAGGATTCGCCGTTTGGCGGCTTAGTCTCATATTTTTCGAGCCGATTTTTAAAAAAGGCGCGGTAGTTTCCGGCGGGGCCCCCATTAAAGTCCCCCGTATCGATTTCGCGCAATCGTTCATCAAAGATAATCTCTTTGTCGCCTAACATATTTTTTAGAACCTCCAGTGTTTCTTTGGTGCGCACTAAATCGGAGGCCATCACGACGTCAATCCTCTCGGCTACGAGCCGCGGGCCGGCGCGTTCTACATCGGCGCGCCCTTTTTCGGTGAGATGCGCGGGACTCGTCTCCGGCCACGAAGAAATATAATCTTTGGTTAAATTCTCGGCCTCGCCGTGCCGCATCAAAATGTAGCGATTGCCTGACGACATCGCGCGCGAGGACAATTCCTCGACCGAAGAAACAGCCGCGACGGCTCCGCAGGCATTGCACTTCCACAACGGCAACGTGGTGCCCCAATAACGCTCGCGCGAGAAGGCCCAATCTTTTTCTTCTTTTAGCCATTCCCCGAATCGGCCATGTTTTAAATGCGACGGAACCCAATGAATGGTCTCGTTATTGCGCATTACGTCTTTGCGCACCGCATTCACCCGGAGCCACCAGGAAGTCCGTGCATAATAGAGTATCGGCGTGTCGCAGCGCCAGCAAAATGGGTAGTCATGCTCGTAGGCTTCTTCGCGGAATAAGGACCCGATCTTCTGCAGATGCTGTAAAATAAAAAGATCAGTTTCTTTGGCTTTGACATACTTCCCGCCCAGCCCATTCCCCAGTGCGGCCACAAATTTGCCGTTATCGGAGACGGTGTGAATTGCGGGAAGCCCAACTTTTTTCCCAAGCCGGTAATCGTCTTCTCCATACATGACTGCCGTATGGACCACACCCGTGCCTTCAGTCCCCAAGACAAAATCGGCAGCGTAAATTTTATATGAATTGTTGGTCACCAATTCCGGCACATCGAAAAGCGGCTGGTACGTAAGCCCAACGAGTTCTTTCCCAAGAAAGGGCACACTCGCTTTTGAATCTTTCGGCAAGACGCCGCGTTTTACGAGAATAGAGAAATTATCCTGGCCCACCACAACCCAATTACCTTTTTTTTCAGGATCGGGCACTCGGACATACTGCATGCCTTCCGATACCGCGAGCGCCACATTCCCCGGCAATGTCCAGGGCGTTGTGGTCCAGGACAAAATGGCCACGTTCTTCCATTTGGGATCTTGGCTCGTCAATTTAAATCGAATGTAAACTGAAGTATCAACAATTGACTTATACCCCAGCGCAATTTCGTGCGATGAAAGACCGGTGCCGCATCTCGTACACCAGGGCAAGACCTTAAAATCCTGATAAAGCAATTTTTTCTTCCAAAATTCAGCAATCATCCACCACAGAGATTCCATATAGGATTTTTCGTAGGTGATGTAAGGACGGGCCATATCCAGCCAAAAAGCGATGCGTTCAGTAAGATTCTCCCAGTCCTTCACGTACTGCCAAACAGCCTTTCGGCATTGTTCGTTAAAGGCCGCGATGCCGTATTGTTCGATGTCTTGTTTTGATTTAAACCCCAACGCTTTTTCTACTTGAATTTCAACCGGCAGCCCATGCGTATCCCAGCCGCCGCGGCGCGGCACATAGTATCCCTGCATCGATTTAAATCGCGGAATAACGTCTTTAAATGAGCGCGCTTCTATATGATGAAAGCCGGGCGCGGCGTTCGCGGTCGGCGGGCCTTCATAAAAAATGAAAGGTTTGCCGCTGGCACGCGCTTTAACCGATTTTTCGAATATTGAATGATCTTTCCAGAATTGAAGAACTTGCTCCTCACGCAAAACTGGCTCTGATTTGGGAGTTATTTGGGGCTGGGGTTTTATCATTGGCACGCCCAACTCGACGAGATCTTCGCCCCGTTTTAGCTGGGAGACTGATTTTTTAGCGGTTTTGCCTTTCTCGGTTGGCATCTAAAGCTGATTACAGGCTATTGTCTACAGGCTACAGCTGATGCGGTAGTCTGTGGTCGGTAGTCTGTGAGCTTTTTAATAGGTGTCTCATTCTAGCTGAAAAAATGCCCCCTGCCAAGAGCTTCTTTCACTATCCACTTGTGGAATAAGGCGGGCTCGACTAAGGTGAGAACGGCAAAAATGAAGGCGCGAAAGTTTTTTGAGGCGAGCGTCCGCTACATTTCTTCGGGAGCGGAAATCCCCAAAAGATCCAATGATTTTTTTAAAACAATTTGAGTGGCCCTCGCTAATTGAAGCCGCGATTTTTTAATATCGGCTGCTGCATCCAAGATGCGTTCTGTCTCATAGAACACATGAAAGTTATGCGCGAGCTCGTAAGCATAGCGGATGAGTCTCGAAACGCGATAATCCGCGGCAATGTCACGCAGCACATCCGGAAAATCAATTAATTTCCAAATTAAACGATCCTCCGATTCTGAAGCCAGGAGCGAGACATCGAAATCAGATTTTTCATACGGCTCTTTTATGAAAATCGAACAAAGGCGTGCGTGCGCATACTGAATATAGAAGACCGGATTTTCTTTGGATCTTTTTTTAGCCAGATCCAAATCAAAATCAATATGCGTCTCGTGATTTTTTTCTAAAAAGAAATACCGCGCCTGATCGAGACCGACTTCATCAATCAATTCATCAATGGTGACGTATACTCCTGTGCGTTTGGACATCCGCCGCTCAACGCCATTTTCCATCAAACGAACAAGCTGCATTACGATCACTTCAGATTTCGCCATCCCGATAATTTTCGCTACTGCCTGAATCCTGGAAACGTAACCATGATGATCGGCACCCAAAATATTGATTTTGTGATTAAAACCTCGTTTCTTGGTTTCTAAATAGTGAGCAGCATCAATAAAAAAGTACGTCGGGAGTCGGTCAGAGGTGACTAGAACTCGATCTTTATCATCTCCATATTTTTTCGTTTTTAACCATCTGGCACCATCCCTGTCAAAAATAAGATCAGGGGAAATAGATTTCGCAAGCTGTTCAAATTCGATAGTTAAAGGCGGCCGGCTTTGGCGAATATCTCGTTGTTCGGATGTCCACCTATCAAAATTGATTTTCATTTTTTTCTCAATTACCGGTCGAATGAGATTTTTAACAAAATCATTTGCAACATATATCCCGAGAAGCTGAGGATCTTTTAAATAAAGATCCCAGTTCAATGTTTGTTTAGAGTCAAGCCATTCTTTCAAATAATCCCCATGATAATATTTCTCGTCATCTAGCACCTTGCCCGCTATAGCTAAAATTGAAAGTCCAAGTGTTGTGATCTGGTTCCCGGAATCATTGATATAATATTCACGTTCAACCTCAAAACCCTGCGAGGCCAGAACGCGAGAAAGCACGTCGCCCAAGAATCCGCCGCGGCCGTTGGCAAGTGTTAAAGGACCGGTTGGATTGGCTGAAATAAACTCGACTTGGATTTTTTCGTTGAGGCGACTCTGATTCCCGTAGCGCTCTTTTCCATCTAAGATTCGTGTAAATTCTTTTTTTACTTCAGACTCGGAAATTTGGAAATTCAGGAATCCCGGAGGAGAAAACGTAATCGTGGCAATGGCCGGATCGATAATTTTTCGCATTAACATCTCGGCCACATCTTGAGGTTGCTTTTTTTCAAGGCCCGCCAAAACGAGAGGTAAATTGGTGGCATAGTCACCGAGTTCGGCCCTTGGCGGGTGTTCAACCGAAAATGAAACCCCCCCTGGAATCTCCACATTTTTTCGCAAGATTTCTATAATTCTTTCTCTCATGCCTATGATGTATCTTATCATCTGTCAAAAAACTGGGCGGCGGCGCCCCGTAACGGTGGACGTTTTTCCTGTGAGTATTGCTAGAACCATCGCCGTATCCAGCGCCATACAGCCGATTATGATGGCTGCCGATTTGCTCTCCGGCGTCTCGAGGGAAATACCTTCGAACAAAGGCTGACGAAGGCCATAAACCAGATCCACATCGCCCGCCTCCTGTCTCGAAAAAACTGCAGGCTGTGGTACTTTGAACGTAGCACGTGAGTCTTGAAAAGCAATAACTGATGCCGACCTACGTCGAAAACAAACGAGCGCACTTCGACTATTACATCCTCGAAACCTACGAGGCGGGAATAGAGTTAATTGGTTTTGAGGTAAAAGCCATTCGTGGCGGGCATATGAATCTAATGGGCGCCTTTGTCGTGCCGCGCGCGAATGAACTCTATTTAACAAACGCCACCGTCAGCCGCTACCAGCCGCAAAATACGCCGCGCGACTATAACCCTGAAAGGTCCAGGCGACTCTTGCTCCATAGGAACGAGATCGCGACCTTAATCGGCAAATCACGTGAATCAGGCTTGACCTTGATCCCTATCCGCGTATATAGTAAGCGTCGACATATAAAACTTCTCCTCGGCGTCGCACGGCGCAAGAAAAAACTAGACAAGCGCGAAGCGATTAAAAAACGCTATAGTGAACGGGAGATCCAGAAGGCCACTAGCCACTAGAAGTCAGCCATTAGTTTTTTAACTAGTTGCTAGTGGCTAGTTGCTAAGCAACTAGTTCGGGGACGCATTTGATTCGACGGATCATTTACATTTAGGCGAAACGCAGACCGAGAAGTTCGGCCAACTCGCTTGCCCTTCCATAGCCCTTGGCGAAGGAGGGTAAAAGTTCCGAACAATAATACGTGCAAACGTATTCAAATTTGATGGTGCTTTGGCACCCGCTATGGCGTAAGTTATAGCTGCTTCCTTGCGAAAGAATCGCAAGCATCGGACCATGATGCCTCTTGGTGGGTTCCCGGTGTTATATCGAGGCTGGACTCTCGCCAACCGGTAACGGGAGCGACGAATACCGGAAACGATCGCTGAGTATGTTGCAGGATGTGAAGCTCGCGATTCGTACATAATCCTGCTATGTCTGTAATCATCGTTTTGTTTAGATGAAGATTCGGACGAGGAGTCACTCTCCTCCGTCTCCATTAGAACGAATGCAAAAATTAAAGGGCAAAATGCAAAATTTAGGTATCGCCTCGCGATGATTTTTAAATTGTCATTTTAATTTTTGATATTTAAACTCTAATTTTATTCAGAAACGCTACCGCACAAACGAATATATCAGATCTCCCGAACTGCGGGTGATTACCGGCGACGGCAAGAGTCTTGGCGTTTTGACATTGGCGGAAGCTCTCGCAAAAGCACGGGCCATGGGACTCGATCTGATTGAAATCGCGCCAACGGCGAACCCGCCCGTCGCCAAAATCATGGATTTTGGCAAGTTTAAATATGAGCGTGAGCGCGGCGAACGGGAGCATCGGCCGAAAAAAACCGGTGGCGAAGTAAAAAGCATCCGCATCGGATTTAAAACCGGCAAGCATGACCTGGAGGTGAGAGCACTGCAAGCCAAAAAATTTTTAGAGCGCGGCGATATGGTCAACGTGCTGCTGGCGCTTCGTGGCCGCGAAAAAGCGCACCGGCCTCTCGCCCAAACCAAATTCCAGGAGTTCTTGAAATTAATCCCGATTGATATTACACTCGACGGGTCTCCCAGGAGCATCCCGCAAGGCATTCTGGGGATGATTCGCAGGGCCTCGTAAAAGACTACAGTCCACAGTCTACTGACTACCACACGCTGTAGACCGTAGTCGGTAGTCTGTAGTCATCAAGAAATGAAAACCAGAAAATCCATCGCGAAGCGCATCAAAGTGACTTCGACCGGCAAATACTTGCGGCGCACTTCGCGCATCAATCATTTTAATGCCAAAAAGCGCAGTCGCACCCAACAGCGCGGCAAAGTCTCTCGTCCCATCGGCGTTGTCCATGAGCGCTATATCCGCCAAGCCATCGCGGCTCGGGCATAACTATTTCCTATTTCCCATTTCCCATTTCCTATTTCCTAAACTATGGTTCGAGTAAAACGCGGCACAATCGCCCATAAGAAACGCGAGAAGCTTCTTCGGTACGCCAAAGGCTACCGCTGGGGCCGGAAAAATAAAGAGCGGCAAGCGCGCGAGGCTTTGCTGCATGCTTGGACCTATTCATTCCAGCATCGAAAAAAGAAAAAGGGTGAATTCAGAGCCCTCTGGAACGCCAAAATTTCGGCGGCACTCGACGGCTCCGAGGTATCATACAGCCAATTTATCGGCGCGCTCGGCAAGAAAAAAATAGGTCTCAATCGCAAGATGCTGGCCACCATCGCCGAACATCATCCCGAGACATTTAAGCAAATCCTGGCTGAAGTCGCCAGAACCTAAAAAGCCTCTCACGAGGCTTTTTAGGTTCAGTGCTATAATTAGATATGATCACAGTACTCAACTTTGGCAGTCAGTTTGCACATCTTATCGCGCGAAGAATCAGAAATTTCGGGGTCGCCTCCGAGATTTTGCCTTTCGATGCCCCCGTTGAGACAATTCTTGGCCTCAACCCGAGCGGAATTATATTATCCGGCAGTCCTGCATCGGTTTTGGAAAGCGGCGGTCCCCTCCCCGCTAAAAGAATCTTTGAACTTGGCATCCCGATTCTCGGCATTTGCTACGGCGAGCAATTGATAGCTCATATGTTAAAAGGAAAAGTAGTAAAAGGCGCCCATCGAGAATTTGGCAAAGAAATGTTAATGATCCGAAAGAGAAGTAGCCTTTTTCAAGGTCTCTCGAAAACCGAAACAGTATGGTTTTCGCATGGCGATCAGGTCGCAAAAATGCCGCCGGGATTTATGAATACAGCAAGCACTAAAGGATGTGCCTACGCGGCATTTGAAGACCCCGAACGAAAATTATTTGGCATCCAATTCCATCCTGAAGTGACGCACACCAGGCACGGCAATCAAATTTTAGAGAATTTCGTATTCAAAATTTGCAAGGCAAGAAAAAACTGGAAACTAGAATCAGTAATTAAGGAGATAACTAAGAAAATAAAAGTGGGGGTCGGCACTTCCCACGTCGTTATTGGCATCTCCGGCGGCGTTGACTCGCTGGTGGCGGCAACACTTCTCTATCGCGCCATCGGAGATCAACTTCATGCGGTATTCGTGGATACAGGACTTCTTCGAAAGAACGAAGTTGGTGAGGTCTCAACGACTCTCAAAAATCAGGGATTTAGAAATCTTCATGTCATTGATGCAAGTAAAATATTCCTAAAAAGGTTGTATGGAATCAAAGACCCAGAACAGAAAAGAAAAATCATTGGGCACACCTTTATCGAGATTTTTGAAAGAACCATTCAAACTAAATTAAAAAAATTCTCCATCAAATACTTAGCACAGGGAACAATCTACCCGGACCGGATTGAGTCAGCTCAAACTTCAAAATCAGCGGCAAAAATTAAAAGTCATCACAATCTGACGTTGCCGGAAAAATTACACGTAAAAATCTTGGAGCCCCTAAAAGACTTATACAAAGATGAGGTGCGGGGAGTTGGACGTGAGATGCGCCTACCGCATGTCCTGTTATGGCGTCACCCTTTTCCCGGACCGGGGCTTGGTATCCGCATTGTCGGCGAGATTACAAAAGCACGGCTCGAGATTTTACGCGAAGCCGACGCTATTTTTCTTAAAATTTTGCAAGAAACCGGCGAATATCAAAAAATCTGGCAGGCGTTTGCCGTGCTGCTGCCGATAAAAACCGTCGGTGTGATGGGAGACGCCCGAACCTATGAGTATATGATCGCGCTCCGCGCCGTTGATTCGGTCGATGGCATGAGTGCCGATTGGCATAAAATCCCAAATGAAATTCTGGAGAAAATTTCATCGGCAATTGTCGGCAAAGTCCGCGGCGTCAACCGCGTGGTCTACGACATCACCCAAAAACCGCCGGCCACGATTGAGTATGAGTAAGTTTAAATCGGCTTTCGAAAAATAAGAGTTAAAAGAAAAATCGCCACACTTGAAAGAATCACCGCCGGGCCGGAGGCGATATGCATAAAATAAACGGCGGCCATGCCGAGCATAACCGAGATGGCCGCAAATATGACTGAAGCCGCGCCAAATTGCAGCAGGGTCCGCGCGATATTTTTGGCTGACGCCGCGGGAATAATGGTGAGGGTCCCCATTAAAAGTGTCCCCACAAATCGGATCCCGAGCGCCACAGAGCCCGCGAGCATGATGAGAAAAATCAGATTCGCGGTTTTCATTCTCCGTTCAGATACGTGGCCCAAATCGGGTGCCACAATTAAGAAAATCAGATTGCGCGAAAGAACAATCGTAACAAGCATCATAACGATTGAGGCGGCGACGATGATCCAGGCCTCAAGGGCGGTAATTTGGGTTAGATTTCCGAACAAGGCTTCGAGTAAATCCGGTTCTGGCGTAAGCAATACCCCGGCGGCCAGACTGGCCGAAAACAAAACGCCGACAATGGCATCAGTCGGCAAATCCGTTCGACGTTCAATGCCGGAAATTAAAAAAGCGGCAAACAACAAAAAGGCGAAGGCCCCGACAAACGGATTAAGGTTAAAGATAATGGCCAGCGCGACACCGGGAAGCGCAACATGCGACAGGGCGTCCGAGACGAGCGTCATGCGCCGCATGACCATGAACATCCCAAGAAATCCCGCGGCAATGGCTACGGCCAGCCCGGCAATCAAACTATAGAAAAATCCGGAAGTTAAAAATTCAGTGCTCATACCTGTCTAAGTTTTTGTTATTTTTGATCTAGTATTTTTTATACGATCGTGAATAGATTACTAGCTGGGAAAAATGATTTGAATAAATACCGCCTAACAAAAATCTTTCGCGGGTCATACTTCATTCTCGTGTCCATGCAAATGATGGTAATAGGTCGCCTCACCATACAATTTCTCAAGCTGCGCTTGCGTTAGCGTATCATGCGGCGCACCGGCGCAAATTAATTTCCTATTTAAGCAAAGGACTTTGGTCGCATATTTAAAGACTATATTTAACTCATGCGAAACAAGCAGAATGGTAATGCCCAGTTGATCCTGCAAGGAGTGCAGCAAATTATAAATCGTCTGCTCACCGGCAACATCCACCCCGGCGGTTGGTTCATCAAACAGCAAAACATTCGGCCCGTCATAAATCGCCCAGCCAATTAAAGCGCGCTGCAGCTCGCCCCCGGAAAGTGTCCCAAGCCGCTCATCAATCGTTGACTCGGGCAGCTCCACCATCTTCAAATATTTTTTGATTTCTACATCAGCATTCGAAAATAAAAAATTGCCTTCATGCAGTTGGAAAAACTCACGGACACTTATCGGCGTCGTCCGATCAATCTGAAATCTCTGCGGCACATAGCCAATCGTTACTCCTTTCCGCCAACGAATCTCGCCTTCATAGCGCATGAGACCCAAAAGGCATTTAAACAAAACCGTCTTCCCGGCCCCATTCGGCCCAATAATCGCCGCCGCGTCTCCTTCCTCAATCGAAAAGGAAATGTCCGAGAGTATCGCCTCTTTTAGAATCGTGACGTTTAAGTTTTTTACTTCCAAAATCGGCTCTTTATCCATAGAATCTTGAATCAATCTTATCCTGAATATTCTTTTGAAAATAGCCTCGGTATTTTTCTTGAAGTTCCGGCAATTTCCAGTCGTTGCCGGTGATGACACCTCGGCAATTTTTAGCTCCACAAAGGCATTCCATTGAATAATTAGGATCGTCATCAAACGTCCCATAATCAATTGTGACTTCTTCTCCGGGCAATATGTCTTGTAATGTCACTGACTCGTGGATAGAGAGTAACGAGGCAGTATTTGGATCGCATGAGTGATTTGTTAGCCATTCAGCCGAAGGATGATCGAAATCCTTCGGACAAAGGCAGTGATTTTCATCTATTTGAAAGCAGAGATCATAGCCGCGCTGGCCGGCGGCTTCAATTTCTTTGTTGGTTCGTATCACACCGTCAGGAATATGAAAATGTTCACCTTTCTTAACTAACTCTTTGGCAAATACGCCCTGCCCTTTTTCTCCCGCATTACGAACTTCCATTTTGTAGTTTGAGTATTTCATTTCAGTATTTTCAGCATCTTCTCATACGGCAGTGTATTAATGATATGCTTTTTCTCGCACCAGCCGCGGCGGGCTTGGGCGATGCCATACTCCAATAGACCGAAGTGACTGACAGCATGTGCGTCAGAATCAATCGAAAATAAAACTCCGGCCTCACGGGCTTTCATTATATGCTCGTCTTTTAAATCAAGCCGGTCGGGATAGCTGTTAATTTCTAAAATTGTTTTAGTTCGTTTAGCCGCTTTTATGATTGCCTCGATATCCAAATCAATCGGCTCGCGTTTTTGAATCAACCGCCCAGTCGGGTGAAACAATACATCAATATGCGGACTTTCCATGGCACGAATGAGACGTTTTGTTTGCTCAACTCGCGAAAGTTTGAAATGTGAATGAACGGCGGCCCCGACGCAATCGAGTTTTGCCAAAATTTCGTCTTTAATATCCAATCTTCCATCCGCCAAAATATTCACCTCCGCACCTTTTAAGACTTTGAACTTCACGCTGCGACTTTGGAGCTCTTTATTTACCTTATCAATCTCCGCCATTTGTTTTAGAAGCTTCTTTTCATCCGACCCGCCGGTCATGGCGAGCGTTTTTGTGTGATCGGTAATCGCAATATACTCAAGTCCGCGCGTATGTGCCGCGAGCGCCATATCCAAAATCGAATCTTTGCCATCCGTCCAATCAGTTTGCGTCTGCAAATCACCCTTCAGGTCACCGTAACCAACGAGTTTTGGAAGTCTATGCCGGATGGCTACATCAATCTCGCCCAAATCCTCGCGCATCTCCGGCTCGACGTAGTCCATACCGAGTTTTTTATATAAATCCTCTTCTGTTCTGCCTGCGATTTGGTTTTTCGCTTTAAACAAGCCGTATTCGTTTAACTTCCAGCCTTTCTTGATGGCGATCTGACGCAAATGCACGTTATGGGCTTTCGAGCCCGTAAAATAATTGAGCGCGGCGCCGAATGATTTCTCTGGCACAACGCGAATATCGACTTGAATCCCGTTTTGCATAACAACTGATGACTTTGTCTCGCCATGGGCTAAAACATTGCGGACTTCAGGCAGGCCGACAACATAATCCATCACTTTCTTTGGTTCTTTTGAGACCACAAGCATATCCAGGTCGCCAATCGTCTCTTTCCATCTTCGGGCCGAGCCTGCAATCTCGACCCGATCAACTTCTTTTCGCTTCTCGAGTAAAATTTTAAGTCCCCGCGCATAGGGCAGCATATCACCCAATCGAAAACGTTTGCCCGACCCTTTTAAAAACTCGATGCCCTTTAGAATTTTCTCTTCCGATTTCTGGCCGAATCTCGGAAGCTTGGCAATTTTTCCGGCCCGCGCGGCTTTTTCCAAATCCGCCACATTTTTAATACGCAACTTCTGCCATAAAACTTTGATGGCTTTTGGCCCAACGCCTTCGATCTCCCTCAAGGCCGAAATATCAGCCGGCAGTTTTTTCTTCATCCGTTCGTATTCACGAACGCGCCCCGTCTTTAAATACTCCTCCAGCTTGTCGGCGATGGCCTGGCCCACGCCGGGGATTTCAAGCAAGGCTTTCCTGCCGCCACGTTTGTATATATCGCTCAAATCCTCACCAAGCGCATTCACCGACTCATAGGCCCGCATATAGGCGCGCGGCTTAAACGGCACATCATCGGCCTCGAGCAATTCCGCGATCTCATATAAAATCTTCGACACTTCGCGATTTGCCATAGCTCTATGGTATCAACTTTTCTCCCCCTAAAAACAGCCGACCCACTGTTGACGGACTTCGCAAACGGCGGGTCGCGGTCAATTGTCATGTTGTCTCAACTCTACGCTATAGCGTAGAATGCATACAGTCGATCCAAAAAAAACGCGGGGCTCTTTAAAACAGCGACTGCATCGGCGGAGGTTCTTTTTTCTTTTCCGGGATTTTCTCTGGTTCGGCTGTGGCAGAAATTGTCGGTCCGCCAGCTGGCGGATGGCCGGTAATTAAATCCGGCAATCTTTTGAAACTCTCCTCTAATGTTTTCATAAACGCGCCTTGGCGGAGGGCGGCAGCGGGATGCAGCATAGGAATTACTTTTCGCCCTTGATATATAAAAACTCTTCCTTGGTCGCGCGAGATTTTGGCCTCGGGTAGAAAATAGTTCATCGAAAACCGGCCAAGCGGCACAATGGCTTTCGGATTTATGATTTCAATTTGGCGCGCCAGATATGGCTTGTAGGCCGCAATTTCTTCCGGCAGAGGATCGCGATTCTCCGGCGGCCGGCGTTTTACAATATTTGAAATATAAACATCTTTTCTATCCCAGCCGACCATCGTAAGTAACTTATCAAGCAGTTTTCCCGCCATGCCGACAAACGGGCGGCCCAGGCGATCTTCATGGAATCCGGGCGCTTCGCCGATAAACATGACTTCGGCGTCAGGACTGCCTTCGCCAAACACTAAGTTCGATTCACGAAGCGGCAAATTCCTATCGGCTGCGATTTCGGCCTCTAAATTTTTTAATTCATCGAGTTTCGCCATTATTTTAAAATTAATCCATACATCAGACCGAAAACAAACAAACCTATCAGCGCATCAGACAGAATCGAGTCATAGTGTTTCGGGATAATCGAGACGTGACGCAGACGTTTCCAGAGATATACGATGAAAATCCCTTCGGCGGCGATGGTAAACGACCCGATAAAACTGACAACCCGGACAAAATCCGAGATGCCGATACCGTAGAGTAAAAATGGGGCAACGGCGGCCAAAAGCCAGGCGGATCGTTTTGGCAGGCCAAAATCAAATTGCAAGAGGCCGCGAAATGAAAGGCCGACGCCGCAATAAGCCGTTGAAGTGGATAAAAATCCAACCAGTGCTCCAAGCATGACGACACCGCTGCCGAACGTTGCGGCCAGACCCGAAATCGCATCCCTTGAGACGCCATGCGGTGAAGCGCCGATGATTGAAAGAACAAATAAAAAATAAACGATGGCGGGAATAATGGTCCCGATGATAAGCACCTGTTTTAAATGAGTTTTATTTCTCCCCAGTGTGCGGGCCACGCGAGGGATGACGGAGACACCCGTCAGGGCAAATAAAATTGGGCCATACGGGGTGAGAATATTTGAAAGATTGATTTTGGCGATAAAATTAAAATCGGCATGCGTGAGACCGAGAATAATCAGAACCGCCATGAATATCAGGAGTAGAGTTGCCAGCGCACTGTCAATTTCTGTCGCCACCGCGGAATCATAGAAAAAGACGAAGAGCCCGAGGGTAAAATAAAACAGCAGTGCCGCCACTTCGGCTTGTGCGGGGAAAAACTGCGAGATCAAAAGGCCTAAGAATTTAGTGCCGAGAATGACGTAGACGACGAGGGCTCCCAACAGATTGAAGGTTGAGATGATAGACCCGAGGCGCACCCACTTCTTGCCCAAAATCATCTTTGCATAACCGGGCAACTGGTGCGAGCCTTGAACCGCCAGAATGACATCACCATACATGAGACTAATGGCTATGACCGCGACAGTTAAAACCAAAAGCTCAATTGAGCCGAGCAAAAAACCCGCTTCAGAAAATACAAACGGCAGCGCAAAAACGCCAACACCGATGATGCTGCCGATGAATAATGCCAAAGCCTGAATAAATCGGCTCATACCCGGTGCCACAACTTTGAACAGTCGCCAAAAGCGACCGAGCAGGAGTGATCAACAATAAACTGCACTAACCTTTTTTCTCGCATAGCCGTTGTTCACGAACGATTACTTTACATTCGAAGTTGCGGCGACCGGGCATGCGAAAAATAAAAACTTACACCGCAGCCGCCTTGTCTTTTTGAATCAACTCCACCACGCGGCTAAGCAGTCGTTTGGGATCACTGTCGTAGACAATTTTGCCCGGCCCGCGATGCGATTTTTTAACAATCTCTTCAATTTCATCCGCCGCGCCGCCGGTGCCGGTGAGCACGCCGATGGGCTTATTATCTTCAAAGACGTCGGTAAATTCATTTAGGGTGCCGATGCGGCCGCAGGAAATTAGGACTGCGTCCGCGGTTCGCGTCATCAACAAGTTGCGTCCGGAGTAGCCGAATCCGGTGTACATAATCAGATCATGGAACTCCATCGGCAATTTATATTTTTCTACATGCTCCCGTTCGGTTGAGGCCGGCGAAATGCCGACAACCAGCCCGTCCGCCTCTTTGGCCCCAATGGCGGCCCAAAAAGGTGCGCCGGTTGTCGCCCCGGTTATTAAAATATAGCCGCGAGAGGCGATCTCGTGACCCAAGCCTTTGGTTTTTTCGAGCGCATCCGGTGCGCAGTACCCCGTGTCCGCCGCCCCCGAGACAGCAATTTTCAATTTAACTTCCGACCGCGGTTTTGGTTCATCCATATCGTTCTTACTATACCATACCAAAATGCTCCTCAACGTCGAACCACTATGCGATAAGATTTCGTTGCTTCAAGCGGGGCAGAACTTCTCCGCCAAAAATTGAGCCGATCTTCAGTTGATCGGGCGGGTTTGAATCAATCCAGAGTATTTCTTCAATTTCATTATCGGGCTTAATTTCATTGACCCAGTTTTTAACTAAATACACATCCATTTCGATCGTAAGGTTTTCTTTACCCGCCACAGGATGAATATAAGTCCCAAAGAATTCTAGGTCTGTTACTTTAGTCTCTATCGAAAGCTCCTCTTTGAGTTCTCGAACTAAAGATACCTCCGGTGTTTCATTTCCTTCAATCTTCCCACCGGGCGCATAGAAAATATCTTTTCCTTTTGAGCGGACAATAAGAAATTTCTTATCTTGGATAAGAATGCCGCCCGCTTTATGAATATCGATCTGTATCATTTCACTCATGAATCTAGACTAATTCAACCGAGTCCCCCATTCTTGGCGCATCCGCCCGGATGCCGAGACGATCTTTTACGTTTTGCGCAAAAGCGAGCGAAGCCTCGGGCTCGCCCTGGACGGCGAAGACCCATTTCAGCGAGCCCTTCATACCGGAGACGAATTCAAAGAGCCGATTTTTATCGGCATGCGCGGAGTAGCCAAAGGCCAAAATGATTCGGGCGCGAACCGGAACAGTCTCGCCATAAATTTTTATCTCCTGGGCGCCGTCTAAAATTTTGCGGCCCAAAGATCCTGCGGCTTGATAGCCCGCGATCATGAGCGATGAATGCGGATCGGGGAGATAGCGTTTTAGGTGATGCAAAATTCTGCCGCCGGTCATCATGCCCGAGCCTGCAATAATAACTTTTGGCTGGGGCACATCGTTAATCGCCTTTGACTCCTCGACCGAGGGTGTAAAGTGAAGCGCCTTAAAAGTGAAAAGATGCGGGTGTTGTTTATGAAGCACTTTTATTTCATCCGAATAATAGTCATAGTATTTTTCAAATACCTCGGTAACTTTAATTGCCAGCGGCGAATCAACGAATACCGGCATATCGGGCACGCGGTGCTCGACAACGTTCGTGTTCATCTCATAAATAATGTCTTGCGTGCGCTCGGTGGCAAATGCCGGGATCATGAGCGTGCCTCTTGCGGCCGCGTTATCCTCCATGGCGCGCTCCAGCACCAAATTGTGTTCAGCTAAATCGGGATGAACTTTATTGCCATAGACCGACTCAATAATTAAATAATCAATGTCCCAGAGCTTATCGGCGGGCGGCAGAAGTTTTGAGTGATCAGACCCGAGATCGCCGGTGAATAAAATTTTCTTGCCTTCGGCTTCAATCAGCACCATCGAAGAGCCGAGAATATGCCCCGCGCGAAGCAGTGTTATCTTGGCCGGCCCAATTTCAATCGGCGTGTGATAGAGGAGTGTCTGCCATTGGCGCATCGCCTGATCGATATGGTTGATTTCATACGCTGGCTCTTCATGGCAATACTCGGCCTCATGCTGCATAATGCCAAGCCCGTCGCGGATAATCAGCTCGCCTAAGTCTTTGGTCGGCGGTGTGGAATAGATCGGCCCCCGATAACCTTCCTTGATTAATTTCGGAATGCGGCCGACATGATCTAAATGAGCGTGCGTAATAAAAAGCGCCGAGACTTTAGCCACGTCAAAATCAAACGGTTTTGAATTTTTGGACTCACAAAACCGGCCGCCTTGCTCAAGTCCGCAGTCAACCACAATCTGCGTATCATCATTAATTTCGACCAGATAACAGGCGCCCGTCACCGATTGCGCCCCGCCGTGAAATGAGAGTTTAATTTTCATCCCGTTAGAGAATTAACCATTGTCTCAAACACAAATGGTGTGTATTTATATTGGGGTCTCATGTTTTCAGTATAGCTTCTGATTAATTCTCTAACGGGACAAGTCCCTCATATTGTAGCAAATCCCGTCGACTGACGGTCAAAAAAGGCTGACGCCCACAAGATCGCAAAATATGATACGATTTTCCTAATGAAAACCTGGCCTAAGATTTTAATCGGGGGCATCATCGCGGGTCTGGTTGGCCTCATCGCCTGGGCTATGCCGCATCGAATAAATAATTCGAGTACGCCGGGCACTTCGGCTGTTTCTCTTTCGCACAATCTTTCAAGCGGCACCTCGACTGATGATTACCCCGAACTTTCTTTTCCGGAAAACAAAATTGACACTTCGGATTGGCAGACCTACCGGAACGAGAAGTTCGGATTTGAGGTGAGGCACCCCAAAGATTGGAAAATAACCCTAAGCGGGGATACAGTTCCTTTGCTCGTCACATTCATACCAATCCATCATTTTGCGAATGACGATAGAGGAACGTATCTATCAATATATTCTGAGAGTCTCCCAGACATAATTAATAAAATGAGTCCACAAGACGCAAAACTTGAGAAAGAGTTTTCACTCAATAATCTCGCTGGAGCTATGTTGAGTCTTAAGTTGGGAGTAAACGATCCTTCTCGCACGGATAATAGAGAGACTATTCCTCTCTACATAGTGAATGGGAACACGTATCGATATTCTTTTTATAGTCCTTCAACTCATGACTCGTTTGAACCAATCCTCGAACAAATTCTTCTTTCATTCAAAAGCCTCTAGCTGTACAATGAATCAAACTGACGAGCTCACTTAACTGAGATCACGTAGATCCTTAACAACCTAAGAGGAGAAGCCGATGAAAGCCAGAGGTTTGTTCGTCGCTGTTTTGTTGATCCTTCTTACGCCAACGCTCAGTTTCAGCACAACCTTGTCGGGACCATTTCGGCTTCCTTGGGACGAGAATCAAATCTGGACCGCATGTCCCACTCCGGGTTTCAAGTCTTCACCTGATCAATACCACATGCAGTGGAACGGCGATGTGAACCCAAACACCGGTCTCCCCATCAACAAATACCACGACGGCGAGGACTGGAACGGCAAATGCGGCGGCGATACGGACCTGGGCGCACCGCTCTATGCCATCGGGACAACAGGGCAAGTCGTCTATCTCGACCGATCCGCGCCGCAGGGATACGGCAACCGGCTGTACATTCGTTACTCAATCGCCTACTCCAAGGGCACCAACGGCGTTTTGACATTTGACATGGGCTACCTGCACTTGCAGGACATCGTCCCCAGCATCAACTGGGATCCGAATACGCCGGGATCGGGGAGCTTCGTCACTTCCGGCCAACTTGTCGCCCATCTGGGCGGGACAGGCGGCTGGGTGCCGCACCTTCATTGGGAGGCGGACGCGACGAACCTTCCGATCAACACCAACCAGTATCAAAATCCGCTATATCTATCGACCGCGCTCTCCTACCGTTCGCCCTCACTCATCACCGATGATCGGCGTGACCAGAAGGGCTACGTCTTTCCGACGACTTACTACGGCACGTTCACCATGTCGGGGAACGCGCCGTCGTCGCTCGCCTATGTCGAATATAACGGCGAGAAGAAGTCACTGAAGAACGCCGTCGCGGCCGGATGGATTCCGGCCTGGGCCATCAACTTCTACGACACCTCAAGCGGGAAGTGGTACTACTACACCAACGTCGACGACAACTTTTTCCAGAATGGCAAGCAGTACGCCATCATCGCCAACGTCTCGAACGCCGTCTTCAGGTTTTTCGTACCGCGTAACAGCTTCCAGCCGGACCGCGCGCGGCTGGATATGCTGAAGGCGGCGTCAAAAGACTCGCGCGTGTCATCGATCCTCACTGAAACCTACTCGCAAAATCCCAATTGGGACACTAATTGGGTGCTCTATAGTCTCTCGTTTTTGCTGACTGACAGCAGAACGATGGCGTTTTACCAGGTAACCAGCAAGTCAAACCCGCTCACGCGCTATACCGGTTTTTACGACCCGAATACCGGTGCCTGGAGCGGGTGGGTCTGGACCGACTGGAACGCGCTCTACTAGTTCGGATGAGCCGACAACAGCTCTTGCATCGAAAGATGCAAGAGCTGTTACTTTTAATATGACCCCAGGGGTATATCTCTAATTCGCGCGAATAGGAGAATATTGCCCCGATACCTGATAGTTAAAGATTATTTTGCGTCCCTACGAGGACTCGAACCTCGATTTCAGCCTTCGGAGGGCTGCGCTCTATCCATTGAGCTATAGGGACAGGGACACGCAAATCACTTATAACACAAAAATCCCCCGCGGGGGATTTTTGTGTTACTTCGAATATCCATCCACTAAAACTTCTAGCGCGTAAAAATCTTAGTGGATGGGAGGAACGCGCTCTGGCGCCCCTCCATCATCCGCTGCACATCTGGGTGGCGATTATTCGCCGCGACTCTTGCGAGTCGTCTGGTGGCGGATGACTTTGCCTAGTTGCTCCCGGCGCGGATGACGACAGGACCACCAGCGGTCCACTTCATCATCACACTCCTTTTCATTCGGAGGAACCGCTCGAATGTGGCGCATTTTTGACTGGCCACACTTCTTGATGGATTCCTGTAGGATTCTCTCCCTAAAAGCCTCCTTCCCGAAGAAGCGTTCAGAAGATCTCAGGCGAACGCAGGCAGTGGCCGGATTCTCGAAGCCGCGATCGAAACGACGAAGCGGTGGCGGCTGCCGGCCTCGTTGACAAGCGCCTCTCCCGGCTGCTTGCGGTAGCAGTCCTTGTGGAGCGAGCCTCGATTCGTGATGACCTGAGGCTCATACGGTGCGATGACCACGTGGCATCGTCCGCAGGCTGGCTCGGGCAACGAGACTTCCTGGGACCTTCCTGAGATTTGTAACACTCGTGCCATTGCTTCACCTCGAGAATGAGCGACGGGTTAGACAACCTGTAACGTTATTCTGCCCCCCTCCTTATCTGCCCTGTTAGGGCTTTTACCAGGATCTAAATCCAGCGTAACCCCAAGCTCGCTCCCGGGTCAAGAGAATTTGAATCTTTTATCCCCACCAATTATTTAGGTATGCCGGTCGGCGACGGATGAGGCGACGTATGAGTTGGGTTTGGTAACGGCGGTAAAATTATAGCCTTTCACCATGCCGACGACCTCATCGACAAAATTTCGCGAGAGGCCTTTGTTGCCCACATCGATATGAATCTGATCCTCCCAGAAAATATCATCACCGAGCACATCACCGAGCCGCCCGCGAATTTCCTGCGCCAACATAATCGAAGACATGGTCTCGGCATAGATCCGATCGCGAATCTGGTGATACATCGCCGGACGCCCTCGGGTGTAAAAATAGCGGCCGCCGTTTTTAATGCGGCGTACGGTGAGCGCGGTCACAATCGAAATCGGTTTTCCCGAGAATCCGGGCGAATCGGAGCCAATACTGATCTCATACTGATGGGTCGGCTTTTCTTTAATATACAAAAGTATCTCTTCCATAGTTTCTTTTAATGAAAGAGGTGTGGGTCTCGCAATCGTGTGAAAAATTTTTTCTGTGTCGGACATCCCGTTAGAAGCAGACTCTGGTAGTACACCTCACGTGCTCGGTGACTACAGGGCGAGTCGTAGTTAATAATACATTTGTCATATTATGCTTGTCCCGTAGCCAAATCCGAGAAGGATTTGTGGTAGTGGGGTCGCGATCAGGCATCGATTTCTGCGAAATGTTATGTTCTGAATACTCAAATGATATAGCATATTTCTTCTTATTTTGCGATCGCGGCTTCTAACGGGAGGACATAAGTTAAAACAATGAATGTTGCACTGCTTTTTCTTCGACAAGTTTCTGCCAGGAAACCGGAATCCGCAACAGGGTTCGGGCGATACCTTGTTCAATCATGAGATATCCGTGACTCACTCCAAACTCGAATAAGTCCTTTGTAAGACGCACGTCATCCAGGCAGTATTTCTTAATCTCCTCGATCTTGCCCTCCTGGTACCAGCGAATGGCATCCATCCCCCGTCCGGATTTTTCCACACCTAAGGTGCCTTTGGCAAGATCATTTAGTTTCGGACGAAAACCAAGCGCTTTGGCCGTCTCCTCCATTAGGTCGAGTGTCGGCAGTGATTTGAATGAAAATTCGCTGACATGCCCCTGCAAAACTTGGTAATCAAAATGCTTGATATTATAGCCGATGACGCGACGCGCATTTTTTAGTCTCAAGACAAATTGATCGAGGCTTGTTTCATCAAACGTCAAATAGCTGTCTTCAGCGTACGAATACAGGCCGATGATTGAAACCCCGAGAGAGGCAAAATCAAACTTGCCGCCGACTTCAGCAAAGGCCTTTTTAGTTTCAATATCGAAAACTATTTCATCCTGCGGCATAGCTTAGGGATTAAACTCGACCGGATCGCCGATGTTGAGAGAGTGGCGTCGGGCAAATCCGGCCGAAACTTCAAGTGCGTGATCAACCGGTCCCGGCGAGGGATAGGTGGGCAGTAAAGCATCCGGCGTCCCGGGCGCGGGGAGCGGGACTTCTTTGCTTACTCCGACGACCGTATGATCTAAAACCCAAATGATATCGATCGGGATCAGCATATCTTTCATCCAAAAAACTTGGCGCGCTGGCGAGTCAAAGATAAACCACATACCCTCGGTATCCAGCAATGCCGTAACTCCCGCGAGCCCCTTGGCGCGAGTAGCCGGCGTATTTGCTCGTCTTACCTCGACATTCGTGTCGCGAACTGTTACCGCGCTTGGTTTAAACAGAGCCATGGGATTTTTGCTTATATGCAGCGCGGCGTATACCAATATAAATGCGCCAATGATAAAAATAATCAGTGCCGTTGCAAGAAAACTTCGATAGCCCAACTCCATCCCGTTAGAAGCAGATCGCGATCAGACCCGCAATCTGCAGAATTAATTGCCGCGGATAATTACAGATAATAATGTTTTATCCCCTTTCGACGATCGCGGCTTCTAACGGGATCCGTCACCGAGTCATCCAATCAGCCGCGATTTGGATGAACTCGGGTTTTCGTTCGAATATCGTCGTGCCGTGCCCGGCATCCTTAAATATTTCCAATTTCTTCTCGCCCTCGTATTTTCCAAAAAGCTCTTTAGTGGATGCGGCGGAATATTCATCATCTTCGGAGGCAACAAAAAACACCCGCGGAGAATATTTCTTGGCTCGAAGGGCAGCCGCCAGATCGAGCCCCTTATAATCAAGCCCGCATGATAAAAGCAATACCGAGCGGATACCGGGCTCACCCGTGCCAAAGACAAACGAAAGGTTGGCGCCGATCGAGGCTCCCGCGAGTGAAATTTCTTTCATTTTCTTTTCCTTCTTTAAAAAATCGGCGGCCGCAGCAATATCAAGCAGGCTCGCCTGATGACGAGCCTCCTCGAACTCAAGATAGTCTAACGCCCCGGCGGGCCCAGCTATTGATTCTCCATGCCCGCGTAAATCAATGGCCAGAGACGAAAAGCCGCCTACGGCGAGAGTATTGGCGAAAGTTACCCAGGAAGCCCTGGTCGCCGGCATCATATGCAGCAAGAGAGCGGCTTTTTCGCCTCCGCCCTCGTAATAGTCGCCGACAATAGTAATGCCGTCCTCCGTCTTCAACTCTACCCTTTCGTTCATGGATGCGATTATACCATAGTACGCGATCCAAAAAATCCGAATGACATACGAATAACCCGAATCAAAATCTCACTCACCATTCGCAACATTCGAATGAATTCGGGATATTCGGCTTGCAAGAGATATCACCGGTACGCGGCCTTTGCATAAAAATCCTGCTGGAACTCTGGGAAATTGCCGCTTTTCAACGCTTCTCGGGCACGGGCCACAAGTGAATTTATAAAAAATAAATTATGTATGGTGGCAAGTCGCTTGGCAAGCAATTCTTTGGCGCGAAACAAGTGGTGCAGATAACTTCGCGTAAACGTCTGGCAGGTCGAGCATCCGCAGTTTTCTTCAAGCGGCGCCTCGTCCAACCGAAACTCGGCGTTCATAATATGCAGTCGGCCGGTATTCGTATATAAAGTCCCATTTCGGGCCTCGCGTGTCGGAACGACACAGTCAAACAAATCAACCCCCGCGCCGATGACATCCATAATTTCTTTCGGAGACCCCATGCCCAGCAAATGGCGCGGTTTTTCTTTTGGCAGAAGTTCCGTCATCCAGCCAACCACTTTTTTAATGTCGTCTCTTGAAATTCCCACGGGTCCTCCAAGGCCGAATCCCTCAAACGGGAGCGACATAATTTCTTTGGTGCTTTTTTCCCGCAAATCCTCCCAAACACCGCCTTGGATGACGCCGAACAGCGCCTGATCACCTCGAGTTTTTGCATCAATGCAGCGCTTTGCCCAGCGCGTCGTGCGGCGAACTGCCGCGGCGGTGTATTCATAGGAAGAAAGCGGCGAGGTACACTCGTCAAAATGAAAAAACATATCGGCGCCGATGGCCTGCTGGATTTCCATTGATAGTTCCGGCGTCAGCGAAATCAAATTGCCTTCACGCGGCGATTGGAAGGTAACGCCCTCTTCCGTAATTTTTATTTTTTTCGGCCCCTCGAGTTCAGTTTTAGAAAGATCAGGGGGCACATCTCTCCCAGGGAAATACGGCGTATTTTTGCCAATCCCGTGATCGGAGCCAAAACCCATGGAGAAGACCTGAAATCCGCCGGAGTCGGACATCGTCGGCCCGTCCCAGCGCATAAACTTTGCAAGTCCGCCGGCATGGGCAATGACTTCATGCCGATTTTCCAAATACAAATGGTACGCGTTGGCGAGCACCACTTGCGACCCAGCCTTCTTGATCTCATCCGGCGTCAAGGTCCGCACCGAGGCCATCGTGCCCACGACCACAAACGCAGGCGTCTCAATTTCGCCATGCGGCGTTTTTAAAACCGCCGCCCGCGCCCGAGAGCGCGGATCTTCTTTTGTAATATCAAATTGAACGGCGGACATGCGAGAACAGCCTAACACCTTAATGTGGTTTTTAAAAACTTTGGAACTAGAAATGAAGAAAGCCCAGGGCTTTGCTCTGAATCACAAAAAAATAGCTCATTTGAGCCATTTTTTAGTGATTCTCCAACACTTTCCCCACCTACTAGTACATTTTATCCGATCGGATAAAATGTACTAGTTGGATTTTTGAGTATTAAAAATGAGCATTAAAAAAATGTTCCCTCGAGAATCATTTTTTTAATTACCGCAGAACTACTTAGAGTTACTCAATCTCGTAGGTGATTGCTACGTTTGAGTCCACTTCGTTCTGGCCGGGCTGAATGGAGGGAACTGGGCCGCCGCCCTTCCCAGCCGCTTCGCCGTAAAAAATCGGCGGCGGCGTACTGCCCGACTCGCTGTAGCTCGTGATGCGAACCAGCCTTACCCCAAGGTCGCTCGCCAATTTTTGGGCTTTGTCTTTAGCATCTTTGATGGCTGCGGCCCGCGCGTCACCTGACGGCTTTTTGGGATCATCGACCGTAAATTGTAAATTGGAAACCTCGTTCGCGCCCGACGTTACCGCGCCGTTTAAAACCCTCCCGACTTTATTCAGGTCGCGAATCTTAAACTGGATATCTTGCCGGATGGAGTATCCCAAAAATTCCTGTCCGTTTTGCGAATAATTGTACCGCGGGTAAATCGAGTAATTCAGTGTTTTGATATCAGTCTCCTTTAGACCTTGGGATTTCGCAAATTGAATTATGCCATTGGCTCGGCTTGAATTTTTAGCTTGGGCTTCGGAAAGATCAGTCGGGCCGGCGTCAGAGGTAATCGAGACCTGCACAGTGGCCACATCGGCTCTTATAAAAACCTTGCCTTCACCGGTGACACTAATCGTATGCGTCTCGTTCGGATTGGATCCGATATATTTGTATTCCTTCAATGATTTCGCGACCCATACAAGCGCCACTAAAATGAGGGCGAGGCCGATCGCCTTTTTCAGCCATGAGGAATGATGACCCCAACGCTCGTTTTCATTCATTTCCATCCCGTTAGAAGCAGATCGCGATCGAACGCGAAAGTCTGCATAATATTATGTTGATAATATATAGACCTTGTTCTTCTACCTTTCGACGATCGCGGCTTCTAACGGGATCCATAACCGTTAGAACTTGCTTGATTATACTACTTCGACAATTTTTCGTTTAGCTGATCTGCTGCAGACAATCGTAACACGTTTAGTTTGCCACCCCAGCCGATCAATTTTCTAAGAGAACAGGGATCGGTCGGCCTTATGGCTCGCGATGATACCTATATTAACCTATAGGTTGATATAGGTCGTGACGCAATATTTTAGGTTTAGAGAGTAGCTGACACGGCGATTGCCTATTCCCCTACCAGAAATTTTCCTCACAAAAGGTTGCCGGGCATTTGTTTTCACCGTAATCGCAATGGTCATGAGATATAAAACGGGAAGCGGCAGTACCGCTTCCCGCCTGTTCCCCGGCGGGGTTATCCCATCCGCCGTGTAGACTGGATCACCTCCTTAGCGCGGAAGTCGCTTCGGCCACTTCGCCTTCATCTGCTTCCTCCACTCTCGAGGTGAACCAAGCCTGCGGCACTCTACCGTTCCAGTTCGGAAGATCCGTCGGTATCCCGTGTACTCCTCCTTCGCGCTGGAATTGCCGCTTTGCTTCTCTATCTATAGTAAAACTATTTAATATCTTTGGAACGTTTGGTTTTCAACACCGGCTTTGGAACTTCTGGGTCTTTGTTTTGCCGTTTCGGCTGGTAATACTTTCTGCCTTTTAACTCTTTGGGCAGATGCTCCTGATCAACTTTGGCCTCCGGGAAATTGTGCGCGTATTTATATCCCTTGTGGTAGCCTAAATCTTTCATTAGTTTTGTAACCGCGTTGCGCAAATGGAGCGGGACGCCAAGCGGCCCGAACTCTTTTACATCCGACATGGCCTCTAAGAGGCCCGCATACGAGGCGTTGGATTTTGGCGCCAGAGCTAAATACGTCGCCCCGTGCGCCAAGTTAATTCCCGCCTCCGGCATGCCGACGTGTTCTACGGCTTGGGCGACCGAAACCGCCACCACGAGAGCCGTCGGTAAAGCGTTGGAAATATCTTCTGAAGCAAAAATAATCATGCGACGGGCGATAAACCGCGGATCCTCGCCGCCTTCAATCATACGGGCTAGCCAGTAGAGCGCCCCGTCCGGATCCGAATCGCGCATGGATTTAATGAAGGCCGAAATGATGTTGTAGTGCTCCTCGCCTTTTTTGTCGTAGCGGATGACATTTTTCTGGATTGTCTCGCCCACATCTTTTTTTGAAAATTTCTTTTTTGATGAGGAGCGAACGAGGAATTCCAGTGCGTTAAGAAGCAGCCGCGCGTCGCCGTTCGCAAATCCGACGAGTGCGTTTTTTGCACTTTCATCAAGAGAAATTCTCGATGCACCGAACCCACGCTCTGTATCTGAAAGTGCGCGATCCAAAATTTTCGCAAGCGCGTCATTAGCGAGGGGTTGTAAGACTAAAACAAGCGACCGCGAAAGCAGCGGCGAATTGATTTCAAACGAGGGGTTTTCGGTGGTTGCGCCGACTAAAATAATCGTTCCTTTTTCAACATAGGGCAAGAACGAATCCTGCTGGGCTTTGTTAAAGCGATGGATTTCGTCAACAAATAAAATTGTCTTTCGTTTTTCAAATTTGAGCCGCTTCTCGGCTGACTCGATTATTTTTCGTAAATCCGCGACGCCCGAGGTTGCGGCCGAAAATCCCTGAAAAAAGCCCTGGGTGTGATCGGCAATAATATGGGCAAGCGTCGTTTTCCCCGTCCCGGGCGGGCCCCACAAAATAACTGAATGCAAGGTGTCAGTCTCAATTGATTTTCTAAGCGGCTTGCCTTTCCCCACAATCTCCTCCTGTCCGAAGAACTCACCGAATGTTCGCGGACGAAGGCGCTCTGCGAGCGGTTCGGTTTCCTTGGTGTTTTCCGAGAATAAGTCGTTCATCCCGTTAGAGAATTAATAATCGGCTATGTGCAAAAATGAGTTACCAAATACATGACGGCATCAGAATTTACGTGAGGGCAATAGTTAATTCTCTAACGGGACACATGGGCCATTTATACTCTCCTGGCTTTTTTCTTCAATCTCCCATCGACTCGGTCTTCAAAAAGAGGACGGCCGCCGCCCCCGGCTCTGGCACCTATTTACCCCCACGCCCAGAAAGCTCCGGGCTTTTCAGCCGGGGAATGAATGGATCGGCAAGAAAGAGATCACAATGCAAGCCACACCCCTTGGGGTGTGGGGGTTTACTTTTTTGCGCCTGCTCTGGTCTTTCGTTTTGGAGGCTGTTTTTTAATCGGGCTAACGGAAATTTCTGGCTTCGGCGATTCGAATTTTTTCAGTTTAATTTTTTTGTAAAAAGTTTTCTTAGTTCTAAAATCTTTTCTCTCGTCTCCGAAGAATCCCCGAACTTGCGGCGAATTTCTGCTTTCTGATTGCGAATATGTCGGCGCTGGCCTTTGGAGAGTCGCCTCTGTCCCATAGCTTCAAGAGTCTACCCCGTACTAAAACTTTATTCAAGTAAACTGCGTTCACCACAAACTTTATAAAAATAACCCCCAAATGAAAATAAGCCACTAGTTTTAATACGGGGCGTGTCAGATAGAAACTCGTGAGACAACTGGAGACTGGGCTCGTTTGATAGCAGCCAATAAATTTTCTCGTATTCCTTCAGTAGGATAGCCGAAGGCGTAGTACTCCCCAATTCTGGTAGCACCGTCATCAGGATGCTCATCACGCACAAAAACATCATGAAAATCTGAACCGGCGGTTCGCAAGAGTCGGTATTTTCCAGCCAGTGCATTTAAAAACTTCGTGTCATCTTCGCTAAAGTTGCCGATTGCCTCGATGCCTACAAGCCCCCATGGCATAAAGCGGATGAGTCGCTCCTCGCAGATTTTAAAATCATTTAATGGAATTAGGGGGTGCGACCAGACGGGAACACCACGGGCACGCACAATAATATTGATTGCCTCTTTGGTCGAAAGCGGCACACGATGAACGTACGCCCTGCCGGAATCTCCTAAATAGTGCTCAAAAAGATCACGGCTATCGTGAATATTTTCGGCTTCCAATTTTTCTTTATTTAATGGATTGGCAAAAATTTCTTCCGCCATATGGGGGCGCGCAATTAACCCCGAGCTACGAGCCCTCACCGATTCATACTCAATGTAAAACCCAAGCTCTTTCAATTTCTCCACCATCAACTTGGCGCGCACCGCGCGATCGTCTTTTAGCTCCTCGAGTTGCGTGATAAGTGCCGGATCTTCATAGTCAATCCCAAAGCCTAACATATGGATATTGCCGTCGGGCTCATGTGCGGATATTTCAATGCCCGGGATAACTTCAATATCAAATTCTTTTCCGGCTTCTAGTCCTTCGCGAACGCCGCCAACCGTATCGTGGTCGGTAATGGCAACTGAAATGAGGCCGTTTTCTTTCGCCATTTTGACGCATTCTCTAGGCGAAAACTTCCCGTCGGAAGCAGTCGTTTGGATTTGATAGTCAATCATCCCGTTAGAGACAGGAAACGCTTCAGCCTATTGCATAGGTAGCGTTTACCCGGTCCAGATTTAAGAAATATTTCCCTTGCTTTTGCATCATCTTGATTCTTACAGGCTTCATAATAAAGCAATTCGTATGGCCCACGTTTCCTCGTGTACCCTTTTCTATCAGCGTTGTGCTCGCTGAAGCGTTTCCGTAAATCTATTGTAAACCCAGTATAAAGTCTTTTTGATATTCGGCTTCTCAATACATATACGTAAAACATGGACGGGTCTCTAACGGGATCATCTCCCTCGTTTTCTAACTAAAAACGGGCACAAACTCAACTTCTAGATAGTCGCCGATACGTTCAATGCCCTTGGCGCCGATACCAACATGTAAGATGTCTTCTTCAACCTGCTCAACGGTTTTCCCAATCAATTCGCACTCAATCTCTTGCGGACTCAAGTGAATAATATGCATAGCGGAAAAAACCGCGTTATGCATTTCGTTTTCAAATATGACATGCAATAAAAATTTCTCCAGAGTCTCTGTCCATGTGCCCCCATGCACATGCGCGCGAACTTTCACAGTGGTTCCTTGTATTGGCGCAACATCCGGCCGCACAAGAGCTGCTAGCCCCAACAAAGCATTTTGAAACAACTCGCGTTCCGTCTCACCAATGACGCGAATGTGGGTGATCCCACCGCGTTCAAAGATGTCGTGTAGATGCGTCATGAATGGATGATTACGCTTCCGTTACCCTTCTCGATTTTCCCGATAATGTATGCACGCTCAGTATCCTCCAGTATTCTCTTGGCTTCAAATGCCTGCTCCTTTGGGAAAATGATTAAAAATCCAATCCCCATATTAAATATATGGAACATGTCATCGCGAGTTAATTTCGATTTTTGCTGGACTGCTTTAAAAATCCGAGGGATCGGCCACGATCCTTCTTTAATATGCGCATCTACATTTTTCGGAAGAATACGTGAAATATTATCAAAGAAGCCCCCGCCGGTTACATGAACCAGTCCACGAACCGGCAATAAACGCAAAATCTTTAAGACACTCGAAACGTATATTTTTGTCGGAGACAACAAACTGCGATCGGGCTTAAACATTTTATTGACCAAACTAAACCCATTGGCATGAATGCCTGAAGAAGCGAGGCCGAGAATGATATCTCCCGCCCTAATCTTTTTCCCATCAACAATATTCTTCTTCTCAACCACGCCGACGACAAAACCCGCGAACCCCAACTTTCCCTTGCCATACACCCCAGGCATCTCCGCCGTCTCACCTCCAATGAGGGCGCATCCGGCAAGTTGACAGCCTTGTACCATCCCTTTAATTAACGGCTTCAGAAATTTCTTCTGATCTTTCCCCAGTCCTATATAGTCAAGAAAAAATAGGGGTTCCGCCCCCATCGCCAACACATCATTTACGTTCATCGCCACGAGATCAATACCAATGGTGTCTAATTTTCCTAGGGCGAGAGCCATGCTAAGTTTGTTGCCAACCCCATCTGCACTCGAAACGAGGACGGGCTCACGATATCGTTGTAACTGAAAGAGCGCTGCGAAAGGGCCGATATCATCGATCACCTCGCTCCGGCGAGTTGTTTTAACCAATTTTTTAATTTGAGGAACAATCTTGTTCGCAAAGCGAAAATCAACGCCGGCCTTCTGGTATGAAATTTTACTCATTGACGAATTCTTTTTAGCTCCTCCCGCACAATCTCCCGCTCATTCCAGTCAATTTTTTTGCCTCCGGCGACGGCCATGGTTGTTTCAGAGCCTTTTCCAGTAATAATCACGACATCGCCGGGCCGTGCTGATTCCAAAGCATCGCGAATCGCGAGCCTGCGATCCTCGATAATTTCATGATGCGCATTGCGCATTAAAACTCCTTTTTCGACATCATGCATGATAGAGCGGGGATCTTCATCGTAAGGATCTTCGTTGGTGATTATTACCTCGCGGCAATACTCGCCGGCGATTTTCCCCAGTTCCGGCCGCTTCCACCTGTCTCTCCCGCCGCCCGCCGCACCCAAAACACAAATCAATTCAGACAATGGGGAATGGGCGTCGGGCATTAGATTTCTTCGGGTATTCTCCATTCCCTGTTCCCTATTTCCTAAAAGAGTCTGATATACCTGCCGCAAGGCATTCGGCGTGAACGCATAATCGACAATGACGCGAAAGGGTTCTTTTTGCATTTCCTCCATTCTGCCGGGGACGCCGCGGAAATTTTCAAATGTCTCGCGAATCGTCTCATGCGAAATATCAAACTGCAACGCGGTGGCAATTGCGGCCAACATATTTTCCGCGTTAAACCTGCCGTGAAGCGGCGCCTCTACCCCCCAGCCTTCTTTAAAATAGAGCGTTATGCCTTCTTTGGTGATATAAAAATTTGACGGAGCAATGATCTGACTCGTCTTAGCTGAAAATATTTTTTTATCTAGGGCGTAGCCGATTTTTCTGGCCGCGGGGAATGAAAGAAAATAATTTGCCTGTCTCTCGGCTAAATTGACTACCGAGATGCCCGTTCCCCCGAGCGCTTTAAATAATTCGCCCTTGGCTTTCTTATAATTCTCGAACCCGCCGTGCGCCTCAATATGCTCGGGTGTTAGATTCGTAAGCACGGCGGCAGCAAAGGGTATATACCAGTGGCGAAACTGCTTCACGCCTTCCGAAGTCACCTCGAGAATAACATGCGTGGCTCCGGCTTTTTTTGCGTCAGACAAAAACTGCTGCACAACAAAACGGCCGGGTAGCGTCATTTTGAACTGGTTCGGGATATCATCGTTCTTAATTTTAAACCGGACTGATGAAAGCGAGCCAACCGAGATCCCGGCATGCGCAAAAATCTCATGCACCATTTCCACCACCGTTGATTTGCCGTTCGTACCCGTTACGCCGATGACCACCAGGCCGCGCGCCGGAAAACCATAATACGCGGCGGCGCATCCGGCGAGCAAACGATGATACATCGGCTGGAAAAAGCGGAAAATCGGCTCGGGGATTATCTTTTTCAAGCCGTAGAGAACTGATTCCATAATTAGACGAACGACCGAATTGATTGGTACATCAAGTACCAAAAAGGACGCCGAACGACATCGAAGGCCCGCGGATATTGAATGATTTTCCCGCCGAAGCCTTTTTTAAATCGCGTGACCCCGGGCCACTTTTTCTCGTCTATGCCCCAAAGATTGTAGGTCGCGCACCCACGTTGTTGAGCTTCCGTAATAATTCGCCAGTGCAGAGGATATGGAGCCATAAATGCACGCAATTCATACCGTGACCCGCCGTGCAGATAAACGGCCCGACCCTTATGAAAATTGACGATGGCCGCGGCCGCCGGCTCATTGGCTTTAAAGGCTACGAAAATTTCATTTGAGAATGCCTCGGAATTGGCTGAAATTAAATTTTGATAATGTCGTTTCTCATGCAAATGAAATCGGTCGCGGCGCGCAGTTTCTTTTAACAACCCATACAAAATCGATATGCCCGTCTCACTAGTTAGATTCTCGGTTCGAATCGCATGTCTCAGGGCGACGCGAAGGTTATACCGAGTCTTGGGGTGCATGAGAGAAAGCAGCTCGCCGTCATTTTTGGAAAGATCGAGAATAATCGTCTCTTGCGGCTGTAAACTTACTGAAGTGTTCGGGACTTCAAACGTCTGATCAATTGCTTCTGCTTCAATGCGATAAAAAATTGCATTCGGAAAGATAGTTTTCATATTGAGGCTTTCAAGAAACGCCTTTCTATTGTTAATCACCGGGTGCGGCGCGTAGGCGTAGTGAAATCCGCCCGGCAATTCATGCAGGAAAAATCTTACTTCTTCATCGCCAAAACGAAGCAAGGCCGAGGGTCTTTTATCTCGCTCCTGAATCGCCGCCCACTCCTCCGACTGCAAAAACGACGGCTGCGAAGAAAAGGCTATCGGCAGTTCTTTCGTCCTTAATTCTTGACTCTTGATTCTTGATTCTGTTTTCACCGCCATACTACGTTCCCAATTTTTTTAGCGCGGCCGAGACGCGTTTATCAAGCGGAAGTGAATCATCATGAATTGCGCCGAGCGCGTTTCTTGCTTCATCGCGCGAGTAGCCGAGCGAAATTAAAGCGTCTAAGGCATCGGCTTCATCGCGAAGCAGTGGATGCGAGCTCACTTCAACGCCGCGCCCCGCCATCTTGTCCTTTAATTCGAGGATTATTTTCTCCGCCGTTTTTCTGCCGATCCCTGAGACTTTTGTCATATAGGAAACGTCACCCGCGGCAATGGCCCGGCGCAGTTGATCGAGCGGGGCGACGCCTAAAATATTAATCGCGCTGCGCGGGCCGATGCCGGAGATGGAGATCAGCATTTCAAATACCTCGAGCTTCGAGGCCTGCATGAAGCCGTATAGTTCAAGCGCATCTTCGCGGACATGCTGATGCGTGTATATATGAAGCGAGGCGCCGATCTCCGGCAATTTGGCCAGATCCTCGGCCGTCAGAAATACACGGTACCCCACGCCGCCAACCTCAATTACGGCTGATTTTTCGGCACGTGAGGCGAGAATTCCCGAAAGCGAAGCGATCATACATTTAAAAAAATATTGACACAAAAACTCCCTTCGACGAAATCGGAGGGAGAATGAAGCGAGTTGCAGGGACGGAGGAGACGATCGTTCGAGTTGAACTCATTCTCGAGCCAGTTCCAGTTAAGGTCCCAGCGCTTGCCGTTCCAGAAGAGGCACGCTACGCAGAGGTTCTCGTCCGGGTTCCGCCATTATCGTGCGCGAGCCATCCGCACCACTGTCCTTTGAATACTCTCGGGACTGTATTTTATTCGGGATCTAAAAATCCACCAGCTCGCGCACCAAGTAGCTTCATTTTTTGGACGTTGATTGCACGCTCGTCCAAGCACATGGCCAAGACGACTCTGGCAGATCAACTCCGGAATTCGGCCGCCGGAAGCCTTGGCCGCCGGCAGATTCGCCTACTATCCACTTCCTAGAATATCAAAAATAAACGCTAAAAAAAAGAAACGCCCCAGTCGCGCGCGACGCGCGCGACTGGGGAAGGGTCCAAGGGCTAGGCCCAGCTTCGCTGGGCAGCTACTTGCAGGGACGGAGGAGACGAGCGCCCGAGCCGAACCCACGCACGAGCCAGTGCCAGTGAAGGCCCCAGCGCCCGCCGTTCCAGAAGAGGCACGCCACGTAGAGGACCTCGTCCTGACCTGTCCCAGATATACTAGACAGTAGTCGACTGTGTTTTTAATACCGTTTTTTTTAATCACTCATGTCCACCACCATCGCGCCCGAAACGCGGGCCAAGATCTTGTCCGCCATCAAAGATGAAGGGACTTCCATCCAA
>JACQCQ010000017.1 GCA_016201505.1 Candidatus Sungiibacteriota bacterium
CTCTCCGCTTCCACTTCACTCGCACTCACCATACCGACGAATGTCTGGAACGCCACGACCCGCACCCTAACGTCATTCGGCACTTTGGCGGCTGATGTTTGGGCATCGGTCACACGTACATTGACGGGCTCAAGTCTAAGCTCGGGTTCACTGGCTACACTCTCGGATGTGCAGACGGCAACGTCGTCACTTGTCTCGCAACTCTCCGGCTGGACCGTAACTATGTCTGATCAAAGCGCGTTACAAGCCGGCAAAACCTACCGCACTAAGATCACTATATTAAACGCCCAGGGTGTGGCCACAAACGCCGCGAGCACCCCGACCGTAACGCTCTATGACGCCGACCGAAACGTGGTCGTTTCCAATGTCTCCATGACCAACATCGGCACCGGTATCTACGAGTACACCTACCTGACGTCTTCGGGCTCATCGCAGGGTGTCTGGGAAACTGTCGCGAGCACCGAGGTGACCAGCGGGAAAACTCTTACGACGAACGATTACTGGATAGTCTCCGGCTCTCCGGCGCAAGTCATTATCAACAGCGTCACCGCCAACAGCCAAAGCGACATCAGCGCTAGCGTCACGATTACGAACGAGGGTCTGGCGGGCTACGAGTATCAGTACGCCTGGTGCGTGGTAACCGATATAAACAACGCCTGCGGCGGCGGAGACGACACCTACTACGCCTCGGCGGCCAAGTTTATTAACGCCGGCGCGGATTTTAATACGAATCTGACCGCCACCGTTCCAAGTGATGGCACCTATTACTTCAAGCTGTTGGTGTACTTTGGCACTGAACGCTCGGGTTCATCTCGCAGCTTTACGGTCGGCGCGGTTACCCCGCCCCCATCCCCGCAGCCGACTCGGGATACGAGCGGCGGTGGCGGCGGAGCCGCCGTTTTGCAGGCGGTTTCCACCACCTGCAAAGATGGAGACAGGAGTGGAGATCTTAATAATGATGGCAAGGTGAATCTGGTTGATTTTTCCATATTATTGGCCTTCTGGGGAACCAGCCCGCCATTTCGCAATCCATGTTCTGACATAAATCAAGACCGAAAAGTTAACATGGTAGATTTTTCAATATTATTCGCCCAATGGGGAACAACCGGCGTTCCTTATAATCCAAAATAAATCCCGTAGTAGAATTTCGGTTCGATTATGTTCTATGTTTATGTCTTGCAAAGTGAAAAAAATGGCGAATTGTACACAGGTTATACCGCTGATTTAAAAAAGAGATTGATAGAACATAATCAAGGGTTAAATCTTTAGACTAAACGATATAGGCCATGGAAAATAATTTACTATGAGGCTTGTCTTGATAAAGATGACGCTCGGCGAAGAGAGGGTTACTTAAAAACAACCCAAGGCGGTAGACTATTGAAAAGAAGGCTAAAAGAGTTTTTACATAAACAATGTCGAAAGATTTAACAAACCGAAATTTCACTACAGGATAAATATGAAAAAATATAACCGGACACTTTTACTAACTCTGTTTCTGCCGATATTTTTATTCGCGCTCATTGCGCCGGACGATGCCAACGCGGCGAGCATATTCATCAAAAAACCGCTTGAATCCGTCAGGGTCGGCGATACGGTGTTGCTCCCCGTCATGATTAATACGGACCAGGAAATCAACGCTATCGAGGGGGCGCTTGATCTCGACGGGCCGTTTAACGTCGCCTCGATAAATACCGGCGGCTCGGTTATCAGTCTCTGGCCCAAGACGCCGACACTGGCGGGAAAAGAAATTTCATTTGCCGGCGGGACGCCTTCGGGCGTCTATGGCAATGCGCTCCGACTTTTTACTATCGCCGCTCGTCCGTTCGCAATCGGGATAATCCACATAAAAGTCAAAGAGGCTGCCGCCTATCTGGCTGACGGGAAGGGCACAAAAATACCCATCGCGGCCAATGATTATGAAATCGATGTGATAAAATCCGATGGAGGCGCGGCGGTAAAGAATGATTTGGCTTCACTCGTAAAAAAAGATAAGAATCCGCCGGCGCCGTTTGCCATCGACCTCGGACGCGATGCGGCTTTATATAACAACAAGTATTTTGTCAGTTTTTACGCCTCTGACGCCGAATCCGGCGTCAAGGGGTACGAGGTGCGTGAAGGTAATTTTCCCTCGGTGTCCTCCGGCAACACCTACGTGCTGCGGGACCAGAGCCTTTCCAGCGCCATAGAAGTCACCGCGATTGATAACGCCGGAAACGTAAGAACAGAAACGCTCTACCCGCAAAAAACTTCCGGCTTCAAGACACTGCTCGTGGTCGCGCTTAGCTTAATTGGAATCGCATTTGCGAGCTGGATACTATATCGGTTCAGGCAAAGACTGTTCAGATAATTAGGTATTTTCTAGCCGCTTCGGGCCGCAGAAGAAAGAATCTATTCTTTTGCAAAAGCGGCTCCTCACCTATAATGAGAGCATGGCGGATCATATATGACTAACAAGTCCTGGTTCATTTTTACTGCGCTCGTTTTTGGTTTCCTGGCTCCGGCCGTGGCCAGTGCCGCCGAGCTGTATGTGACTCCCGGAACGGGAACGTTCGAGGTGGGTAGTACGTTCAACGCCTCTATTTTTTTAGATAGTAAGGGAGATTCAATCAACGCGCTTGAAGTCCACCTGATTTTCCCGCCCGATAAACTCCAGGTCGTATCGCCGTCCATCGGCCAATCCATCATCGGCATTTGGACGGGCCAGCCGCGGTTTGATAATCAAAATGGCGACATTACGCTCCAGGGCGGGATTCCGGGCGGCATAAACGTCTCACAGGGGCTGCTTTCGACCGTTACCTTCCGAGTCAAGTCGGTCGGCACGGCGCTTGTCAAGTTCGGCGAACGGAGTAAGACGCTCTTAAATGACGGGCTCGGCACTGATGTCTTAAAACAGACGACACCGGCTCTCTATAATCTCGTCTTACCCCCGCCGGCCGGTCCGCGCGTTACTTCAGAGACGCACCCCAATCAAAGTCACTGGTATAACAACTCGACGGTCATTCTGCAATGGACCCCGCCCGCATCGAATGTCGGGGGCTATAGCTATATCTTAAGCGACACGCCCATTGACAGCTTAAGCGATATTTCTTCCGGCATAAAAAACTCGGTGGTCTATAAAAACGTCAGTGACGGCATTCATTACTTTCACATCAAGGCGGCGCGGGACGGAGCCTGGGGCGGGACGACCCATTTCGCGGTAAAAATTGACAGCACCCCGCCTGCCGATTTCCCCGTAGAAATTATTCCCGAAAAACGGACCGCGCGCCAACAGCCCGTCATACAATTTGGGACCTCCGACGCATTGTCGGGCATGGACCACTACGAATTAAAGATCGTGCCGCTCTCTTTGTCCACCGATGCGTCAGAAAATGAGGCGATCAGCAATGTCTTTTTTCTTGAAGCGCAAAGCCCCTATATACCCCAACCCCTGGCGCTCGGGTCGTATGCGGTCATCGTCCGAGCCTATGATCAGGCCGGAAACTTCAGGGAAGAGGTGCAGCACCTTGATATCGTGACCACCGCCGTTCAATTCATTCAGAATGAGGGACTGCAGATAAAAGGCAACCTGATTATACCCTGGTTGTGGTTCTGGACTATTCTGGGAGCGCTCATCGCGGCTCTAGTTTTAGGCGCGATTTTTGCCCGAAAACTGCACATCTTAGTCCATTGGCAGTGGCTGCACCGAAAACTTCCGACGCACATTAACGAGAAAATGGAGGAGCTGGAGAGGTATCGAAGAAAATATGGCGGCCTGGCTATCCTGCTTCTAGTCATCGCATTCTCGCTCTTTACCTCTCACCCGGCTTTAGCGGGACAAGAGATTCCCCCGCCGCTTGTGACCACCGTTTCGCAAAACATTTCCAACGCGGAGATCTTCTACATCGGCGGCAAGACCGATGCGGCGAGCACCACCGTAATCGTGTATCTGCAAAATCTCCAAGATGGTGAAACCAACAGCGCGAGAATTATTTCCGACAGCAAGGGGGACTGGTTTTACCAGCATCCCTCGTTTCTCTCCACCGGGGATTATCTGCTCTGGGTTCAAACGCAGGTTGGCGAGGAACGCTCGCCGCCCTCCCCCCAAATTCAGCTGACGGTTCGCCGCACCGCGCTCCAGTTCGGCACTTCACGCGTCAGCTATGAAGCCTTATATATAATTCTGGCTGTTATTCTTCTGATTGTTGTCATCGGCCTTGTCGCCTACATCGTTTTTCACGGTATTCATTTACGCCGCAAACACAAAATACTTGAAAGAGAAGTCGAGGAGGCGGAGAAAGCCATCCGGGATGGCTTTCTTGTGCTCAAGCAAACCATTGATGCGGAACTGGCCGTTATACATAAAGTTAAATTAAGCAAAAAGTTGTCTCAAGAAGAAAAGGCGCGGGAAGAAGAGTTAGAGAGAGACATCGAGTCAATCAAGAATCACATAGAGAAAGAAGTCTGGGATATCGGGCGCGCCTAATGACGGGGCGGGGGCAGTCTTTGATCGTTCTCCCGATTAGACGCATACTGCCCATTGCCTTTTAAAACCGCTATACTATAATTAATCATTCATACCAACAATATTATGTTTGGACTCGGCACTAAAGAAATCATCATCATCGGCATCTTGGCGGTGATTCTATTCGGCAGTAAAAAGATCCCCGAACTGGCGCGAGGGCTGGTTGAGGCCATCCGCCATATGAGAGGCGCCTTCAAAGACATCGACGAAGTTGCCTCCGGTAATGAGAGAGACATGAGGAAGAGATAGAGTTTGCCTGTCCCGTAATGAGCTTTGCTCTACTGCTGGGGTTTCGATCCAAGAATAATAAAGAAAGAGTTCCCCGCGGGGAACTCTTTCTTTATGGTGGTGCCTTTATCATACTGTTCGGACTTACTTTGAGCAAAATCCTGATGATTTAGGGTAGTCATTCAGGTAGTCATTCGGGGTGGTGCGGAATGACTACCCTCGCTCACCTCGAACAGCCCGCCAACGTTCGCTTTTCTCACTACGCCTCCTCTAAAAATCCAACCCCTACTTCACTCCGCCTTGCCCTCGATTTACCCCTACGTTCACCCCTACATTCGCTACCCCTCGGAACGTAGGGGTAGCTCCTCCCGACATTGGCTCCATTACTGGGCTTTCTCACCATCGCCGGGAAAAATCCCAAGTCCTACTTCACTCCGTTTGTGCCTCCGTTCGAGCCTGTGGTTCTACCACGTCCAACTCGTCGCAGAGTCGGTGCCTCTCAACCGCCCTTCGGGCGGTGCAGTCGGGCGGCAATTCCTTCCC
>JACQCQ010000013.1 GCA_016201505.1 Candidatus Sungiibacteriota bacterium
TACCTCATCAAAAAAGAAGAATTGTTGAAGCAAAAAGTTTCTCTTGCGAACGATTTGGATGATTTTGGACGAACGGGAAAGAATTGGCTCCAACCCTTGCGAGCGTGGATTTTAGACGCCAATTATGCCGAAAAACTGTCGGCGAACGACAGTTTTTCTGAAATCAAGGCATTTGTCCAAAAGATTGGAACGAACCCCTTACTTTTGGACAAATCCGTTTCCGTTTCGTTTGGCGAGCCGTGGGATTTTGCCGCGTCCCGCCTTGCGGGACGCGCTTCTGCCGAGCGGCGAAGCCGCGAGGCAATGCTTCCGTCTGGCTCAAAAGATTTGCAAAATTCCTGTTGGTGGACCTGGGGAGAATTGAACTCCCGCCGCCCGGATGCAAACCGGGTGCACTACCACTATGCTACAGGCCCTGATGCTCCCACTAGTTCGTCAGCTGACGGATCTGCCATATCCATCCCCCCGGTGCTCCCACTAGGAATCGAACCTAGGTCAATTGCTTAAAAGGCAACTGCTCTGCCATTGAGCTATGGGAGCTCGTATTGGACTAAAATACTATACCGATTTTTACTGCTTGAGTCTACTTTTTCGCCGCCTTAATGAAGGCGCGAAACAACGGATGCGGATGGAGTGGGCGCGATTTTAATTCGGGGTGGGCTTGCGTGCCGAGGAAAAATGGATGACCGCGGAGCTCCATAATTTCAACCAGATTCCGTTCAGGATTTAAGCCGGAAACAATAAATCCATTTTTCTCGAGCTGGTCGCGATAATCATTATTGACTTCATACCGATGCCGGTGACGTTCGGAGACCATGCGTTCGCCGTACGCGCGCTCGGCCTTGGTCCCCTTTTTAAATTCGCAGATGTAGGCCCCGAGCCGCATCGATCCGCCCATTTTTTTCTCCTGAATATTCATTAACTGTTCCGGCAGGGTGTGCACCACGGGATGCGCGGTGCGCGCGTCAATTTCCGTTGTGTGTGCGCCTTTTAATTTGCAGACATTGCGGGCAAACTCAACGACCGCGAGCTGAAGCCCGTAGCAAAGACCAAGATAGGGAATTTTCTTTTCTCGGCAATATTTGATAGCTCGAATTTTTCCATCGACACCGCGCGAGCCAAATCCTCCGGGGATAATAATCCCATCAAATTTCGAGAGCTCCTTAATGCTCCGCGGGTCGGTCTCATAGGTCTCGGAGTTCAACCAAGTAATCTCTGGTTTTCGGCCCTCGGCCCACGCGGCATGCTTAATGGCTTCAATCACCGAAAGATACGAGTCCGAAAGTGTGAAGGCCCCCGTGCCAAAATATTTGCCGACAATGCCAATTTTTATCGGTGTGGCAACTCTTTCGGCGCGGCGCACCATGGCCGCCCAGTCTTTCATTTTTCCGTTGGCTTTTTTCCGGATGCCGAATTTTTCTAAAATGCGATTTCCAAGACCGTCTTTTTCAAAATTGAGCGGGATTCGGTAAATTAAGCCGTGGACATCCGGCGCCGAAATGACGTCGCGGGCCGCCACATTGCAAAAAACAGAGATTTTTTTCTTCCTCGGCTCATCGAGCGCGTGAGTTGAGCGCGCTAGAATGATATCGGGCTGGATGCCCATGCTGTTCATGGTACGAACCGCCTGCTGGGTTGGTTTGGTCTTCATCTCGCCGAGCACCGAGGGCACCGGCAGATATGAGACCAGCACAAACAAAACGCCCGCCGGAGATTCCATCTTCATCATGCGCGCGGCTTCAATGAATACCGTGTTTTGGTACTCACCGACTGTTCCGCCAATCTCAACTAAGACGAAGTCGGCCTTGGCTTTTGCCGCCGCGTGATGCAGCCGTCGCATCACCTCCTCGGGAACATGCGGGATCAACTCAACGGTTCGTCCCTCATAGCCTAGGTTTCTTTCCCGATTGATAACAGCCTGATAGATCGAGCCGGAAGTAATGTAGTTGTCTCTCGGCAGATTGACGCCCAGGAATCGCTCGTAATTCCCCACGTCTTGATCGCACTCCATGCCGTCTTCCGTTACGAAGACCTCGCCGTGCTCGGTTGGATTCATCGTGCCGGCGTCCACGTTTAAATAGGGATCGATTTTTACCGCCGTCACGCGAAATCCCCGCGCGGATAAAATCTTTCCAATCGAGGCGGTGGCCACGCCCTTGCCAATCCCCGACATCACGCCGCCCGCTACAAAAATAAATCGTGCCATACCCGGTGTTACAACTTCGGAAGGTCGCCGGAGGCAACGAACTGGAGCTGGCTCCCGCTATTTCGACTTTTTGATTTCATGGCTTGCATGTTTGCGTGTGTGACGATTGTTTTGCATCCGAAGTTGTAACTAACGGGCATATCGGCTTAACTTTTTTTAGATTAGATTCTACCAAATTGCGGATTTTCATACCGCTGCCGTATAAATTCGATAGACTAGTCTATCGAACTTATACGTGAGGTCATAATGTAGTAAGTTCACTTTCAATAAATACTTCTAAATGGGCGGGGATCTGGTGCGGGAATGTTATCTCCACTCTGTGCCGCCCGGTTGTTTTAATTGGATTCGGCATCCGCAGATATTCTTTTTCAATTTGAATCCCCCGCTTCGCGAGTGCCTCACTGATTTTAATCGCGCTAATCGAGCCGAAGGCTTCGCCCTTTTTACCAAGCTTTAACGGAAGGCGAAGCTCTAGGTGCTCTAACTGCTTGGCCAAGTCTTGAAATTGCTTTTCCTCCGAAATGCGCGCCTGTTGTCTGGATTTTTCTTCGGCTTCGCGTTGGGCGATAACAGCCGAGGTAACACGCATCGCTAATTTGCGGGCTAAAAGAAAATTGCGGGCATAGCCGTCTGAGACGTTCCGCCGTTCACCTTTTCGGCCAACCTGGGGAACATCTTGTAAGAGAATCACGTCCATAGAGTTACTTAAGAGTTTCAATCCCCTTTTGAACCACTGGATCTTGAGTCAGCACAACCGGCGTTGTCGTTGCTTCGACCGTGATATCCGGGAGAAGCCCCGTCCCGTTAATCGAATGATCCGAAGGAGTGTACCACTTGGCGATGGTGACTTTCAGCGAGGCGCCGCCGTCTAAGTTCTGCAATTCCTGAACCGATCCCTTGCCGAAGGTTTTCTCGCCAATCAGTTTCGCGGCGCGGTTATCGTGCAGTGCTCCGGCTAAAATTTCAGAGGCCGAAGCCGAGCCTTGATTCACCAAAACCGCCACCGGCGTCGTCTGCAGGATCCGGTATCCTCGACTACGATAGACATCGCTCGGCTGTCCGTTGCCATATTTTTCGGTGACCACCACATCTCCCGTCGGAACAAAATAGCTTGCAATTTCGACCGCCGCCGATAAATACCCCCCGGGGTTATTGCGCAGATCCAAAATTATTTTTGAGTCGCCGGAACTTTGAAACTCATTGACGGCCCTTCTGAAATCATCCGGCGAGGTTTCAGTAAACTCCGATAATTGAACATAGAAAATGCCGTTGCCCAGGTTTTTGGTGGTGATATTCGGCACCACGATCGTATCACGCGTGATGGAAATTTCTTTTGGCTGCGAAAATGACGGCCGATAGATTAAGAGTTTTACCTGGGTGCCTTTTTCACCGCGAATTAAATGCACCGCCCCATCCACCGTCAGATCATTCGTATCCTTTCCGTCAATGCGCAGAATACTATCCCCGGCTTTGATTCCGGCATGCTCCGCCGGTGAATTTTTTAACGGCGCAATAACCGTAATGATGCCTTTTAAAAGGCCAAGCTCCGCGCCAATCCCGCCGAAACTGCCTTTAATATCTTGGCTGAATTGTTTGGCTTCTTCGGGCGGCAAATAAATCGTATAGGGATCTCCCAGGGCCTTGACCATGCCTGAAATGGCGCCCTGGACTAATTTTGGCTGATCAATGGTCCCCTTATCGACGTAGTTGGCTTTAATTCTCTGCCAAACATCCCAGAAAGGGTTGAAATCAACGCTGGCCGGCTTGGCTGTTTCTTTATTAAAAACATCGGTGACTTTTTCAACCGCCGGGCGATTGGCGTACCCCACGCCGATGCCCAAAACAAAAGAGGCGCCGACGACAAGAAGCGAGACGCCTACAATTAAAAACTTGTGAAAATTACGCGGCTCCATCCCGTTAGAAGCAGACCCCGGTAGTACAGCTCGGTGACTACGGGGCGAGTCGTAGTGAATAATACATCCGTTATAGCTATGCTCGTCCCGTAGCTAAATCCATGAAGGATTCGGGTAGCGGGATCGCGATCAAACCGGCTTTCTCCGATTGACCACCTACAATAATTTAGATAACTAAGCGATAGATCACGCGAGCCGCGATCGCGGATTCTTGCGGGATCCATCGCGGCTATTTTCTCAAAAGATTGAGCCCGAGTCAATCAATACCAAGCTCTATCGCCGAAACCCCAATTCTTTATTCTTAAGTTCTTAAGAACTTAAGAATAAAGCCGATCATCCATAAAAGCAAAGAACGCCGCTGGGGGGCGCAACATTCTTTATTGCACCCTCCGGCGGCGTTACGGCAGGCCACGGCGTGTCAAGTTCTCAGCCTATTTGAAATATCTGTGATATCTCCGGCCCCCATAAAGATGAGTATGTCGCCACGGCGAGCAGTACGTTTTAATATGTCGATCACATCATCCGCGGTTTCGGCATAGTATGTCGGCGTGTGTTTTTTAAGCGCCAGCGCCAAATCCTCTGATGTTTTTTCGTTCTTAATTTTTTTCTCGCGGCCGATGACTTTATAGGTTTGAAGCACGATGACGCGATCTGCATCCAAAAATGCTCTGGTAAACTCGGGAAATAATAATGCCAGTCGCTCGGATAAATGCGGCTGAAAGACGGCCCAGATGCGGGACCTAGGGTATTTCTCGCGCGCCCCGGCGAGTGTGGCCATGACTTCAGTCGGATGGTGGGCGTAATCGTCATACAATTTTGCGCCGCGCCATAGGCCGAGATACTGAAATCGCCGCCAAGTGCCGCGAAAACCTGAGATGGCTTGATTGCGGACCAATTTGGAAATACCGAGTTTTTCGGCGAGCATATCAGCCGCCATAGCATTCGATAGATTATGCGCTCCCGGAATCCGCAAAAGTTTTTTAATTTCCAGGCCGCGCTGATTTTTGGTGTGATAGTAGAAAACTTTAGCGCGAGACTTGATACTCAATTTTCTAAGTTCCGCATGTTCGGCATTAATAATTAAGAAATTTTCGACATGCGCAAAAAATTTCTGGAAGGCTTTTTTAATATTGGCGAATGATTTGTAGTATTCCAGGTGCTCGCGATCAAGATTGGTGCAGATCGCGGCATAAGGATGATAGTTAAGAAATGATCGGTGGTATTCATCGGCTTCTAACACCAGCCATTCAGATTTCCCGGCTCGAAAATTGTTATTTTTTAATTCCGGCATGCGTGTGCCGATAATGATCGTGGGATCAAAACCGGCAGCCATTAAAATCCGAGAAACGACAGCCGTTGTTGTTGACTTGCCATGCGCGCCCGAAACAGCAATTGTTTTATACTGCTTGGTTAACTCACCTAAGGCCTCGGCGTAGGATTTTTGCGGAAGGCGGCGTCTGTCGGCTTCGCGCCGCTCCGGATTATTTTTTTGAATTGCCGCACTATAAATAAGCAGATCCAGGTCTTTCGACAGGTTCGCAGCTTTCTGCGGTCCGATTGAAATTTTTATGCCGCGCTTTTTAAGATCGCGGGTGATGAGAGATTGTTTGGCGTCCGACCCAAAAACCAGCCAACCCATCGAAAGATACCATTGAGCTAGCGCCGACAGGCCGATGCCGCCGATGCCGACAAAATGAACGGTCTGCATTTCTGGCATAATTAAAAGCTACGCAAAACTTTAATTTTAGCACCCAGTTTTTGCAGCCGCTCGGTTAGATCTTCATATCCCCGATTAATCGAGTAAACATTTCTCAAGATAGAAGTGCCAGTAGCAGCCAGCATAGCAATTAAAATCAAGGCCGAAGGACGCAAGGCCGGCGGGCAGATGACTTCGGCCGCAGTCAATTTCGTTGGCCCCTTAATAAATACACGGTGGGGATCGGCCATGGTAACCGAAGCCCCAAGTTTCGTCAGTTCTAGATAATAAACGGCGCGATTTTCAAAGACCCAGTCGTGGATTAAGGTTTCGCCGCGGGCCTGCGTCGCAATCGGCACAAAAAACGGCAGGTTGTCGATATTGATCCCGGGGAAGGGGCGGGCATAAATTTTTTCGGGGAGAGCGGTAAGCCTTGATAGAAATGTTTTAATATCAACCAATTTTGTGCGCCCATTCGATGATACATAGCGCTTTAAAATTTTATACCGAAATCCCATTTCTTTTAGCTTCAGTAGTTCAAGTTCTAAAAAGTCAATCGGGCAGCGCTCGATGGTAATTGGTGAATTCGTTGTCGCCGCGATCGAAAGAAACAGCATCGATTCAATCGGATCTTCGGCCAGATGATAGCTGACATCTTTTTGAATAGTTTCTATTCCCTCAACTGTCAGCGTTGAGGTACCGATGCCCTCAATTTTGACCCCAAGAAGCTCTAAGAAAAAACAAAGCTCCTGGCCCATATAATTGGCCGAAGCGAACTTAATCATTGTTTTGCCGGGAATCCCGGCTGCGGCCATAATCGCATTTTCGGTCACCGTATCACCTGATTCGTAGAGAACCACCTCGGCCGGATGCAAGTTTTTGGCTACCACATCATATTGGTATTCATGAGAGGAAATATTGACTCCGAACTCGCGCAGGGCTAAAAAGTGCGGCCGCGCGGTCCGGAGACCGAGCCGGCATCCCCCGGGCTCGGGAATAGAAAACTGCCGGGCCAAATGAATCAGCGGACCCAAAAATAACAGTATGCTGCGAGTTTTTTTCGCGGCCTCGATGTTTAAATTTTTTAAATTCAGCCTTTGGGGCGGGATAATCTCAAGATCCTTCTCGTTCTGCCAGCGAACATAAACACCGAGACTTTCCAAAATTTCAATTAACCTGCGCACCTCTTCAATTTTAGGCATGGACCGAAGAACCGTCCGGCCGCGATTTAAAAGTGATGCGGCCAGCAACACCACTGCGCTGTTTTTTGCCGAATTTGTTTTAATCTTTCCTGAAAGTCTATGTCCTCCCTCGATTTCAAAATTGAGCGATGCTCCAGAAACAGAAATGATACTTTTCGCCAAGACTTTGCTGATACGCAAGAGCATCACAGTCGAAAAATTCTGATCACCGCGCTCCATGCGGGCCACGGCGCTTTGGCTGGTTTTAAGTCGCCGCGCTAGGTCTTTTTGCGTCAGGCCCAGCGTCTCGCGCCGACTCGCAATCATCGATCCGATTTTAACTCGTTCATGAGATAACGGCCGCATGAAAAAAATATATCACATGTGATATATAATTCAATAATAGATGCGCTGGCTAGATCCGCGACCTCAACGGCGAGGCCCTATTCCGTGGTATTATACTGGCGTTATTATGTATTTAATTGAAGTTGTGGCCTTAGCGCGCCTGCCCCGGACTCTCCCTCAATCATTTTCTTATTTCTCTTTGGAGTCACTCGAAGAAGGGGCGGTGGTTGAAATTGAATTAAATCACCGCCGCCTTTTCGCCATGGTTACGCGCTCGATTGGCGTCAAACAGGCAAAACAGGATCTACGCTCTCGCGCGTTTCAACTAAAAAAAATCCAAAACATCATATCGCGCGCCTCTATCATCAATGCGCGTGATCGAGCTCTGCTCCAGTGGATTTCTGAATATTATCTGGCTCAGCCCTCAACCGTTTTAAAATTGATTTTGCCTTCATTCATTACTGATACATTTGAGGTTAGCTCCTGGCCGGCTCGTCATGAAATTGAGCCGTACCCGCGAATGATTGAAGTCGTTCCCGAAGAATATCCGATAGAACGCTACCAGAAAGCTGTCGAACATGCTTTACAAAATGGACGCCAAGCCTTAATCCTCGTCCCTGAAATCGAGCGGGCTGAGACTCTGGCTGATGTGATCAGCGAAATTGTGCCCAAAGAGCGCCTGCTTGTTGTGACAAGTTCCAAAACACCACGTGAACTCCGCACCTCCTGGCATCGAGTGAGGAACGGCGAGCCGTTGATTATTGTAGGTACTCGGACGAGTCTCTTCTTCCCGTTTACCAATTTGGGGCTCATCATCATCGATCGGGAATCTTCACCCGCGCATAAATCCTGGGACCAGGAGCCGCGATACGACGGCCGCGAAGTTGCGGCGAAATTGCATAGCCTCCACGGCGGCCAGATGATACTTGCCGGCTATCCTCCCTCACTTAACAGCTACCACCTCGCCAAAGACGAACAAGTAGCACGGCTTATTCCCTCCCGCGAACTCGTAACCTCTCCGCTTTCGCTGTTTGTTGACATGGCGCGCGAAATCAAAGAGCAAAACGAGTTTGTGGTTTTTTCTCAAGTCTTAAAAGATAAATTGCGAAACGTTATTCAAGATGGCGGCCGAGCTTTTTTATTCGTAAATCGAAAAGGTTTTGCGCCGTTTATTTTATGCCAGCAATGCGGCTTTATATTCCGCTGTAGCGAGTGTTCCGTACCGCTCGTCTATCACGTTCAAGAAAGCTTAGCTTCAGCCACCCTCCTCTGCCACCATTGCGGATCGAAAAATAAGCCGCCGGATGTCTGCTTAGAATGCGGCTCGCATAAATTAAAAGCCTACGGCATCGGCATCGAACGCGTGGCCAAAGACTTAAAAAAAATGTTCCCCAATGTTCCGGTTTTATCGCTCTTACATGGCGAGCCAAAGGAAACCAAAAACGCAAAAACTGCGCTCGAGAAGCTGAAAAAAATGTCTTGCTACATCGCCATCGGAACCGAATTTGCCATTCCACTGCGCTTGCCCCGTATGGAGCTCGCGGCTATTATAAGCATTGACAGCGCCCTGTCGCTGCCCGATTTTATGCAGACCGAGCGCCTATTTCGCTCCCTGTCGCTCATTCGGAGACTGTCGAGCAAGATCTTTATTTTGCAAAGCTATGCCAAAGAACCTGAGATGCTGATTGATCTCTTCCACGGAAGTTTTGAACATTTTGCCGAAAAGGAATTAAAAGAAAGGAGACGTTTTCACTATCCCCCCTTTGGCGAGCTGATTAAGCTGACCGTGCAAGATTCATCACGCGAAGAAGCCTTAACACAAGTGAAGCGCCTCTACGCGGGACTTCGAATCGTGCCGCATTATTTCGGACCCGAAGCCGTTGAGGTCACGAATCCTTATCCCGCCTATATCGAAAAGAAAAAAGGGAATTTTATTTTCCACATCTTGATCAAAATTATGGATGCGTCGAAATCTCGCGACATGAAATTGTTGATTGCGGAGCACACCCCCGACACGGTTCAAGTTGACGTCGGCCCGCAAAGTCTTTTATGACTATGAGCCGCAGCCGCACGATTTTAACGAACCCTAATCCCCTATTGCGAAAGCGAGCTAAGGAAGTTTCGGCGGCTGCTTTTAAGACCGCGGCATTGAAACACGCGATCCGCGATTTAATTGCGACACTCAAGGTTTCGGAAGACGGTATCGGCATCGCCGCGCCTCAAATCGGCATTGCTTGGCGGATTTTTATTGTGTCAGAAGAAGCCAAACATTTGAGCCAGAGCCGGGCCAAAGAGAACCGCGAATGGAAACAGCTGGTGTATATTAATCCTGTCATCACCAAATTTTCGACCAAAAAGGCGGAAGGCGTCGAAGGCTGCCTCTCTGTTCCCGGCAAATACGGCTTTGTGACAAGACCTGAAAAAGTCCAGGTCGAGGCATTCGATGAAAAAGGAAAGAAATTCTCGCACGGCGCCTCGAAATTTTTTGCCCGCGTGATCCAACATGAAACAGACCACTTGGACGGAATTTTATTCATTGATAAAGTAACGCGCTACATTGAGCCGAAAAAAAGCGATTCGAAACTTTAGCTATGCGCCTTCTTTATTTAAATCTTCTCCTGATTTCTGCGGCTGCGGTTTCAATCACTGGCGATATATTTTCCAAAACATGGACGCTGCATAAGAGTTTTTGGTTTTTTATTGGGGCCCTTATTGCATATAACATCTCATCGATCATTTGGCTATTTTTTCTAAAAGACTTGAGGCTTTCCATTGCCATACCCTGGTGGCAGGCTATGGTTGCCGTACCAGCAATTCTTGCAGGAATAATTTATTTTCGCGAGCGACTTTCAATTTGGGACATTTTAGCGATAGTTTTTATTGTTATCGGAGTTTTAATTCTCAATTTCAGACATGCCTAATTTCTCTATCGTGCCGCGAATTCTTTTTTGGGGGACGCCGGAGTTTGCGGTGCCGGTGTTAAAACGACTGCTGGATGAAAAATATAATGTCATCGGTGTAGTGACGAATCCTGATCGAGCGTGGGGCCGATCAAAGACGCCGGGACCATCACCGGTTAAAATATGCGCCCTGCGTCATAACATCCCCGTCCTGCAACCCGAGACCTTGAAAGACCCTGGGTTTGTAAAGGCTCTGCGAGAACATGATCCCGATTGCTTTATCGTTGTCGCCTACGGGAAAATAATTCCTGATGAAATTTTACGGATTGCCAAACGCGGCGCACTGAATGTTCACCCTGCGCTGCTCCCCAGATGGCGCGGCCCTTCGCCTATCGAAACTGCCATTTTGCAGGGTGAGAACATGACGGGTGTCTCCCTCATGGAGCTAGACCAGCAAATGGATCACGGACCGATTATTGCGCGCGAAGAAGTCTCCATCCAAAAAGACGAAACTGCACTCGCGCTTTCGGCAAAACTGAGTCTCGTGGGAGCTCGAATGCTTGTCCGCTTTTTGCCGGATTATCTATCGGGCAAGGCGAAGCCTCATCCGCAAAATGACGCGGAGGCCACGTTTTCCAAAATATTAACCAAAGAAGACGGGCATCTCTTGTGGGATCGGCCGGCTACTATGCTTGAGCGCCAAATCCGCGCCTTCATCCGCTGGCCGGAGTCATACTGCTTTTGGCAACGGGGCGAAAATTCAATACGATTAAAGATAGAAAAAGCCGAGGTGTTGCCAAAAACGCAGGAGACCAAGCCCCTCGGGACCGTATATGAGACAAAGTTAAGTCCCCTGACCGTCGAGACCATAGATGGAGCGCTCGGGGTTTTGGCGCTGACCCCCGAAGCCAAGTCCTCAATGTCTGCGGCTGAATTTATCCGCGGGCATCCGGAGATTATTGGAGCAGAGCTCGTCTAGCTCCGCGAAAATCCGAAGCACGAAATCCGAAATCCTAAACAAATCCCAATGACTAAAATTCAAAATACAAAACGTTTAGAATGTAACTATTCGAATTTTGAATTTGTTTAGGGTTTAGTATTTTGAATTTAGAGTTTAATTAACGTGAACGTCATTCTGTTTATCATCGGTATCATTGTCGTCATCGCCATTGTGGCCACCGGCGGCTTTGGCATACTGCAAAATAATTCTTTTGGCCTTCACCTTTTCTCATCCGGACCCCTTTCTTCCGGACCGGGTAGCGGCGGATGGTTCGGCGGATTCGGTTCATATTCGGGTGGAAACATTCCTGCGACGAATGAAATAAAGTCCGGCAGTTATAATAATTCTGCATCATCGAAAAATCTCCCGGCCGATAAAACCCGCATCAGCATCAGTTCCATCACCCATGGCGCCCAGAAGCCCAATGACGAATACGTAACGCTTTACTACAGTGCCGAATCAAACCGCGCGCCGGTTGATATCACCGGCTGGACGATTGGGAATACCCAGGGACATCGCTATGCCATTGGCGTAGGATATAAACTCGCACTCGACTCGGCGGAAAGTTCGGTGTGGCTTTTGCCGGGAGCGACGGCTTACGTCCATTCAGGCAAAAGCCCGATCAATGAGAATTTTTTAGAGACGGCCTGCACTGCGTATCTAAATGAAGGCCGCAGTTTCAATCCATCAATCGGCGGATCCTGTCCCAGAATTGACACCCAAAGTCTGGTCTACATGAATGACGCCTGTCTTACATTCCTCAACGGCCTTTCGTCCTGCTATCAGGCCAGCATTTCCGGTAATAATGCCGTCGGCATTGGCGATGAGTGCTCCAACTTTGCCACCAAGCACTATAGCTATCGCGGCTGCATCGATGATTTTCGCTTTGCCTCTGATTTTTATAAAACGACCTGGCAAGTTTATTTAGGCCGGCCCGAGACACTTTGGCGCGCGGGACATGATTTGATTACGCTCTACGATGCCGACGGGCATATTGTCAGCACTTATCAGTATTGAGATTGATTCATCAAAAAATAAAAACAGAGTTGTGCCATCTTCAAATCTCAAAAATAGCGCAACTCTGTTTTCTTTTAAATGAAATGATTAGGCCAGAAGCGGCGGCAAGCCGCCGCTTCTGGCCACGGGTAGTCCACGCGGATCTTTGAAAAGACCGGCGGGACATGTTCCCTCGCCTAACTGCCGACAAAGTCGGCGCAGGCCGGGCTCGGCTTTCCTCGCGATGACCCTTGCCTTTGCCAGGTACTCGAATGGGTCGTAGTCCTTCTGATGACTCTCGACCCAAAGAGCTCCCGCATCCCGAATCTCCTCATCGAAGACTCGGACGGCTTCCTCGACGGCGACAGGGTCCCTGCCGTAGCGCAGCGCCATCTGCCGAATGAAAACGTCCTCCTGACCGGCGATGGCCGAGAGACTGATGAAAACCAGCTTCTCGGTTTCCGAGAGGACGGCGGAGGCGACTTTGGACCTCTTCGGCACTTGGGGTGCTGTATAGAGCACCCAGGAGACGAAGATCATGAGACCAGCAAACCCTACAAGGACGGCCAGCATGGCTCCTCGCACTTCCTGATCTTGCTTCTTCAATGGCTCCTCCTACGCGCCCCTCGCTTGGGGCGCGTCCTGGGTTTTGACATCCAAGTCCAAGGGAAAAACGATAAAAGACCTTCATCTTCTATACTATATTATTACTAGTCCGTCAAATGCTACTGGCAACTTTTATCAAATGTAACCAGAAAGTGAAGTACGGGATTTGATTGGTCGTAATAGGTCAGCTGGCTGATCCCGGTAAACCGTGGATCGAACAATTCATTCTTGCCCGGGTCGAGGCTGATATATAACGGGCTGGGGTCGGTTTTTTTGTGGTTCGGCGAAATCGCAATGGCCAGTGGCTTATCGCTTTTATTTACAATATTGACAATACAGCCTAGCCCTTTGGTAATTGAAAGGTTGAGCAAGTTAGGTATAAAGGCGTTTCTAGTATATTCAATACGATTTTCCCTGGCATTATCTTGGGCGCTGGATGGCGCCGCCGAATTATTTGCCGCGCGGCGCGAATACCACTGGAGTCCGGCATAGGTGAGTCCGGCAAGCAGAAAAATGAATACCGCAACTCCGATAAAAAGTTTTTTAGTAAACCCCGAGACCACGGGTGTAGACCCGCAGTTTTCGCCCTTCGGCTTGGCATTTTTTGACTCTTCATCCCCGTCTTTAGAAACGGGGCTTTCTGGTGTTTCGGTAAATGTCATGCCTATTGGATGAGTGAACCTGATTCAATTTCTTGATCTGGAGTAAGGAGCGAAATAACCCCACTCGATGAAGCCGCCAAAACCATGCCCTGGCTTTCGAGCCCCATCAATATCCGCGGCTCCAAATTGGCGACGACCACGATCTCTTTTCCTATAAGATGTTCGGGATCATACGCTTTCCCGATCCCGGCGATAATTTGGCGTTTCTCGCTCCCGAGGTCAACTTCCAGCCGAATCAATTTATCCGACGCTTCCAGCCGCTCGGCAAAAATGATTTTCGCAATCTTTAGCTCAACATTCCTAAATTCGGCTATCGAAATCACATCGAATAGTATGGACAAATCCTAAAATTTTGCAATTCCTATCAATAATACGCGAACACGTATCTATGATTGTAATATCGCAAATTAAAATCTATGATACGATAATACATAATGAAAACTCTCGTGGTTCTTGCCTTCATTGTATTGGCCTTTTACGGCTATCGCTATTTGCCTGCAAGCATCAAATCAAAAACTGATGCCTTTCTCGCCGCGTCTCATCTTGAGGCCTTCGGACCGAGCCGCTGGCTGCCCGCACTTGGGGAAGCATCGGACCCTTACGCCGAAAAATTGCACGAAGGCAGTCCAGTGGTAAAACGCGAAAAGTTAATTCAGGATTTAAAAGGCCAGATTCAAATTATGGCCTCAACGCATGATGCCAAAACGAACGCCGAACGCGCTCAATTTACTAAAGCCGGGACTGAAGCCAAGTCACTGCTGGATCAATTGGAGACAGAAAATCCGAACAGCGGCTTTCTGCGCGACATCGCGTTTAAAATACTAGAAGCCATTTTACCGTCAGCCTCATCAACGGCGATCTGCAACTCGCTAAAATTATAGTCGATTTTCCTCCCAAAGATGATCCACTCCAATACTTTAAAGTATTGGAGTGGCCTGGTTTTCAAGCATTCGTTAAATCTAGCCGTCACTGTAGCGGTCTTCTTTCCAGGGACGGGCAGAGTTAGAGTAGCCTCTTTCTTCCCAAAAACCAGGCTGGTCGTGAGTTAAAAACTGAATCTCGGTCAAAAACTTGCATGATTTCCAGCCGTATAAATGCGGAATAATCATACGAATCGGCCCGCCGTGCTCCGGCGGAATCTCTTCGCCCTCGAGCAGAGTCGCCACCATTACCTTCTCTTTTAAAAGTTCAGCATAGGGAACGTTGGTCGTGTATTTATCGAAGGCGTGGAAAACAACGAACTTGGTATCAGACTTGGGGTTTGCGATTTGAATGATTTTAGAAAACGGTATCCCCTGCCAATGGAGATCAAATCGCGACCAGCGCGTCACACAATGAAAATCAGCGGTGATATTTTGATTCGCCAGTTGTTTCAATTCATCCAGCGAGAGAGTTTTAGGGTTTTCGATATTGCCCTTCAGTTCAAGAGACCAGCGCGGGTAAAGCTCCTTTGACGGCCGGATGCCCAAATCTAAAATGGGGAATGCTTTGGTCAGCATTTGGCCCGGTGGCAAGCGGCTTTCTCCGCCCGCTGGCGGATCGTGCGAAACTGCGGCGTGCTTTTGGGCCTGCGCCTCTTTAGCTTTGATTAAGGCTTCATTATATTGCGGTTCGTCTGCCATTTTTTGAGAGTAACACCTTAGCGAATAAAGAAAATAAGTCCGGTATTGAGACTCGGCTTTAGAGCTTCATATTGGTTTGGTAGAAGATAATGGAAATGGCGGCGGGCTTGGTCGACCGGTAAAAAGGTGTCGGTGATAAACATCACAGTTTGGGCAGGCATAGGGATGCCGCGAACCTCAACTCCCCTGGCTTGGACGACGATATATTTGTCTACATTATCCGGAAGCGAATCTAATTGACGCCCCAGTGCCACGTAATCGGCGGCATAGGCGTCGGCTACCTCGGGGCGGCTGGCCCAATCAAGAAAATAGGATTTGAAGGTGTAGGCCGAAATGCCCAGCAAAATCAAAACTGAAACGATGGCCAGATGACGGGCCGTCAGGCGCAGTTTTATATATTCACAGAGCCACAAGGCACCCGAGGCCGCAAATCCAAAGGCTGGCGGGATCAATAAAATTGAGCGCAGTGCGTGTGGCAGGCCTTCGTTGGAAATGACAACCGGCAGCAGCGCCAGCAAAAACATCAGAGTCATCGTCCAGCCAAAAATATTTCTTCGTTTTACGGCAATACCGATGCCAAGCAAAAATAAAAGTCCGACCGGCCAGAAGAGTTCGGGCCGACCGGAATAATTATGCCGCCAGTTTCCGTCGCCGCGGACATTAAACATACCGAGCGTCAGGACAATATTTTTAGCCAAGTCACGCGCAGGAGTTGGCGAATGGAAAATCGAGACCTGGGTCGTGCGGCCCAAGAAATCGGCCGGATGCGTGCCGAAGTAATATAAGAGCGGGATAGCCACGATAAGGGCCGAAAGATAAAGGCCAAAGGCCAAATGCCAGAAGCCGCGCCGGCGCCAAAAATACGGCACAAAAACAAGAAACAAAAACGGCATGATACGGAAAGCAATATAGGTGTAGGCGCCAAGCCCAAGCATCAGGCCGGCCGCTAGACTATAACGGAATGAATTTTTACGCAGCGAGACCAGAAAGAAATAAAGCGCGAAGATAAGAAACAGCGGCGCCATAATCGCGCGGAATCCCAGCCGCGAGAAAGTAATGTGCCAATAACTGACCGCCAGAAAAAACGAGCCGGAGAAAGCTAAAATCAGTGGAGATTTTAATTTAGCCGAGCCGCCTAATTCAAGCAGCAAAAAGAAAAATCCTAAAACGGTCAGGACGCCAAAAATCGGGCTGGGCAGGCGCAGTGCCCAAGGCTCGCTGAGGCCAGTCACCATAAGCGAGAGGGCCTGTAGATTCATCATCAACCCTTCGCGTCCGTTATTTTCCGGATAAAAAACTTTAAACCCGCCGGCTAGCGGACCAGTCTTGATGGCCTCCAGCGCATTGTTCCCATTCATCGCCTCATCGGGGTAAAGGCCGGGGGGCGTCGATTCAAAATGATAAAAACGAAAAAAGATCGCAACCAGCACCACCAGAACCAGCGCCCAAAATTCAATTCGCTTCATTGTATGGTATGCATTGTATGCCGACGGGCGTCGACAAAAAAGGGTCGGGCTAGAGCCCCTGAAGATTCTGCGCGCTATAGACGTTTAAAAATTGCGGAATAGCCACAATCAGCCCGATCGCCGGCAAGACAATAACGAGCAACGAAATAACGAGCGTCCAAAGAAAATAACGCCGCATCTTTTCGACTGATTTCGTCATGATCGCAATTTGATTTGACTGCTCTTCTAATTTTCTTAATATTTCTTGTTCCATAAGCAAATTATACCAGGTACAATGTTTTCTGAATATTGCCCAAAAGCCAAAACAGGAATATAAATAATTGGGTAAGGAATGAGATTATTCAAACAGTATGGTTGGCTGACGCTCGTAGCCCTGCTCCTCGTTGGGGGAAGTTTTTGGGCGGGCTTGGAATACCGCCACGCGTATCCGTCGATCAACCATCATACCGGACCCATTCGACTGGCCCAGAATGAGTATCCGCTGATTAACCCGCTGATTGCCTGCGAGGTTTCTGATCACCGGGTCACCGGGGGCTTATTGAATTCAGCGCGCTCAAGGATGATACTAGTGTCTTCATAAAAAATGCGATCTCAGTAAACAAAGCGGACGATATTTCGCTCTACTTCAGGGACTTAAATTCCGGCTCCTGGGTCGGCGAAAACGAAAACGATACCTATAACCCCGCCAGCCTTTTAAAAGTGGCCACATTAATCAGCGTCTTAAAAGTTGCCGAGGCGGATGCGGGAATTTTGAATCGCCAATTAACCTACGATGGAAGTTTTGATGAAAATAAGACTGAAAACATCAAGCCGCAAAAAAGCCTTGAGCCGGGGGTAACCTATAGTGTGGATGAACTGCTCACCTATCTGATCGCCTACTCGGACAACAATGCGTGCCATTTAATCCACGAGGTATTGGACGACAAAGTCCTGCTTGAGGTCTATTCTGATCTTGGTCTGCCCGTCCCTCCGCAATCAGCCAATGGGCTCACGGTTGACTACATGTCGGCTAAGTCATACTCGTTCATGTTTCGCGTGCTATTCTCCAGCACCTATCTTTCCCGAGCTATGTCAGAAAAAGCGCTCGAGCTCTTGACGACACCTGATTTCCCTCAAGGCATTGAGGCCGGCGTGCCAAAAAACATAACGACCGCGCAGAAATTCGGCGAACGCGGGGTCGTCTCCCCGACCGGCCAATTGCTTTCGGCCGAACTGCATGACTGCGGTATTATCTATTATCCGAGCCATCCCTATCTTCTTTGTATTATGACGAAAGGAGCTAAATTTGATGATTTAACGCGCCTAATCCGCGATCTTTCAACGCTAGTCTATCATGATATAGATTCAAAATATAAATGATCAATCAAAAAGCCGCGTACGCGGCTTTTTGATTGGATCTCTCGGCTGGCGCGTCCGCTAAAAATAAGAAATAGAAGAGGCCTCCACCGAGCGGAGGCCTCATGGGAGGGTCATACAGCAACTTGGTACCGGAACGAACGCGCCCGGCGCCTGGCAAATCAGGAAGAAACTAAAATGCCGACTCGGCCGCGCGTAGCGCCAGGGGAGCTCGTACCACACAACCACAGCATCCGCAGGCGCTTTTAGTTCAGCCAGCATATGACGAATCGCCTTATGCTTCAGGCAACCGACATGCTCGATAGCGACTACGCGCGAACCTTGCGGGACATTCTTCACCGTGAAGCGATGAGGAGCGCTTGACGACGAGCTGCCATCAGCCGCAAGATGCCCTGCGTCCACAACAAACGAATAATCACTCGCACGCTGATAGCCGAGAGTCCGCCGTGCCAGTGGCTGCAATCGGATGACTTCGCTCTCGTCTCTCACCACCAGTTTCTCGGCTCGGCGATAGGGGCTCATCTCCCTCTCCTCCTTAATTACGAAGTATAGAATGCCAGAAAATAAAAGACCATCACAAAAAATTTGGGAATATCAATTCGGCCGCCGCGAATACGCGGCGGCCCGAGTGCGAGACCCTCATCCCCGGGAGAGCACTTCCTCCATTTCGCGATAGCACTCAAGCGCGAATTCACGAACGGTCGGAGCCTTATAGCGTACCGTCCTCGGAACACCGCGTCCGGGAAGGGCGCGCCAGACGCGTTCGATAGTCTTGACACCCGGAGAATCGGCTCGAATCATCGTTGCCGATGAAATGCCGCTCGGACTGACTCCCCTTTCTTCGGCCAGGACCCGGCGGATGACAGAGACAATACGCGCTATGGCTTGGCTTTGCATCGCGTCTCCTTTTTCGTTTCTGACTTATGTAACGCCAGCCAAATAAAAAAGTTTCCAGAGCGATTCCGGCGAAAAAAAGAAACGCCGCGGCCGCGTCATATGCGGCCGCGGCCTGAAAGCCCCGCCTGTTAGCCTCCTTCCCGAGGCTTTTTTGACTTCCGATAACGGTTGAGATAATCCCCGTGAAGAACTGCGCACCAGGCGCGATTGGAATCGCCGCCTGCTTCCGAACTGCCGGAAAGAAAGGCTTCCGAATCGACTGCGCCGTCATCGGCGCCCTCACGCGGGGGCTGATGTGCCTCGCACCACCTCGTGTCAAGGATCTCACTGAAAGGATCTGCATCCGGTTCGCAGCCCGGGCAGTAGGCGCGAACAAATGTTGCGACTGGCGGTGGAAACACGGACATGGGTTCCTCCTTTCAGTCTGGTCTCAAATACTGCTCGGACTCATCTACCTTTGAGACTATCGAACATTGGCTCCAGACGCAATGTGCCTTTCTCTCATAAAATCAATTTGAAATTTTAAACGCCAGCCAGACGCCGAGAATTGTCCCCACGGCACTTCCAAGAGTTCCGGAGAAAGAAAATATACCGGCGCCCCACAATTCGGGAATAAAACCACCGATCATCGAGCCCACAAACAAACCGATCCAAATCAACGATTTCCGACTCATATCACTAGTATAGGCCATATCCAAATCAAAAAACCGCTCCGACGAATGCCGAGAGCGGTTTTTTGTAATTTAGGCTTTCGAGACGTTGACGGCATTCGGCCCCTTGGGGCTGTCCTGCACTTCAAACGTTACGCGATCGCCTTCCTGAAGTTCATCAAAGGTTACTCCCTTTAATTCCTTCGAGTGGAAAAAGAGATCTTTTTCCTGCCCTTCAACCTTGATGAAGCCGAAGCCTCGATCAGTCTTGCGGGCGACAGTTCCTTCTTGCATGTAACAAAAGAAATATTCGCTTAGTAATGTATCAGTCAGTACCCTGATCTGAAGCCTCGAACATTGGCTCATTTCAGCACTTGATGTGATTTCGCAACAATATCATACATATTTTTCGTTGTCAATAGATTCATTTTAGCCCTAACAAGGCTACTTTCCCACAAGCTTCATCATCTCGCGAATGAAGGCCGCGATGTCCATCGGCCAGCGCGAGGTAACTAAATTCCCGTCCACGACCACGTCCTTATCTTCCCAGATGCCGCCGGCTTTTTTAATGTCCTCCGGCACGCCGTCCCCCCAAAATGAGGCGAGTCGCCTCCCCTTAACCAGGCCAGCCGAAACCAAAAGCCAGGGTCCGTGACAAATCGCAGCCACCGGTTTGTTGCGCGCAAAAAATGATTTGGCGATGGCCTGCGCTTTTTTTGAATTCTGCACAACCGTTGGCGCCCCGCCCGGCCGGCCACCCGGAATCAAAAGTAAATCGTATTCATCGGGATTTATTTCATCAATGGTTTTATTCGCCGCGATATAGTACCAGCCGCTTTCGCCGGTGATTTTCCCTTTTTTGGGTGCGGCGATGTCGACGCGCCAGCCTGCGGCGATTAAACAAAAGACCGGGACGTACAATTCCATATCCTCGAATTTATCGGCGCTTAAAACAAGGGCTTGCTTCGCTCCTTCGCGCGCATCTTGCGGTATCACTCCATATTCCGGTTCGGGCATACTGTTTCCACATTATACACGAAGCCTCGCATCCCAACCAAAAAAGAAACCGCCCCGTGCCATTTGTAGCACACGGGGCGGAGAAACCCTTCTGGCTGCGGGTATCATCACCACACAGCCAGCCGAGCAGTGATCCGTAGCAGCCGCAGGGACGCGAGGACCTTGATCACCGGCCATGACGGATCGACCTCACCGCGCCGTACGGCAAATCGCGGTGAACGCTGATGCGCGTGATGATTGTTGTGCAGACTCTCGCCGGCGGTAAACCAGGCGAGGAGTTTTGAGTTCGTCGCCGTCTGGTCCAGGTAATTCCGTGCGCCGTTGCGCCGATGGCCGACGGCATTGATCAGTGGCGCCACGACAAAGACGTAGAGCACCCCATGCAGAAACGCGATGGAAATGGCCGGCCAGAGGCCGAAGATCCAGCAAAGGCCGAGGGTGCCGAGCACCGGCCCAGCCAGATCAAACAGAGAACCGACTATCGGTTTTGCCAGCAGCCGATCCCACCAGTCGACCCGCATTCCCTTGGTGTACTTTGCGATAGTCTCGTGATTTCGCGCCTCGCGGATGTAGTAGTAAACATTCCACAACTGCACGCGCCAGAATCCGAGGAGCAGCGGACTATGCGGATCGCCGGGCACATCGGTGAATGCGTGGTGCTTCCGATGCACAGCAACCCACTCACGCCGATCCTGCCCCGTGGTGACCCACAGAATGACCCGAAATACGGCGCTCATGAATCGGCCGACTTTGAGCGAACCGTGCGTCAGACCGCGATGCAGATAGATCGACGTTGTGAAGGTTGCAATCGTAGTGATCGAGAGTGCAACCAGGATTACGACAAGCGCCGTAGCCATGTGCCACCCCTCCCTCCAGCGAACTTCGTTTTGAAAAAGAACTGCGACTTCTATTTAGTATAGCACTGAAATGAAGATTCTTTTTTAAGACACTGTTTTTGATATTTTTCTCGTGTCTTTCTGTATAATTGATGAAGTCAAACTACCTATAACGTACTACAGTACGTTATAGGTAGTACGGACCTATGTATTACGGAATTTCTTTCCTCGTGTTTAGTTGCATCACATATAATAAGAAGGGGCGCCGCAGACTCGAGCGGCGCCCTAGGGGGACGCTCTCCCCTTCTTGATGAGGTGGAGGACGACGCCCTGGATATCTTGCTTGTGCCGCAAGGTCTCGTAGACCAGCACTGTGCCCAAGAAAAGCGCCCCAACCTTGATGAGCCTCTTCAAGGTAATGGGCTGGTGATCATCGCGCTCCGGTTCGTAGACCTCCATACCGTCGAGCAGACCGGCTCGCTGCAACTCGGTGATACTGTCCCCGAACCTTCCCATCTCTGTGCGACTGTTGAGAATGTTATTTTTATCTCGGCAGAGATCACAGTAGAGCGAAAAACCGCCATGCTTGCAGGCCGCATAGGCTTCAAATGCCCTGCGCGCTTTGCGGAGACGATCCGGATCATGAGCTTCCACGGTCTTCACCTCCTTAAAGAACGTATCTGATTGGTGCTTTATTGTATACCTCTAATAAAAATTAGCCAGTTGTTGAAGCTTTACGTGGCGGAGGAGGTTACTGTGTCCGTCCAAAGCCTTGGCGAAGGAGGAAAACCTATGCCGAGGAAGCGCTTTGGCTGGAGGACGCCATTAGAAGTTTTTGCCGACAGTGTTGCACTTACTTGTTGAACCTAATCCTTTGAGAGACAAAACGAGTATATTTACATACCAGATTCAATAACTTGCTCAAACGCATAAATTTTTATCTCACCTCGCTACTCACTATTGTTTGGAAACAAAAAGCTCCCATCATGGGAGCTTTTTTGCGGAAGTAGCAAGCAAGAGGCTTAGGGATTTAAGCCGACCTCTATCGGAAGCCCGGTTATAGTATCTACCATTTCTGTTACTCCACCGTCATTGCTCAAGAATACCTTACCGCTATCTTCGGCCAGGGTTACATCATCAACTGGCGTGAAGTCAGCTTCACATAAGTTATTTGTTTCTGCAGACAAGTCGAATGCAACATTCCAAAGATATCCTGTATTTTTACCAGGTTTATTTAACCTTGGATTATAAGCATCAACCTCTTTGTTGGTGTTTACGACAGCTTTCTTATCAACAGTGATAGTTTTTGTACCTTTTTTAGTTATAATGTCCTTTTGACAGGTTTGCTCGTATTTGGCTTGAGCGTGGAGAAATACCCTCGCTCCATTTTTGTAGGTACCTTTGCCAACAAACCCATTAGCGAATCCATTGCTATCTGGTGCGGCTAAGCTGGAAGCATAAACTAAGAGGTCATTTTGAACTGCAGCAAAGACCGCAGTTGTCGTGAGAGCCAAAACCATAGCTGTGATTCCTAAACTAGCAGGTATTTTTTGTAATTTTTTCATGATATTTTTCCCAATATTAATGTTTTAGCAAGCTCGACCTTATTATTGGAAGACTATCCAAACTCACTTAAATTATTAGTAAGAAATATAGCATAAACAATTATTAAGTCAATTTTTTTACCGCACTTTTTCTACCACGCTCCGCCACTCACTATTATTTTCGGAAGGTTCTAATCCCGCAATGGGTCACGAAAATAACCCCTATAAAATCAGGCTATTTTAAGTGCTCCATACCCTGAACGAAATCCGAACGCATTTTCGGGAAACCCCCGACGAATGAAGCCGCCCCGCCGCCGCTCGCTACCACTCGCCGCACCACAGAAAAATACTCTTTGCTCTTTTCGTTTTGCGCGCGCCCGATTTTTTCTTCTCTTAATGAAAAGAGTATTTTTCTGTGGTGCATTGCTTTGACAAGCAAGGCGGCGGGGCTGGCCTCTATTTTTTGCAAGAACACGGCGGAATTCCCCCCACACCCCCCTTCCGCCGTGTTCTTGCGGGGACGGACGGAATTTTTGGCGGCGGCTAATCAAGTATTAAGATTGCTTAAAATACTCATTCAACTGATTGACAAATTCCTTTGTGTCTAAAAAATAATTTGGGTATGCTTTCCTTAACTCTTTTGCTGTGTCTGCAGATACAAGCACTATATCCCTATCTTCTTTATTTTTTAACATCCTCTCTTCAAGCTTTGAGTATTCTGAGTTTGCAAATTCTTCTTGAGATTTTTTAAAAGCTGAAATTTTCAATTCTCTTGTTGTGAGGTCTAGGTTTAGAAGATAGAAATCAAATTTATCTTTAGCCTCTTTCTCAAAGTTCTCGATTATTTTATGAATTCTCGCCCACTCGTTCATTTTTTTAACAACTTTTAATTGTCTCGCCAATGCCTGGACTTGTTCTCGTAACTCGGCTTTATCGGTGGGTGTATTCGGCACCGAGGGCGTGTTTTCCATATTCGCAAATGCAGAGCTAACCAATCTGAAGAAATCCATCCACTCTTTTTGACCTTCGTTTGATTTAATTGCTTGTCTAGTAAAATGGTCAACTGTTTCAACGGCTGTAGCCCAATAGTGCTGTAAATATGTTCTTATTTGTATTTCAATTAGTAGTCCATCATATGCATTACTTTTATCGCTGTAATATTTATAAACAAAATGGAAACTTCTATATCCGTCAGGTTTTGGATTCGTTATATAATCTTTCTTATTTGATAATTTATGTTTCAGGCCCCTGCTTTTTTCGTAAAGTCCAACAAGTTCATTAACTTTCTGAAGGTTTGGCAAAACCGATCTGCAGCCGCCAACATCTTGCATTCTTGACATCTTCATTTTGCTAGTCTGATCACGCTTGAGCTTCTTAATTATTGATGAGACGCGCTTGAGCCGCCGCGTAACTATTGCCGATGAATCAACTCGTTTTGAAATTCGTTTTAGTCTCACGGCAAACGTATGCAGTGGAAAACTATGAGATGAACGCCAATTAGTCAAGATATCGAGAGCATTGCTTATTTCTTCGGACGAGCTACTCGAAGAAATAAGCACATCTCCCGCTTTATTTACCTGATTCTTCGAAAAATTTAATTTGGTCCATCCCATAACATTACTTTATTTTCCAGTTTTAATTCGGTTAGCTTTTTACCGATTTCCTTTTGCTCGATTGTGGGTCTTGCACAACATCTCACAATTTTTCGTTGAAGTAGCACCACCCTTACTCCACGCTGATACATGATCTGCTTCCATTTCGCTAAAACTCCAAACCTTGCTCTTATTGGCGTCATGTCCTATCGCGCAATGTGAACAATTTGATTTCTCTTTAGTTTCCGCCTCACTTGTTTGTTTCGCGTAGACAGATCTCTTGGTCGCCTCATCAAAAATTCGGACATCTAGCAATTTCGTATCAACTGAGCCGCCGAAAATATATTCAAAAATACCTTTTCGGTTTTTTACATACGGATCGCTATAAAGTTTTTGCACCGCCTTTGAAATTTTAGCTGGGTCGTAAGACTTCTTGTGATACTCCTCATACAAGCGCCCCCACTCTAGGCCGCACATCTCGCTCTCTACATCTGTAAATACACTCGAAACCCAATCAATCACGCTATTGAAATATGTTTTTAGCTCTTTAATGTTTGTATCTTTGCGGTGACGACTCATGTAATCGTCAATATTCCCCTTACTTACCCAATCTAGCGCTCTCTCAAAAAATGCCTGTCGAGCCGCACTACCCTTTATGTATACGCTCCATTTTTGGATATTGGCATTTTGACTATTACTAAACTCCTCCTTGCCGAGCGTAACGAATGGCCCAGAATAGATAGCATTTAACAACTCTTGTGGAACGAGAGGTACTCCAGCGATATTTATAGTTTTGAACCACTCCTTTATTTCACTTTCTGCGCCCTCGCATTCGTAAATAAGCAAAGGAGTTTTCAAAATTCTACTCTGCTTGTCTTTTGCCATGCCGCTAAAATATTGTTCCATTCCATTTTCGTCTTTTATGGCAAACTTGTCAGTTACAAACCGTCCGAGACTAGTGATGCGTTGTTGGCCGTCTAAAACTTCTAGATTGTCGGCAGAAACTTTATTGAAATAAATTAATCCTATCGGGTATTCTTTGAGGACTGATTCAATAACAGCTATTTCTCTTTTACCGCCATCAGACGCATAAATATAATTTCGCTGGTACTCCGGCTGAATGGTGAGTTTGCCAGACAAACCAAATAAACCCTTGCCCTCGAGTTGGTTATAGATAAATCCATCGCAGATCTCTTTGACAGTTATATTAGTTTTTAAAATTGTCTTCATACTATTTTTTCTTATGTCTTATAAAAATTCTTTGGTAAGCAGACTGGACGATTCGACCTTCTTTGTTAATAAAGTAGTTCTTTTTTTCATCATTTCCAACTAAATTAGCATTTTCATTTGTCTTTCCTCCAGATGATCCTGTTTTCATGCCATCCTGCCTTACCTCCCAATAATCATAATAATTTTTTGTGTCAGGAACCTCATCATGGCACCCTCTTTGGGTCGCTCCTAAAATTTCAAACTGGTCCGGATTATATTTATTCAAAAAACTAATCGGCACGCCCATCACACCTTTATAGTCGCTGGGAATATTTTTCACTAATGACACTTCTATTACATCATAATTGTCATACTTTTCGAATGGTTTTTTTGTTACAAACTTTATAACATCAGATTTAGTCATTAGCGGTAGTGACTGATGTCTGCGCCCATGGTCAAGATTCGTAAACCATAAGCAACCTTTCACAAATAAAAATTTCTTTCCTTCCTCTATTTTTGAATTTGCGACATTTTCTCTTATCGGGTAATCGTCTGGTACTTGGAACCACTTATTTCGCCCGTCCATTGTGACTCCTAGCCACAACTTATTATTCTTGATGAGTGGAAAAATTTCTTTATAAGTAATCGCATTTAAATTACCGATAATGATAAAATTTCTATTGTAATCAAAAAGCTGCTTAATATATGGTCGAAACAAGCTGAATGGTGGATTTGTTACTACAATGTCTGATTGTTTAAGAAGATTTATACATTCATCACCACGAAAGTCGCCATCGCCGTCTAGAGGCGTCCATTCGTTGTGTTTGTTTGCCTTTAACTGCTTGGCAACATCTTTCAAATTAAACTCGCCGTCTCCGTCTATATCATGCACTTCGTTGATAATAAATTTGTTGGCAGTCACCTTTGGACGGCCTTTTGATTTTGTGAGCGTTTTGTCATCACCAAATAATCCTAGTTGTGTGTTGGCTACGGGCGAGGGCTTGTAGCTGGTGGTAATAAGCTGTTTCAATCCGAGCTTGTTGAAATTGAGTACAAAATAGCGAAAGAAATTGCTCTCAAACGGATCGTCGCAGTTGCAATATACTACCTTACCGCGGAATGTATTAGCATTATATTCTAAATACGCTTCAATTTCTTTTTGAATATCGTCGTACTGAGTATAAAACTCATCACTCTTTGCTTTTTTTGCTTTGTTAAAACTACTGCTGTTTGCCATAACTATTTCTGTATTAAATCATCAACGCCAACATTCAATGCCTTTGCAATTTTAGACATCGTTTCAATGGTCGGATTGATGTTTGCTCCCGATTCAATCTTAATGATTGTATTGTAGGTAACATCAGCAAGTTTCGAGAGCTTATCTTGCGAAATACCGAGTTTGTTTCGGTATTTTTTGATATTATCAGCAATTTTTGAGTTGTTGCTTGCGCTCATAGTAATATAATACTATAATCAAAGTAATGGCGATTAAAATTGATTATTATATTACTATGGTATCAAAAAATAACGAATTAGTAAATCTCAAAGGGAGCTCCTTAGCCTTTTCCGCGCACGGGTGGTGGGGCAAGGAAAAGAAATTAGCCGCCGCCAAAAATTCCGTCCGTCCCCGCAAGAACACGGCGGAAGGGGGGTGTGGGGGGAATTCCGCCGTGTTCTTGCAAAAAATAGAGGCCAGCCCCGCCGCCTTGCTTTGACAAGCAAGGCGGCGGGGCGGCTTCATTCGTCGGGGGTTTCCCGAAAATGCGTTCGGATTTCGTTCAGGGTATGGAGCCAAATTGGATGATACGAGTTCACCGCCTCGTCCCTCGACTTTGCTCGGGACTCGGCGGGCAAATCGGCAAGAATTTTCCACGACTTTTTGGGTTCAAAACAAATCGCTTGCGGGCGCAAAACGTGGTTCGCCGCGCGAAGCGCGGAGTAAATGGAAATTTACAGCCAATTCTTTTTCTTCCGCCTTCGGCGGAAAGCAAAGCGATAATTTTTAGCCCAAAAGCGATAGTTCAATAAATTCACTACAAGTATGAAATACTTTTTATACATCAGAAAATCAACGGACGAGGACGATAGACAAGTTTTGTCGCTGGAAGCACAGGAGACGGAACTGAAGGAATTTGCCTTGCGGGAAAATCTTTTTATCGCCGCGACTTTCCGCGAATCGCAAACCGCCAAAGAGCCAGGCAGACCGATTTTCAACGACATGCTCAAACGAATGGAACGCGGCGAAGCCGAGGGGATTTTAGCGTGGCACCCCGATAGATTGGCGAGAAACAGCATAGACGGCGGACGGATAATTTTCTTGATTGATACTGGAAAAATCAAAGCGCTAAAATCCCCGACATTCTGGTTTGAGCCGACCCCGCAAGGCAAATTCATGTTGAATATCGCTTTTGGGCAGTCCAAATACTTTGTGGATAATCTTTCAGAGAATACCAAACGAGGGTTGCGTCAAAAATTGCGCCGAGGCGAATTGCCAGGCTACGCGCCACTTGGCTATTTGAATGACTTGCTAAAGCACACGATGTATAAAGACCCCGAAAGATTTCGCCTCGTTCGCAAGCTTTTTGAATTATACGCAACCGGAAATTATTCTCTGAAAGATTTGCGGAAGTTGATAACTTCCGCCGGATTGTTGAGCCGCAAAGGAAATATGCTTTCCGTCTCCAATATCCAAAGTATACTCTCTACCTCATTTTATTACGGCGTATTCAAATACAACGGCGAACTTTATGACGGAAAGCATGAGCCAATGATTGCAAAGAAACTTTTTGAAGCGTGCCAAAAAGTGATGGCGGATCGTTCGCGCCCGAAAAAGCCGAGCCAAAAAGAATATCCGTTTAGAAATTTGCTCAAATGCGGCGAATGCGGATGCGCCATCACTTCTGAAACGCAAAAGGGGCATAACTATTATCGCTGTACGAAAAAGAAAGACAAACAATGTTCGCAAAAATATATCCGGGAGGAAGTTTTGGCACGCCAGATTTTGGACGAGATTCAAAAAGTTTCTTTGCCTCCCGCTTGGGCGGAATGGATGCTTACGGAATTGAACAAGGAAGAAGCGGAAGCCGCCCAAGCGGGTGTCGTTTTCGCTCAAAATCTCAAGGACAAAATAAAAGAGCTTGAAGGAAAGCTCGACCTGCTTTTAGACGCTCATTTGGACGGCACGATTTCGCGCGAGGAATACACCGCCAAGAAAGAAAAATTCATCACCGAAAAGGCCGAGCTTTCCGAAAAATTGAAGGATTTTGAGCGAAGCGGCAATCATTGGCTCGAACCGGCCCGGCAATTCATTTTAGCGGCTCTACAAGCCAAAAATATCGCTTTGCAAGAAAATCCCGTCGCGGGACGGGATTTTCTCAAAAGAATTGGCTCGAACCACGTTTTGCGCTCGCAAGCGATATGCTTTGAACCCAAAAAGTCGTGGAAAATTCTTGCCGATTTGCCCGCCGAGTCCCGAGCAAAGTCGAGGGACGAGGCGGTGAACTCGTATCATCCAATTTGGCTCCGCGCCTTGACCGACGTTAGAACCGCCTTGATGAGCCTAACGGGCTACTCGCCGTTTACGATTGTGAGAGGATGGTAAACAGACAATTTTAACTAGCGTTGGCTTTAACCAACTTTATAGCTTCGAGGGTCTCCGAAACAGCAGCAGATTTGGCATTAACAATCTTTACTTTATCCATACCATATTTCTCATTGAGTTGAGACAATAACTCGTCGGCAAATGATGGGGAGAGAACCTCAACAGCAGAGAAATCTAACACAACATCTTCTTTGTCAGCACTCCCATTGATAATCTGAAACATTCTCAAAACAGCCTCTCTAGCCGAAGGTCTGCCATTCAGTACAGTTCCAAATTTGGATATTTGAATAATCACCGATGTGTTTAGTTATATTCTACCACTAACGAGGCTATAGTTCCTAAGGTACGCTTAGCCTGCCTACTTCTTTTACCATCCTTGTCTACCACCACAAGACCTGCCCCCGAATGAATCCTTACACTGCCATGAAACTTATTAAGAGTCCAGTCCTGCACCACAAGCAATCCGTTACCACGCTTCTCTGGCATTCTCCCCGTAATACCGCTTAACCCCAACTCTATTGCTTCTATATCATCCTTAAGATCGGGTTTACTAAGTCTTAGCGAACCGAGGAACCCTCCCCCTGGGTCTGCCACAGAAATCTCTATGCGCTTTTTCGTGGGATAGTTTTGCGCGGTTATGATAGCTCCTCGAATCTCCGTCGGCCAGAGACCCTCGTTATGATCGAATACATTATTCCCTAACTCTCCTACCATAGCCGTAGCTCTTGCCTCATCATCGGCATTCATCCCAAAATTTGTAAACATTTTCCTAATCCTAGACTGTAGTCTCGCATTGAAGTCATCCCGAAAAGAACAGTGGAGAATTTCATGCAGATTTGGGTTGTCCAACTCATTCATTAGAAGGTCGCTCATTGGCCTCATATCTTCTGCATACCCTAAATTAGTCATTAGTGAATCAAAGTGCATTCTTTTTAGATAGGCAAGAACATCAGGGCTGTCTGGCAATATAATCTTCTTATTCTGTAGACTCTTATTCTCAATAGCTTTTAAGCAAACCAGCCCTATTATCCAAGGATCGCACCAAGTGCATGAACTCAAATCAATAATTTTATCTAGAAATGATTCAGTCTCCCCGATAGTCTCAAATGTGAAATCCATATCTTCTATAAATGGGCGGCTACTCGCCTCAAACCCCAAAACAATCAATATAGCTAATTCAATAGCATTCTATCAGTATTCCCCAAGCTGATCGAAAACATCTTCCAGATTTTGACCGCAGAGCTTAGGTTTTACGCCAAAATCATTCTCTCAACTCGCTTTTGCGCGTTTGCTAAAACTTCGGTCGCCTGAATGCGCAAGGTTCGCATTTTTGAGTAAGACGACCGAACACCGTCTACTATTTTTTCCTGAACTGGCATGGGCGGTAACGGGAATTTGAATGATTTGAATTCTTCAGAGTTTATATTTGGCTGACCAGCTGGTCTCTGAATGAGATTTTTCCACAATTCATAATATCGCGTTTGAGTGAGACAAAAAACGTAATCTGGGATTGCCTTCTGCGAATTTATTTTGAAACGGATCATATAACCAGCAAAAATAGCTTTACCCACCTCGTCCTTATAGATATACGTTTTTCCTGCGGTTGCTCCGCTTCTGGCAAACAGTAAATCGTCTTGCTGCAGAATATATCTATCTTCAATTTTCTCTGCTGTTTTCCAGCTATCCGCTCGTAATTCTCCGTCATCTTCAATATCGGTAATTCTTATATAGCGCATGTCGCGCAATGGATTGCCATCAACAGCTCTCTCGTTTGCACCATATTGTGGTGGCTCGGATAAAACTTCTTCAAGCGTGGACAAAGAGTATTTCGACTCTAAGTGTGAATAAATGGAATAATCGCGCAAGTAGATCGGGTCGAGACGATTTGTAACCTCATCACTCCAGACCTCAAATACTCGCCGTACCCCCCCCTCTGGGATTTCTATACCAAGCTCGCCAAGAACGAAGCCGTCAATCGAGGCGATGATTTTTTGGATTTCTGTTTCTTTCTTTCGTTTTTCTGCATATGCCACTCGTATTGTTTCTACTACTTCCTTTTGAATTTTGATAGACGGAATAGGAAGTTTGACTGATCTGATTTCGTCAAGATTGATGTTTGCTTGGACAGATGGCCGAGAAAGGCGATTGGTTTGGATTTTTCCGATTTTTGAATTCAAAACTGTTGCAATATAGTTGTTATCATACCCGTCTTTCAAAACAATTCGGGCAAGCGCCTGATTTATATTTGCTTCGCCTATACCATCTTGAACTATTGCGACTAACCCTATCGTACCGGCCATCGAGAGTAATAAATCACCCTCTTTGAGTTGTGTTCTTTTAAGAATTCCACTATGAATCTCCGGTTTGATGTAAAGCACATCCGATAAATCAATATGCCCATCTTCGAGATTGGTAACACGAATAAAAGGGATGCCACCTTCTTCTTTGGAGATGTAAGCATCGCCACCCGCTAAAGGCGTTGCACCACTTCCGATATAATTCGCAATTTCTCCGAGTGTTTTTACATCTTTTCTGTTCGAGATTTTTTGTTCGAACTCTGTGAAATATGGCAAATAAAAACGTGGGTCAAGTCGTTTTTCAACCTTATCGCTCCAAATCGAAAATACCTGTGTCGCTAAATTATTATTTTCTGAATTTTTCATATTCTTCCAAAATTTTATACAGGTCATTTTGTGTTTCGGTTCGTCCTGTCGCGTCATAGCCGATATGCTCAGCAATTGCCATAAAAATTTTATAACGCTTTAGTTTCTCCTTCATACCATTGCGCCTCACGAAAACAAGCGACGACTTCACGCCCGCGCCAAAGTGAGTAAAAGCAAATTGTGGAAGCGAAACAACGGCTAGAATCTGACATCGCTCCATAAGAAAATCGCGGACATATTGGAGTGATGAGTTGGTCAAAATCCCATCCGGCAAAACAATCGCCATTTGGCCAGTTTCCGGCTTCAAAAAATCTACACACCTCTCGATGAACAATATCTCGGTTTTTTGGTTGTCGCGGATTTTTTTGCCATTTTGAGCAAGCACAAATTTTTCGAGATAAGGGTGTTCGCTCCGCTTAACCGTAGCACCGAATGGCGGATTGGTAACGATGAAGTCAAAACGATTTCGTGCAAAGCCAGGATTTTTTGCCTTCATCTTTTCAATATCATTGAGCGCGTCATGGCCGATGACGTTCGTGTGGCCATCGTCGTGAATAATCATATTCATTTTGGCTACACGCGCGATGGAGTCATTTATTTCAATACCGAAAAGATTGTTTTGCGCAAAATCATGCCAATACCGCCACTGCTCTTTTTCCTCATTGGGGTAATACTCCGCCGCCTGATGTCGGACTTCGTCGAGCGTATGCAAAAGAAAGCCGCCAGAACCGCACGCAGGGTCAAGCACAAGGTCGTCATTCTTTATGCTCATCATTTTGACGGCAAAACTAACGATATTGCGCGGGGTGAAAAATTGACCGCTTTTGCCCTTGAAAAAATCCTCCATAAAATGCTCAAAGGCGACACCTTTGGTATCAAGGTCGGTTTTATCAAGAGAAATGCCCTGTAAGTGCTCGACGACGGTATACAATTCTTCCGGCTCGATTTTCAAATCTTCCTTAAAGACTTCGGGATCAATCTTTTTCGCTTCAAGATAAATGGCGTTGATACGCTTATAGACGCTCTCCGCACTCTCGTGTGTTTTGATCTGAAAATCATAAGGGTCGCCCGTGCGGCGTCCCTTTTTTTCATCGCGAATTTTTACAAAAATAATTTTGGCGAATTCATCAAACGCGGTGGTTGGCGCACGCTTGCCGCCCGCCCAAAGTGTATCGTGGCACTTTTGGAATGCCCGTTTTAAGTCCTCTTGGTCAATCGGCTTCAAATCCCAATGCTGATCGCCTTTTTTGTAGCGAAATTCCTCAACTTTGCCGTAGGAAATCGGAATATCAGTGATAGTTGCCTTTTCTGGCTCTTTGTCGTTCCAAACGCCGGTTTCCATCGCGCGACGAGTATTGCCCGCTACACAATTCGAGAATGGAGCACGAAGAACGCGTGCATTGGCAATGGCTTGTTTTGTTGCTTGTTCAAATTCCGCATCGGAAATGCCATCTTTTTTACACTCAACGACGATGTAGGGCTTACGTTGAGCATTATCTTCATAAATAACAATGTCCGCGTAGCGTTCTGGTGTGCGGTCTGGCATTTCCACTTCAAGTCCGATACGCGCAGCAGGATAGTTGTATTTTTCGATAAGGTCAAAATAGTATTCAGCACGAACTTTTTCTTCGGGATCGCTTAGGTTTTCCTTGTGTCCAGACGGCAAGTATTCAATCTTCGCCCCACCGTTATGCAAACGGAAGTACCCCTTTCGTTCTCCATCTTTTAGAATTTTTTCAAATGCGGACTGCATATTATTTCTTTTTTAAGAGTTTCAGAATGTCATCTTTTTGATAGCGTCTATCCTTCCTAATTCCAATACGAATAGCTTTAAGAATCCCTTTTGTATCCCATTGGCGAAGCGTATTCGGATGACATTTCAGAACGGCGCAAGCCTCTTTAAGCGTTAGAAGTTCGGGGATACCCCTCTTCTCCTGTTTAGTCCTAGGCATTGATTCTAACTTAACATTTGCTAACATAGGCCGTAAATAGCATCATACCTTAGAAAATGGCCAACGAAGTAGCCCCTATAGAGAAACTTAGCCAAATAAACTTCCTTAGCGTCTGCGATGTCGCTATGGATATTTTAGAACAGCTCCAGCTTTCTACTGAAGATAAAGTAACTATTAAGCTGATACGAAATCTAATAAGATTCTCTATCCTGCTGCCAGCCAAAGCGCCGAACCTTATGGACGAATATGGCGACAACCGGATGAGGGCAGTAATTTATCTGGAAGAAATTGGTGTTATTGCACACTATAAAGTCCTTAGTGACTATAACCACTACGAAGCAGAAATCTTAATAGACTTAAATCGAGGATCATTCAATTCATTCTATGACAAGTTGGGAGAAGTATACGAAAAAAGAGTTGTGGAGCCAGCCAAGAAGAACGAAAGCCAAGGCGATACCTCGCGAATTAAATCCTCTGATTTCTCATACTCCAAAGATGATGAAGTATGCTTTCGTGGACTTAAGGCAAAAATACCAGGCAATACCAACCAGTCAGGAATATGTAAATTCCTGTTTGGGCAAAACCTCGGCAGTTGGTTTGATTGGGATACCGTTTATCAAGAGATTAAGGGTGCCGAACCTATGAAAAATGAGAGCAAGGTCATCGCAGATGCAGTCGAAGCGATAAACCAAAAGACTGAACAAACAATCGGTCTCAAAATTATTGAATTTAAGGATAAAAAGTTGAGATTGAACCCACGATTATCTTGAGTCGCAAATGACTCACCCGTGAGTCATTTAGCTAAGGAATAGGCTGAAAAAGGCCTATTTTTTATGCTGCCAAAAGTCGCAATCGAAGAATTTAAGAAGCTCTATCACGCTAGATTCAAGGTTGAATTAAGCGACGAAGAAGCATCATACCGAGCCAATAACTTGGTGAATTTGTATTCCGCAGTCTATGGCCAGCCCGTCCCTGGCCGTATCCAGCCGCCCACAAAGGATTCCAAGAAATTTTAGGATTCCAAGAAATTTTAGGACAACAAGTTTTAGCATATGGACACTGTTCAAATACGAATCCGAGGACTTAACAAATTCCATGTAGCGACTTGGGCGTTGTTTAACCAGGATTTTCATCCTCGAAAGTTTGCCGAACTCTCGCGCAACGAATTGACCCAAGCGAGGAACCCAAGAGTCCCGTACTTGCGGCATTTTGTCTTGCACGGAGGAGATGGCGAGCTTTTCCGCCCGAAAGTGGAGATATTTGAATCGGCAAACGTAGAAAAAGGCCTAACCGAATATGACCTCGTAATCACGTTCTCTATCCCCCAATTGCTTAATGAGAACAGCCTCCAAGAAATTGCTCCCAGCGATAGTTACCGAGTTTTCGATACTCTCCGCGAACGGCTAAGCAACCTTGGAATCTCGACATTAACAGAACATATCAAGAATGGGACTGTATCGGTAGCCCATTTCTGCAAGAATATCATCCTGCCGCCGGAAATCCGATTCAGGAGTGTCTCGGCGGAACTCTCAAAAACCGACATGGGAAAAGCATACGATACGTCCGAAGAAATCATGCAAAGAGGGACTAATAACAACGAAATCGTGCGGATACGTTGCGGCACACGGGAATGGATTTGTTATAACAAGATCGAGGACTTAAAAAACCATAAGGGCAAAGGCGCGGGGAGAAGGCGCACGCAACTTGAAAAAGACCTTTTTGCGGTTTACGCCCTTGATGGCCTAGAAGTCTTCCGATACGAGTACCGGCTCAATAAAGCCCAAACCATAAAAAGCGAAATCAATAGCATCCTCGGAAGGCCATACCCGACGCCAATAGTGTTTAACGATTTATTTACAGAAGGACTTTGGAAAACAGTTTTGCTTAACTCTTGGGAAAAGCTAATTATGCGTCCAGAAAACCAGCTTGCCCTCCTTGGGGGCGATGACAAGCTGGCACTATTGCATCACATACTCCACAAGGCAGAATCGAAAGAAAGAAGTGCGCATAGCCAAAACCAAGCACTCGTAAGCTACTCACTTGCTGTAGCCATCAAAGACCACGGAGTTAAGACGATAAGGCAAGAGCTGGCTAGAGGGTGGTCAAATAAAGCCGATGACAGGCTTACGGAGAAGCTAGAAGCAGCGGCGAGCGCAATGGAGGATTTATCTTTTTCGGATGGGTTATCTTTTATAGACCGCGAGCTTAGGCGATTTAACAGCACTACCTTGGATTCGTTTCCCAAGAAAATGGCGCTTGATAAGTCCAAAAGAACCCTGTAAAATGATGATGTTGACCCGTCCAAAAGCTATCCGCCACAAAGGTATTTTTATTGGTTTTAGTGTCCCAAAAGGGGCGGTTTCAGCCGGTAGAGCTACTTCCTTTGTGGAGCAAGCGGACTGGGTCAACCTGAACCGTCCCTTTTGTGTTTTATGAAAGAAAATCTTAATAAAATTTCATATTTTATTTATCCCAGAAAATCTTCCGAGCAGGAAGATAGGCAGGTTGTTTCCATTGAGTCTCAAACTAGAGAACTTCAAGAAGTTGTTGTGAGAGAATCTTTGGCTGTCAAAGACACGCTCCCCGAATCTCATTCAGCGAAATCTCCAGGCCGCCCGATTTTTAACAAAATGGTTCAAAGAATCCAGGAGGGAGAGGCAAACGGCCTCTTAGTCTGGAACGCAAGCCGTATCGCCCGTAATGCGGTTGATACAGGCCAAATTATCCATCTTCTTGATACGGGAAAGCTACTTGAGGTAAGAACCCCTAGCCAGATATTCAGAAACACCCCAAATGATAAATTCTTACTCAATCTCTTTTGTAGCCAAGCGAAACTTGAAAATGACAATAAGGGCGTGGATGTAAAACGGGGGCTTAAAACAAAAGCGCAAATGGGTATGTATCCCTGTCACGCGACGGCAGGATATATGAACGATAAGACTGCCGAGAAGGGCTTTAAGCAATTGCATCCAGACCCCGAACGCTTTGAGCTAGTCCGAAAGATTTTTGACCTAATCCTTACCGGAGCGTATTCGCCGATGCACGCCTTAAGAATCGCAAACGAGGATTGGAAATTCAAAATGCCGAGCGGCAAACCTATGGGGCGCAGTACCCTGTATAACATTTTGACCCGCCCGATTTATTACGGGATGTACGAATACCCTATCGGTAGTGGGAATTGGCATCGGGGCATCCACAAGCCAATGATTACGGAAGATGAATATGACAGGATTCAAATGCTCTTAGGCAGGCAGGGTAAGCCGCGCCCTAAGAGCCACATCTTTGATTTTGCCGGAATGATGCGATGCGGAGAATGCAATGCGATGATTACGGTTGAAGAAAAATACAAACACCAAAAGAACGGAAAAATCCATCACTATATTTATTACCATTGCACCAAGCGAAAAAATCCTAACTGCTCTCAAGGCTCAATTGAAGAAGCGGAGCTAAATAGGCAGATAAATGCGGCCATTGATAAACTCGTTATCCCGCCCGAATTTCACGATTTTGGCATGAGGTGGTTCAGGGCGCAGAACGAGAATGAGTCATCGAGCAGAAATGCTATCCTCGCTACCCGTCAGGAAGCCTATAAGCTCTGTATCAAGAAAATTGACGGGTATATTGATATGCGAGCGGCCAAGGAAATTACAGCAGAGCAGTATGCCCAAAGGATAGCCCCCTTGGAACGCGAGAAAGCTCAACACGAGGAGTTTTTTGCCGATATGGGTCAAAGGATAGACCAATGGATTCAAACAGCAGACGAGATGTTCACTTTTTTGGACGATGCAAAGGAAAAGTTCAAAACCGGAACCCTGGAGACAAAAAGGCAGATACTTTCGACTCTTGGTTCGAACCTCGTGATAAAAGACAAAATACTCACACTGGACGTGCAAAATACGCTCTTGCCAATGGAAGTCGTCTCGGAAGAGGCTAAAAAGATTTATGCACGGTTCGAACCTGTCAAAAGTGCCATAGATAAAAGGAAACTGGAGCTTGCTTACTCCAAGAGTCCACGAATGCTCCGGCGGCAGGACTCGAACCTGCGACCTGGGGATTAACAGTCCCTCGCTCTACCACTGAGCTACGCCGGAATATATTTCTTTATAAATTCTCGGCCTCGGAAGCTTTTCAATTGCTTTTCACGCCTTAAAGCCTCCCGTCGAGTAGTTAGATGTTCAGAGTATATAAGATCCCAATGGCCGTCAAATCTTGAAGTAAAGCTATTTTTAAAAGTTTTTTCCTCATGCAAAGTAAGCCTCTTTTCTAAGTTTTCTGTTTGACCAACATAAATCTTATCAAACTTTTTATTGTAGAGTGCGTAAACGAAGTACATAAGCCCGCTCTACCTCCGCCGGCTGGCGGAGAGCTACGCCGGAATACCAAAAAAGTATAGCCTCAAAGCAAGCTCAAATCAAATCTGGATTTATCTAATACCCTTCTAACTTTCGCGCTAGCGAATGGCCGCGCATTTTTTCGATGGCTTTGGCTTCAATCTGACGGATGCGTTCGCGCGTCACGCCGAATTCCTTGCCAACTTCTTCCAAGGTATGCGTGATGCCGTCATCCAGCCCGAAACGCATGCGCAGGATTCTTTGCTCGCGCGGCGTTAAATCGGAAATAATCCCGCTGACTTGCTCCCGAAGTAATCTCCGCGCGGCCGACTGCACCGGCGAAAGAGTTTTTTCATCCACGATAAATTCGCCGAGCACCGAATCCCCCTCATCGCTGTCATCCCCCACTGGCGCTTCGAGGCTCACCGTCTCTTGCGAAATCTTTTGAATGTAATGCACCTTTTCGACATCTACCCCCATTTCAGAGGCGATCTCCTCCGGCAACGGTTCGCGGCCCAAATCTTGCAGGAGCCTTCGTTTTACCTGCTGGAACTTTGAGATAGTTTCAACCATATGCACCGGGATGCGAATAGTGCGCGCCTGATCGGCAAGCGCCCGCGTGATGGCTTGCCTAATCCACCAAGTGGCATAGGTGGAAAATTTAAATCCTTTGCGATAATCGAATTTTTCGACCGCCTTAAAGAGACCGATATTCCCCTCCTGAATTAAATCAAGCAATGTTAAATGCGGCGATCGGCCGACATATTTTTTGGCGAGCGAAACCACCAGCCGGAGGTTGGCTTGGGTTAACTTTTTTTTAGCCTCCTCATCGCCTTTTTCAATTTTTCGCGCCAGATCTTTTTCCTCATCGCCCGTCAGCAAAGAGATCCGGCCAATTTCACGCAGATACATCTGAACCGAGTCAGAGGATAATTGCTCCAAGTCGGCTTCTTGCTCTCTGCGGCGGCGCTTCATATCGGGTTCTTTTGGCTGCGGAGCGTCTAAAAATTCACGCGCTTCCAAGACTTCAATATTTGCCGCCTCAAATTTTTGATAGAGCCGTTCTAAGGTCTCCAAATCAGTCTCAATTTGGGGAAATTCAGCCATAATTTCGGCATAGGTCACGAACTCGCGATCACCGCCCTTCTTCAGCAAATGCTGGATTTTTAATTCAGTTGCGTCTTTTGATTTCGCCGCTTTTCTGAATTTTGATTTCTTTTTGCCAAAACGCGCCGACTTTCTTTTTTTCAGCTTTTGCGTTTTCCTCATTTTTCTTATTTTTACTTTCTTTCGTTTGATTTTCCTTTTCTTCATCCCGTTAGAACTATATATTATTTAAAAGCAATTTAACAAAATTCGATAACAGGTCTTGAGCCACATTGAGTCTTTGCGAAATCAAGTTCTAACGGGACTCATAGAAAAAGTCTCTCAAGTGTGGGATTATGATAAAACAGATATAAAAATCGCTATCTCTTTTCAAGAGATCGCAACTTTTCAGATGCATCTTTAAAATCATGGAGCAACGCCCCGACGCGCTCCTCGTCACCGGACCGTTCAGCCTCATTGATCGATTCGGCAATCAATGTCAGGCGCTCTTTTAGGCGTTCTCGTTCAACTTCGCGAATACAAGCGGCAATTTCAACCCGGGAGTCTTTAATATTCGAAAAAAGAGACTCAACCTCGAAAATAATCCGATCCACGTACGTTCGCCATTCCTCCGGCAGGCGCTCCAGCATATCCGAAACCTCATCTTGAGGCCCAGTCTCGAAGACCTTGATAATTTCGCCGTGCGGACTGATAGCAAAGAGGAGCGAAGTATCATGTTCTTTTAACATGACTCTCGCCTCGGGGTAGAGGAATAGTGCGCCCAAAATGCGCTCTTCGAGTTGTTGCGTTTTTAACCTTCCGGGCTTCGTTGACTCTATCCTGTTTGACGCGTTTCCGTCAATTGCCAACAGATAGCGCCGTAACTCAGCCCAGACCGCTTCTTCTTTAATCCCCAAAGTGCCGGCAATTTTTGAAATCCAATGAGCACGCTCAATTTCATTTTCAATCTTGGCAACTTCCGGAAGCAAGTAACGGCTAAAATCTTTTTTTGATTCGGCCGTTTTCAGATTATATTTTTGTGTGGCTCGCTCACAGTAAAAATCCATCAAGGATTTTGACCCCTCTACCGCCGCTTGCCAAATTTTCGGATCTTCAAGAATTGCATCCGCCGGATCTTTGCCTTTAGGAATAACCGCCACCCGCCGGTTAAAATCGTAGGCCGCAGCAAGATCCAAGCTTCGGCGCGTCGCTGTCTCCCCAGCTTCGTCGGCATCAAAGGATGAAATCAGCGTATCGGTATAGCGCTTTAAATTGATTAAATGTTTATCCGTCATGGCGGTGCCCGAGACGGCGATAGTTTCAGTCAGGCCAGCTTGATGCGACATGATCAAATCCATCTGGCCCTCAACCACAATACAGCGATTTTTTTTGCGGATGGCGTCCTTTGCCCTATCGAGGCCAAACAAAACGCGTGACTTATCATAGACCATAGTCTGCGGCGAGTTCACATACTTGGCCTCATCGGTTTTTCTGCCGCTTTCAAAGATGCGGCCGGAAAAAGCGATGACTTTCCCGTTTACATCAAAAATCGGAAACATGATGCGATTGCGGAATCGGTCATAATAGGAATCGCGCCGCTTTTCGCTCCTGATGCAAAGCCCGGCCGAGACCATCTCAGCAAAAGTATAATTCTTGGCGCGCAGGTGGTAGGAAAGCTCATCCCAGGCATCGGGCGCATAGCCGATGCGAAAATTGCTCATTGTCTCATCTTTCAGTCCGCGCAGGCGCAAATATTGAACCACCGCAGGCACTTTTTTTAACTGGCTTTGGTAGAATTTTGTAGCTTCTTCCATGACGGCATACATCCGCTCGCGCTCGGTGCGAAGCCGCGGGTCTTCGCGCACGAGTTCCACGCCGGTTCGTTCAGCCAGCGTTTTTAAGGCATCGCGAAACTCCACGTTCTCAAGTTCCATCACAAACTTAAACGCATCGCCGCCTTTTGAACAGCCGAAGCAGTGCCAGGTTTGTCTGGTTGGCGAGACAATAAACGAGGGCGTCTTTTCCGAATGAAACGGGCAGAGCCCCTTCCAATTAATCCCGGCGCGCGACAGCTTCACATAGCCTTGGATGAAAGGCACGATATCAAGCCTTGATTTAATTTCCTGGATGACTGGGTCAGACATGAGAAGTAATGAGATTGCTATCAGTATAAATTTTCCCACTAAGCCAATTATCTATAACGCGCTGGCTGTGCGGAAAAACTGGCACCGGAAGTTTATCGAGAGCGTACCAACGCCAATTTCTCGAATGCTCGGGCTCGGCGTCGTACGACTCGCCCGAGTGACATTCTGCCAAAAGCCCAATGGAAACATAATGTTTGTCATATAAAATATCATTTCCAATCGAGACAACACCACAAAGCGTAATATCCTGGAGTCCGGTTTCTTCAAGCACCTCGCGTTTGGCCGCTTCTTCAAACGTCTCGCCAAATTCTAAATGGCCGCCCGGAATTTCAAACGTGCCGGCTCCGTGATTCGAAAGACGTTCGCCCAATAAAATTTTATTGCCGCGCTTTACAATAATCCCAATCCCAACTTTTGGTCGGTCGCCCTCCATAGGTGAGATTATTGTAATCCCCTGCCGCAAACTGTCGAGACTGGAATATGTGCGATAAAAAATGACGCGCCCCGATTCGATAGCGGTGCGCGTCAACGGGCGGTGAGCCTCCTTAAAAGACGAGCCACATGCATGCGACCGCGAAACAGCCGCGACTTTACAGTGCCTACCGGGATCTTGAGCCCTCGGGCGATTTCTTCGAGCCCGAGATCGTCCCAATACCGGCATTGCATAACGGACTCGTACTCGCGCGGGAGAAGTGCGAGTATCTTCTCGCCCAGCTGTCTTAACTCGACTGATTTATCTTCAGGTTCTCTGCCGCCGATTAAGTCCTCCAGCCGCCCATCTTCATACGGCACTTGGCGGGCAGCTTTTTCGACATGCGTGAGCGCAGAATTTCTTACGACCATCCAAGCCCAGTTGAGAAATGAGCTGCCGGGATAGCTATGGAAGCGATGATGAAAAGTCATCATCCGCACGAAGGCATCCTGCAGTACATCTTCGGCATTCTGATACCCAGCGATGCGGGCAGCCAGACCGAGGAATTTCCCATGATGCCGCACCACAAGCTCCGCGAAACATTCCCGCTCCTTCTCCGACCGAAAGAACAAATCCTCATCCGAGACCCCGAGAAACTGATTCTCAAGGCCGTTTGTTCCAGCCGAGTTCAGTTTCACTATGAGCACTCCTCGTCTTCAGATTATCGGCATACTAGCGGGCAGAGCCACCGAAGTCAACAAATCTAGGCTGATACAACACTCACCCAAACATTCTCATGTTCTTAAGAACATGAGAATGTTTGTTTAATTTCCTTGCGGGAAACCCCGTACGGAGTAAAGCGGAGTGCGGGGAGGACGTCATTTCTATAATATGAAAAGCACGAATAAGTTCGATAGACTAGTCTATCGAACTTATAGGATTTTGCTTGCGCATACATTCCGCCAGAAAACGGATCGTGGGTGTACGATCATCGGGCGTTTCGGCCGTGTAATCGGCTCGGTTGAGGTGGTCTCTTGATAAAAAATGCCTAACACTAGTGGGGATTCTTTAACGGGCAAGCGAACCTATGATACCCGTTAAAAATATCGAGCCCCCTCCCGCCCAAAACGGAAGCGAGAGGATTCGAACCTCTGATACCATTTCTGGTATACCTGCTTTCTCCCGCGCATAGCGGAAAGGGAGGGATTCGAACCCTCGGTGTCATTTCTGGCACACAGTCTTTCCAGGACTGCCGTTTAAACCACTCACGCACCTTTCCGCTATAAGCGGGATTGCGATTTGTTCCTCAAAATTCTACGCGGACTTGAATTTTTAGACAAATCGGGAACAAGCTTTCGCACTAGATTTATCCGCCTAATTTTAGCAAACAAATCAGGCGGGCCACGTCGCCTGCCCCGTAGCCAGCGCGAAGCATTGTGGTACTGGGGCGACCCCCTCCGTCAAACTATGAAGAATAAAGCTACCGTAACCTAACCCCAAGCTCAAGCAAAGATCTACTCAACTTTAAATAAAAACGTTTATTCTAATGTTCTTAAGAACTTGAGAATAAGCTTCCCGCGAGAGGTGAGAGTATGCTCCACGGCCGCTCCCCTATTTCGTTTAGAAACAAGACCGGCGATTGCGAGCCGCCTTAAATGGTCGGACACTGTTTTAAAGTTAATCCCAAGGTTCTCGGAAGTCTGCTGCAGAGTTAACCCGGGCACTCTTTCAAGCAAGGCCATAATCTCAATTCTCCTGTGATTAGAATATCCCTTTGTAATTGTTTCCAATTCTTTAAACATCTTCATATGTTTATAACCCAAGTTTAGTGCACAAAGACTTTATTCTCAAGTTCTTAAGAACTTGAGAATAAAGTCTTACATAAAACCCCGAAGTAATGAACGAGTAATGAACGAATGGACGGCGGTATTGATTTTCAGTCAAACCCGCTCTACCCCTCACCTTGCGCTAAGGCCGCGATTCTATCCTCCACCGGCGGGTGGGTCACACCCTTCCATTTGGAAAAAACAAGGTCGGGTGCGAGACGTGGTAGTTCCAGCTATTTTACTATCTGCCCTCAAGCGCTTTAATTCGGTCTTCTACTGGCGGGTGGGTCACACCCTTCCATTTGGAAAAAACAAGGTCGGGTGCGAGACGTGGTAGTTCCAGCTATTTTACTATCTGCCCTCAAGCGCTTTAATTCGGTCTTCTACTGGTGGATGGGTCATAAACAATTTTACAATCCAGGCGGTTTTGCGCGGGACATGCGAATCGGCTTTGAATGGATTCTCAAAGAAAAGATGGGCGGTGGCGTTTGTCGCAGTAGACAAGGGCCGCGGATCGGCGGAGATTTTTTTGAGCGCGGAGATCAGCCCCTCGGGGTATCGAGTCAATAAAGCGCCGGATGAGTCGGCTAAGAACTCGCGGCGGCGCGAAATGGCGAGTTGCAAAAGCATTGCAATAATCGGCGCCAGGACCGAAAGAATAATGCCAATCAAAACCAACGCTCCTCCGCCCTCGCGTTCATCGCTCCGCCGGCTGGCGGACGCAAACCACATCGATCGCAAAAAGATATCGGAAACGATTGAGATAAAACCAACAAGCACTACTGCGACAGTTGAGACAAGCATGTCGCGGTTGCCTATATGCATCAGCTCATGCGCCAAAACACCCTCCATTTCTGACCTGTCCAGCCGTTCCATGATGCCGGTGGTGATACATACGACGGCATGCTTGGGATTTCGACCCGTCGAGAAAGCATTCGGCGCTGGATCATTTATGATATAGAACTTCGGCATGGGCAGGCCAGCGGCAATGGTCAAGTTTTCTAAGATGCGATAGAGCTCGGGATTGGATTGCATGTTGACGGGTTTGGCGCGGTGCAAGGCCAGCACGATTTTATCGGAGAACCAATAGCTGGTGATACTCATCAGAACCGAGAATATGACCGCAACATACAGAATCGAGGGGTTTTGATAAATTTGGGTGAAGATAAACCCGATGCCGATGACGATACCGAAAAAAGCCGTCATTAAAAGCCAGGTGCGCCAGATATTTTTTGAGGTTTCGGTGTAGAGGGTCGCCATAGCGGTAAACGCGAGAACAGTATGAATCAAAATTCGCCTTTTTTCAAGCCGGCGCGGCCCGAGGATTGTGCGAGCTTATTCTACAGTCATCGGCAGTTGGATCAGATCCGTCACCGAGCCGGTTCTCGGCGTATACTGGAAGAGCCGCAGCTGAAGTCTTGTCGGAGCCGATGTCGGAATATGAATTTGCGTCTCAAAGGTGCCGAAGCGCTCACCAGCACTAGCGGATACGGGAATATTTTTTGAAATAATTTTTGTGCCCTGGTCGGTTACCACGGCAAGCTGAATCGTGCCGTCATAGCTTGCCGCGGTCCCGCGCAAAATAAAATCCTCGTCCACCGGGACATGCAAAGGAATTTTCGGTGTCAGCAATAATATTCTGGCCGAGCCATTCCGCAGCATAAACGTCACAAGGACATCATCGACCGCGCGGATGCAGTTAGTCAGATCTCCACCGGCCAAAGGATTTTTATACTGCGAGACGAAGTCAAATGATGCCCGTTCCAGTTCGCCTCTGGCGCCATACTTTTCTGCGGCGTCTTCCAGCGTCATCACCCGCAGGACATGCTTGCCATTTATGGTATAGCGGATATCCGCAAAAATATTTCCGCCGATGCGGCGCTCGGTCGTGCTTTTGACCCAACTTTGATCAACCCGCGGCGGATTGCCCGAGACATCGAGCGTACACGCTCCTATATCACGCAATTGTAAAACTTGAGCACCATTCGGTGACCAACGGGCCGGATTATACTGTAGCGAAAAATAATTCCGGCCGATAGTATCTTGCGCTCCCGAAATATTGCCCTGGTCGGCAAACGTGAGACTTACCGTAATCAGCGAAGGAATAACCACATTGTTTTTAACACTGCGAATGCCGGCCGCCGATATCGGCATGCCAACTTTAATATCCGAATAAAATAAGTCCTCGCCGAGTTCGTCGGTAATGGTGGAAGCGTCATTTAAAGATAAAAAAATCTCTGTCCCGTCTGGCTTATGCACTACGACTACCTTGCCCGAGGGCAAGGTAGTCGAGACCACGCCCCGGATGGTTTCTTGGTCATTTTGATTCTGGCTTTGGCCTATTTTTTGGCTAAAAAACTTATCAAAACCAAAAACACCCCCGATAAAGATGAGGACCAGTACAGCTATAAAACCGAGCCTTTTCCCGCTCATTGCGCTTTATACTAATAGATATATATAAAAACAAAAGGGGTGAGCCAGATTACTCGTCATGAGAATCCGTCAAGCCATCCCCGGTTTATTTGGTAAAGGCGAATGAAGAGAGCATCAGGAAATATACGCGCTTATAATCCGCGACTGTTGGCTCTATGTAATCAATCGAGACTAAACGGCCAGCTTGGGCGAGCATCGTAAATATCGCATACGAATCTTTGCCGCCCGAAACATCTGCATTTAAATAACCTGCGATTTGGATACCCGCGAGGCCGCCAATTCGAACCGCAGTTTTTGAGGAGCTGGAGAAACTGGAACCAATCGCGTCGGTGGCTTCTTTATAGGGTTCGGCTCCCGTCAAATCGACAGAAATAGGCGCCTGATCCGAGTTCTTCCCATCCGGCGGCAGGAACACATTGACCCCGTCTTGGGTCACGGCGTGGCTCCAATCGCCGGGGTAGCGAATTAAAAACTGATACTGGCTCGACGTATAGGTTTTCCAATCAGCCGGAATTTGCATCGTTTGATTTGATTCCGATGACAAAGACTTCTGGCTGGCAATATCGACGGAAATTTGCGAGGCCGGTTGCAACAGGAAATACCCTCCGACCGCAATAATGGCTAAACACAAAACAGTAATTATCCGTTTCATCCCGTTAGAGAATTAATTTGTGTAACTTTTACCAGACTGCGAAGCATATTCTATATACTATTCTCTTTGTCTTTTTGAGATGCAGTTTAATTCTCTAACGGGATCGGACAAACAGTGAATGCAATATTTCGATATTTTTCTTGTCCGGCCCCGTACCGTCAAACCCGGGAACTTCTAAAATCCAAGCGGCATCCGCGAATAGCTTCTCGCGGGCCAAGACTTTAAAACCCTCGAGTCCGATATGGCCCTGGCCGATATTCTCATGCCGGTCGTGGCGCGAATTAAAAGCGGTTTTTGAATCATTGATATGCATGGCAACCAGCGCGTCCATGCCAAAGGCTTGATCGAGCCGTTTTGCCATTCCTTTGGTTCTTTTGGCATCATACTCCTCGATGATTCCCGACTCAAAGGCGTGCGCCGTATCCCAACAGACCTTAAGCCGACTGGATTTCACGCGAGATAAAATCTCGCCAATCTCCTCGGGATTTCCACCGATCTTCTGTCCCCCGCCGGCAGAGTTTTCAATCACCAACTGTGCGAGACCGGGCACATGTAAAAGAATGCGCTGGATGGATTCGACGACAATGGCGAGGGCTTTGTCTTTGGGCATTTCTTTGCCGGACCCGATATGAAAAATTAATCCCTCCGCGCCGATGGCTGAAGCAATTTTTAAATGGTCGGCTAAGTTTACTTCCGATTTTTGCCGACTCGATGAATCAGGTGAACACAAATTAACCAGATAGGCCGCGTGCAAATAGACCGGGCCGATACCGGCCGCCTCGCGGGCTTTTTTAAAATCTTCAATGTCACGCGCCTCGTGTCCACGGACTGCCCATTGCTTAGGCGAGGCGCCGAAAATCTGAATGCATTCGGCGCCAATCGATTGTGCCCGCTCTATCCCGTTTGATAATTTCCCCGCAACCGAGACATGTGCTCCTAGTTTTGGCCGTTTCATCCCTCGTAGCGTACCGCTTTGGGCCGAGAGCGGCTAGCGGCTTATAACTGCATCGCAATCAAAAAGAGTGTGACAACAAAAAGTGAACCCAGCCAGCCAAGCAGAATCATCCATGAAAGATGACGTTCGCGCGCCTCAACTTCGCGCATGTTGCGTCCGGCCAAAATAAAATAGGCATTATTTTTTGCCGAGGTAATGACGGAGGCAATCCGAACACCGCCTCTTGGCTCCCAGGTGATGCGATCTTCGCCGTAATTTTTTACATATTCAAATACCCCGTCGGGGGGTTTTGGCGTAGCGCCGTCTAAAATGGCTGACGCAGCAGCCACATTGCCGCCTGGGTTATAAATAATTAAAAACGGCTTAAGACTCTGCGAGACATCGACTACCGAGGCGGTATCGACAAGGCTCACGGGATCTGCTCCCGTCTCAATCGCCCGCGCGGCGTCTTCGGCCATTTGAATTTGCGGGTCATTCAAGGTCTGGCGATAGTTTTGCTGGACGGTAGCATAAATAGTAAGAAAAATACCAGAAATAAGTGCAGCCAAAAGCCCCCAGCGGATTAAAAAGAGAATCAGTCTCATAGAATCTAGAACCAATAAGCTAAGACTTCAGTTGCTAGTTAAAGACCGCGCAGAAATATAGCCCGATCTTTTTTGAAAAGAGCGGCAGATATTTTATAGATCGAATAGGTAATGAAAAACGCGGATAACACGTCGATTGAATAATGCAGATGGCCGAGCAAGACTACGACCCCGAAAACAAGAGAAAGCAGAATGAAGGTCCAGTGGAGCAAGGGCGTTTCCCAAAAAATTAAAGCCATTAAAAACGGCAGCCCGGTATGCCCCGAGAAAAAGAGATCACCCCCAAACGACACGCGGCTGATAAGACTGGAGGCGATTTCGGTGTGCGTGGGAAACGGGCCGATATGCGTCAAGGTTATGAAAATTGACCGAATCAGAATGAATAGGCTAATACTCTTTAGAGTAAAAGGAATTCTCTGCGGCCGGTGCAGACAAACAAGCCCGATAAAAATCCAGAAAAGAAACGCGCCGTAAATAAAGACGCCATCGACATCGTAGACACGAATATTATCAAGCACGATATCCGTCACCGGGTTTGAGGCTTCTCTTGTCGCATATGTTCCGGCATAGAAGTTAATCACCAGCATCAAGAGCAACAGACAAAGCGAAAAAAACGCCGAAAGCAGAAAACTCTTGTCTCGTAAATAGGCTTGATAGCCTTTCATGTCTGGTCTAATTCTAACACAGGATAGAGCGGCCGCAGCAGGAGAAGGAAAGGAAGAACCAACTCGTCACGACACTTTGAAGCCTAAGAATCAGAGGAGACAAAGCCGCAGATATTTAGCGAATATCTTTATAGCTTTGCGTAAATGGCCGCCTCAAAAACATTGTCCATAGATAATTCAAGGCGTAGCGCGCACCCATTGTCAATACGCCTTCGTGAGCCAGACGCCTGCCGGATGAATAAATCGAGAATCGCATATTGAATTTTACTTTGCCGACTTTATGAAGTCTGCGCGCAAGATCCGTATCCTCTCCATAAAAATAAAAGCGCGGATCAAACCCGCCGATTTTTGTAAGTGCTTCTCGGCACACGATAAAATTTCCTCCTTGGATCATCGAGCCGACGCGAAAGACGAATCGATTTAAAAGATACAGGATGTACCCAAGCCAGTAAAAGAATCTAACGAAAATATTATGCCAGAGAGAAAGATCATGATAGATATACGGCCCCGAGAGTGCGACGAGCCTTCTGTCATGCTCAAATTCTTTTAGCGCCATTTCAATCCAGCCAGGCCGCAGAATGGTATCAGCATCGATATTGGCAATGAGTTCCCCTAAAGATGCAGTAAATCCAGCCTGTCGCGCTCGCGCAAGACCCTTCCCTGGCTCATCGACGACCCTAACGCCATGAAATGACCGTGCGATTTCTCCTGTCCGATCACGGCTCGCATTATTTACGACAATGACTTCAACCTTGACATCCACACTCTGCAGTTCCACGAGAACTGACCGCAAACACTCACTAATATAATGTTCTTCATTATAGGCTGGAATGACAAAGCTGATTTTGGGTGACATATTACTCAACCCGTAGGATACGCATCAAAAATATCTGGCGCAGTACCCCAAGGGGCGATACTGTCTGAAAGATATTCCGCATCATGCGAATATCACCGCGAAGGCCGGACCATAACCCGTATTTTTTATATTTATAGGGGCTGGCCACATTCGGCCAGGAAACAATTTTAATCCGAAAGGATTTTTCTACAATAATCGTATTTAAAAAAACTTCCAGTCCAAATCCCGGCAAGGCCGAAATTTCATTAAGGTGATCTGTCAACATCTGCCGCGGCAGAACTCTTTCGCCTGAAATGTAGTCAAGTCCAATCAGCCGCCAAAGAAAAGGAGTATTGCCGCGCAGACTGATGCTGACATCGGCGGAATTTGACAGAATTGGCTCTATCAAATCAGTTATATTCTTCTCGGTTAGATTGAGTAAATCGGCATCAAGAAACAAAATGCATTCGCCGGAAGATGCTCTAACCCCCGTACATACCGCCACATTTTTGCCGCGGTTTAGCGGATGAACGATCAGATGAACATTTGCAAACTTAGCGGCAACATCCTTCGTGTCGTCTTGAGATCCATCATCAACAACAATTGTCTCGCTAATGAGCGGATGTCTTGAGGCAATCTCAAGAACCGAACCGATTCGCTTGTCTTCGTTATAGGCCGGGATGACGCAAGAAATTTTCATAGCTCAATCATTATCACCTTTTCTCCACTTTGCAACGAGCCCTCGAATATAGCGGGTTAGACCAAAATACGCCCCTGCAAATAGCAGTACGGCAAACGCCATGAAGTAGTAAAACAGGTGAACGTATTGCGCGGCAAGCAGATATGAACTCCCGACATAATAGCCGATCCCCATAATAACGCCGTACTGAAAAATTGTGACAGGAACAGCATAGATGATAAATTTGCGAAACTGGACGCGGGCAAGCCCGGCGCTGATTAAAAACGGGATACTCAATCCATAGGCCAACTTACCAAAAATCATCATCTTTCGCGGATGATTTATCCAAAGTTTTTCAACAAATTCAAAATCAAGCGAAACTGCTTTGAGACTTGATCTGTATTTTTCAATTAATTTTCTTTGGTTCCCGAAGCGCCCCAAATAGTAATACACACTATCAGGAATAAGATCGCCTAAGATCATAATCCCAAACGCCGGGAGAACTTTGAAATATCCTAAAGACAGCAGAAATCCAACCGCCAAAGCGACAATGGGCCCTTCAAAAAAAGCCAACGGAAAAAGCGCCAAATAACGATAGGTGATGAGAATATGCAGCAGGGTGTTAGGCATACTATCAATCGATTGACTGACTTTCCAAAAATTTCATGATAGCGGCGCTTACTTCTTCGATGTTATTTAAGACAAGAATATGATTCGCCTTCTCAAGCAGTGCGATCTTTACTGCGGGAATAAGTTCTTTCGCCTTCAGAGAATTCTCTGCGGGAATAATAGTATCTTTCCCTCCATGCATGAGCAAAACAGGTACTTTAATATTTGAGAGACAGTCCTGACAATCAAATTTATACATCTGCCCAAGGGAGTAGAAATAGACGTGAAAACCCGTGTTTGGGATATCTGCGGCCATTCGGTGGAGATCCCAATCCCCCGTGTTCCTGTATTGCTCATAATGTACCTGATAACCGGGGCGGGTTCGAGCGGGCAGGAACTTCAGTAAAACACAAATTGCAGAAATAAATGGGTGAATCACCGCGGCCATCGGCACTCTTTTTATGCCAAAAATTGGCGCAAGGAATATCGCCGAAGAAACTTTACTTTGATTCCGTGAAAGAAAATCTAGAGCAATGAGTGTATCGAGAGAATGACTGACCAATATAAATCGGCTGATGTTTAGATATTGAATCAGACCCTCGATATCTCTGACGAAATCCTTTATTTCGTAGTCGTTATAGTTTGGGCGCTTAACAGACTTACCATGTCCGCGCAAATCAAAAACGAGCGTATTATATTTATTCTGAAATATTTTTTCGTAGGGAAGCCAGGCTGATGAACTACCGGAAAGTCCATGAACGAAGATGAGTGTAGGATGCTCGAGCCTAAATTGATTCGTTCGAAAATAAATGCCCCTTCCGGAAATAGACTCCATGCTATCCTTGCGTCTCTGCCCGCCGCTCGCGTTCTTTTTCTTTTTTTTTTCTAAATCAGCCAGTGATTGATCCAACAGCCTGGCAAACGCTTTCGGATTTTTAAACATCTGATTATGTGTCCCGGCAACTGCTAAGGCGCCATCTATTTTCAACGGCCGGCCGGCTTCTCTATCTTCTTTTGATCGAATCGTCTTTGACATGCGGGTAGCCGGAAAGGTTTTATCTTCAGCGCCGTAAATAACTGTGATGCCGATTCCGTTGTCATGCAGACTTTCGAGCATCGAAACGACGTCCGTGGCGCTAATAGCGCCTATTTCTTTTGCCGATCGGATCGGACTTCCGCTAACAGTCAGAATGGCATTTAGTGGGGATGGCTCTTTTGATTTGGCCGTGCCCTCGATTTTAGCGTAGGCTGCTTTTTTCTCTTTTGACATACCAGTATTCAGCACATGATGAATCATATCTGCACCAAATCGGGCCACAAGAGATAAAGGGTTGTCTTTACCAATCATGCCTGCCGGATTTACAAAGACAATATTTCTAAATTTTTCCGGATGCAAACTTGCGGCTATGGCTGTAAAAACTGCCCCCTCGGAATGCGCCACCACATCAACCTTCTCAATTTCCTTGGTCTCCAGTGTCTGCATCAATCCGGTCATTTTTCTTAGTTCAGCCATGTTATAGTCGAGACCCTCCTCATTCGTCTCGAGGCCGTGCGGCGTATCAGAAGCAATCACGTGCCTGCCTTCTTCTGCCAGACCAATCAGATTTTCACGAAGCGCCGTTGGAGTTTCTGACCAACCCATGGCAAAATACGTCGGAACTTGGCTTTTAGGCTGTTCCGGCTTTAAATCATAGATTTTGACCTGACTGCCGGACCCCTCGAGGTCGTAAACCTCCGGATGCAGAAACTGATCCTCAAATGACTCTCGCTTGCTTCTGCCGGCTTCCTGAAATTTTTCCATGGTGATACGCCTTTAGTCTACATCATTTTTTGGTTACCAAGAAATATTCTTTTTTGGGGAATCGCTCGACAAACTTTAGCATATATTTGACGTCGCCGATTTGGGACTGGTGCGCCATCATGGCGCGGACTTTTTGATCCCAAACAGAAGAGACATCAACTACCAAACCAATATCTTTCTTTTGATACCCCGGCGGGACGTAAATAAAGTAATCTTGCCGGGCCCGATCGCGCTCCGACGGCCGGCATAACTGCAAAATAGTTTTAATAAACGGCAGACGATGAAACAGATACAGCGAAACCATGGCGATCGTCATGTGATCAATGTGGCCCGAGATGCCGCGCGGCTCGTAGGTCAAAATCGTCTCCGGTTTTAGTTTTCGCAGTATGACCTCGGTTGTTTGCGCGATTTGGTGGTATAGATTATTGGAGAGGTCGCCGTCTCTAAACCCGAGAAAGAAAACTTTTTTAATGCCCAAAATCTTTGCCGCGCGAAGCAGTTCTTGTTCACGGATTTTAGGCAAGTTTTTTGAGGCCTTCCTCCCCTTTTCCAATCCGACCTCGCCTTTGGTGGCGCAAATTAAATAGACCTCGCTGGTTTTAGCGAGTTTTGCGATCGTGCCTCCCGGCCCGAAGGCCTCATCATCGGGATGCGCGAATATCGCGACAATGCGTTTCATACATGTCTATTTGGTTTATAGTTTTAAACTCCCAACAACGGCCGCGGCCATCAAGAGAAGCTGAAGCGAGACGCCAAAAATCGGCCGATGATCGAGATCGCGGCGCGCATGAATCCAGATATGGAATCTTTGCAGTGTTGTCAGCGGTTGATACCGCCATTTCCAATAGACGAACTGCAGCGGGTCCGGCAAAATCCCGGCCATCGCGCCAAGCAAAACAATGAATGAGGCACTATGCAACCAGGAATGAAATAACAGGAAACTGATTAGGATCCCGAAAATCACATCTAGCCCGATTTTGGCGAAGTCGAATGGAAAGTCGCGGCCAATCTGCATATCGCTTTTTCTAAAATCTTGTTTATTTATTTCAAATGAAGCCACCGGATAATGCCAATGCGGCATGGCATCAATCATAAAATGCGACAGAAAGCCGGCGGAAAATGCCAGGACAGGGTGCGTGGGGAAGATACTGGCGGCGGCCGCGCCGACAACGGCGTGAGTCGTAAGCGTCATATCTTAGATAACGCGTGCTTCATAATAACAAAATAATAAACGAGGAGGCTCTTATCTTTTTCTGGCTCGCGAGCCGCCAGCCAATAGATTTTAAAAGTCTTTGAGACCATTTAACTTGGCGCGGGTTTTAACGCCGACCGACCCGTAGCCCGTGTCGCCTTTTTTGGCGATGCCGTATCGCGCCTGGAACCGAATCACCGCGGCTTGAGTCGCCGGGCCGTAATAACCGGAAACTGTTTTTTCCGGATAGAGTGTCGGGTCCTGGCGCAAGAGCTGCTGCAGGGCCGTTACTTGCTTATTGGATGAGCCCTTTGAAAGATAGAGCGTGAAGGGAATCGTATGGACGACTTTGATTGAACCCTGACTGGCAGTCCCCGCTCCGGCAGCTCCTGAAGCCTGGCTGGTAGTTGAACTTACAGCGGAAGAGGGGCTCGATCCCGGCGGTAAAATTGTAAGCACAATAGTTTTTGACTTCAGGGGGTCATAGGTTCCGGTCAGACTTTCTGGGAGAAGCATAAAAGAGACAGTTTGCGGGATACCGGTGTGATTGGAAAACGCGATTGTGCTGCTTCCGGTAACCGAAAGGGGCTGGGGGAGAGCAAGCCCGACGCAATGAAGAGCGATGACCGGATCCCAGAGACTGCTGGTCGCAGTGACGGCGTCACTGCAGGGCAGCTGGATATTCGTGCCCGAGGCGTTTCTCGCATCCCAAGAAAAATAAATCGGCTCACCGGAGAGAGCGATAGTTTTGGAACTGGTAAATGAGAAAATAGATTCTGACTGCGGCGGCAGAGCGCCGCCGACTGTGAGTGAAAGCGAGATGCCGTGCGTGCCGTCATAGACGCCGGGTACAATGGCCGGCAAAACACGAACGCCAAGAGTGGCAGAGGAGTAGGACGCATTGGAAAATGAAATCGTAACCGAGCCCGAACCGGCGAGATCCGAGGTATAGGCCAGGCCGTTGCAGGGCAGGGCGTTGGTGACTGAAGGACTTTGCGAGAAAACCTGAATACCCGATACGCAATCAAACTGGAGATTGGCGCCTCCAATATCAATCCCCGTCCAGGTGAGCGTCAGCGCCGTTCCCGGAATCGGATATTGGGTTGAGGCGGAAAAATTACTAATCGGATGCGGTATGGGGCCGACTGTAATGGTTGTACTGACGCCTCCCGCGTCATAATCGGCGCCGCTCGCGTCCTTTGGAGTCACACGGACAGTTACGGATTGTGTGGCCCCTGTGGCGTTAATGATTTGAAACCCGGCCGAGTCTGAAGCATAGGAACTTACAGATTGTTTCGTATTGCAGGGGAAGGCCGCGCCCGCGTCGGTCTTTAGACTGATCCCCTGATTACAGAAAAAATAAAGATTATGTCCGCTGCCGTTGGTGATAGCCCATGACAGGGCCGTGAACTGGCCGTAGCTGATTGAGGAAGGAGTCGCAGAAAAAGACGTGACTGCCGGATTATCGGCGCTCGCCACCGCCGGCAGGACACCAAAGATGGTAAACAGAAGCAAAAGATAAAATTTCTTCATACTATTATTATATTGATGGTACCATATCAGCCAATCATCAAATTTATGTATAAGCATGTCAAAACAATAACGGCAGCAGGATTAATGGTTCTCTTCGCAGGAGTTACTGCCTTTATTTTGACAAAGTACCCGACTTTTTCAACCTCGCCCTCGAGCCGCTCCGCGCAAGGACTGGCGGGATCAAACGCTCTACCTAAAGGGTTACTGCCGCCGATCGATAATGCCCTTTTACGCATCACCAAAAAATCATTTGGTGTCTATGTTGCGCCGGCTAACTCGCCGGTAAGCCCCGAGCGATTTAAGGGATACCACACCGGAGTCGATTTTGAAACCTATCCCGCAGAAAAAGATTTAGATGTTTCAATATACGCCGCCTGCACCGGGCTGCTCCGTCTAAAAAAATGGGCCGCGGGATATGGCGGCGTTTTGCGGGAAGAATGCAGGCTCGATAATCAGGCTGTTACGATTGTGTACGGACACGTCAAACTTTCAAGCGTGACAAGCGATGTTGGGAGAACCTTAACCGCGGGAGAAAAAATCGCGATTCTTGGCGCGGGATACAGCAGCGAAACTGACGGCGAGCGAAAACATCTGCATTTTGGCATTCACCGAGGTACTGCAATTGATATTCGCGGCTACGTACAAAACGAAACTGAATTAAAAAATTGGCTTGATCCGCAAATATTTTTTAGATAATCAGTTAAGCTGAACCTGTTTCAGTCGGAGTTGCAAGTTTGTTGGCTGGGGAGCTAGGGCTCGAACCTAGAGTTTCCTGCTCCAAAGGCAGGCGTGTTGCCAATTACACTACTCCCCAAATATATTTATTTTCCTTTCTTTTTTGGCAACGGGCCGATCATAGTTTCGATCTCCTTTACACCCTCGCGTGATAACCAGTATTGTTCCTTCATTTTAACCTGCTTAAAGGACTTTACCGACTCCTTATGGACCAACTGCATGGGAAGCCTGTATTTTGTACCGCGCTTCGCGCCGGCTTCATGCTCGGCCATGGCAAGAGACAAGTCTTCCGTATGCCCAATGTATATACCACCATCGCGCTCGCTTTTCAAAATGTAGACGATGTATTTCATACAATTCCAAATTCCTAATTTCTAATATCTAATGAAAATACGGAAAGATTCATGCCCTTACTTTAACTGATTCAGTCTAGAATTTTTTATTATTGTAATGAGAATAAGTTGCAATTCATGAGCTTCCTGCGAAAGCCTCTTCGATTTTCCATCGAGCTCTGGACTAGCCTTAATTACCATTCTCAACCAATGTCTCGACTCCTTAGCTTCTTTCTTTGAAATCCCGAGTTTGTGCTCAAAATCTTTTCTGGATTCAGCTGAATCGGCTTCGCAATAATTAGCACCCACGCTGGTTCCGGCCCTTATGAGCTGACTAATGAGCGGAATAGTAACAACATTTTTTGGAATTTCTTTGGCAAACTCAATAATATCTTCACCGAATTTAGCTGTTCTTTCTTCTAGATCATAGTTTCTAGGCATTGAATTTGGAATTAGAAATTAGATATTAGTCGTTGAGATTTGGCTTGCCCAAATCTATAAATCACATCTTTCCGCTCAACGACCACTTCCCAATTGTGGGCTCTCGCATAACGAAACAGTTTCATCGAGGGATTGAAGACTACCGGACGGTCTACCATTTTAAGGAACGGGATGTCAGACTCCGTATCCCCCACCCCGACCGAATTTTTGAGCGTTAAATTATTTTTCTTCATCGCGCGGCGCAAAGTTTCGGCTTTATTCAAAATAGTCGCCTCATAGAGCACTTTTCCGGTGAAGCGAACCTGACTGTCAACCTCGTAAACCATCGAATAGGTTTTATCGAAATGTAGCGACTTGGCAAAGGGTGCGACAATTTCGTAGGGCGAATGTGAAATGGCCAGCAAAAAATGCGTGCGGCGCAGTTTTTGCACCAGATCGCGGGTATAGCGATAGAGCCGCACGCGATGAAAGGCCAAAACCTTAGCCGCCACCTTCCAGACATCGGCCCGCCGCACGCCCCGGATATGATGTTCGTAGGCCGAGACGACCTTTGAAATATATTCATAATAGGAAAAGCCGGTTTTGACATTGCCTTCGCGGGCGATCCAGCGATTGTAAGCGTCGCTATAGCTTCGTTTGGCGCCCGGCGGGAAGATGCCCTCTTGAATTAAGGCTTCAACGAGTTCAATCAACAGCGAGGAACGAAAAATTGTGCCGTCGATGTCGAAGACCGCAACTTGCAGAGGAGGCTTCGCCATATTATTTTTCTGCTCTCATCTTATGCGGTGATTTCAAGCGCGGCCAATTCAAGCGGCAATCCCGGAACCGGCGAACGGCGGTATTTTTGCGCAATATCCGAGAGGACCATTAAAATTCGTTTTAAGTGAATGCCGTCCGTAGCGCTGATGACCACATCCAGCGCCTTCATTTCTTCATCCAAAAGCTCATCGGCGACTGCGGCTTTTAATGCCGGATCGATTTTAGCGAGTATCCCGTTCCGCGCAAGACGCACCAGCGACTTTAAAATCTGGTGCGCGTCATAACCGGCTTCAACCGCGTTTTTAATCAACTCGATGGCCTTTTTGGCCTCGCGGGCCGCTAGTGCTTGATACATTGATACTATGATTTCTCTTCTGGGGAGACCTAAAATTTCCTCAACCAGCTCTTTGGTGACGGTACGCTCCTCGATGGCTAAAATTTTTCCCAAAATGCTTTCGGCGTCACGGAGTGACCCTTCGGCGGAAATGGCGACGAGTCTTGCGGCATCCGAATCCAGTTTTACTTTTTCCTTGGCCGCGATGGATGCGAGTCGTTCTGAAATGACAGCCACCGACGGCCGCTTGAATTGATAGTGCTGGGTGCGCGAGATAATCGTCGCGGGCACTTTGTCAATTTCGGTTGTAGCCAAGACAAAAATGGCGTGCTCCGGCGGCTCCTCGAGCGTTTTCAAAAGCGCATTAAAAGCCGGCGGGGTCAGCATATGCACCTCGTCAATAATGTAGGTTTTCTTGCCGCCTTCGGCCGGAACGTATCGCACCGCCTCCCTTAACTCGCGGATTTCATCGATGCCGCGATTGGAGGCCGCGTCGATTTCTATAATGTCAAACGACGCGCCGTCATTATAGCGGATGCAGGAATCGCAGGTGTTACAAGGGATTTCCAGCCCGCCTTCGCCAAGGCTGCGGCGGGTGCTTAATTTGTCAGCAGAATTTACCATGCGGGACAAATTGGCACAATTAACGGCTTTGGCAATCAGTCGCGCGACCGTCGTTTTCCCCACGCCATGCGGACCGGAAAATAAATAGGCGTGCGCCACGCGCCCAGTCTCGACGGCATTTAAAATCGCGCGCACCGTCGGCTCCTGGCCCACGACTTCAAGAAAACTGGTCGGGCGGTATTTTCGATAGAGTACGAGGTGATCTTGCCGGTTCATCGGCTACATCTTCTCACGAAATACCACAAATTTGTAGCCCACAAAATTCCAAACAAAAGAGAATGCGATGGCCATTATTTTAGCAACATTGGCCCATTGCGCGGCGGAGACGCCGCCGGGCGGCGCAATATAGCCGGTAAAGAGACCGACAATCAAGCTTGAAATAATGGCCGCCACCACGCTGACCGTCAAGAACTCAAAAAACTGTGTGCGGCTCCTTCGCGCTTTACCCTCAAAAACCCATTTTTTATTCCATATGTAACTATTCACAACTGCCACTGTAAAGGAAACGGCGTTAATCAGGGCAAGCTGCAAACCCTTGTCATAGCCAGTGGCATAAATCAAAACATTATAGACGCCGAGGTCAAGCGCCGTATTCAAAACACCGATGAGCCCGAATTTAGCAATCTGCCAAATGATAGGCACCATTCGGCCGATGAGACTGGCGACAAAAACGCCCGCGGCCGAGAGAATTGGCAACAAAATCAAAAATGCCAGATACGGCGAAGGAATTTTAGCGATTAAATTTGTATTCGACAAAATGGGCAGCAAAAGCGCCCCGATGACGACGCCGATTACAAGACCGATAACAATATCCCGCCAGACAATACGCATAAACTTGACAAATTATTTAATAAATGTAAGATGTAACTCCTCAATTCCATCTTACACGAAAGGAGGCGGAGCATGCTCTTTCTGGGATTGCCGCTGCATGATGAATCAAGAAAAGAACTCTTGCCATTTATTGTAGCTGAAGTCCGAAAATATTTCCCAGGCCTTATCCGCATCGAGCCCATGGAGCCGAAGCAAAATTCGGAGAAAACGGGCCCTTCCGGCGAAGTGATGTGCTTTTTCCAGGGTGATCCACCAGCCTGTAAGGCGTACCTAAGAGATTATGCCGGATACATCCATGTCTATCTCCTGGGACGGCCGCCGGTCATTCTGCGAAATCCCTATGAAGAGCTCGAGGACCGCCTTGCTGGCTAGCAGCGCGGTCCTTTTACTTCCCAAAGGGCACGTGCTTCTTTGAACCTTCTGCGATTACCCGATGCCGCACCAGATCATACATTTCTCGGCGTGAATCAGGACGTCCCGCGGACTCTTCGGCGATTTTTTTTATTTGCTCATCAATCACATCCCGGGCCTTTTTGAAATTTTCCTTGTATTGGGGAAATTTCTCGACTTCATACACCAGACTCCGATAGAGACCGGCTAAAATGTTAATCTTGACCGCCAGCTGGTCCTCAACCCAATCGCCAATTTTTCCCTTCTTGCCATTTTCCAGCCAGGCTTTTTCTGCCTTCTTCCATTCGGCTTCGGCTTTGGGCGCATAGAGCAGCGTAACATGAGGAATTTGTTTCTGGATGACTTTACCCTCTTTATCGTGAACATCTACCAGCGGACGTTTGCCGGTAAAATCGATGGATGCATCAAGGTCGCGCATGCGCTTTAACTTGGAAAACTCCTCTTCAGGCGAATGAGTATCGCTGACATCGATTGCCATCCAGGCTCCGTTCCCCCAGCGCACGGCAAAATCAAATCCGTGCTGATGATAGGGTTTTCCCAGGTCGTCGTTTCTCTCGGCCTGCCTAATTTCTTTCACCCCCTCAAAGTGCTCCATCATAAATTCGGCTGTCATCTGCTCCAGGGCGAGACTAAAGTCTTCCGCATACCCGGGGGAATCTTCAAGGGGTTCGATGCGGGGGTTAATTTCTCTGGCCGCTTGTTCCTCCGGAGACCATTCTACGGATTTCATATTTTTGCGTGACGCGCCATAATTTCGGCTTCAACGGCCTCACGCGACCGGCCGTATTTTGCGCGATTAATTTCTTTAATATGCTCGGCTCGTTCGCGGTCCGGCTTGGGTGCGGGATAGGTGCGCATGGAAAACGGGCGCGAAGTCTTGCCGGCGATAAGCAGCCTCACGTAGGCCTTGAAATTATCCAGTGAGATCAAATCGCGGCGCGAAAATTCAGGCGCGAATTGGTGTTCCATAAACTCGCCGTCTTCGGTGCCAATGCGAAATGAGGCCATCGAGCCGACGTTGCCGAATACCGCCTTTTTAATCTCCTCTTCCAATTGACCAATGTACTGATGCGTCATGGTCAGGTTTAAACGATACTTTCTGGCTTCCGATAAAATCGTGGCGATGGATCTCGTGGTTACGTTATGGAACTCGTCAATGTACAGGAAAAAATCGGGACGCGTTTCTTCAGAGGCGTTGGTCCGCGACAGCGCGGCAATCAAGAGCTTCCCGACTAAAATTAACCCGAGGAGAGAGGAATTTAACTCGCCGAGCCGGCCCTTGGATAAATTAATCAGCAGAATCTTTTTTTGATCCATCACGTCGCGGAAATTAAATGACGAGGTCTGCTGGACAATAATCGGCCGCATGATGTCATTGGAAAGAAAGCCGTCGAACTTGGATGAAATGTAGGGCACCATATTGGCGAGCGAGGATTCGCCGCCGGCTTTTTCCGCTACCTCGGTCCAAAAGGATTTAACCAGAATATTTTGTGATTTCTCCAATTTCATTTGGCGGAACTCCTTATCGGCCAGCACGCGCCGGATTTCAAGCAAGGTATTGCCTGATGCCGGATCGTCCATCACGAGGAGCGCCGCATTCCGGAAATACTGCTCAAACTGCGGGCCGCCGGCAATCGACATATTAAAAAGTTTTTCAAAAATTTGCAGCAGTTCATTGACGAGCAACGTTTTCTGTTCGGGGAAGCGCGCGTCATACTCGAGCATATTAAGCCCCATCGGCCGCGCGATATCGCCCGGGTCGAAATAAATCACGTCATCGATCCGTTCATTCGGGATAAAGCCTAAGGCATACTCGGGCAACTCCCCATGCGGGTCAATCACGCAGACGCCCTCGCCGGCTAAAATGTCTTGGACAATCAGGTTTTTTAAAAACACCGATTTTCCGGTTCCGGTCTGGCCCACGATATAAAAGTGGCGCCTGCGATCTTCGCGGCCAAATCGGATTTCGGTTTCAACGCCGCGAAAAAGATTATAGCCGAGCAATGTGCCGGTCTTTGGCAAATCAGACGGCGGCGAGGCCTCCTTGGCTTTTACAATTTCAAGCCCCGGCACATCCAGCGGCGTATTCGGAAAATGGAAAATACTGGTTAATTCAGCGGCAGACAATACCATGAGATGCGCTTGGCTAAAAAGGCGGAACGAATACTCAAAAATTTCCTCTTTTTGGTGAGACCGTTTGGCTCGGATAAAACGCAGGCTGTTTAGATTGGGGCTCGCGAGCTGGGTAAATGACTGCTCGAGGCTTTGCAAAATAGTCTCGGCGCGCTCATCAGTCGGCGCGGAGGCGACAATGCGGAGATTCGTTTCAAAAAGAGGCTTACCGGCTTTTTCTTCGAGAATCCGAGCCTTGTTTTCATCGAGCGGAGAACGAACCACTGGCAACTCCGCTTCTTTTTTGGGGTCCTTTTTCGAGCCCACCAACGCCTCCTTAAGCATACCTCCAACCCCCGGCGGCTTAGCCTTGCCTTGGTAGTAATTATCCGCCTGTGAAAGCAAAGCCTTTCTCCAGCGTTTGGCAGCCGGGCGAAAAAGGACTTGGATCGCCGCGCCCTCCGAGACTTCATCCAATTTCGTAAATACCGAGGCGGTTGTTTTTAAGGGATCGGTCTCCAATTCGCGGTAAGTCTTAATCGGCAAGACCTTGTCTTCGGCAAGTCGTGCATAGGCGATGGCCGAATGACCCGCGGGGGAAAAGATATTATAGTCGGGAGCTTCTGCGACATCTGCCGTCGGGTAATAGGCATGGATTAGTTTTTCCGCCGTATCTTTAAATTTTTTCGGCACGGCCGCATAAAATGAAAGTTCGGCGTCTTTGGCCGGCACTGTCAACTCAAAGGCGATCCAGGGACGTGCAGAAAACCAACCGCGACTCTTCAGATTCGCGAAATTGGCATAGAGCTGTTCCATCACGCCAATTTGCTCACGGATGCGCTCCTGCGGCAGATTCTCTTCTTTTATTTCCGCCAGCGGTAAGCGCACCAGGAGGAGCGCTAAATTGAGCCCTCGTTCAAGCCTTTTTTTCCGTTTCAACCAGGATACCCCGATGATGAAAAAACCCGCTGAAAGAAGAAGCAGCAGGATGACGGCAAAAAGCGTGAGCGGAAATAACGAATCATTCATAGAAATAAATCTAAAGGGCGCGAATTTTACCCGATGCCACTAACTTATCGAAATAATGATCGGACAGAGCGTCGTGTAAAGAATCGACGAGATACGGCGATTCGGCCGCGGCCTTTTTTACTGCAGACATAATTCCCCGACGCAAGGCGATATCAACCAGAATTTTCACAGCTTGATCACTGGCGTCATCATCGGCTTTTTTTATAACCAGGGGCTTGGCGTCTGGGATTGGTGCTTGCGGCTGATGCCTGACCGTTTCGCGAAAGGCCTCACGGAATATTTCTTTTCCTTCTCTCTCTTCGCCGGATCCTTCTAAAAGACGCTTTTTTTCTTCATAGCGGCGAATAACCTCCGCTTCGTCTAATTCCATCCGGGGTTCACCTCCATGTTCAGCCATACGAAAGTCTTAACTAGATTTTTCCGCTCTTTCGATCAATTGGGCTTTCACTTTTGCGATCTCTCGGACGAGAAGGTCAGAAAAGGAAATTCCCCGCTGTTCGAGCCAGCCCATAGCTTCGACCTCATTTTGGTTAAGCACCCGGTCAAACTCGCTCCGCTCTGCTTTTGATAATTTTTCGCCGATATAGACCATGAGCCGCGCCTCAACGAGATCCGCCATCGATTCGAGCAATGCCTCTTTTTTTTCAAGCGACAGAGATTCGAGCCCGAGCTCTTCGATAATATTTCCCTGAAGCGCCTGACGAAGAGTTTTTTGATCAATGGTCATATCCCAGGAGAAAGTTTAGAAAAATAATGTTTCATAAAATCATTGACAGAAAATTGTCCCGCCGTTTTTCGCTCATCGGCGTCGAGAGACTCAATGGTTTTCGCAATCAGATTCCGCAGTTTAACGTAGCGCATGGTATCGGCATGATTGGGCCGCACCCCCTCCGGCCAGGGCCATTGCTCGACTTCCTTCAATGGAATAAATCTCTTTTTTAAGATATCTTCGACCTTCATACCCTTCACCAGCCGATAGTATCGTTCCGGCATATGGGCCGTCTCGAGCGCCCATTGATCTGCCATTTGATGCGCAACTTCTACCGGAGAACCAATCACATTATGCGGTAGGGCTGTCTCGACGATCACTTGACTGTCGGCATTTACGTGAACTGCCTCCGAGATCTCGCCGAGCACAGACCGATCCGATATCTCCCCTATCGCCCCATTCCGCAATACTTTATCAAAATCGAGACCCTCGCGAAAACTGGCGACAGGAATTTTCGCGCGAACGCGAACCCCGCTGTCCAATTCCCAGGCGCCATGGCCATTTTGCACGGCATATCGATCCCAGTTTACGTTTTTCGAACCGGCGTAATCTTTCAAATTTTCAGAAAGTCCCGCAATTTTTTCGGGCGTATTGAATCGTCCTTTCATTTTAGAAAGCACGTCTTCAATTGTCTGATTCTTAAATTCAATCGTATCGCCGGGATGATAGACGCTTTGGGCTTTGCCCTCACTGACTAACTCTTTGGCTGTTTCTTCCCAAAGTTTTGTCTCGGCATAGACTTTTTCCGCGGGTGAGAGCGAATCAAAATCCTTATGCGAATCAAAATAGAGCGCCAGCGCCTTTCGTGCTTCATGGATTGGCCCTTCGCCGGATTTTACCGGAATAGAAATCGAGTCTTTGGCGGACTCAATTGTGCCGCCGGGGACATTTTTCGCCAGCGCAGGTTCTTTGACTGATGCGGCATTGGGATAGTCAAATGGTTCTTGAGGCGTACCAGCGAGAGACTCTCTAATAAGATTCGGCTCATCTGAAGCGAGCGGATAGTCTGGATAAAATTCACCGCTCGTTTTGGGTGCTACTGGTATAGGGATTGACGCCTCTTTGAAGCCGAAAAAAACTTTTATGCCAGCCCAGCCGGCCTTCATCTTCGAATCTAAGTCATAGATATGCTTTTCAAAAATAAGATGGCGCAGGGCCGCGAGCCCGACAAATGTTCCGGCACCCACACCTGCCGCCATGCCGATGCGTTTTAGTCTCTCTCGATTTTCTTCTTTTGCTTTGGCCTCTTTGGTGAGATGGCCCTCACGAGTCAAGGATCCTGCGGCTTCATGAAAATTTCCTTGAAAGCCCATGGCAATCGCAATCATTTGCTCGCGTTTTTCTTTCAATCTCTGAAAAGTCGGATCAATCCCCTCCCAGGAATTCGACATGCGAGCCAGAACCGCAAGATGCGTCATGCGCTCTTCCAGTTCCGGATAATTTAAATTCTCCAGCGTTTCACCGCTTAGTTCAGTCAGTTTTTTCCCGCGTCTGCCTTCAAGCCAGCGATAGGTGCCGAACGCGGCGCCAATCGAACCAAGAGCTCGCCGCGCTCCCATAAAAGCCGTACCCAGAACCGGTGTAAGCGTCGTGGCGCCTAATCCGACGAGAGATCCAAGAATAATATTCCGCAGACTTTTTTTAACAAACCCTTCACGTTTCAAACCGAAATACGTTCCGATGGTCGATTCCCTAAACCGATCCCAAGTTTTTCCCCACGCTGAAACAAAGTCCGGCCCGACGGATTCGGTTCGGGCTTTCATCAGTGCGATCTCCTCTGCGGCAAATTTTAACGCATCATTACCCGCCCATTCTGCACGGAGTGTATTGTAACTAGTGAGCAGCTTCTCGTAATCCGCCGTGACGTGCGCTCGCGCCGCATCGATCGGACCGATATCCAAATATTTTTCATGCTCTTTCAAAGCTTCGCGCGCCGCATCTAATTTTTCTTTAAGGGCCGTCTCTTTTCCGGGACCCAGCATCTCGGCCGTAGGCGCCGCTTCCGACGCGCCGCCGTAGGTTTCAGCCAAGCGTTCGCCATAAAGCTTATCCATCGCCTTGGCTCGCTCTTTGGCCTCTGTCTCAGCTAAATCTTCAAGTGACTTGGCCTGTTCGGCCACATCGGGCGGCCTGCCTTTCGGCGCTTTTTCCGCCAGCTCTGTTTCGAATTCTTTAATCTTCCGAGCTTCATCTTCGGGCCCGGTTTTTTCCAGAATGGCTTTGGCCTGATCTTCTAAAAATGCTTCTAAATCGGCCTCCGCGGTACTTCGCGTTCCGGCCGATACCGGCTCGTCCCTTCTCGCCGTTCGAGCTCGTTCTGCCTCAACCTCTCTCGCAATCAAAGTTGCAGAGTTAGCCGGATGATCTTCCAGAAATTGCGGGCGCAGACCAGCTATGGTTTCCCGTGTTCTGTCCCGCCGCTCGTCTTTTGCCTGCTTGCGACGTTCAGCTTTTAAAGAACGTTCGGTTTCGCCTGTCGGTTCCTTTCCAGCCTCTCTAGTTGCCGTAGGCTTTTCCGCTTCTTCTGCGAGCGATCCCCAGTAGGCATTCATTGATTGGTCGGAAATGCCGGCTTCCCGTAGTAGATCGTCTTCAAAAGCTTTAACTTCGCCAGATGATTTTAAATTCATTCGTTCGGTTATTTCTCGAATTTGAAGCGCCGCGGGAGACCGTAAAATGCGGCGCACGTCATCAGCGCTCATCTCGCCCCCGCGTTTGCCGGCGTTTACCCGTGCTTCTTGGAGAGCCACCATTAAACTAGTACGCAACTGCGGCAGTACGCCGCCCTGCCGAACTATAGCTTCTAGAGCCCGGCCAAGGAGCTTCTGGTCTTCGGGAGGTAATTGGTCATAAAATGCTGTTGCTTTTTGACGAGTAATTTCTACTTGTTCTGGCGTCTTTTTATCTTCGACGGACTTTTCGGGAAGTATTCCACTTTGTCTTTCGACTTCGCGAGCACGAGCTTCAAGCAAGCCATTTATGGCTGACTCCGGAACTCCGAGTTTTTTTAGTATCTCAATTTCTGTAGCCTGAATCACTCCAGAAGATTTTTTTGCTAATTTCTCGCCAACCTCTCGAATGTCACGCGACCAACGAGACCGCGTAATCATTCGCAAGTCTTTGGCATCTAACTGGCTTATTTCTTTGCCTTGATTTTTAAGATTCTTATGAAGTGCACTTGCCAGAGCACCTCCGAGTTGTTCGCTCAAGGTTTTTCCCCTATCGGCAAGCCGTAAAATCGGACCTATCCGATTTTGATCCTCCGGCGAAAGGCTTTCAAAATAATCACTTGCCTGCTCGGCAGTATAATCTAATGGTCCCCTGGCTTTTTCAGCTGCTTCACGAGCCTCTTTTCTTACCTTCGCTTCTTCTCGCCTGCGATCTTTTTCTGCGTCTTCTTTTTGAACTTGTTCCGCTAATTTTTTTGTTCGTTCTTTCCCCGATAATTCCTTGCCCCAATCGGGGGCTTGGGGTTCATCATCTTTTTTGGTGGTGTCATCGACTGTCGGTTTTTTTACTTTCTGTCTTTTTTCTTTCGCGCGCTTCTTTTTTTCCGCCGCTTCGGCTTTCTTCCGGTCAAATGCTGTATTTTCTGCTTTCGCGTCGTCAATCAAAGTTGACTCGGCGCCCACCAGATTCCAGTCGCCAAGCCCTGCTTCAGGTTTAGCTTTAATCTTGCCTTTATGCTTCCTGATCTCGGCATTCCGGGATCGAGAAAGTTCCTCCTCGGTCGGGAGAGTCATTTCTGCCATTTTGCGCTTTAATTTGGCTAATTCACTTGGCGGCAAACCTCCAGGCAATTGCTCTTTGCCCGGCTCGCCATTTTTTTGTTCAGCCACAGGTTCATGATACTAAAACTAGCCGATAGGTAACAGTAAACGAGTCCCCCAGATAATAAAACCCCAGCCAGGATTTCGGGCCTCCGAAATCCTGGCTGGTGATGTGCGTGCCGACAGCGGGTCCTAGACGAGCGAGGCCTCGCGCCGCGGACGCAGGTTATTGTTGAGAGCCCAAGCTCGCGCCTCGGTGACACGAGCCCGGCTGATGGCGCCTGCGGCAGACTTCCGGAAGACCCGCTCTCGGATGACAAGGAAGTACTCGGCATCGATCCGGACCGGCATCTTCCGCCCGTCGGAAAAGGTCCAGACCGTGAACGACCGCTCGGTGTTGAATTCCGAACCGAAACGGTGGCCTCGGGCAAAGTTAGCCGGCAGCCAGTCGTCCCAGTTCGGCTTGGTCTTGACGAACGGCGAGGGGGGCGGGCAGACGAATTGACGTACTGCTCCCCTCCAGACAAAACCGAACGTCCGAGCGAGCGCCGGATTGGCTTCGCGGCTGGCGGCGAGCGCTTGCTCGACTTCCGCCAGCATCTGACTTACTGGGATTTTCTCGATCACCGCGAGTAACCGATCCCCCGCCATTAGGCCAGCCTTCAGCTCTTCAGCAGTGATTCCCTCGCATTGAGCGTAACCGTCATTCTCGACCAGCGACCCAAATTTCCTTAAGAAGGTAGTCAACTCTGGCTTCTCCAGTCTGGAGTTACGATCTCCAACTGCATTGGTTATACCTTTAATACTGCAAAAAGGCTTTTGAGTCAATCTAGAAATAGAAGAGGCCGGGAGAGGAACGTACATCGCTCTCTCAACCGGCCTCGGTGCCGCTAGCGGCGAGGAACGCGGACCAGCGCATCGCAGCCCGTTTGGGCCTTGCCGCAGTGGCCCTGGTCATCGCACCGCTTGCACGGGCAGTCGCAGACCCGACTGGGTAGCTTCGTCGCGTCGCGGCTACCAAACGTCATGGCGTTAATCTCTTTCTTCGCCATCTCATCTCCTTCTCATCTCCTTATTATCGGATTGGCGTTCCTTCGACACACCAGCAGGAATCTTGCGATACCCCGCAGTGCGTCGGACTCCGGTCGCAGTGAAGGCAGCGGCAGATTGGAAACTCCGAGTCTGCCTCGGCCACGTATGACTCCGTGTCTTTGATGTCATCCCCCACGGTATTCCTCCACGTGTAAATTTCTAGCAGCATTTTATCACAAAATAAAATAAAGTCAAGCATACCTGATAATGGTTGAGTAGCTTCGCAATGGTCTACCCGAATGTAACTCCCCCCATGCCTACCGATATCTCCCTATAGTACAATATAGGTAGTACGGACTGACGAGCTGGCGAACGTTAAAAAAATATCCGATTATTGGGTATTCTCAATCAGGCAGGCAGTTGTGCACACGGTCGTGGGTCATCTGGTCTATACTGGACCCATGGCAGAGAAAATTTACTGGAAAATCCCGGCCCTGCTGCTTTTCATTATGTTCTGCCTGATGCTCGGCGCCTCACTTGGCGACTCCGCCATTCAGGATGAACTGGCACACATCCCCGCCGGCTACGCATACGTTAAATTTCTCGACTATCGCTTAAATCCCGAGCATCCGCCGCTGGTGAAAGCCATAGCCGGCCTGCCGCTTCTCTTTTTACATTTAAATTTTCCGACCGACATCAAATCTTGGACGACCGATGTCAACGGCCAATGGGACCAGGGCGGAGCGTTTCTCTATAACGCCGGCAATAATCCCGATCAAATTATCTTCTGGGCGCGGCTGCCTATGCTGCTGCTTACCATCTTCGTCGGCATCCTGTTTTATCTTTGGACCTCGCGGAGATTTGGCAGGACGGTCGCCACGCTGTCATTATTTTTATTTGTTTTCTCTCCGACGTTTCTCGCTCATGGCCATTATGTGACAACCGATATCGGTGCAACGCTCGGATTTCTCATCGGTCTTTGGTCTTTTATCAATTTTCTTGAAAATCCGAGCTGGAAAAATACGGCTATCGCCGGCCTTTGTTTTGGCATCGCCGAACTTTTGAAATTTTCCACCTTTCTTTTAATCCCGATTTATATCGTGATCTATCTCATGCACTTTACTGTTTTGATGGATCATTCATGGAAAGAACGGGCTCTACTCGCGGCCCGCGGCGTATCAAAATTTGTTGCCATGGGCATTATCGGGGTCGTCGTCATCTCGCTTGTCTATGGATTCTTTATGCTCCATTATCCGTCAGCGCTTCAGATGCGCGATTCGAAATTTCTGCTTTCAAGTTTTGGCAATCGAACGCTGGTTAACATTCAGCATACGCTGGCAAGCCATGCGCTCACGCGTCCGTTGGCGCATTACTTCCTCGGCGTTTTGATGGTCATCCAGAGAGCTGCCGGCGGCAACACCGCCTATTTTTTGGGACAGGTATCGAATGCGGGCTCGCGCAGTTATTTCCCGATTATGTATCTCATGAAAGAGAGTCTTGGTTTTTTAATTCTCGCCGTTGTCGGACTGATGTACGGGATCATAAAAATTTGCCGAAAATATCCCTGGGGCTGGAAGCGGCTCGGCTATTGGGTGAAAAATAATTTTGCCGTTTTCGCCGCAGGCTTTACCGTATTTTTCTACTGGGCCTACAGCCTGAAATCGCCCTTAAATATCGGCGTGCGTCATGTTCTGCCGACATTTCCTTTTATTTATCTGCTCGTCTCACGCCAGATTGTCTCCTGGATGCACGGCGACGGCTATCGTGCGCCCGGTGGTCTCTTTGAATTTTTCCGGCTGATATATAAAAAATATATTCTTGCCATTCCGCGCTATTCCATTGTATTTCTCTTGCTCGCCTTTATTGTTTTCAATGTCGTGCGGAGCTATCCTTATTTTCTGTCTTATTTCAACGCATTAGGTGGCGGGACGGATTACGGCTATCGCATCGCGGTTGATTCCAATTACGACTGGGGACAGGATTTAAAACGGCTGGCGGATTACGTACAATCAAACAATATTGAAAGCATCAGCCTTGATTACTTTGGCGGCGGCGCGCCGGCATATTATCTAGGCGGCAAGTTTAAGCCTTGGTGGTCAGCTCGCGGTCCGGCGCATGGCTATTTTGCTATATCTTTAACCTTGCTTGAAGGCTCGGTGAATCCCGCAACGCCGCCCTTCCCGCAAACAAAATTGGAAGACAGCTACTCCTGGCTGCGCGGTCACGAACCCATCGGCCGCGGCGGCAAATCAATTTTCATTTACTATTTGCCGAAGTAGCTCTTTGCCATTTGCTATTTCCCATTTGCGAGTTTATAAAACACCTTATTCCCAAACCGGGCATCAATGTAGAGGAGGTTTTTTCGGTCGCCTTTTATTTTTTGGTTGATCACTGTTTTTACAACCCCCGCGACTCGTGCCGCGTCATCATCTTTCGTCACAATCACGTCAAACCCGTCGGAAGCCCGAAGCCAGACGTCTTTGGGCGCGTTCTGGTTTAAGCGAAATTCAATGACCTCGATGTCGGCAATGGTTGAAAAATTTTTTTGGTAACTGCCAAAGGCGTCGATAGCTCCGACGTCCAGCACGACGGCACCGAGCTCACGGACCGGCGCGTCGGAATCAATACGCACAATCAGCGAACCCAGAACCGACGGCGCGTGAGAAAAGGCGACTCCGTCGTGATCCAGGTAGTAGCAATCGGGCAGAGCATCATTTTGGTTTTCGCTCGCGATCGGTGTGTCCGTTGCCGTATCGGTGTGCGAGAGGTAACAATAGACCGCCCAAATCTGCCGTTCAACTAATTGCACCGCGACGGTATGCGGCAGAGTTTTTGAGACGATGACAGAAGCAATTTCCGGGAATTCTTTTTTTAGAGAATTTTCTGCGGCGTTCACCGAAAAGAATAAAATATTGGACCGCGGCAGAAAGTGCCAGCGGTCTCCGGCGAGTGCCGTATCAAGGTATGTATGAATACTCGCCGGATCCAGACTCTCCGTGCCTTGGATATGAATTTCCGTAATGCGAAATGACCGCAGGTGCAGCACGGCATAGAGGCCAAGATAGGCAGCGCAAAAACTGGCGAGCGCGAGAATAGCCCAAAGGCGCCTCTTGTTTAACAAGCCGCGGCGGCTTCTTCTGCGGCGCGGATAGATGACTTTCGCTGAGTTCCAATAATCGCGGTCAGTGGCCACAAACGAGAATAAAGAATTATGAATAAAGAATTAAGCTTATGATATCAAATAACCAGCCCGAGCAGGTCGTATAGCCAGTATGGCATGCGATCCGGCGGGCTTTTTTTTAGAGAATTTATTTTACAGTCGGCTCGATGCGGCTGATTTTTTTGGCTAAAAACGGCTGGAGTACTGCGGGAATTGAAACGGACCCATCCGCTGCCTGATAATTTTCGAGGATGGCGATAAGCGTCCGACCGATGGCAAAAGCCGTCGCATCGTTCATGTGCGCCAATTCAATCGAACCATTTTTTCTGCGGATACGTGTTTTCAGCCGCCGCGCCTGATAATCAGTCATCAGATCAGCGGTATGCGTCTCGCGATACATATTCTGCCCCGGCATCCAGGCTTCAAGATCAATTTGGCGCGCATCCGGCAGCCCCATATCGCCGGATGATATCATGACGACTCGATACGGAATCTTGAGACTCGCCATCAAATACTCCTGAAGGGCAACGAAAAAATTCTGCTCGGCCAGTGACTGCTCTTTTGTGGTGAACGACTCCATCTCAACTTTATCGAATTGATGGACGCGCATAATCCCCCGCGTGTCTTTTCCATAGGACCCGGCTTCGCGCCTGAAACTTGCCGAAAAACCGACATAGCGCAGGGGTAAATCCGACTCAGCTAAAATTTCATCCAAGTGCATCGCGCCGAGCGTGTGTTCGGCACTGCCGACTAAGTACAAATTATCCTGCGGCAGATAGTATCGCTCGTCTTTATCGGCGGCCGAAAGCCGCGCCATTTTTTCAAATACGTCGGGTTTGATCATAACCGGCGGGACGACGGGAACAAACGGTTTCGGCGGAACAGCTACGTTTACCGATTTAGCGATGGATTGAAGTGCGTCAGCATCGGTTAATACAGAAAAAACAAACTGAACCAGCGCAAACTCAATCAATGCCGCCTCACCTCGAAGATAGCCGAATCGCGCGCCCGCGACTTTCGCGGCTCGTTCGGTATCAATCAAATTCAACGCTGCGCCGAGCACGATATAGTCCTTGGGAGTAAATGTAAATTGAGGTTTCTGGCCGACTTCGCGGATGACGACGTTATCCGCCTCCGAGGTCCCAACGGGAACATCCGGGGCGAGGATATTGGGCAGGAGCATCAGTATACCCGTCACCTCATCTTCCAAAACCTTAAGCTCCGCTTCTTTCTCGCCAATCGTTTCTTTTAAGTCTTTTGATGGCTGGATTAAATCTTCGCGTTCTGCTCCTTCCAGTTTGGCAATGCCATCAGAAAGTTTGTTATGCGCCGCGCGCAGTTCTTCGACTTCATGCAGCAGACTTTTCCGTTTGGTGTCACGTCGAATTAAGTGATCCACATCAAGCTCAATGCCCCGAGCGCGTAAGGATTCCTTTATCAACTCCGGATTTTCATGAAGTAATTGAGGATCGATCATAGTTTTTAGTGCTCGGTATAGAGTGAGGGAGTTGATCGCTCCAGACTCATCACTTATCACTCTTACGATCTCTCATCAAGGGTTCAAAGACGGTTTCACGCATGGGGCGTCCGACTAAGATCGAGAAAAATCTCTCCGACATGCCAAATCCGGCCGAGGGCGGCATACCATATTCCAGCGCTTCAACAAAATCAGCATCCATACGTTGAGCTTCAGTGTCCCCCGCTTCACGCAGTTTTAATTGCTCTTTGAACCGATCGCGTTGATCAATCGGATCATTTAATTCAGAAAATCCTTTGCCAAGCTCGGTCGCGCAGGCGACAATCTGAAAGCGCAGCACGCGATCGGGGAATTGTTCGGAGCGTTTCGCCAGCGGCTCAATCTCCACCGGTGGGAGCAGAAGAAACGCCGGCTGGATCAATGTCGGCCGCACTTTCTTTTTAAAAATTACATCAATCAATCGGCCGCGACCAAGGTGTTTTGTAGTATCAATACCCGCATCCCCCGCATACTTTTTTAAATCAGCTGCGGAGGCCGCCCCCAAATTGATTCCAGTATACTTGGCAAACGTTTCGTAATAGTCAATCCTGGGCCATTCACTAGACCAATCTATGGTTTTGTTTTCCCAAGCAGTAGTCATGGTGCCGAGTGTCGCGCGGATGATTTCCTTTACCATTCGCTCTATTGCCTCCATCAGCATCTCATAATCAGCATAGGCCCAATAGAGTTCCATCTGGGTGTAGTCTTGCAGATGTTCGCGATCGATACCTTCATTGCGAAAAACGCGGCCGATTTCAAAAACTTTTTCAAAACCGGCTACCAAGAGGCGTTTTAAATGAAGCTCCGGCGAAATACGCAGATATAAATCAATATCCAGCGCGTTTAAGTGCGTGGAAAAGGGTTCGGCATCGGCCCCGCCCGGTGTATGTTCTAAAATCGGGGTTTCAACTTCGAGAAATTCTTCCCGAATCAGAAAATCGCGTATCGCCTTCCAAAATCGGGATTTTTTATAAAAAAGCTCACGCTCCTCCGGATCCATCAGTATATCAAGATAGCGCCGTCGCAACCGTTCCTCGATATCAACCAGGCCATGCCATTTATCCGGCAGCGGCAGGAGGGATTTCGCCAGAACCTTAACCATTGCGGCTTCAAGGCTTTTTTCGCCGCGATTGGTGGTGAAGGCCGTGCCCGTCACTTCAATAATGTCTCCCACATCCAAAATGCCAGCGATATTTTGATAGAGTTCGCCGAGTTTTTCTGCCTTACAGAGCACCTGAATTTTCCCCGACTCGTCACGGACATCAACGAAGCTGATTGCCCCTTGATCGCGCCGCGCCATAACGCGGCCAGCGATAATCACCTCTTTGCGGCTATTTTGATAGGCATCAAAATTGCCGACCACCGCGCCAATACGAAAAGACCGGCTGGAGCTCGGCGGATATGGCAAGAGCCCATGCGATTTTAGTGCTTCAAGTTTTTTAAGTCGTTCGGCTCGAATGTCCTCTAGCGGCATACCCGCATTATAGCAGTCAGGGGATCAAATTTGCAGTTTTTAGCGGATGTCGCTAATGGTATAGGTTTGGATACCGATCGGGGCTTTGACCTCAACTTGTTCGCCCTTTTTCTTGCCCAAAAAAGCTCGTCCCAGCGGAGATTCGTTTGAGATTCTCCCCTCTTTGGGGTCCGCCTCTTCCGATCCCACAATGGTATATTTCATTTCGCCTTTGGGAGACTGAACGGTCACCGTGGATCCGATATCGACTACATCCGTTCGATGATTTTCGGAAATCAAGACAGCTTCACGGATAAGATCCTCAAGCTCGGCGATGCGCGCTTCATTTTGCGACTGGGCATCTTTGGCCTCTTGATACTCGGCGTTTTCCGAAAGATCACCCAAGGCTTTGGCCGCCTCAATGCGCTCAGCGATTTCTTTTCGCGCGGCGGTCTTTAATTCCTGCAGTTCATGCTTTAATTTTTCGAGACCTTCCGAAGAAATATATTGTGACATGTGGGTATACACCACGAACTATTACAAATTATTCGCGAATAATTTACAAACGTTTCGTAGAAGTTTTGTGTTTTATTTTGTAGTGATTCGTGGTTAAGCTAAACAGTTCCTCAAAGTATATAGAGGCCCGCCGAGAATGCAAGAGTTTTATGCACACGCTGTTAGTTGGTGACGCTCGCCTGGCTCGCCCCAGGGCCTTGGGTAAAGTACCAATAGAGAACGTCCTGGGTAACGGGAGTCGCAATCGAGGTGTTTTCAATGACGTTTTCCGCCATGACCACGGTAACAATCGCTGGGTTTTGATATGGAGCGAATGCCGTAAACCAGCCGTGGGCATTTTTATCAACGCCGGTTTGCGCCGTTCCGGTTTTACCGGCGACTTCAACCGGAAAATGAGAAAAGAAATTCCGAGCGGTGCCCTCCGTGGCGACAAGCCGCATACCCTCGCGTACGACATTGAGAGATTTGGGCGTTGCAAGATTTGAAGCCACGGCCTTTGGCTGTATGGTTTTAATAACGTTCCCCATCGAGTCGAGTTCTTCGCGGGCCACCTGCGGCTCGAAGAGCGTGCCGCCATTAGCCACCGCGGCCGTCATCATGCCGATCTGAAGAGGCGTGGCCTGGAATGAACCCTGTCCGATAGAAACATGATAGGTGTCGCCAAGCCGCCAGATGGGATCTTTCGGCCGGGTACGTAAAATATTATCCGGCCCGGCGACGAGGCCAGCAGTCTCGCCGGGCAAATCAATGCCCATCACTCGCCCCAAGCCAAATTTTTTCATCCATTGTTCAATTCTTGAAATGCCAAGTCCCTTAACTTTTTCATACCCTCCGCCAATCGTGTAAAAGTACACATCAGCCGACCATTCGATGGCGGCTCTCATATCAACCCAGCCCTGCGGCCGCCAATCCTTAAATATTGAAACTTGCGAAGGGTTATAGGGATTGGGGACTGAAATAAACCCCGGGTCATAAATTTTATAACTGGGGTCGATGACATGCTCGTCGAGTGCGGCCGCGGCAATCAACGGCTTAATCACTGACCCGGAGGGATACTCACCGCTAATGGCGCGATTAAAGAGCGGCTTATTGGCGGCCAAAAAAATTTTATTGAAATCGGATTGGGAAAGGGATTTTCTTAGGAGGTTGGCATCAAAACTGGGAAATGAAACCAGGGCCCGAATGGCTCCATTGCGAGGATCAAGAATGATGGCGCTACCCGAAGTTTTTTGATGCTCGGCCAAATGCCTTTTCATCGACTCGTAGAGCACCTTTTGCAAATCGGCGTCGATGTTTAAGACGAGTCCATTCCCGATGACCGGCGCTTTATAGGGCAAGTCGCCGATGGGAGCATTTTGGGAATTGACTTCGACGAGCCGCTCGCCATTCTGCCCTCGTAAATCTTTTTCATACACTGCTTCAACGCCGCTTTTGCCGATAAAATCAGACGAGGTGTAATCGGGATTATTTTTTAAATCTTGATCGGTGGTTTTGCTCACATACCCTAGAACATGCGCGAATTCCGGCCCCGGGTATTGTCTCAAGTCTCGCTCACGGACGAAAACGCCCGGCAAGATATCGGCTCTGGACTTAATGTCGAGAACCTCTTCTCGTGTTATATCCGAAGCCAGCACGATTTCTTTGGGCAAATCTTTGGTGTCGCGCAAGGGATCAAATCCTGCATCGCTCAATTCCTGCTTTGGTCTTTGAAGCATTGCGGCCAGCGTCTCGATAAGATGCTCGCGCTCGCCTCTCGTATCCGGCAATTCGTCTCGTTGCAGTACCACTTCAAAACTTGGCAAATTAGTGGCGAGCGGCTTTTTATTTCGATCATAAATGATGCCCCGGGGGGCTGGCAGTATGACGCTCGTAATATGATTTTCTTCGGCGCGTTTTGCAAGCTCTTCTCCGCGCGCAATCTCCAAAATCATGGCGCGGGAAAGCAAGATCAGTAGGCCGAGGCCGACCACGAATGCGCCAATGGTGAACGGCCGCCGGCCAAGTGAAAATTCGATCTCGCCTTCCCGACGATCCGTATTGAATTCGCCGAGGTTCAGGGCGTCAAGGAAAATATCTTCTGGATTAATCTCACTGCCTTTGGGTTTTCGGCGAAAGAATCTAAATGACATGGGATTCGCCTTCGGCTGATTGGTGCAAGAAACGCCATCGAATAATGAAGTACATGAGAATTGAAATAATGAGAAATAAGAAGCCCTCGCTGGCAAGGTATTGAAACGTTAAGTGACGACGGCCGAGAATCACATACGAGAAAATGTAAAACAGAATTCCGGCGACGAAACTTCCCCCGCTGACAAGAATATAATCGCCCCAGAAGTAATGGGAACGGAAAAAACGTTTGCCAAGATACATGAGAATAGCCAGCGAGAGAAAGAAGAGAATATGAAATCCTATCGGCACGGGCAAGTATAAATCAAAAATAAAACCAGCCGCGGCCGCGCCCCAGAGATGGCGCACGAGAGTCGAACGCAATCCCCAAAAAAGAAAACTCATTATCGGCACGATGATCCCCAACGAGCTAAACGGTGGCAGACCGGAAAAATATGTGACCAGTGACAAGAAAAATAGCGCAAAATACATAGCCTTATTCAATGACGAATACGTGATCCAGATTCATGGCGTCCAGCGGAACTTTGGCTCGCACGGAAAGAAATGTATCGCCCGAGACGTATAGAGCCTCGGCTACATAGCCGATCAAGGTTCCCGGCAGAATATTTTCGTTGCGACCGGCCGAAAGTACCGGGTCCCCTGTGTGAACTTGGGCACTCCCCGGAATCAATGAGATCTGATACTCTCCGTTATTGTCTCCTACCAGCACGCCCTCGGCATTGGCAGGTAATATGGAAACTGTGACTGTTTCCGACGGGCTTGAAATTAGACGAACAGTCGCTTGATCCGCAGTAGAAGTCCGCACAATGCCGATCAGAATTCCTGATGGTGAAAGTACGACCGAACCTTCAGGAATTTCACCAGACGTTGCAATCGTAATATATTCGTCTCGGTCTTCATGAAAACCGCCCGTAACCTCCGCGTACTCGCCATTGCGTTTCGTGGACGCGCGGATAGCGAGCAAAGCCCGAAAATCGGCATTTTCTTTTTTTAGAGATTCAAACACCGCCTTATCAACCGCTAAATGTTCAATGGCGTCTTGATTTGCGATGGCCCCCTCCCAGGCGGAAAGGCGGATCATTCCGCCGCGAACCCAGGTACCGGCAAGATGGAAGGGGCGAACAATGGGCGAAAAAATTTTACTTACCGCACTCGTTGAAAAACGGCGAACCGGCGCAAAAACAAGTATGCTCATAACTACAACGCCAAGGAGACCCAGAAAAATCCAGCGGCCGTTTGATCGATGCTGCATGGACTAGACGGCTACGGGAATTTTCTCGTAGCGTGAAGTGATTAAGACATTTCGCAAAATATCAAGATCCTCCAGGATGAGCCCCGTGCCGCGAACAACCGCCGTCAGCGGGTCTTCGGCGATATGGACCGGGATCTTCGTTTCTTGAGCGACCAATTGGTCGAGCCCTCGCAGAAGAGAGCCGCCCCCGACGAGCACGATGCCTTGATGCATAATATCGGCAACGAGTTCCGGCGGAGTTTCTTCAATGGTCGCCTTAATGGCGTTAATTAAAGAGGCGACTGACTGGCGCGTGGCCCTGCGGATGTCGCTGTCGTCCACCACGACTTCTTTCGGCAATCCAGAAATTACATCGCGGCCACGCATCGTCGCTTCAATTGATTGCGGCAGTTGAATTGCCGAGCCGATGGCGATTTTTATATTTTCAGCTGTTCGTTCACCCAGTACCAATTTATATTCTTCTCTGGCAAAGCGAATGATGTCATCGTTTAATTTATCGCCGGCAATTCTTAGATTTTTTGCAGTGACAATGCCGCCGAGTGAAATAACCGCGATATCCGTCGTGCCGCCGCCGATATCAACCACCATCGAGCCGACTGGCTCGTTTATGGGAAGCCGAACGCCGATGGCTGCGGCCATCGGCTCCTCAACTAAATAAACTTCGCGCGCTCCGGCATTTCGCGCTGCGTCTTCAACGGCCCTGCGCTCTACTTCCGTAACGCCTGATGGGATACCGATGGCGACTCTCGGCCGCGGGAAAAAACTAAATTGGTCGGTGTGCACTTTCTGAATAAAATAACGCAGCATCTCTTCGGTCACTTCAAAGTCAGAGATGACCCCCTGGACCAAAGGACGCATGGCCACAATGTGTGCCGGCGTTCTACCCACCATGTGTTTGGCCTCGGTCCCAATCGCCACAATGCGGCCGGTTTTCTGGTTTAAGGCGACCACCGAAGGCTCATTGATCACAATCCCGCGCCCGCGCACGTAAATAAGCGTATTGGCGGTCCCTAAATCAATTCCGATATCTTTCGAAAAATAACCGAGTATTTGGCCCAACATGACGGAGGTATCATACTCTAGCCTATTACGTCTTGGCTAGTGGTTACCCGCTCAATTTAAACTTGACTTAATGTGGACCTCGGTCTCGTTTCTTTTTTTAATTTCAACCCCGCCACCTTTGAGCGTCTTTTCTGAAATGACCACCCGGTAGGGAATACCGATGAGATCCGCATCAGCGAATTTCTCCCCGGCTGAAACGCCGTCGCGATCATCAATTAACGCATCATCTTCGTGTTCACGAGCCAATGTTTCCGCCATTTCGATAATTTCTTTATTTTTTGATTCGTCTTTTGATAAGAGCGGAATGATGTGATATTGAAATGGCGCCACAATTTCCGGCCATATAATCCCCTTCTCGTCGTGCGATTTTTCAACGATGACTCCCATCAGGCGCGAGATCCCGATGCCGTAACAGCCCATCACGGGATACTGTTTTTCGTTGTCGCGGCCGGAAAATCCCAGATTAAAATCCTGGCCATATTTTTGGCCGAGATCGAATACATTCCCGACTTCCGAAGCCCGGGCTTTGTTTAATTTCCCCTGGCTGCATTTGGTGCAGGTATCACCTGCTTTTACTTTCGCAATCTCAAGATTCACGCAAAACTCGCATTCGTCGCAATACAAAATCTCGTCTTCACCGGCGTCGGTTAAAACCATAAACTCATATGAAATTTTTTCCGAAAATGATCCGCCGGAAGCCTCGGTGACTTTCGCGACCAACCCCAGTTGCGAAAAAACTTTTAAATAAGCCTCTTTTACGACCTGATAAAACCGTTCAAAGTCCTTTTGGTCTTCATGAAAGCTGTACATGTCTTTCATGAAAAATTCGATGCCGCGGAGGAGTCCGGATTTGGATCTTAATTCATCACGAAACTTCCAGTGAATCTGATAGACAGCAATCGGCAAATCCTGATAGGTGTTGACGCGGCGCATGATGAGCGGCGTTACGACTTCTTCTTCGCTCTGGCCCAAGGCGTATTCTTTTTCCGTGCGGCTTCTTAATTTAAATAAAATATCAATCGAGTCCCAGCCGCCGGTCGTCTGCCAAATAGATTTAGGATGCAGCAGCGGCATCAAAATCTCTTCTCCGCCGATGGTGTTCATTTCCTGGCGGACAATCGTCTCAATCTTCCGCAGTACGCGAAGGCCAAGCGGCAAATAGGAATAGACACCAGCCATCAATTTTTCAACATACCCGGCACGCGTAAGCAGCCGGGCATTGATGGCCACTTCATCTTTGGGCGCCTCGCGGGTGGTACGCGCAAACAGTTGAGACAGTCTCATCAAAATCAGTTTAATACGAAAAAGAGAACCCCTCCAGCGTGTATAAAAAACAACGCCCCGATTCGCGCATGCGCGAATCGGGGGCCAAGGGTTAAAGGATCAACGTGATAGAGTGACCCGCGGAGGGTCTGCCTGCCGCAGGCAGGTCAAGCCGCCACAAGGAAAGAGGAATTGCGGGAGAACACCCGGTCGCCCTCATACCACCTGATCGGATCCGCGACAACGCGCGCAAACAGGTGCCACTCGCAGGCATTCCGGAACACGAACACTGCACGGAGGATGCCTTTGGCATCCTTGACATAGAAGATGTTGGCGCGGCCGTCGGTGAGGAGCGGACCCGGCTCGCCCTGTGACTGATGCGTGATCAGCCAGTTGATCTGGGCGAGGGTCGTCTCCTCGTGCTCCGCACCGAGCTCCTGCCGGATCTCGCGGTCGAGGGCGTTCCTTGTGAGGGACGCGTAGGCGAGAGTCACCTCGGCCTGCGGCTCCTCTTCACCCGCGAGGAACCACTCCCTGAAGTTCCCCCAGAGATGCACTCCGTCATGGACGAGGCACGAAGCGATGAACTTCTCGGGGAGGGCAGGGATGGTGAGGGTGTTGATGGGGGCGAGGAGTTGGGGCTTTGCCGGCTGCGGCGTCTCGGCCTTCACCCAGCAGGTCTCCTGCCGCAGAAACTTCTTCAGCTCCGCTTCCCATCGTTCGCCATCTGCACCCAAGAGATTCTTCTCCAACTGATGGCGCAGTCCGAGGTTAGCCCGGAGCGCGCGTCTGAGCATAGGGTTCATGGTCAGACTCCCTTCCTTTAAGTTTTAGCGCCTCATCTTCGCTGGGCGCCACTTGAATAGTACTATAATACCTAAAATAAGATGTGTCAATAATCGCGTCGCCTGGGGAGACTACTGGTGTGTTATTTCTATCGCTTTATAGAGATTCTATCTCCAGGCCTTTAAATGGCGAACTAAACCACGAAACAATCGCCCTTCCATTTACTGATACTTACATTACACATTACAAACTAGTACATTTTATCCGATCGGATAAAATGTACTAGTTATCTATGAATACCAAACTTATACAATAAATACTTTTCTGAAGTAACTGAATCAGCCACAATATAATGCACGTATTTTCCGATTTGGAAGGATTCTGCAATAAAATCTATCTCATCTTTACATTCATATGGCCAAACCCAAAGACTTTTTTGCAGCTGTACGCAGCCAAGATCAATCAGTTTATGGCGCAACGCATCCCTGCCTCTTCTCAATTGTTCAGGAATATCAAACGCAATCATCCTCCATTTGCCATCCCACATCGGAAAGGTGGGCAATACGATCGATTCAAGGTTGTAAATGAGAGCTTTCCTTTTACCTTCTTCGGTCAGGGTAATCCTTGTTTTTCCGCCGATCTCTTTATATTCAATATATTTCTTGCGTCGTAAATAGTTAATCGTCCAAATAAATTTTTCTCGTTCCTGCTTTTGTTTTATTTCTTTACGGAGCGCAGAGAGCAATTTGCTTGAAAAATTTTTGTTCCCCAAAGCAAGATAGAAAGCTCCCGCATTCAATAAAAGTTTTAGGAGCTGGCTCGTATACCCATGGTGATTCCTCATAACTAGTATTTTATTCCCGATCGGATAAAAAATACTAGTTCTGCTTGGATGCTCGTATACTCCGATGCCTATGAGCCGATCATAAGCCTCGACTACATCTTGCCTACCCTCCGCACGTGCTCGACGAGGGTCGAGGTGTAACCGTACTCGTTGTCGTACCAGGAAAAAACTTTCACTAGATCGCCGTCGATCACCTGCGTCAGCGTTAGATCCACAATCGCGCCGTATGGCTCGCCGATGATGTCGGTGGAAACAACTGGATCCTCTGTAACTTTTAAAACTTTTTCCCATCTTGTGTCGCCCGCCGCTTTTTTAAAAATAGAGTTTACTTCCTCGACAGTGGTAGGTCGTCCAACCAGCGCTGTTATATCCGAGATTGACCCAGAAATAACGGGAACGCGGAAGGCCATGGCGCCGAATTTTCCGAGAAGGTCGGGGATGGATTGAATCACGGCTTCCGCCGCCCCGGTGGTTGAAGGCACGATGTTCGCCGCCGCGGCCCGACCGCGGCGCATGTCTTTTGTATCCGGCCCGTCAACTAATTTCTGGGTTGCCGTATAGCCGTGCACCGTCGACATGCCGGCTTTTTTAATGCCGAGCGTCTCTTTTAGAATTTGCATCACGGGTGCCGTGGCATTCGTCGTGCAAGAGGCATTCGCCGAAATCTTTTTAATCGATCCAGCAAATAGAGTGTCGTTGACGCCAACCAGTGCCGTCGTGACTTCACCGGTTGCGGGGGCGGTGATCACCACCCGGCGCGCGCCAGCACTCAAATGCGCCTCGGCTTTAGCCGAGTCCGTATAGAATCCGGTGGACTCAAGCACGACATCAATGCCGTATGACTTCCAGGGCAGTTTTAGCGCCTCTTTTTCGGCCAGAACCTTAACCTCCCTCCCATCAACTACCAGAAATCCTTCTTTTGCTTTTACTACTTTATCGTAACGGCCGTAGACGCTGTCGTATTTCAATAGATAGGCCAGCGTCTTGGTGTCGGTCAAATCATTAATCGCCACCATATCGAACTCCGGATCGCCAAAGGTGCGCCTGAAAAAATTACGCCCGATTCTTCCGAAACCATTGATGGCAATTTTTATCATAGCCCAACTTTTAACGCTCACGTCTCTATACTAAAGAATTTTCTGAAACAGAGTTATGAGGCTTTAAACCCCAAGGTGCCGATCTCCTCGATAATTTTTTCTTTGGTAATTTTAGCGGGATCAAATTCAAACGTCCCCTGCTTTTTGTCGTAATCAACAAATGCCGACCCGACTCCATCGAGCTGGGAGGTCAGCATCTGGATACCCGTGGCACAGGCCCCGCAGTGCATGCCTTCAATGTTCATATCGATTTTTTCCATAATTTTTTAGCCAGTTTTAATTTTTGATTCTTGGCCGCCTTTGGGCGAGCCTCGTTATTTGAGCGGGCCGCCTTTGGACTTTAGCTCGGCTGCTTCTTTTAACTTCTCGCGCTCCATCGGCGGAAGGTAGCGGCGCAGAAACAGTGAATTCGTCACCACCGAGACCGAGGAGAATGCCATGGCAAACCCGGCAATCTCGGGGCGAAGCGAAGACTGCGAGAGATTCAGAAACGCCGACCCGGCCTTGCCCATCTTTGAGGCGAGGCGAACCACCCAGGGCGCGGCAGCGCCTCCGATGCGCGTCTGGGTGACAAACAGATGCAGGCCCCCAGCCACCGGAATGGCCACCACATTATATATGAACGCCCAGAAGAGATTCTGCCAGACCTTGTGGATGGTTTTACCCGAGAGCTGAATGGAAGTGACGACGTCGCGCAGATCATCTTTTACCAGCACCACCTGCCCGGTCTGCACCGCCACATCCGTGCCCGATCCGACGGCAATGCCGATATCGGCCTGCGCCAGTGCCGGCGAGTCGTTGATCCCGTCACCCACCATGGCGACCGTCTTGCCCTCGGCCTGCAATTTTTTGATGACCGCGGCTTTGTCTTGCGGCAGAACCTGGGCCATCGCGCGATCAATGCCAATCTCTTTGGCAATGGCCTCGGCCGTTCGCGGATTGTCGCCCGTAATCATTACAATTTCTTTGCCCATTTTTTTTAGGGCGAGAATCGCCTCTTTGGCGTGAGGCTTTAGGGTATCGGCCATGGCAATAATCGCCTGAGCCTTCCCATCAACCGCCAGAAAGACGACGGTCTTGGCTTCGTTTTCGAGTTTTTCGGCCTCGGCGCGATGGGCTTCAATCGCCACATTCAACTGCTGCATATACGCCGAGTTGCCCAGCCTGACCTTCTTGCCCAAGACCGTGCCTTCAACGCCGAAGCCCGAAAGGGCTTTAAAATCTTTGACCTCGGGCACCGCGCCTTTTTCTTTTTGCTTTTCAATGACCGCGCGCGACAAAGGATGCTCGGAGCCGGTTTCAACTCCGGCGGCCAGCGCCAAGGCCGCTTCGGCATCAGCACCGTTTATGGCCAGGAAGTTTGTGACGACGGGTTTTCCAATCGTCAGCGTTCCAGTTTTATCAAAGGCAATCAAGCTAATTTTATAAGCTTTTTCAAGCGCCTCGCCGCCCTTTAAGATAATGCCAAAGCGCGCCGCGCGGCCGATGCCGACAATGAGAGCCGTCGGCGTGGCGAGGCCCATGGCGCAGGGACAGGAGATGACCAGGACCGCAATGGCTTTAATCAGGGCCGCGCGAAACTGGCCGGGCACGAGAATAAAATACCAGGCAGAAAAGGTGACGACGGCAAGGACCACGACGGCCGGCACAAAATATTCTGAAATTTTATCGACTAAATCCTGAATCGGGGCGCGCGTGGCCTGGGCTTCTTCCACCATCTGAATAATTTGGTAGAGCAGTGTTTCTTTGCCCACTTTGGTGGCTTTAAACTTAAAGAGGCCCTCCTGATTGATGGTGGCTCCGATCACCTCATCACCCGCGCCCTTGCCCACCGGAAATGATTCGCCGGTCACGACCTTCTCATCGATGTGGGTTTTCCCCTCGACGATGACGCCGTCAACCGGAATCTTCTCGCCGGGGCGCACCACCACAACCTCGCCTTTTTGAATTTGATCGATCGGCACGGTTACTTCTTGGCCCGCGCGTATCACATGCGCTTCTTTGGCCTCCAATTTCAAAAGCTCCTTGATCGCGGCCGAGGCCCGGCCTCGGGCGACCGCTTCAAAGTGCCTGCCTAAGATGATAAAGAAGAGTAAGGCGGCGGATGATTCCCAGAAAGGATGGTCAATGCCAAAAAACAGAAACCCGAACATCGAATAAAAATAAGCCGCCGAAGTGCCCAGCACGACCAGAACATCCATATTAGCCGAGCCGACGCGCACTGCCGTGATGGCATTTCTGTAGAATGGCCAGGCGATGACAAATTGGATGGGTGTTGCCAAGATCCAATAAATATAATTTAAATCAATGCGGAACGGCGGATGAGCGACATCCATAAAAATCGAGGCGATCAACTTCAGGGGTTGGGCTACAAACCAGAGCAAAAATTCAGCACTGTAGGCGCCGAAGCTCAAAACTTGCGAAATCATCGAGGCGGCAGCCCCGGGTGATGCGTAGAGAGGCTGGGCCTGATTCAAAAAGTCGAACAGCTCATGCACATGCGGCAGATTAAACATGTGAATCAGCATGTAGTAGACGATAATCGGGCCGGCCAAGAGAGCCGTGGCTTTGACGCGTCTCCTCGACTCCTCGATCTTGCGCGCTTCTACGGCCTCTTCTTCTTCAACCGAGGCGCTCACTTCGTCGGGGCGTATGATGTCGTAGCCCAATTTGTGGACCAGCTCGTCGAGCCGCTCTAATTTGACTTTTGATTCATCGTATTCGATGGCTGTTTTTTCAGCGCCGTAGTTAGTTTTGACCGAAACCACGCCCAGCTCTTTTGCAACCAGCTTGTCAATTAAAATCGCGCATGAGGCGCAGTGCATTCCTTTGACTTTCAAAACTGTTTTCATATGAGTGCGTTAACTTGAAGCTGGGACCACGTGTATGACCCCGACCATGTCAAAATGCGTCCGTTTTTTACCGTCGACAACTCCTTCGCCGCAGGGTACGGAGCAGTAAAAAGAAAAGTCGCCTTCTTGGGTCACCGTAAATTCAATCGTGATGGTTGAATTGGCCGGCATTCTTTGAGAGACGCCGTAGGCGTCAATCGCCAGGCCGTGATCATAATCGTCTTCGTTTACGACTGTGGCCACGATTTTGTCGCCGCGAATAACCGTGATTTGGTCGGGGAGAAAGCGCCACTGATTCTTTTTGGCGACAATCGTGACGGCTTTTACATTTCCGGTAATGACCGGGGCTTGACCTCTGGGCAAGATGAAATACCGATAACCCATGCCGGCGACAAGTATCACGAGGCCGACAATGATTAAAATGAGATATTTATTCATGAACTTTATCGGGTTTAATGCGCTTCGGCTCAAGATAGCGCTTGACCGCCCGCGCGAGCGCCACGATTAAGATAAGCGAGCCAATTAAATTCAGCCACCAGGGCGAAATCGGCAGTGTCGGCTTGTCGACCACCCTGACCCAAAAGACAGCGGCGAGGGCCTCATCGGGCGGCAAATGAATGCCGGTCGGCCTAAACTGGGCAAAGACGCGATAAAGGCCCGACTCGGGAAAGGTTGCGGTAAAGTTGACGGTGTGGCCATAGCTGTCGGGGTGGGTGTGCACAAACTGCGACCAGTCATCTTTGATCATGGTCAAATGCATGGGGACTGTGAGGTAGTTTTCCAGCTCGACATCGGCCCCGGCAACCGTATGGACCTCGATTTGGAGGGTCGTGCTAATATTTTTGACGAAGGGATCAATACCGAGCATACCAACCTGATAGGTGCGACCGTCGGAATCGGCAACGAGAACCGTGCGCGAAAGATTTACATTTTTTTCATCAGTTGGTCCCGCCCCCCTGACCTCGATGACCGGCTCGCCAAAGACATGATCCACGCCGTCCTGTTGAATTTCAGACCAGATTTTATAGCGCCCGGGTTTTAGGAATGTATGTGTGATGGTCATGAGGCCGGTCGTGGTAGCCGCAGCAGCGGGGTGAATATGAAAGAATTCCGCCATGTCGGAACGCACGCCAATGACATGCATCAGCTTGCCATGGTTGTATTCCAGCTGCGAAATAGGGATCGGCGAATTGGCCGGCTTTTGCGAGACGAAGAAACCAAGTTCTGCAGGTTCCCCGACACGTAGAGACGATGTGGCCTCGCAGGCGGCGCAGCCCGTACCTGCCAGTACTTTCATAATCGAGACCGGGCCGTCGGTTGTGGCCAAGGCATCGTGATAGGCTGTCGGGTTATGCGTGTGGCCGCTTCCGTTTGAGGTCATGGCGCCTGTATGCGTATCGGTCATCGATTCTTCATGCGTATGCGTCATGGCCTGATTTAAAAAGCGCTGCGGCAGGACGTTGATAAAAAGAACGGCGAGAAGCAGAGACAGAGTGATGAGAAACCAAAGCCGCAACGGCCGAACCCGGGTCTCAATTTTTTGTTCCTCGGGAGGAAGTTTCTCGGCCTGGGCTTTTTTCTTTTGGTAGTACCAAAAAAATGGCCAGACCCAAAGGAGTACCAAAGCCCAGTTTCCCAGCCAGAGCGGCTGGCCGAAAAGACCCGTTCCTGTCGGTATGCCGTGCGTGTGCGGGATGCCGCCTAAGTTGAATTGTTTGATCAAAAAGCCGAGAAAGCCCTCCTCCTGCGTAATACTCTCCAGGAGTGTGTGCTGGCCGGAGAAGACCCACCAGTCATGTGTAAACAAGCCGAGTATTAAAATAAAAGCGGCCACAAGGACCATCATCCAGCCGGTGGCTTTTTCGATTTTCTCTTTCCGCGAAACGAGCCAGGAGAGAGCGTTTGTGCCTAAGATGGCCAGCACCGCGAGAATTAAAAGCGGAATGACGCGGCCGATGGCATGGGTCAAAAATAAGGTCCAGCCGTAAAAGACATTGCCCGAAACCGCAATGCGGCCCAAGATCAGCGGGGTAGCCGGATGCGGGCAACCGACGCCGACGTTCCCCAAAAACAGTCCGAGAAGAAAGGCTTTGATGAAATCCTGCTGTTTTTGGATAAAGGCCGGCGCCGCACCACGGTAGGTTGGCATGTGAAAGTTAATCAGTCCAATCTCGCCCAGGGCAAAAAGATAGGCGAAGATGCCGGCGCCAAAGTACAGCCAATTTTTTACCAACTCAAGCGGAGCGCCCAAAGAGCCGATGGCCACCTTGCCGAGAAAGGCCGCGGCGATGCCGTACACCGAGAGCATCAAGGAAACTCCGAGACCAAAGGCGAGCGCAACCCCCAAACCTTTGAGCGGTCCCTTGCCCATGGATAGCGGGACAATCACGAAGGCGAGCGGCAGGGTGCAGGGGAGCACAATCATGGTGAGCCCCATCACAAAACTGAAAATATACCAGCCGAGCCCGACGGAGTTTTGTCCCGCGCCGGCTACAATCACATACCCAACGCCAAAGAGGGCGAGAGCAATGAGACCAACCAGTACAGCGACGAGAATGAATTTAGCGCTCTCTCTGATGGCCATATTATTGTCGTGACGATAACACAACTAAACTCACTGCAGCGCCCAAAAGGCCGATGTCGCGAAAGGTGATAAGATCAACACCGAAGAGCAGCAAAATCCCCGCCATCTCAAGCGCTGACAAGGTCGCCACCATCGTGACCCAGCGCCGCGGCAGAAAAGGAATAATTAAGACGAGAGCAAAGAGTAACTCCCCGACTCCCTGAATTTTAACAAATGACGCTGTAGTCAGTAGCGGGGCGACGGCCGACTTCAGCCAAAAGGGAATAAAGTTCGTCCAGCTTTTGGGATGTACGAAAAGATCGAATCCGGAATAGACATACATCGCACCGAGACTCAAGCGCAGAACCCATTCCGGATTTATTTTTTTTAAAAGTGCCATTGGGTTACAAAAATTATTCGCCCGAGAGTTCTTTAAGTCTTGCGAGAAACTTCGTCTTATCAAATCCGCCTGTCGCCCAGAGCTCGCCGTTCAACAAAATGCCGGGCGAAGCAAAAATCATGTGTTTTTGGGCGAGCGCCTGCCCTTCGGGTGTGATCACCGACGTGTTTTTGTAGGTCACAGCCGGCCAGTCCTTTTCAATGGAATGCCAAAACGCCTCAAAGGCCTGGCAATGTGAACAACCGGGCGAAGAAAGCTCTTCTAGAGCAATGTGCTGCATGCGATAGACTTCACTACTCACAAGTATACCACCCAAAATTGACCCAAAAGCTCGGTCTGTGGACTAACTTTTGGGCTAACGTCAAAATCGGCCCTTATGGGCTCGCCGGCAGAACTTATTTTTGCCGTCATGACTGGGCTGAAACGGCAAACTTCGCAGATAAAAGAAAAACGTCCGCCTAGGAACGTTCTTTCTGCATCAACGCATCACTTCTCCACTTCAGCCGCCGGGCTCCGGCGCTGCATCCCCAAGATATAGTTATAGGCCGAAAGCGCCGCCTTGACCGCATCGCCCACCGAGATGTTATTTTGTTTGTAAATTTCGTCGGTGACGTCACCAGCGGCATAAATCCCGAGCTTCGAAGTTGTACCAGTTTTATGATCAATCAGAACTTCCCCAAACGGATTCATCTCGACTAGGCCTTTTGCAATGTCTGAATTTGGCACCGCGCCAATTTCGACAAAGACCCCTTCCACTGCGAGCTCTTTTTCCTCACCGGTTTTGGCGTCTTTATACTTCAACCCCCTGACAAAATCGGCGCCCAAAACCTCTTGCGTTAAAGCATCATAAATAATTTCAACTTTGGAATTTGCCCGCACCTCATCTTGCGTGACCGGGTCTCCTTTCAGACTGTCGGAGCGCACCAAGAGATAAATTTTTGAGGCATAGGGCGTCAGATCCACGACCGCCTCAAGTCCCGCGTTCCCGCCGCCAACCACCGCCACCTTCTTTTCTGGAAAAAGCGGCGCATCGCAGGTGGCGCAAAAAACTACGCCCTTGCCTTCAAATTTGGCCTCGCCGGGAACACCGAGTCTTCTCCTGCGGCTGCCGGAGGCGAGGATAATTGTCTTGGTCTCAAAAGACTTCCCCCCATCGGTTTCCACCAGAAATCCGCCAGCAATTTCTGAAATTTTATTGGCGAGTTCGCCTGAAACAACTTCGAGTCCCTTTTGCGCCCGAATATGCCGCTCCAGTTTTTGGGTTAAATCAAAGCCGGTGAGCAATTCATCCCCAATCCAATTTTCGATCGAAGCCGACACCGCCGACTGCCCGCCAAACTCTTTAGCAATCAAAACGGACTTTAATTTTTTTCGCGCGACATAGACTGCAGCCCCTGCCGCTGCTGGTCCGCCGCCGATGATTACCACGTCATACATGAGCTGGAATTACGAATCATGAATTAAGAATAGAGGAAATACGATTGGGAGCCAAACTTCTTAATTCTCAACTCTTACTTCTTAATTCTAGTCCTATTTGCCCGTCGCCCAGCCTTTCAGGTCCTCGTAGTCGGCCTCGCCGCATAGAAAAGCTTTTGTTTCGGTATTAACAAAAAACGGCACGCCGCCGCAAAGCCCCTTATCAAGTTCCGCCAGTTTTTGGCCATTTTCCTCGTTCTGCCAAACTTCAAGAGACTCAATTTCTATACCTTCCTGCTTCAGCCGGTCTATTAAAGGCCTCATTCGCTCGCAGTGCGGGCAACCATTGCCGTAAAACTCTATCAACATAACCACACGACATTACAAAATAAGCCACGAGTACCTGCAAATATTGGTATATTTTGGTGTGCCGTTTTGTACAGATCCGTGGTTACTTGATACCCAAAGCTTCCGCAATGCGCGGCTTATCAAAGCCGATAATGATCTTGCCGCCAATATCAATCACCGGCACCCCAATCTGCCTAGATTTGGCAATCATTTCCTCACGGGCTTTCGTGTCGGAGGCCACATTGACCTCTTCATACTTTACATCGTTCTCGGCAAAAAAGGATTTGGCCATCTTGCAATACACGCAGACTGGTGTCGTATAAATTTTTACGGATGGTGTTGGCATACAATGTTCTTATTGTTATTTTATCACAGACGTCAATACTAGCCCTGCGTTACTTTGCCGCTTCAAGAGCCGCCTCAATCGCGGCTTTAAATTGTGCGTAGGGCTGGGCGCCGGAAATCCCGATGCCGTTTACAAAAGTGAAGGGCGTACCGTTCACGCCCAGCCGCGTACCCGCCCCGACTTCTTTGGCGATCGCCTCGGCGTACTTGCCCGAATCGAGACAATCATTGAATTTGGCCTGATCAAGCCCGATGTTTTTTGCCCACAGCTTCAGATTGGCAATTGAAAGATCGGGCTGGTTTTGAAAAATCGCATCGTGCATTTGCCAGAACTTGTTCTCTTCTTTGGCGCATTGGCCGGCTTCTGCGGCTTTTTCGGCCATGGGATGAATACTGGAAAGGGGAAAATCACGATAGACGAATTTCACTTTACCCGTGCGCACATAATCGCGGACCAAGCCCGGCTCGACCGACTGGAAAAATTGTTCGCAAAACGGACACTGGAAATCTGAAAACTCAACGACCGCGACTTTGGCGTTCGGATCACCAAGTATGGGATCGTCACTGGCGTAATAGGCCGCGGTGTCGGGAGAAGTATTTTTTGTGTCGCGCTTCAATGACGGAGCGCCGTTTGAATAAAGCACCGCGAGCGCAATGATAACGCCTGCCGCAATAATCGATCCGGGTATCAAATAATTCGTTTGGCCATCGGGGGCTTTTATTTCTTCGTCCATAGGCGGAAAAAATGAAGCTCGCGGCGTAGCCGCGAACATCTTGCATTTCATCCTGATGAACTCATGCAAGATACAGCGCCTGCCGGCAGGCAGGGAATCCCCGCCTGCCATCTGCCTGTCACACGAGCTTAGGAAAGTGTGAGGATATAGAGTGTTCTGGCGATATATGGCGGAGTCTTATGACACAGGCACTGGCGGGCAGGCGCCAAAGCATCCGCATCTCGACTCAGCGGGCGATCATCGCTGTTTTTGAGTAAATATTTAAATGCGCTAAAAGCCTCCTGGCGGCGGCGGAGCTTCCCCATCATACGGGAAGTTCTAGTCGCTGGCAAATTATATCTGGTCGAGAGGCACCTCGGGATTAGAAAGCAGCGCGAGACTCTGGCTCATATTTCTATGCTCCAAAATCCAGCGCGAAATGAGAGACTGGCTTTTGGCCGAGTTTATAAAAAAAGCACCTTTTATGATCCCCTGGCCAAGATACATTTCTTGATAGGCCAGAGGTTTTTTTGTCTCCCGGATAACGCGCTGATAGGACGCGTTCGAACTCCCCACCACGCTGATATGTAAACCTAAATTCGTGATCGAATACGAGGAAATATTGAGAAAGGCCTTTTTTCCACCCGCCATATTGGCCCCCGCGGCTTTCCCCTGAAGGAAAGCGTTATTCCAGTTGCCGACGGTATGCACTTCGCCTAAGGCGAGATCCTGAAATTCCGCCGCGTCTCCGGCAGCATAAACATCAAAAGCTCCTGTTTCCAAGAATTCATCAGTAATGACGCCGTAGGTTCCGAGTGTAATGCCGGAGCCGGTTAAAAAATGAATGTTTCTTTCTACGCCAATCCCGACGCACAAGGCATCACACAGAATTTTTTTCCCGTTCCGCGTCAAAACGCCGGCGATGGCTCCATCTTTTGACGCGATCGAATTAATCGTGTCGCCCAGATGCAGTTCGAACTCATGATCCTCAAAGTTTTTTTCGAGTATCGCACTGCCCGCCGGGCCAGAAAACTTCGAAAAAAAATGTTCTTCCGGCGCAACTAAAATCGTTTTAATCCCGCGCAGCGACAGAGTCTCGAGAAACTCGAGCGCGATAAATCCGCCGCCGAGCACGACTGCCTGCTTGATATTCGGCAAGGCTTGGTAAAAAAGATCAGCATCGTCAACCGTTTGCAGTCTAAAAATATTTGAAACCCCAGCTCCACCGGGAAAAGGCAGCGGAAAAACTTTGCCGCCGGTCGAAATCAGTAACTTGCGGTATCGGACAACGGCCCCGCTTTGTAGCACGACGTCATGCCGCTCGGGACGAACCTGAATCGCCTCCTCGCCCGCAAACACGTGGATATTTTTTTTGTCAAAATCTTTAATCGTCCGCATGAAAACCTGACCCCGTTTGATCCTCTGTTTTAAATACGAGGGGAGCAGAACGCGCGAATAGAGCATATGCGGCTCGTTCGTAATTACCGCGATAGATCCCGAGGCATCTTTTTCGCGGATTGTTTCAGCCGCGGTAATGCCGGCAATGCCCCCACCGATAATCAGATAATCAACTGTTTGATCCATTGAGTTAAGTCTAAAGGACAAATGCCAAATGCCAAATTACGACTCATAAAAGAAAAAGCCCGAAGGGCTTTTTCTTTTATGAGTTAGAACTCTCTTCGTCCTCCTCCGCCGAAGTTTCGGCGGGGCGGTCTGTCGCCTCGAACTTCCTTGAAGCAATCGAAGCAATAGACCGGGCGGCCGGCTGTCGGCTGAAAGGGTACCGTCGTATCCTTGCCGCATTTTGAACATGTTGCGGCAAACTTCGGTCGGTCAGCTCCAAAGCCGCCTCCCCCCTGGCGCGGCTGGTAGCCGCCACCATCCTGTTGCATATTATCGTCCACGTTGATGCGATCCCAAAATTTGTATTCTTTTGGAGATCTCCACTTAATTTCGAACCCACTCTTTGGGAGCCGTATCAACGTGTTCGCCTACTAATTTACTAGACTACCCTCGTGATCGATTCTCTTATCTGAGCGTAAAAAGAGCATAGCACCGATACATCAAAAGTCAATAAACAAAAACGCGGCCCCGAGGGGGGCCGCTTAACTCTCTAACGGCGAAGTTTCAAGAGAACGCGGTCAACCGCTCCCTTCCAGCGCCTGGCATCAGTCGTGTCGATCTCTATAACTCGGACCGGGAGTTTTTTCAGGACCCACTGCCCGCCGGTCTGGTTCACCCACCGATAGTGCCGCGGCGTTCGGCGCCACATTTCGCGAAGCTTCACTGCTGCGCCTTTCGTCTGGCCCGTTCCCCGCCATTTCGATGTCGCGCCGCCAAAGAAGTCGCTTGCATGACTTCGGTAAGTCGCCGCTATCGTGCGGCCAACCATGACATCAAAATCGCAATGCGTTCGGACATACACGAGACGAATGCGGTGCGCCTTCGCTAAACGTTTGATTCTCGCCCGCTTTTTCGCGTCGCTGAAGTCCGAGTCGAGAACGACGCTTCCGCTGCTCTCGATTACACGAAGTGCCGCATCCTCCGCGATACGGCGAGCATTTTCGTAACGCTCGCCCTGCTTGCGGAGCTCGACGCGAATGTTATCGCCAGCGATGACGACAGCACCGATGCGTGCTGCCGCGTAACGAGCAACGGAACTCTTGCCTGATCCGACCAACCCGATCATCGCGAGAATCACCGGGCGCTTCGTCCGTCGCTTTGGCACATCAAGACCGCGCATGAATGTTTTTTCGGCGCGTCGCTCTTTTCGGGTAAGGGTTGTTTTCATATGTCCTCCAGTCTGCTAGATTCAGTTCCGTCATATACCGCGGGGACTTTCCTGTCAATATTATTCACAGGAAATAATGACGCACATCATGGAAACTGATAAATAAAACCAAAATAAGAATCAAGATGATGCCTGCGGTGTGCGCCAGTTGCTCATGCCGCATATGGACCGGGCGGCCGCGAATCTTTTCCGTAAGCAAGAATAAAATCCTGCCCCCATCCAGTCCGGGAAACGGGATGACGTTTAGTACCGCAAGACTAACGGAGAGCGCGGCCACAAATTGAATAAAATAAACAAACCCGAGCTTGGCAAATTGATTGGTTAAGACGAAAACGCCGATTGGGCCCGAAACACTTTCGGGAATGCGCCCCTCGATGACACCGGACTTAAAAATAGAACCAAAGGCTTCAAGCGTTGCGCGAAGCGCATACCAAAGACTTTTCGCCCCATACCAGGGGGCTTTATACCAGGCAACTTTATATATCCCGACGTCAGCCAGCGCGATACCGAGCGGCCCCTCTCCCGCCGGAGGATTTTTTCGTGCTTCAACATCAACGACCTGCGTGTCCGATCCGTTTTGGATGGTAATATGCAACGTTTCGCCTTTATGCCGGTTTACAAAAAAAACCAGATCATCGGCACTCTTCGGCACCAAACTTTCATTGGTGGCAACTAGTTTCTCGACGATGCTCCCGAAACTAATTTTGGCCTTCGCGGCTGGACCATCTGAAGCGACATCGGTGATCGTTACCTTTTGATTGACCGTATCACTATCTCCGACAGATGGAACACCGATGCCAAAGCCAATCGAAAATAAAACCCAGGCCAAAACCAGGTTCATGAAAACGCCGGCCAAAATAATAACCACCCGATGCCAAATGGGATGCGAGGCAAAGCTTTTTTTATTATCCGCCCCTTCGCCTGATTCACCGAATAATCTAACAAACCCGCCGAGTGGAACGAGATTTAAGGAATAGATTGTCTCGCCCACTTTTTTAGCCAAAATCCGCGGCGGAAATCCAAAGCCAAACTCGTCAACGCGAATGCCGAAACTCCGCGCCGCAAAAAAATGTCCCCACTCGTGAACAAGGACAATGACTACAAGAACAGCGATAAAGATAATGACGGACATACAATCAAAGTACATTATTCTAACTTATCAAACCATAGCGTTGCATCATCGATAAAAGTTCGATAGACTAGTCTATCGAACTTTTTCACATTGCGGCTAACGAGCGCTTCCATCTTTTAAAACTTGCGGGCGAGCCTTTTACGGGTAGATCGAGCAACGCGATTACTTTCTCTAATGTTCCCATGAAACCTTTGAATTTTTCTGATTTTTGTGGATCAGAATAATTTTTGCATAGCCTCCCGCCGAACGTACTAGCTCCCTTTCGACTGAATACACGGTGCTCTTACTTATTTTAAGAATTCTACAAATCGCAATCACATCAAATCCTTGTTCGATGAAAAACGCAACCATAAAACGTTTTGCGAGCATCACTTTCTCGCTCCGCGTGAAGAATTCAGAAAGAAACAACGAGGCGTCGACTTCTCGAAGCTTCCCTAAGGCTCTAAACAGCGAGGAGATTATTTCCTGTTCGAATTCTTTTGAAATTTTATTCTGTGATACTCTCGGCATAGTATATTAGTTCGATAGACTAGTCTATCGAACTAATTGACAGTGTAGCGAAAATGAACGAGGTACTCAACATTACCCTTTGCGCCCCGAATTGGTGATTCGGCGGATCCAGCTACTTCCCAGCCCTGAAGTTTCGCCCAGTTTAAAAATTTATGAAGCGCAGTTTTTCGAATTTCCGCATCGGTTACAATGCCGTGATGAATCTCGCGTAAGTCTACTTCATATTGCGGTTTAAAAAGAAATACCCCTTCGGCGGTACTCGCTAAAAACTTTTTTACCGATAGCAGAATATATCTAAGCGAGGTAAACGAAACATCACAGGTGACAAATTCTATTGGTTCCGGCAATGAGACAAGATAAAGCAAATTCGTCTCTTCCATCACGACGATGCGCGGATCCTCGCGCAATTTTAAGGCCAGCTTCCCGCGCGCCGTATCAATAGCATAAACTTTTTTGGCGCCATGATTTAATAAGACTTCCGTAAATCCGCCAATGGCCGCGCCAATATCGGCGCAAACTTTTCCTTCGACGTTAAGGTCAAACTTTTCAAATGCGCCTTCTAATTTATAGCCGCCGCGGCCGACGTATTTTCTCGGCTCGCGCACTTTTAAAATCGCCTCTTGCAGATAAAGCTCTGCCGGCGAAACGGCTTTCCGGCCTCCGACAAAAATATCGCCTTCGGTTACGCGAATAAAAGCTTCGGCTTTACCTTTCACAATCCCCCGCTCGATCAAAATTTCGTCCAGTCGCTTCTTTTTCATTTTTCTATCCTACTACAGACAAACTAGAAACGCCGCACGGAGTACACCCCGTGCGGCGTCTTCGCTTTCGCTCTTCGAGCTAAGCTACTAAAGCTTTAGTTAATGGCTGGATTTTCAATTCCTATACCACTAGTACCTTTTATCCGATCGGATAAAAGGTACTAGCTACTGCTTAAAATTAAGTTTATACAAAATACTGCAGGCGGTACAAACAAACAGCGCCTGAGGCCAGCCTCGGGATCTAGATCGCCCTTCTCAAGCTTGCATCCGGGGAGTTCCCACTTCCCCTGCAAAGAGCCCGAGGCGCGACGGCCAACCAGCACTTTTCCATCACGTTCGAGAATCAGCGCTGTTACTGTAGTTTGAGCCGTGATGCCCCCTAAACGGTCATGATCTCTCTTTCTTTGTGGGCGCCTGTATCTTCAATTTTTTTATTCATTTCGTCAATCAGTTTTTGGATTTCGCTTTTGCCGCGGAAATGGTCGTCTTTCGAAATCGTTTTATCTTTTTCGGCACGATCCAATTCCTTCATTGACTCTTCGCGAACGCGTCGAACAGAAATTTTGGCCTCTTCAATTTTTTGATTCAGCAATTTAATCAATTCGCGCCGCCGCTCTTCAGTTAATGCGGGGAGTGTCAGCCGAATACCATTTGAGTCGGCAATCGGATTCATACCGAGATTCGATTGCTGGATGGCTTTTTGAATCGGCTCCATGGCGCCCTTATCCCACGGGGCAATCATGATTTGGCGCGGCTCGGGGACACTGATGGCGGCAATCGCCCGCAATGGCTGTTTTGCGCCGTAATATTCAACTTCTAAATTTTCAACCAAGGCCGGCGTCGCCCGCCCGGTGCGCAGCGATAAAATCTCACCGCGAAAATGAATTAATGATTCTTCTAACTTCGGTTTTAATCCGTCGAGAGTTTGGGCAATCATACTTGGGCAATCATACAGTGATTATAGCTATTTACCGACGACCGCAAAAATTATATTTGGATTATCGGGCTTGATGCGGAGTGCGGCAATCGATGCGGTTACATTCATCGGCATAGCGCGCCAATTCTCACCGAAGTCTTCCGAGACATAGATTGAATTGCCGGCGGCGGCATAAATCTCGCGTGAATTTTTGGTATTCACGGCTACTGACTGAATCGAAAGTCCTTTGGGTGGAATGATGAGCGGGACTTCTTTCCATGTAGTTCCCGAATCGACTGAGCGCAAAAGTCCGAACTCGGAGGAGATATAGATAGTCGAAGGATTATTCTGATCAAGCCGGATATCGGTGATACTCGCGGCATTGGAGAAACTGGCATATCCCGGCGTCAATCGGGTCCAAGAAGCGCCCTCATCCTCCGTCCGATAGAGCTCACCGTGAGGCGTTAAAACAAATAATTCTGACCCGCGAGCTGGGTTTTGGATTAGGCTAATCAGGCCATCAGGAAACCATTTATCAACTTTCCAGGTTTTTCCGGCATCAGACGATGTCAAAAACCCGCCCTCACCGGTCGCGATATGCACCCGGCTTTCATTCTCGGGATTGATCGCGGCGCCAAAAACGCCGTACTTTAGAATCGGCACGAAATAAACCAGATCAAAGGTAATGCCGCCATCGACACTTTTTAAGACCTCGCCTTTGTTGTTTTGATAGACCGAAAGATAGATCAGCTTTTCATCTTTAGCACTTGTCGCGATTGAATAGACCTCGGCGCTTTTGCTTACATTCTCTTTGGCATCAATTACGCGCGCCCAGGTTGCGCCGGCATTTTTTGAAACCCATAGGCTGCCGCCTTTCGTACCCAAATATATAATGTTTGGATTCTTCCGATTAAACTCGAAACTCAAAATATGCGCAGGCAGTGCGATGCCGATTTCAGAACTTCGCACAGACAACGCCCACGAGGATCCGCCGTCAGTGGATTTAAAAATGCCGGTCGTTGCCGACGTGGGATTTTTATTCGTCCCAATAAAAAACGGCAGAATGATTCCGAAAATCAAAACGAGCATCGCCAAAATTACCAGTAGATAACTAAACTTCATGCGTGTAGGTTCATGACTATGATATCAGTTGCGAGGCGCGCATTCACGTTGGTGGTTTCCAGTGTCTCCAGCGCCCGCAAAGCTTTTGAAATATTTTTAGACTTGGATGCGTTCCCCGTTATCATGAACGATTCCCCAAGACGAAACAGATGCTCCAAAAGAATTTCGCGATCTGCGGCAGCTTGATAGTTGCCGGCGGTGGCCAGTGCCTCTGAAACCGTTGATTGGGAGATGCGCCACGCATCGCGATAGATTCCCTGCTCGTGTTTTTTTTGCGCGTCATCTAGGGTCATGGAAATCAAAACGCCCGGCAGGCCGCGAGATACTTGAATGAGCTCGGCAGTCGCGCCAGGTATTCTTTTTAATTCACCCGCGGCGGGGCAAGAAAATCGCATTGGGACAAGCCGCGAAAGAATAGTCGGCATGACATACTCCGGCTTTGACGAAATGAAAATAAAAAGCGTTTTTTCATTTGGCTCTTCTAATGTTTTTAAAAATGAATTTGCCGCATCGGGTGATAAGAGCTCCGCTGCCTCGACAATGACGATCTGCCAATCTTTTGAGGCAAGAGCGATGCGACGCCTTATGGCTTCAACTTCTTCGATGCTGATTTTGCTGCGGCGCTTCATCTCATCTTCGGCAATTGGCAGAAAGGGTGAGGCGAGCGAAAGCACTATCAAATTCGGATGCGTTTCCGACTTCATTCTTTGGCAGGCCTGACAAACACCGCAGCCGCCGATTTTCTTTGACTGGTTTTCGCAAAGCAGCATCGCCGCACAGCCTTTGGCAACGGTTAATTTACCGACGTCTTTTGGCCCATAAAAAAAGTAGCCGTGAGCCAGTCTCGAGTTTCGGCAGGCTTTCGTCAAATACTGAATCTCTTTTGCGTGCCCCAAAATCATCTCCTTATTCATGCCACATAATTCGGAATTAATACATAACCAGGCGATTTTTTCGCTTTTGTGGATAAGATCGCCGAGGTCAGCACGAAAAATAGAATATACTATATATAGGATTACGTTCGAGATGAATTCATGTTCTTTCGGGCTGGAGTGTCCGGTCCATCCGTTGAAGAAAGAAGTCTTTCTTTGCACCAATTCATTTCTGTAGACGGCTAGCTCTTTTGTCAATTCATTCGTCCCTTTCCCTGTTGGAGATTTTATTCTCCCTCTCGGGCGGGATCCTCGAAGGAGGATCCGACTATTCAGCGCTTCTCGCGGTGACCTCTCTTTTTTACGCGATTGAGGCAAAACATCTGAATGTGTTGGGCCTCCTTTTTCTTTGGCGCGAAAAGCTCCACGGCCGCATCAGGCGCGGCCGTGGCATCTCGCTTTTTCGCTTTGGGCGAAACTCTTGTGAGATCGGCGGAATCGCACCTGGCATATAATCTTTGACATGGCAGAGAATATACCAGCTGTTTCCGCATTCATCCACAGGCTTACGCCCACGGCTTTCTGTGATGGTAGGTAAACACTATAAGTACGATAGACTAGTCTATCGTACTTATGCGTATGCAATCTAAGGTTCACAAAACACCCGACATCTGCCAACTGGCGGATGTCGGGTCGATCTTTGCATTACTACACCTACGTACTCTCACCGTTTATGACGCGTCTTGCCGCAATGTTGCGAGTTGGATTTTTAACGCTTCGAGATTAGATTCGAGAATGGCAGTCCTCGGACTTTCATCGGCATTTATAATCATCTCGGAGAGAACGCCCTGCGTGATTGGTCCAAATGCTCCCCAACCGGTGGAAAGCGTATCGCCTTCGCAGACAATTTGCTCATCGCATTGAAATTGTTGTAAGGCCGCTTCTGTCCGCGGACCAAAAAATCCCGTGTCATTGCCGGACGAAAGATAGCCGTACTGAATGAGATCTTTTTGTAATCTGGCAACATCTGTATGCGGCTCATCGATGGATGAGCTTCGAGGAAATTCGAGTGGCATGGTTGGCGCTTGGACGGTTAATTGTGGTTGGGCAGAGGTATAAGACGCAACACTAACAGATGCAAGGGAAGTCTTAAGCGAGAACTCACCGATCCCAATCATGGAGAGCGAGAAGACAAATAACATAAGCAGCAACACTTCCGACAGTGGGCTTAAACTTGGTTCAATTTTCTTTTTCTTTCGATGTTTCTTTAAGGTTTTCTTTTTCATAAAAAACAAAACACCCGCAAAAGGGGCGTCCCGCTTCCCATGTATCGAAGAGATGATCTCCTCACAATTTATAATACCCGATCACTTTTTATGATACAAGCGAGCTATCCACAATAGGCTACGAGATGAAGAATGGAGGCCAGCGACCAAAAAGATAGATAAAAATTGTATCAAGCCTGGGGCTGTACATCCAGTATACAAAAAAGCGCGGCCCCCGCGGGGGCCGCTTTCTGCCCATCACTGACCGAACATCTCAAAATTGAAGTTTATCAAAATCAGATCATAGGCGGCAGTGCGCCGCAGAGCTTCAGTTGCAAGCTCCCGGATCTCATCTGTTCTCTCGCCTCGCCGGTAGGTCTTGGCGAGTTCGATGGCGCGGTCATACTGGTTTGGATGAGAAACGGCGATACGCCGTCTTTTCGCCGCAGACCGCAGCATCGTCGGCCCGCCGATATCGGTCATGTCTATGACCTCGTCCTCGGTCACCCCATTACGATTCATAACATCGTCGAGCGGCTTCAAACCGACCGAGACGAGATCGAAAAACGGCAGATCTAGACGCGCGAGGTCTGCCATGTGTTCAGGATTGTTCGCCTCCGCCAAGATGCCCGCGTGGATTTCTTTCGTCAGTGTGACTACTTGGCCGCCGAAGGTTGGAAACTCACCGAGGAAGAGCGCGCCGACATCAACTGATGGGACATGGTAACTCTTGAAAAACTGATGCGTCCCCGGGGTGGCGTAAATGTTCCAGCCCATCTCCTCAAGCCTTTTGGCAAAACGGCCAAGCTCGGATGTTTTATCAAAGCTGGAAATGAGCGCGTTATATAACCGCGAGCCCATGTACATGCGCGGCCTCCTTTTGCTTAGATGAGAACTGATTCTATTTTATCGCGCTTGAAGAAAAAAGCTACCTAAATATCCTATACTTACTGCATGCGAAAAGAGACTGGCATGACTATTTTTCTCGTTCTTATTTTTCTCGTGGCTCTCTTCACCTATCAGAAACGAAATCTGACTTTTTTGCGCCTCACGCCCTCGCCCAATAAAGTGATGGTCATTAAAAATATTCGATATATTGACGACGGGCTGGAAAAGCATCGGCTGGATTTGTATCTGCCGAAAAATAAAAAGGATTTCTCGATTGTGCAATTTGTGCACGGCGGCTATTGGACTTCAGGCGACAAAGATTATTACGCCGCCATCACCGGCTTATACGGAAGCACCGGCCGGGCTCTGGCGGCTAAAGGCATTGGTGTCGTCATCCAGAATTATCGACTGGCACCCGACGTACAAATTGACGGAGAAATTGACGATGTTGTTTCGGCCATCAAGTGGACACAAAACCACATTGCTGAATACGGCGGTGATCCAACGCATCACTTTTTAATGGGCCACTCTGCCGGCGGTCATTTAATTACGATTCTTGGGCTTGATCCGGAATATTTTGCCCGAGCCGGGATTAGAAGCGGCACCATCCGCGGCTACATTTCGCTTTCGGGCATTGTTGACCTAAATGACATGGCGGCGAAAAATGATGAGCAATTTAAGGAGTCCATAATCTATAGAGTTTTTGGGCGCGATCCAGAAACGCTTATGCACTACTCCCCGACTTCATACATTCAAAAATCGATGCCGCCGTTTTTAATCATGATCGGCGAACATGATTTTGATTATTTAATCCCCGAAACAAACGCTGCGATTCAAAAAATGAAAGACGTTGGCGCCTCGCCCAAATTTAAAGTCATTGCCGGCAACACGCATATGGACATGGTGCTAAAGTTTGGGAGCCGTGAGGATAATATGACGCAACCGGTCGTTGATTTTATACATCAGTCTCAATGAAGAAAACAAAAATCCCCGCCAGCGGCGGGGATTTTTGCAATTCCGGAAATCTACATCCCGCCTCCCGGGTTGCACAATCGGCAGTCTTTCTTGTGAATGGCAAACTCGTAAATCGCCGAGAGTCCCACAAGAATATAAATGAGACGCGGCAAGAGCGCATCCATCCCGCCGAGCCAACGACTGATCTCCCATCCAAACACGCCTTCAAGCAGCCAATTGAGGCCGCCGACGATGAGCAGGATGAAGGTGATCATGTGTAGTCCTTTCATAGTGGTCTTTCTAATAGGTTCTGACCTTTGATTTATTGTAGCACACAAAAAAACCGCCGACTCGACTTCGCGAGGGGCGCAGATCGTCCTGCCGCCGGGCGGTTTTCGTTTTGACGCTTAAAAAAATTAGAATGCGGAAGTTCCAAGCGGCGTGCCAAGGCCGGTTGGCCCGTCGTAGCCGGTAAGAGCGGTGCAAAGATAAGTGCCTGCGCAGCTGCCATTGGAGCCGGAGGTAATGTCGTGCATATTCGCTGAATTGCCGAGTGCATACGGCAGCGAGGCGGGAGAAGAGGAACCAACCGTTCCCTGAAGCCCATAGACGGCGGCAATCAGCGGACTCGACAAACTTGTCCCGCCGACCTTAAACCAGCCTGACTTGCCCTGATACCGAACACTGTCATACACCGCTGCTCCCGTGTTGGGGTCTGCCACTGCCGAGACATCGGCAATGGCCCGATGAGTACACGACGCATCGCTTTGCCAGGTTGGTTTTGATTCATACTGACTGCACCCCGACCCACTGCCTGACCAGGCAGTCTCGCTGTTATAGGAGTTATCTGAATTTAAGAATAACGTCGTCCCGCCAACGGCGACAACGTATTGAGAGGCGGCCGGATACTCCACGCCGTAGCCTGCGTCTCCCGAACTGAAGGTGAATACAATTCCAGAATGATTGAAGTGCGCGTCGTAGCCAGTCTCACCAGAAAATTCCGCCGAGCCGTATGAATTCGAGACTTCGTTGGCGCCGAGCGTTACCGCGCGATCCACCGCGGCCATTAAATTGGCATATGAATTTGAGCTGGCTTCGACAAGCAGGATGCCGCAGTTTTGGCACATAGCGTGAGCTACTTCAACGTCGAGCGAAATCTCAAGCGCCCAACCGGAATTGACCGAAGGATAATTAAATGTCTGACCAAATTGATTTACTTTTTGAAAGCAGGGGGAAGCCGAGGCGGCAATTGGTCCGGCACACTGAGGCAACACCGGAATGGCGTAGGTTTTACTGTAGGTGGCGAGATCCGAATAAATATTCGGGTCATCATACGCGTCCACGATGGCAATAATATTTTTTGTAGCAGAAGTTGTGGGAACACTATAGGCCACGTGAAATTGGGTCGGTCCAAATCCGTTTGGCAACGATGTCGTTTTCGGCGTCGATCGATCAGATTCGGTGATCACGCGCACATGACAGCGGACATCGCCATCCCTCGGATGACAGACTGCGATGTGCGGCTCATGAAGAAGCTTACTGTCATCTCTTTCATTATCAGTTTTGGCGACCGCCACCGCCGCCACAAGCAACGTAGCCGCAATGACACTAAAAAAGACTTTATCGGGATAGTTCATAACCTCGTAGGCATCATACCAGACCTTGTGTCATATTTCAAACACCGACCTCTGCAAAACTAAGACCATTCTGCCGTCGGGCGGTTTTCGTTTTATGAAAACCATGGGGGAGAAATTATGATACTCCGAGCTGTACTCATTTCCTGCGATCGCAGGAAATGAGTACAGCGAATCAAAAGCCGCGCGATGCGCGGCTTTTGTGTTGCTCAAAAAATTTCCCGCCTTCTCCGCCAGCTGGCAGATACGGAAGGGCGCAGCAACTGTTTTATCCCTGAATGAATTCCAACTGTTCCGACTTTGGTCTTCCGAAGCTCCGTGAGGAGCGCAGGAGACCGCGCTGTAATGTCCCCATTACAACGACTAGTCTCGGTGTATCGTGTTTCAGCCGTCCGAAGCTCTTGCGAGCGTAGGAGACTTCCGAGACCAAACACGTCTTTGGCTCGCCGTAGCTCCGTGAGGAGCGTAGACGGCTTTCATTCTCCAGGATGAGATAAGGAGGCGAGGCGCTTGCAGTACTTCTAAACGCACCTCGCATAAGGATCAGGCTTTCGCCTGCTAGATTTCGATCTCGGGCAATCTCCACGCCGCAGGCAAGGTGCACCTCGCCAAAAGCACGTCTCCGCTGCAGCGGAGCAAGACGACCCGAGCTCTGTTATCCCGAACATCGGTACGATTTTTTTTTGCGATGCAGATACCGAGGTAGCGGAGGAAGCAGACGCCCAGTAGAGGATCGGGCGAAGGCACTACCTACTAGCTAACCCGATCATACGTGATGTCCACCCCCGCGCTTCTCATCACCTTGTCCAGTGATACTCCGCAAGCGCCACGGGATTTCCTGCATCGCAAACTGAATTTCTATTTTTCCTTATCTCATCCTGGAGTTTTCGCCGCGCCAAAATTTTTATAAATAAAAACTTAGGCGGGCGTCCGACCTTCTAGGATCACTGTTCAATCAGTTTGCTAGTTTTCTAGTTGACTAGTTAACTAGTAGGTCGCTAAGCGACCGGAACTGATGAACTGACAGATTCCTAAAAAGAATATGTTCCATCGACAGCTTCCGCTACCGATGCCTTGTTCATGTTCTCCCTATGTCGCCATAAGGCATGGACTATATCATCACCCTTTGTTGCAATGTCTTGATTTTTCTCGGATGCCAACTTCCGATAATCTTCAAGAAGTTTTCTTGAGATTTTTTCGAAATAAACATTCGGAAATAATCTGGATCTATGTGGAAACTTGGATTATGGATTTTCCCCGATTGGATTCCAAAACTTATCAGCATTTGTTTAAGTTTCTCCAGTTTGATGCGATCATTCTGCACCAGTTGAATGTAAAACCTTGCGGATGGACTTCTTGGAATTCCTCCCTCGGCATCAAAGAATCCTCTTAAATACGCTATTTTTTCCTCAGCTGAATTTAACCGCTTAGGATCGAATTTTGTATCTAAGAATTTTGCTCTTGTTTCCAATACATACACTTTACGATTTCTGCCTTCGCGATATATCCAGGAGGTATTATCCGTTAGCGCTAGGCAAGATTTTAGTACTGATAACCAATCAGTACCTAGCTGCGCAAACCGGTGTCTTTGGTTATACCGATTGAAGGTGCCATCGTGAAGCGCACCGAGTAAGTATGCTCGGCATTCTGCAACAGAAGGGGCTTGGCGTGTAGTCTCTGAGGCGCCTCCGACGTTACGTCGGAGTTGCCTGCTGATTGTCTGCGCTTTTCGCATTATCACTTCTAGAACTATTTTAGCTCTATAAGTAGCAAAAAGATACTCAGGTTTTCCAGCATATAGCCAAGTTTTTATGTGAGAATTACTCCTCACAAGTCGCAACGGACGCAGTCTGCGCCTACGACTTCGTCTTTGTCACCGATCCTACCGTGGGCCACCATAAGTGGACTTCGGGTATTACCAGCTCCCCTGACGTGACGGGCGGTATTAAGATCACTTCTGTGTCTTACACCACTGGGCGAACGGTTTTCCCGTACCCTAGCGGTTTCTTATATCGCTTTCGCGATATAGATTCGTCCCTTCCCGAGCACATATTTTTGGAGTCTATTGACGAAATTTATCAATAGGTATATAAATTGTATACGAGGAGGTGAAGGATTATGTTGGGTATCGCGGTTCCACCGATCCCTGCAAACGCGGGTGTCAGTAGCGATCCGGAAGGACTGCTCGCGCTCCTTCTTCTGATGTTCGTCGTTGTTCCGTCAATCATCGTCATTTTCGGCGGCGCGATCATGGCGAACGTCGAAGACTGAGATCAGCGGACGGCTTTCACCCCCCACAGCGGCCTCCAGGAGGTCGCTTTCAATTTCTCCAAAAATATGTGCTCGGTACTATGGATTCTGCTGACTTCTCAATAAGCATCAAGATAAAATTGCTTTTATCCTTTACCTTTCGGACTTAATAAGATCTCCTTCGGTCACCGAATATACCATTCTCTCACATCTCGATACTCCGTATATAGCGTAAAATTTGTGCAGATGACTTCTCCATGTACTCGAAGGATCGTCGATCTACGCTACCTATTAGCGAGTATTCAAGCTATAAGACATATACTTTCGCCCTTCATCCTGAGGATCACTCCTCGAAGGACTGCGATTTCATTTCGCGACTTCTGCAAATCGTGGTGGGATTTAAACCCACTGGCATACTCGGCTGCAAAGCACCCGAGTACAAAGCTCGAGAACGTATTCACCGCGGCATAGCTGATCCGCGATTACTAGCGATTCCATCTTCAAGGAGTCGAGTTGCAGACTCCTATCTGAACTGGGGCGCACTTTGATGGGATTAGCTCCGCCTTGCGGCTTGGCAACCCATTGTATGCGCCATTGTAGCACGTGTGTAGCCCAGGGTATCAGAGGGCCATGCTGACCTCGCGTCATCCCCTCCTTCCTCTCCCGAAAAGGAAGCAGTCTCTCCTGACACATATAACAGAAGACAAGGGTTGCGTTCGTTAACCCACTTAAGGGAACAGTTCAAACCACGAACTGACGAGGGCCATGCAGCACCTGTGATTGCCGTCTTGTGAACACACCGCGGTTTCTCGCGGTTTTTGCAATCATTTCAAACCCTGGTGAGGTTCCTCGGTTGTCATCGAATTGAACCACATGCTCCACCGCTTGTGCGAGCTCCCGTCTATTCCTTTGAGTTTTAGCCTTGCGGCCGTACTTCCCAGGCGGCAGATTTAACGCGTTAGCTGCGCCACTCCGAGGGTCGATACTCGAAATAGCTAATCTGCATCGTTTAGGGCGTGGACTACTGGGGTATCTACAATTTTGTTGCGACAAAATTGGAATTTCTAAATCCGAATTTCTAATTTCTAAACAAATCCGAAATCTCAAATTTCCAAATTGCGGACGAGACATTTCTGCTCGTCTCTCCGTATCGCTACGGAGATCGGACTGTATCATGACGGAAAGTATTACTGGCGCGGGTTTCGCTTTCGCTCACCCGCGCCGGGACTTCCGCCCTCGGCGTGCAGTCTCTGAGGGTTACGAAAGAGAGATCGGCGCTGTTTCTACATGCCGATGGCCGAAACCGGGCCCGTCGAGGCTATCTCCGTAGCTTTCCTTGACGATGCGCTCGACGCGTACCACATTACCCATATCTTGAGCGATGGCGCGAGCTACATTGTCACCTTGAGCTTCGAACTCTACGACTGCCCAATATTTCATAGCTTCTCCTTTTCGTCCTTCCCTGCTGGTTGTCCGTTGACCGATCCGCGTTTAGCGGATACAGGTCGCACCGGATGCTTTTTTACCACTACTTTACATCGAACTTGCTGACTTCCTTCCGCATTCCTTCAAGGACCCTGCGAATCTCCGGCGAATTGCCGTACTTCGCGAGGTACTTGTCGATCAGCTCGAGAAACCCGTTCTGCATGGCCTCGCGGGCCATTTGAGTGAACAAGCTCATTGTTTTTTTCCTTTCTGTGGTAGCACCGGATACACCGGATGTTCCAGCATATAGCTCCGCCGTCGCCTCACGGCTATGGCGGATCCCAACTTCACCATCATATTTTTCAATGGTGCGTCGGGACAAGTTTTCCAGGCAGTAGAAATTCGACTCGCTTCACAGCTGGCCGCAGAGAGGCCGGTCGAATTTCTACTGCCTGGTTTTTCCTTTTGACGCGTTACTTCGCGTCCTAAGGGGACCATGCTCACGGTACCCCTACCGCCTCACTCTCGTTCGCTGTATCAACAGCGCCCTCAAGCGAGTCACATGTATGCACAGAGAAATTTTTTCGAAACTCAAGGGAGGGATCCCGTCGTCGGAACGACAAATCCCTATGGGGAGAGTTGTAACATGCTCCTCCCTTGGTGATGAAAAAATTTCTCTGTGCAAAACATGCGCGAGCGCTTTCGATCCCATTCGCTCCCCACGCTTTCGTCTGTGAACGTCAGGACAAGGCCAGCAACATGCCTTCGCCTTTGGTATTCCCTATGATATCAACGGATTTCACCCCTACACCATAAGTTCTAGTTGCCTCTCCTTGCCTCTAGTCGTGCCGTTTCGAATGCGGCCTACGAGTTAAGCCCGTAGATTTAACACCCGACTAACACGACCGTCTGGAGACCCTTTACGCCCAATAAATCCGGATAACGCTTGAAGCCTTCGTATTACCGCGGCTGCTGGCCAGGTAGTAGAAGTTCGACTGCGCGCGAGCGCAAATTATTTTCGAACATTTAATTTTCAGAGCCATGACAGATAGTGCTCCCAACTACAGAAATCTTCATTTCATAGTCGAACTTTCACTACCTGGCTGGCACGAAATTCTACCGCCAATTTGGACTATATCATCACCCCGATGTTCATCGGGGGTCCCGCGTGTAGTCTCTGAGGGCTCTCTGCTATAAGTTCGATAGACTAGTCTATCGAACTTATAGAAACAGGTTGCCTGCTGATTGTTTCGTTGCGCGTCTTTGCAGTTTGCAAAACATTTCCGCGGACACAACGAAGTGTTCCAGTCCCGCAAGCCTCCCCACCGCAATACACTGATGTATTGTAGTGGCATGACTCACAGGATTCCCGAATCCATCTTTTCTTACGGCCAATAGGGCCGCGGGATTGCGATTTGTAACTACTCCGCCTTCGCTAAAAGCTTCGGCGGACAAGTCGTTACACTCGCAGACAAATCGGGAACATATAGCGAGATTTTCTTATGACGTATTACTACGCCAACTTCGCACCAAGTTTTTCTAACTTCACGAAGTTTGCAGCTTCTTATTCATCTGGTACGGTCAGTCGTGCCTCGCTCTAGCGAACCACTCTCAATTTTAAATTTCCAATTTCTAATTTTCAATGAATGTCCTAATGTCTCAATTTCCAAAGGTTTGGGGTATTGAATCATTAAGAATTGACTGAAAATTGCAAAATTGATCATTGCAAATTGTGTGCCTCACAAAAGTGAGACACGACTTCTTCCCAGATAAAAGCAGTTTACAGACCGAAGTCCTTCTTCCTGCACGCGGCGTCGCTCGATCAGGCTTTCGCCCATTGTCGAATATTCTCGACTGCAGCCACCCGTAGGTGTATGAACCGTATCTCAGTTTCATCGTTGGGGATCACGCTCTCACGCCCCCTACCCGTCATAGCCAAGGTGCGCCATTACCACACCTTCTAGCTGATAGGACCAAGGCTCCTCCCCGAGCGCTCTTGCGAGCTTTACCCCGCCTAAATTTTTGAGCTTTTTCATACTTTCAAAAAGCTCAAAAATTTAGGCGGGGACCATTGAGTATTAGCCAATCTTTCGGCTGGTTATTCTCATCTCGGGGGTAGATTCCAAGGTATTACTGAACTCGTTCGCCGCTAACTGGCAAATTGCGCGTAGCTAATGGAAAATAGTATTGCTACTATAAGCCATCCGCCAATTGCTATAAGCCAATTCGCACGACTTGCATGCCCTATCCACGCCGCCAGCGTTCATCCTGGACCAGGATCAAATCCTCTAATAGATCAGTTAGTTTTTCAGTTTACTAGTTGCCTAGTTCACATATTGCTAACTGCCGAGAACAAGAGGAAGAAAGAAACGAATTTTTAGAAAACTCGCGAAAAAATAAAAAAAATTTAGGACCAGTCCCGCAGCTTCACAGCTGCGGGACTGGTCTGCGGCGGATGAGATGCCGGGAGCAGCACCCTTGGCCACACACGCCTCCAGCCACGAAGCACTCCGGAATGCTCCGCACTAGATTTGGAGAGTTTCTCATTTTGGCATCGGCGACGAATCTCACAGGATCTTCGCCGAACGCCGTACCAACGCCAGCAAAATCGGGCCTTCCAACACTGGCGTCTTTCGCCCTAGGTCCACCCCCATCGGGCGTTGGACGGCTCGCGCGTAGGCGAGGAGCCCTATTCGATTTTAATGTCTCGCGACACTCCCTTTTGGCCGCCGCACCATCAAAGATCTTCTACGGACGGCCTGTCCAGCCGTCATCGAATGAACCGATTCGATGCGTCGCAGGATCTGCCGGCGTTCCGGCGAGTAGCGAGAACTGCGTACCGAGATCGTCAGCCTTGAAACCGTGATCAAGCAGGAACTGACGCGTCCGCGCGATACGCTCGATGATAGGGTCTATGGCGCTTGAGCCTCTCTTCCGCCAGAGCTTATCCAGCGCCCAGAGAAGATCACGGGCCTTTCCCTTCTGATGCAGAATTTTCAAAGCTCCCGGTTCCCCCGCAATTTCGTAGAGAATCTCATCCTCGATAGATTCAAGCGCCCGAAGCTGATGGCGCCAGATGCGAAGCAACGAGCTTGCGGGAGGCACAATGTACCCCTCGCTTGTAAGCGTACCAAGGATTTTACTCGGCATTGTCACGACTCCTTTCCTTTTCCTTCTTCCTCTTGTTCTCTAATTCACTCATTAAGTTTTACTTAGCGAGTATAGTTCTAAAATCGAGCTCCGCAGTAATTATGAGAATCGGAATCCCGCATCAATCTCGGCGCGACTTTCATTCGTTCGTGAGTCGAATGCTCGGAGATCGCCTCCGGCTGACTTTATAGAATAAGAAAGTTTGTCGTAAAGATTGGTGCGGGATTCTCGATTTTGTCCTCAAAAATTATCGCTTCACTCAATTTTTGAACAAAATCGGAACAGTTGGAATTTTTCCAGGCCTTTCAGTTTCTAGTTACGCTCGCATTGCGAGCTACAGTTTTCTAGTTATAACTAGCCAACTAATAAACTAGCGAACTAAAAGGTTACTAATTTATCCCGTTAGAAACTTTTTCTAATCGGGATTGTGCTACACCCATTATTTTTATTCACTCCAATACTTTAAAGTATTGGAGTGCTTCAATAATGGTGTATTTGTCCCGTTAGAAACTTTTCCTAACGGGATCTATTCAATTATTAAAATACTGTCCAAGCAGACACCACGAATTTATACAAACTGTTTTCGGCAAACACGCACAAACATTTCGTATCCTTTCGTTAACAATCTTGTAACGATTCGTGGTTTATTCTTACAAAACAGAACCACGCAAATTCCCATAAAGAAACTTGCGCGGTTCTGCCTGCATTGTGTCCCCCAATTGACTCGAGGGTTTTGACTTGTTCCCGGCCCCAACGATTCCGATAGACCGAGTATTTTGATAGGCGAAACAGCTACATCCCGTTTAGAAGTAAGAAACTGATGTTTCTGCTACTTTCAGAGAAAGAGGACTTCTAACGGGATACATTTAACCTATCTGACAACCAAGTTAAGGTAAGTAAAAGTATAAGCCTCTATAAGAAATTGTCAATCCCGTTAGAAGCCGCGACTACGAAAGATAGAACTAAAATGATTATTTTTATTGAATCTAGACTAATCTGACACAAACACGTTTGATCGCGATCCTACCTGCGCTCCGTCGGCCATAGCCTTTGGCGACGTGCGACCGGCAGGCAGGTCTGCTTCTAACGGGATCAAGTATTTCCTCCAGCCGCATCGCTCAGCGAAACAGCAACGCCGCCCCGATGGCTTGAGCCGCATCCCCTAAAGCGCCAAATGCAATTTGAGGCACGATATCGCCTAATCGATCGGCTACTTTTTTCTGCAGGACTTCTAAATCATATTTTCCCGCCGCAATCGGCCCGCCGCCGATGACGACAGCTTGGGGATGAAATTTATGAATGGCTTCAGAAATTACCCCCGCATATGCGTTGGACGCATCACCGGCAATCGCAAATTCTTGACGGGCTAATTCTTCCCACTCAATGGCGCCTTTCTTCCAATGTCCGATTTCACCCGCTCGTCCATCATCGCCGACATAAAACGTTCCGTTCTTCCAAACAGCGCCCCCAATGCCAGTCCCGACGACAACACCGACCGCGTCTTTAAATCCGCGGGCCGCACCCCAGGCCATCTCGGCGGAGAGAAAACAGCGCGCGTCATTATCGGCCCGGATCTCGCCTGAAAAATCAGGCAGCAGATCGGCCGCGGATTGGTGATTTAAAAATGAAATATTCGGTGCCTCTTCGATGATCAATCCGCCCTCTGGTACAAACCCGGCGAGGCTTAATCCGATCTTAGTTCCTTCAAAGTCTTTCGCGATATCGGATAAGGATTTTTTTAATTCAGCTAAGCTTTTTGGAGTCTGGATTTTTTTAGCTTGAAAGTTTTGGCTAAGAAACCCTCGAAGCACGACACTTCGAATCCAGGTTGCGCCGATATCAATCCCCAAATACATGAACTATAGCGCGCTCTGGTTAAATAATTCACCCGCCATATTCCAATATTCTGGTCTGGCATGTTTTGTTTTCATGTAATACCACCATTCTGCCCCCCAAAGATAATATTCATCAAATCCGGCGGCTTGGGCATAGCTGATAACTTCTTGGAAGTATGCGGGGGTGAAATTGTTAATTTGCGTTTTGATCGGAGTCTCCGGAATGGATAAATGCTGCCAGGGTTCGGCTTGTAATTCAATCACGAGATAGCGCTCATCGGGTTTGCCGGTAAAATATTTCACGAATTTTTCTTTCAGCAAAAAAGCGCCGGGACCAATGGGATATTCCGTCACACCAAAAAACGGACCCAAAATGCGCGAATAGACTTTGCGGTACATCGTCGTGCCAAAAACATCGCCGCGCGAAGCCGCGCGAATCCAATCCCCCGTCTCGCCCGCGTCCGATATTAAAATTTGGTGCGCTGGATCAATTGATCGCACTAAGGCTATTTCGTTATCAAGAAATCCGCCGGGCCGCGAAGGGCAGGTGCCAAAGGGCAGAAATGGTTCATTTTCCACTTGCCAGAGATAGAGACTCGGACTGGCTACGTAATGTCGGACAACCTCGGCGATAAAGGGTTGCAGCTTGGCTTCTTTCTCCCCTGTCGAAAGATTCTCTACCCAGCCAGGAAGATGGCACTCCGGCCAACGCGGCAGCTTCATGCCGACCGCCAAAATTACCGGCAGGTTTCTTTTTTCGGCCTCATGCATAAGGATATCCAGCCGCGAGAAATCGAATTTATTTTCCTTTGGCTCGATCTCGTCCCAATAGGCCACAAGCCGCAGGCGTTTCGGTTGGAGTTCATCGAGTATGGCAATGTACGACGAACGCCAATCCAGCCCGAGTTGGTCGGTAAAGGCGGTCGAGAACGTAAGTCCCCAGACAATCGGCCGGTCGGGATTCTTTTTTAATGTACCAGAATAAGCGGAAAGTCCGAACACTAAAAGCCCCGAGAAAATGAAAGCTATTGCCAGAATTTTCCCCCATAACACCCTGCCGCGAAATTTCTCATGCAGCAGCAATGCGCCAAAAATAAAAATAATGACATACTGAAAGCCCTGGACAGACTCAACCAGCGCCGGATGCGCCAGAAAAACGGCAAACGAAAATAAGAACGAGCCAATTCCCGCGACGAGACGATTGGCCAGATAATATGCGCTTTCAGTTTTGATTTCCGCCCCTTTTTCGCTTTGCAGCTTCTGGCGAAACTGCGGAATCAGAAAAGCCAAAAGCGCAAGCAACACGCCGCCGATTTTTACCCAGACAAATCCGGCGATAAACGTGCTGTGAAGGTAGACGTATTTGGTGAGCACTTGTGAAAAACCGAGCAGAAGTGCGCTGAATGTGGTCAGGAGGATCATGCGAACCCTCATTCCGCGCTCTTCGATAAAAAAGAGGACTAGGCCCCCGAAGACTAAAAACCAAAAGCCAAATGATTCGCCCTGCCCGACCGGAATATGCAGCAGATACGAAGAAAACAGAAGTGCCGAGAGGGCTGAAAATCCGGCAATGATGGGCAGGCTAATGGAGGCCTCGCTGTGATGCAAGGCGAAATAAAGCAAGAGGAGACCCAGACAGAATAATGCCCCCGCGGCAAGCGCTGTACCTATCAAACTAATCGGAATAACGACATTCCCAAAAGGAATTAAAACAAGCGCAAAAAGTCCCAAGAGGCCCAACCAGAAGGCATACGACCAAGGATTAAAAACCCCGCGTTTTAAAATCACGCGATCAAAAACTGCTGCCAGACCAAGTAGGAATTGAGATAAAAGTGCGACAAAGAGCCAGTTCATCCCGTTAGAGAATTAATCAGTAACTCTAGCGCAAGTTTAATGTCTATATGTGCTACAAGTCTCATTTTCGGAATACAGTTTCTCGCTAATTCTCTAACGGGATAGACTATTTACCTCAATTGTATCCCGCGAACGGGTTAAGCTGAAATTGGGCAAAGGGGAATGGCCAAAAGCTATAAGTTCGATAGACTAGTCTATCGAACTTATAGAAAGCTGAAAGATTATAATGAGAATATTCCGCTCTCGAAGTTTTATTCTAATCCCCCAACGGGATTGTATTCGTTGCGATGATTTTTTTGTACTCAAGGGCCGATGGTCGAATTTTGCGCTCTTGGGTTTTGTAGTTTACCTCCACCAGGCCAAACCGCGGACTAAATCCGGAGTCCCATTCAAAATTATCGATGAGAGACCAGTGTAAATAGCCAAAGCAGTTCACTCCCTTTGTTAAAGCTCTTGCGACGCTTTTCACATTATCTTGAATGTAGGCCGGCCGGTAATTATCTTTGGCGTCAGCCAGTCCGTTTTCAGTGACGATAATCGACGCATTAAATCTTCGATGTAAGCCCATCAGTGCATGATACAGACTCCCGTCAAAAATTTCCCAACCCATATCTGAAACTTTTTTGTTTTTATTTCTGCCAAAGCCGTAATGAATGCGATTATGAAAATAATGATTTAAGCCAATAAAATCAAAATGCCCTCGCGTGTGATTTAAAACATGATAGTTCCAGATGCGGTCAGCCGCCCATTTCAAAATATAGTTCACCGGCCCGCCCGCGGATTCAAAGTAGACAATATTAACTGCCAGCCCGACTTTGGCATCGGGGCGCACACCCTTTACCGCCTGATAGGCTTTCCGATGAGCAGTAATCAAGCGCGCGATAGCTTTATAAAATAAAAAAATATTCTTCTTTTGCGGCCCCCACTTGCCCCTTAAATAGGAGTTTAAGGCATAGATCTCCGGTTCATTGATAGTGATCCAATGGCGGACATCGCCACCGAAAGCCTCGGCCATTTTTTTTACGTAGCGTTCAAAGTACATCGGGAATTGGCTTGATTGAATCCCGCCCTGATTGCGAAGCCAAATTGGTAACGTAAAGTGCCACAGGGTGAGAAACGGCTCAATGCCGCGCTCGCGAAGCGCTTTAATTACCTCGCGATAATGTTCAATGGCAGCCTGATCGAATTTTCCTTTTTTCGGCTCAATGTATGACCACTCAAGCGAAAACCGGTGCGCATTGTGGCCTAAATCTTTGGCGATATCAAAATCCTCGCGGAATCGATTATAGTGATCAGAGGCGCGGCCTGAAATATAATCTTCGGGATTTAAACCTTCGGTCTTTAACTCTAGAACGCGCTTGGGAGACTCTTCCCACTCCGTCCAATCATTATGATTTGCGCCTTCTACCTGATGCGCCGAGGTTGCAGCCCCCCAGAAAAATCCGCTCGGAAATTTAAATGTCTCCATGTTATCAACTCACTCCAATACTTTAAAGTATTGGAGTGCTATACTTTCACCATGTTCCATCGACCCCTTGGATCTGATTTTCTCGGTAAGCTCATAAAGAGTTTTTCAATAGTTTCAAACGTATTCTTGAAATTTTTGCTCCTCTCAAGATTTTTTATAAACATCCTGAATCCCCTTCCATCGCGCTGAAGTTTTTCACTAATCGTGCCTATGGTAGTTTGGCTAACTTTTAAAATTCGTTCTATCTGCTGATAGGAGTAATCCTCTTCGAGCAAAAGCGCTATTAAGATTCTTTTTCCGAGCATTGCTTTTTCAGTAGTAGTCAATAAATCATCAAAGAACAATTTCAACGAGCCTCTATCCCGCAAAATTAAGGTGGCTTCGACGATTCTGCTTGACAGATCATCTATATGGCCTGGCGTTAATTTATAACGTGATAGATGCGGCATGGCTGTACTCTAATACTTTAAAGTATTGGAGTAAAGTTTTTGGTGGTTATGGTGAATGCTTTTCGCGCCAGTCGGCGATTTTTTTATGATTTCCGGAAAGCAGAATCTTGGGAACGGCGTATTTCTTACCTTTATATTCTAATACCTCCGGGCGCGTATAGTGCGGATATTCGAGCCCCTGCTTAAGAGATGCGGCCTTTTCTTTTTTAAGCAAAAGATTCCAATGCGATTCCTCTTTTAACGAATCAAGCCGAATGACTCCAGGGACCAAGCGCGCAATAGCCGAAATGATAACCATTGCTGCCGCATCACCATCCGTTAACACATACGGCCCGATCGAAATTTCTTCGGCATGCAAAATTTTCAATACCCGTTCGTCGATACCTTCATATCGGCCGCTGATGAGCACGAGCCGCTGATATTTTTTTGCCCAGCCATGAGCCATTTTTTGGTTAAATGGCTTGCCTTTGGCCGAGAGCACAATGATCTTTGTACGCACTTCGGCGGGTTTGTCTTTTGACCTTACGTGCTCGATGACACGTATAATCGGCTCGGCCATCAGCACCATCCCCGCTCCTCCGCCGTATGGCCTGTCGTCAACTTGCCGATACGTTCCTTTGGCCCAATTTCTTACATTATGAATCTGGACGGAAATGAGGCCGCGTTCCTTGGCACGGCCCAAAACCGACGTATCAAAATACGACTCAAGTGCTTGCGGCGTTACCGATAGGATATCAAATCGCATTAAGCTGTATTCCAGCATATTTATTTTTATTTCTCAAATGTGAGCCAAAATCAAAATCCGTGCTGTGGCGCGGATTTTGATTTTGGTGTTTTGTTATATATTCCCGAGTTCATCGACGAGCTGGTCGAGATCCCGATTCTTTTCGTTTCGCACTTCGGGGCGTTCGGATACTCTATCGTCGCGCCTGACATAGGTTGACCCTTCCGGCTCGGCAATCTTCAAGTTAACCCTGGCATTATTTTTAATGCCGACGACTCGAAGCAGCGTTCGGATGGCCTTCGCAGTTGATCCATTGCGGCCGATCAGTTTTCCCATATCCGATTGCGAAACATGCAGTGTTAAGAGCACCCCCATTTCATCAACCTTGCGTTCAACTTTAACGGTAGACGGATCATCCACCAAGGCCTTCACCACATGTTCGAGAAACGCCTGATCTGAATTTTGATCCATAGCAGTACTATCAATCTTTCCGTAGCTTTCGACCTCGCGGCTACTCTAATTTGTAAGCAAACTATAAAACGAAATTATAAAAAATTCAAATTATGCGGCTGCAGTAGCTGTAGCTTTTATCTTCATTTTAATCGGGCGCGGCTGGGCCTCAATGATCTTATGTTTGATCAACAAATTGTGCGCCGTATCAGAAACTTGAGCGCCTTTTAAAAGCCAATAGTGGATACGTTCGCTTTTTAAAACAGTCTGCTTCGTCTTGGGATGATAGGAACCCAAAAGCTCCAGGTATTTTCCCCGGGCGGCATTTTGATGTTCGGTGACCACGAGCCGAAAGGCTGGGTCATTTTTTCGGCCGACGCGCTGGAAACGGATAACTAACATGGACCCAAATTTCTAATATCTAATTCCTAATTTCTAATACCTAAAACTAACTCTACGAGAGTAACGAAAACGAGCCCACAAGTCAAACTACGCCTCCCGCATGGAATTGAAAGTCATACATTACCTATAACATCCTATAGTACGTTATAGGTATGGAGAGCTGAAGCCATTGCATTTTTGGCACTTTGGAAATCTGGAAGAATCGATAAAATGAAAGCCGCGGGTTCCGCCGCGGCGCGTAGAGACATTGGATCAATCTTCTCTTCGCGTGAGTTAATCCCTCCGGTGGGATCGTTTGGCAACTATGAACGCGAGATCGCGCATGTGCTTATTAATCACCGCCTGATTCAAATGAAAATCAGTGAACTCGGTGCGAAGCGCTTTCTGGAATGCAACCTTTCGATCTTCGAGGAGCTTTTGCGTTTTCCTCCAGCCACGTGATCGCGCTTTGGCGAATTGCTTGAGCTCTTCATCACAAAGTCGAATTTCTTCATAATAGACGACCCGCTGGTTCAAAACCTGAAGCTGGCAGACGACGAGATTCAGCAGTTGCATCGAACTCGAGACAGCTTTATTCATCAGTGCCCTCCCTATGTGTAGGAGCGTAAAACGCTGATGGCTGGATTGTCAAATTACCGACTTACGTACTGCTCGCCTTCCTCAAATTTAATCGAGACCAGTTTTGAGATGCCATCATCCCCCATGGTGACGCCGTACAAAATTCCGGCGCGCAGCATCGTCTCGCGGTTATGGGTGATAATAATTAATTGCGTCTTTTTAGAAAGTTCAACCAGCGTATCGGCATATTTTTGCGAGTTGGCTTCATCCAGCGCCGCATCCGTTTCATCAAGCACCAAAAAGGGCGGCGGGTTCACCAGGACCATCGCAAATAAGAGCGCAATCGAGGCTAGCGCCCGCTCCCCGCCCGATAACATGGAAAGCGATCTAATGCGTTTTCGCGGGATATCGACGTCAATATCAATGCCGTATTCAATTTCTTCGGGTTCTTCTAAGCCGTCTTTTTCATCTTCATCACTCTTCCGACGGCCTAATTTTTCATAGGTTAATTTGGCGTGTCCCCCGCCAAAGATTATTTTAAAATACTGATCAAAGCCCTCATTGATTTTTTTAAATCCGCGATCAAAGTCATCGGCAATTTGTTTTTCTAAAGTCTCGATTAATTCTTGCAGTGAAGCGCTGGCGGCTTTTAAATCTTCCAGCTCCTTGGTTAAAAACTGGTAGCGCGATTCCGTGTCGGTGTACTCTTTAACCACCGAGGCGTCGATCCCGCCAATTTCTTCCAGCTTTCCCCGCAGCCGCTCAATTTTTTTAAATAAATCTTGCGCGTCAGGATAGTGCGCCAGGTCATTGGCATCTACTTCACGCACCTTGGCTTCAGGCAGATTGACCAGAGCTAACTCTTTTTTAAGGGTCTCGCGGCGAGAATGTATATTCTCGCGAAGATAATTAGTCCGCTCGAGCTTCGATCGGATCTTGCCTCTTAATTCTTCGGCTTCGCGCAATTCACGCTCCAGTTTTCGCAAATCGGCCTCTGTGGCTCGCGAGACTGATTCGCGGACGCGCACTGCCTCGCGTTTCTTTGAAAGGTCAGCCGCGGCTTTTTGCAGTTCGGCTTCAAGCCTTTTTGCCTCCTCTTCCAGGATCTTGAGATCCTTTTGCCATGCCGCGTCCGGCGTAAGTTCCACACTGCCCCGGTCAATATCGCTGATTAAGGACTCAAGTTCGAAAACGGCGCTCTCAATTTTATGAGCCAACTCTGCGGGATTCCCCAGGCTCTCTTTTAATAACGAAAGGAGTTTGGTAATTTTTTCTTTGATGTAGGCAGGGTCGGCAATGCGCACAGAGGGTTTTGCAAGCCTGTCTTTTTCGGCGAGGGCTCGTCCTTCGGCCCTGCCAAATTCGCGTTCCAAATTTTGGCGCGTCGTCTCCAAAGCCGCGAGTGAATTCTCGAGGCTGGTTACATCATCGGGATTCAGGGCCTCTGCCTCACGCGCTTCAATGGTTGACTTCAGGTGACGGACCTTGGCTTCGGCTGATGCCAGTTCTTTTTCAAAAGGAGCGGCGTCTTTGGCAATTTCTTTTTCTTCACGCTCGATCTCAACTAAAATTCGGCAAAAATAAATCCGTTCCAATTTTTCCAGATCGGCCTCGAGAGTTTCGCGAGCTTCGGCTTTTTCCGCCTGATGTTTTAAAAATTTAAGATGCGGCGCAATTTCGCGAACCAGAGCTTCAACTTGGTTCATATTCTCCTGCGTTAAGGCAAATTTCCGTTCGGATTCAATTTTTTTTATCTGATAAACCTTAAGTCCCAAAGCCTCCTCTAAAATCTCTTTCCGATCACGCGAAGAAGAGAGGAGCCAGCGGTCAACCTCGCCCTGTCCGATGATATTGTGCTTTTGATCTCCAAGCCCCATGCGCGCTATCAAGCCCACGATGTCTTTCAGGCGCACGATGGAATTATTCAGCGAGTACTCATTTGAGCCGTCGCGGAAAATCTTCCGCTCGACGATGACTTCCGGAAAATCAAGCGGAATTTTCCCGTCATGATTCTCAAAATACAAAGCCACCGAGGCCTTACCCATTCTCGGGACTTTCGGCGAGCCATTAAAAATCAAGTCCTCCCCGCGCCTGCCGCGGAGACTCTTCATGGATTGCTCGCCCAAGACCCAGCGGATGGCCTCGGCGATGTTTGATTTGCCCGAGCCGTTCGGCCCGACAATGGCGCTGATCTCGACTGGGAATTCCAAAACCGTGTTTTTAGCAAACGATTTGAATCCAGAGATTGAAAGCTTAGAAAGGCGCATACTATTTAGAATATCACGGTTCATTTGGGCGGACGAGATTTTTAGGTTATACGAAAAGGTTGATATACTGACATAATCTATGGTAAAACTCCGTCATCTTTAGCAAAGAAGCTCATCACTTGAGTACACGCAAAGGCCATATGCCATCAAACAAACCGCGAATTCTGCGCGGGCGAAAAGAAAACGGAGCGGCTCGAGCAATGGACTCTATCCCTTTACCCGTGCCTGCGTCTTTCGGAATTCTCAAGACTCGCGTCCCCGCAGTCGGAGGGGGGAAGTTTTTGGCTATCTCGGCAACAAATTTTATGCTGGCCTTCATGCTCCTCTATCTTGCGGGACTTATGCCCGATGGGGCAAAAGAGATTGCCGGAGCCATTACCCACCCGTTCATATTACAATCCCGGGCGGAAACGACTCCCCTATCTGAAACAGAATCTCCCGCAGTCGGCGAGGATTCCAACTGGCGCATCGAAATACAAAAAATTAATGTTGACGCGCCGATTCTTCTGCCTGATACGAGGGCGCCCGTCATCTTAAATGAAGATCTGACCCAAGGCGTCGTGCATTATCCGGGGTCGGCCATGCCGGGCGAAATTGGGAACGTATTTTTATTTGGTCACTCAACGGGACTCGCCTTCGTTCACAACAAGAACTACGAAATCTTTAACGACGTAAAAAAACTGGGGGCAGATGATGTCATAAAACTGGAGAACAGCGGGCGCGTATACTTGTACCTTGTCAAGTCAGTCGAAAATAAAAAGGCGGGCGCCGCCGAAATTCAATTGACGTCAGATAAAAAACTGCTTACGCTTTCTACCTGTAACATTTTCGGCGGCGAGGAGGCGCGTTACATCGTAGAGGCGGAATTTTTAAGGAGCTATCCGGTGGTAGTCGATTAGTTTTCTAGTTTATCAGTTTGCTAGTTCAAACTAGCCGACTAGACAACTAGCGAACTGAACGTGCCGCCGGATACTTCCTCGAAAAGTTCGGGGAAAAGATCGTTCACACACCAACGAGAAGAAAACCCAAAAACGCCCTAACCGGGAAAGGCGGAGAATCGTGAGAAAAATCCTGATCGCGCTTAGTGTGGTCCTCGCCATGGTCTTTTTTGTCCCCGGCCAGTCGTTCGCCAGGTTCATCTGGGCCAACCCCGGTGAGAGTCCGTTCACGCCGGCAAACACGCAAGGCATCGAAACGCACATCCGCCAGATGTCCTCCCTTCCGAAAGAGGTACAGGATGATCTGATCCGACAGGTGCAAGACGCACTCGTCGCCAAGGCGGCGCTAAAGCAGCTGATCGACGCGGAGCCAAGCCTGACCACAGAAGAGAAGTCGACTGCGTGGGAACAATACGCAAACGCGCCGGCCCCGTTCTTCAATGTCGAGGAGCTGGAAAAGCGGAGTCTTCCCCAGCCCGTACTCAAAAAAGCTCGGGCCTTGGTCAAGATTCCTACCGTCGCCTTCCTAAAGCCCGGCCAAGAGTTCGACTACATGGCTTCGGGCAAGGACCGAATCGTCCGCGACGTGGTCTACACGCCGGCTCCCGGCATGCAGGCCAGCGTGCCCGCAATCCATCGACAAGGCAGCGAGCTGAAGGCCTATATCTTCGAGGCGAGCAAAGACGGCATGGGTTATGTCATCGTCATGCCGACCATCTGCAACAACTTGGCGATGTATCGCCATCAGCTGAATCTCGCCCAACCCGCTCCTACGCCGCGAGCCACGCCTGATGGGACGCCTACTGCGACGCTCCAGCCGCTTGGCCCCGAGTGGAAAATCTTCCACATCCGGGAGTGGAGGCCAGGACCCACGGCCAATAAGCTCGTGGGACACGATGGCTACCAGAGCCGCGATCTCGGCTTCGAGCTGACCGAGCATCACAGTCGCGGCGCGAAAACCGAGGCTTTGGCTGAACACCTGGCCTGCGGCTATTTCACCTTCAAGATATTCGGCGTCCGCGCGACCGCCATCGGCCAGCCGTTTGTCCAAAACGGCAAGATCCAGGATACGATCGGCCAAAAGTACGTCGTCCGCCACTACGACGATAATCTCGTCGATCTCGCAATCGAAACGCCGGTCTGCCAAGGCGAGGGCGACATCGCCTTCAAGCGCATCGAAGATCCATCCGCGGCGTGGGTCCTGCCGCACAGCGTCGTCTATGTCGAAGGCGCAAAAGAGCGCCACTACCAATATCCTCGCACGCAGGCTCTCAAAACCTGCTCGGGGCTGGGCAACGACTGGAAGATCTGCGGCAGGAACGTAGTCGCCGAGATTGGCGAATTCGCTCAAGAGTTCGCTGATCTGACGGTGACGCGATTCAACTTCCGTATCGGTCAGTGACGAGATGAGGCGGCGCGGAACTCCGCGCCGCCTCATCAGAAAATTTTTATGTCAACTGCCAACAAAAAATTTATTTTGGAAAATTCTTTTACGGGGAGATTTCTCTTTCTCTTGACTTTGTTATGCATATTTAGTTTTTCACTTATTTTAATAAACCGAGAATTCAACGCCCATATTTCCTTCATCCATTCAGCCTTAGCGGACGCTGGCGGAGAGGGTTCCGGTGACGCGGGCGGAGAGGGATCGGGAGATGCCGGGGGAGAAGGCGCGGGTGATGCGGGAGGAGAGAGCATCGGAGGAGTTAGTGTTGCCCCGGGTCAGCCTAGCGGCAATCCGCCGGGCGATCAGCCGGGCACGCCGCCCTCAAGTCCGCCGACCGCACCAATCAGTCCGCCGCCGCCTGCACCACCGTCCCCTCCATCACCTCCATCACCTCCATCACCTCCAACTCCACCTTCACCGCCAGGCTCTCCGGGCTCACCGCCTTCAAGTCCCCCGGGCGGCGGGGGAAGTTTTTCTCCGGGAATTTGTCTTGATCCGGGCGGCTTAAATTACGGCGGCTCGCTGCCCTGCACGTATCCCAGCGGCAATATCTCGTTAAGAAAAGAAATTTCGCCGACTGCATTTATTTATTTATCGCAAGTGCCTTATACCGGCATTGGCGACAATACCGAAACTATTGGTTTCTTTCTCTCACTTCTTGGTCTTAGTCTCGCCGGAACATATTTAATGACGAATCGAAAAACCTAACACGGTATGGCCCAACTTCAGGCACTATTACGTCCCTTGCTCGCAATTGCGGTCCTCTTCATCATCCTGATTTTAATCGTCGGGCTGATTGGCAAGATGTTTTCCGGCATTCATTTTGGTTCGCTGCTTTCTGCCATATCAATTTCGCGCGAGAAAATTAGCGTGGCCGCCGCTCCGGCTGTCGTTGCCTCCGGCGAGAAAACCGCCATCTCTTGGAACCATGAGCATAAAAGCGCTAACGGATTATATGAGCTTGTCTATCCCTGCCGAGAGAATCTAATAATAAAAACTGAATCAGGCGAGACAATCTCCTGCAACTCAAGTTATCCCCTGGGCTCATCAAACTCGATTATCATTATTCCCACTCTCGAAGGCAGCGATACGGCCAACATTCCCGTCTCTATCAGCTTTACGCCAAACGGCGCGGATCGCGTCGCTCTTTCCGGTTCAGTCCAATTGACCATTAACCCAGCATCGGGTGCATCGACCAGCAAAGCCAGCACGTCAACTAAAGGGTCAAGTGAGAGCACAAAACCCGGTAATAAAAAAATGAATACCTACCCCATACCTGGAGGCCAATCAACGCCGCCTTTGGCGAATCAGAACGGCTATCCTGATTTGGCTATCGAGCTTATCGCTGCGGGCTCACTTGCGACAACCAGCGGGACCGAGACGCTGATACCAAAATCTACGCTTCTCCCAGGCGAGCAGGCGGGAGTTCGGTTTATTATAAAAAATATCGGCAGCGGACCATCCGGCCCCTGGATTTTTAACGCCAATCTCCCAATCAATTCGAGCGGCAGTTTCTTTATCTCGGATTCACAAGCTTCGCTAAACCCCGGCGAGAGTGTCGTGTTTACCATGGGCTTTAATAACCTGAAAAATTCCGGCGCTAACGTCGCAACCTTCACCGTTGATCCAAACGCCTATATCTCGCGTGACCTCAATCGAGCCAATAACTCGTTCTCGGTCACCATCAATCGAGGATACTAAAACTTGAATTAAGAATTAGGAATAAAGAATTAGACGAAAACCAAAAATCGGCCGCGGCCGATTTTTGGTTTAGCCCCAACTCTTAACTTGCAGACCCAAACGCGCGGCTTCTTCTTGGGCAATTTGTTTAGATGGCCCCTCGCCTTCGGCTACCAATTCCCTCCCCAAATAAATGCCGACCACAAAATGCTTGTCGTGATCCGGCCCCCATTCTCGAATGACTTCATAGGTTGGCGTGATCCCGACGCGCTCTTGTGCTTCTTCTTGAAACAATGATTTGGGATCTTGATACAGCCGTTTTTCCAAAACCATCTCGAGTTTCGGCATCACGCTACCCATAATAAATTTTTTGGCCATGGCGTATCCCTGGTCTAAGTAAATGGCACCGGTTAAGGCCTCGAAGGTATTGGCCAAAATGTACTGCCTGGCGCGGCCGACGTCTTTGGCTTCGCCTCGCGAAAGCAAAAGAAATTCATTAAAACTTATACCCAGCGCCACATCTGAAAGCATTTTTGAATTAACCAGTGCCGCACGGAGGGTGGTTAACTCCCCCTCGGGCCTGGCCGGGAACATGGCATATAACTCCTCGGTTACGACAAGCTCCAGCACCGCATCTCCCAAAAACTCGAGCCGCTCATTGTGGCCCATGCCGAGATTGGGATTTTCGTTTAAATAGGAACGATGCAAAAATGCCTGACGCAACAGGTCCTTGTTTTGGAACGTTACATTGATTTTTTCCTCCAACTTTCTAAAATCGGACATGTCCTCGGAAGCACGAATCAAGAATCACGCTCGCCTGATTCCTAATTCCTGCCTGCTCCGTACCGAACTGGTTCTGGTGCGGGGATTTTTAATTCTGCTGTTAATGGTTGGCTTATTTCTTGTCACTGGTCTCCTGTTTTTCTGCCTCTTTTTTCTCATGCCGCGATGGATGTTCCTTGCCCGGTTCACCGATTTCGCGATAGACCGTTCCTAAAACGCCGTTCACGAACCGAAATGATGAGTCGCTGCCGAATGATTTTGCCAGTTCAATCGCCTCATTGATCGCGACCTTCGGCGGTACTTCTTCTCGATTACCGAACAACAATTCATAGAGCCCCAACCGCAATAAATTTCGGTCAATCGTCGCGATCATCTCAATCGGCCACTCGGGAGCGGCGCGTTCGATGATGGTATCAATCTGCGGCAGGTGGTCTTTTACGCCGTTGACCAGCCGCCAGATGAAATCCGTTTCTTCGAGTCCCGGCCCGAACTCCTCGATGTTCCGCTTCGTAATCACATCCAAATCCTCGGGGTTCTTCCCACGAAAGTCCCATTCGAATATGGATTGCATGGCAATACTTCTTGAAAGGTGCCGATTAGCCATAAAGGTACAAATCCGAAATCCTAAATTCGAAATCCTAAACAAATTCTAATCCTCAAAAAACAAAATTTCAAACGTTTCGAATTTTGAACTTTATAATTTGTCCCGAATTTAGGGTTTCGTATTTAGAGTTTGCTTAGCGATGCGAGAGCTCCTCGGCGTTCAATGTTTTGCTCTGTGCGGAGCTTTCCTTCTCGTGTTGCTGTAACTCTTTTTCTTTCTTTCTGCGTTCTTTCTTGTCGAGTCTCGCCAAGACATCAATCACCTGCTTGCCTTTGTAATAGCCGCAATTGGCGCAAATCGTGTGCGGATAGACTTCCGTCTGGCAGTGCGAGCATTTTGCGAGCGCGCGAAGCTTCAAGGCGTGATGCGATCTCACGCGGTTCCTCTTGCCTCTCGTATGCCGCATTCGGATGACCATTACAGTAGACTACTGTCTACTGTCCACCGACTACAGCCGGAGCGGTAGTCAGTAGTCTGTAGTCAGTATGCTTTTAATACCGAGATAGGATAACAAAATACGACTATTTTGACAACACTCACGACATGTTTTAAGGAAGAAGCGACAACTATGAAGCTCCACGGCCGTGAGGCCGTGACATCTCGCAATTCGCCTTCAGGCGAACTCTTGCGAGATCGGCGGAATCCGCCAAAGCATCCATTCCTTAACTCGGCTTAGGGTTATCCGTTGTAATCGCATTCAACCTCAGGCTAACGCCCGATGTCTTCTGCGACGGCGGATAAAAATACGGGGGAACGTCGCCGTTCCCCCACTCACCACGGATGCGGACTTCCGCTAATTGCGCCGATACCGGCGATCCCATTCTGCCTTCAACTTCCTCTCGGCCGAAAGATCCAGGATCACCGACCGAAGCTCGGGAATCAGGACGACCTTCTGCTCGGCCTTTGGGGCCTTCGGCCCATCAGCCGACTTCGCAACATCATCGGGCTTCGATTTTTGCGGCGAGAAGTCGAAGTGCCGGAACTTCAGATCGCGTCCTAACTCCTCCAGACCGAAGGACCCCCGGAGTTCGTCCATGGCATCCTCCTATGGCTTCGGATACCTTTATCATAACGGGTCTTTTATAAAAACCAAATAAAAAAACCTAAACGCGGTACAATCAGAAAGGCTCAAGCGACGGCGGCTTTGACTGAACATCCTACCTGTTTCGATAAAATAAAAAGCTCTGTAAGAGCTACCCGAGAAAGCCCCACTCTCCAGACATCGAAAGTGATTTCTTATCGTCGGGCTGGCGGTGGGATCATTGCCGTTTGAAGGGTATTCAAAATAAAGGTGCGCTAAGAAATCACTTCCAATGTGCGCTACCTCTTCGACATAATCGAGCGCTTGTAGATATCAAGATGCTCAAGCGCAATCCCCGTACCTTTGGCAACACAGAGCAACGCATCTTCGGCCAAGTGCGCCGGAATGCCGATTTCGCGCTCGATTAACACGTCTAAATTGCGAAGCAGCGAACCCCCGCCGGTCATCACAATACCGCGATCCATAATATCGGCTGATAATTCGGGAGGCGTCTCATGAAGGACCGTCTTGATGGCCCGCAAAATCTCTGCCAGAGCCTCTTCTAAGGCTTGGGTGATGGCCGAAGATGAAATTTTAATCGTCCGCGGGAGGCCCGAGAGCAAATCGCGGCCTTTTACTTCCATTGCCTCATCTTCAGTGATCTCAACCGCGCTGCCAATGGCAATTTTAACTTCCTCGGCGGTGCGATCCCCAATCGCTAAATTGAAATTTCGTTTAATATATTCGGCGATGGCCTGATCTAATTTATTGCCCGCAACTTTAACTGATGTCGAAGCCACAATCCCGCCCAGCGAAATCACCGCGACATCAGTCGTCCCGCCGCCAATATCGATGACCATGTGGCCAGCGGCTTCATTAATGGGGATACCGGCTCCAATAGCGGCCAGCACCGGTTCTTTTACGACATAGGCGGCTTTGGCACCCGCATGCACGGTAGCTTCAATCACGGCGCGCCGTTCAGTTGACGTGACACCGGCAGGAACTGAGACCATGACTTCGGGCCGTATAAAGCGAAACCAATTGCCGGCATTTGAAATAAAATATTTGAGCATGGCTTCGGTGACGCGATAGTCAGCAATGACGCCGTCCCGCAAAGGACGATAGGCCATGATGCTCTCTGGGGTTCGGCCGATCATGTCCCGTGCTGCATTGCCAACTGCGAGTATCCGGTTATCATCCACAGAAACTGCAACCACCGATGGCTCATTAATAATGACACCACGCCCAGGCACAAAAACGAGCGTATTGGCGGTGCCTAAATCTATGCCGATTTTTTGCGAGAAAAACATGAGCGTTCCCATTTTACGCGCATTTAAAAGGCCGAGGCAAGGGGCTATCGAAACGCGCGCGCCTTGCGATATTAGACTGCAGTTTTAGACGCTTGGCAATTGTACGGCTTTTAGCTAGAGTTCTCGATATGAGGAAAACAACCCGTCGAGCCGTTTTTTATTTGTTTAGCGGGCTTTTTTTGATCACAACACCTTTGATCGTATTCTATGCCTTCGGTTATTCATTTGATTTCCAAAACGGTGTCGTGGTGCCTACCGGTGGCGTATTTGTGAAAGCCAACGTTGGCGCGATTCGCGTTTTGGCGAATGGAAAGCTCATGAAAGAAACAAATTTTTTAACTAAGGGCGCATTGATATCCGGCCTCTCGTCGGGCCATGTCGAAGTAGAGGTAGCGAAAGACGGATACATTCCTTGGAGAAAACCAGTCGGTATCGAAGAGCAAGTTATTCAAGAATACCGCTCGATTCTTCTTGTACCCGAGGCCTTGCCGGCTGATCTCGTATACGGTACTACGAGCCAGGCGTCTTCAAGACAGACTGTTTCTCTCGAGCTTTTGCCCGATCCAACGGGGAATTTCATTTTTTGGGCCGCAAAAAAAAGAAACTTAACCCGGCTACGCGTGATCAGTCGCGATGGGGTTGAAACGCGGGCTCAAATCTCCCTGGAACCAGGCGAATCGTATCTTTCTGCCTCTTGGAATCCCAGCGGTAACGTAGTACTCGTTTCAACCAACCGGCGTGGGCATACGATCTGGCGCGCTTTATCGGCTAATTCAAAATCCGTCCTACCGGTGTTTGATGAAAAAACTATTTTGCGTACGAGCACCTCAACCAGATCGGAAACCATCTCTGAAGCCTCGCTTAGCTTGATCACCTGGTCGCCGGCTGATATTGATGAATTTCTTGTGCTGGCAAACGGCGCGATTTACCGCTGGAATTTAAGCTCCGGGCTAGTCAAAAAAATTATTTCGAGTGCCAGATCGTTTGCCCGATTTAATGGAAATATCCTCTATTCAACTCAAAGCGGATTTATTGCCACTGCCGATCTATCCGGCGAACATATAGAATCGCTGGATCATCCGGGTCTTTACGTTGCAAAAAGTCCGCTCCGCTATTTTCAAAATAAAGACGGCGTTTTGGCTTTGATCGACTCTGCCGGGGGACTTTATCTAGAAAACCCGAGCACAAGAAAATTCTCCCCCCTGACAACCGAGATCCATGAAGCTGAATTTTCCTCCAACACCGCCGAACTTGGCTACACCCAATCCGGCACATTCTCAACCATTGCTCTCGCTGATGAGACAACCCAGCCGTTCCGCAGAATGTACACCAAGTCGGCCATATTCACGACTGACGAAATTCTCCATTTTATATGGCTCGGCAATCCAGCAGCTCATATTGTCTATACGACCGCGCGGGGCGTATTTCTGGCGGAAACCGATCCGCGTCCGGGCGCAAATATCGTGCCGCTCCGCCGCGGAGACTACCAGATTGTCGAATCTCCCAACGACCCAAACAGTTTTTATTTCTCGGACGGAGAAATTATTGAACGACTGACGATACGATAAGGTCATCCGATAACATGAAAAGTCCTAAAAAACATTCTCAAGTTCTTAAGAACTTGAGAATGTTTTTTAGGTTTCGTCTCCAGATGACTACGGAAAGAATCTGCGATAGGGAGCCGAAATGATAGAACCGAATGTGGCGAGAAAGACCACCGCGACAACGAGCCAGCCGATAAAAGGAATAATTTTAAGAATTTGATAGAGCAGGACACCGATGACGATGGTTTGCCAGGAGATGTGACTCTCGCCTTTTTTATACCACAAAGAGACATACCGGCCGAGTAAAATCGCCGCCACCGCCGATGAGACCACGATAGTTACGATATAAAGCAGAAGCCCGATCACGCCAATTGGTATGCCGATAATGGTGACAAAGGCAACGACAACCAGAATTGGAATACCAATCAAGCCAAGAAGTCCGCGAAGAATTTCTTTGCCAAAATTCGTCTCGGCCGCATGCACCACCTGCGATACCCAGGGGCCAAAGAAGTACCAAACAAGAAAGGCTAAAACAATGCCCATCAACGTTTTCATCACCCACCAAAAGCCAATAACGCCGAGGAGTCCCCCCGCGTGATTCTCGCCCGGTTTACGCGTATATTGTTTTACTGTTCCATGAACGACGCCCTGATTTTGAATATCACCGCCCGCCAGCAATAAATCCCCGCCGATGACAGCCCCCGGCAAAATTTTTACTCTCCCACCGGCCGCCAAAACATCGCCTTTCACTTGGCCCGCAATCGTCACCTCACCGCCCGCCACCCGCAGGCTATCGCCGACATTGCCCGAAATATTAATCGTCCCGCCGGCCAGCATGGCGCTTTTAGCGACATTCCCATTTACATTTACATTCCCGCCGGCCGCCGTCAGATCGCCGTTTATGTTGCCTTCAATGTTCAATGTCCCGCCGGCAATATAGAGATTGCTGTTGACTGATGCGCCTTTAGGCAGTAAATACTGATCGCCCGAATAAAATTCAGCGGCGAGCGAGACAAGCGGCACCAAAAGACCGAGGGCCGAAATGAGAATTAAGAGTTTTTTCATATCAATTTCAACATACCATTTCTTTACCTTTCGTCCCACTTTGGGTGATAAATAATCCTGGTTTGATTTGCCGATCAAAAACTACGCGCGGGCTGCTGGATTTGGGATTCTGCCCTAAACGCCCGATGAGCGCTTACCGAAGAATTTATTTGTTCGGGTCTCGCCTGCTTGATAATGACAGCCTGTCCTGTCGGGAGCCGAATGACTGGTTCATGATACCTGCGGCTGAACTCTTCAACGGCTTTATAGGCCCCGGGCCAGGACATAAATCCATAATCATCACAGACCATTACTCCGCCCGCTACGAGGCGAGGGTAGAAGTATGCGAAAGCCGCCAGGGTGGGTTGGTAGAGATCCAAATCGACATGCACAAACAGATACTGCCTCTCGGGGACGTGCGCAAAGCTATCCGGTATCCAACCTTTATGGTACTCAATAAAATCGAAATCCTTCAGACTTTCTCGGACATCCTCTAGCGAATAGGCCATGCGGCCGCCGTCACTGCCGATTTTACTTGCGGGTAATGATTTTTCGATGTCAAACTCGCTCGTAACATCTTCTTTCGTTCTAGCAGAGAGTCCTTGGAAGGAGTCGAACGCGTATATCTTATGCCTCCCGCCTTTTAGCACCGAACATAATTGAAATAGGGTAGTACCTCTGGCAATTCCCGCCTCCACAAAGTTCTGTTCCGGGTAGTTATGAAACCTCTGGCTGACATACGATGCGAGTTGAATCAAAGTATAGTTACGCACTTTGCTGGGGAAAAAATCTCCCTTATGAGTGGCTTTCAACGAATCTTGATATATCTCGTGGAACTTCTGGTCGTTTAACCAAAGATACCGCGGCTGATTGTTGAGACTCTGGGCGAGACGCATGACTTCATAGCCAAAATAGTTCGCAATTCGCCTGATTATTTTTCTCATAATGTTTTAAGACCATTATGAGCTGGCTCAGTTATTATCAAAATTTGACGCGGGGAAGTTCTCTCCATGATCCATCTCATCTTGAGACTGGGCCGAAGATCCCCCGCTCGATGTATTAAGCTGCTCGGCGGGAGACGTCAGTGGAACGAGACCCGTTGCCTGAACGCAGGCTATGATTTTCCCCTTCATGTCGGCTGTTGGTTGGAACGCGCCCTTGGCGTATTGATTGACAGCATCCGCGCCAAAAAGCTTAGAGATGCAGGCGAGTGGATTAAAATCAATTTTTTGCGGCATCATGCCATGAGAACTCTCAGACCCTCCATACATATTTTTATTCTTTTCGGCCGATACTTTTTGAAAACAATCGCCGACTTTATGCCCCAGCTCGGAGTCTTTCATAACCTGACCTGTTTCTACTTCACCCAGTTCATCCGGGGAGAGCGAATCCTTAAGGCAAGCCATTACATCGGACGGCAATTGAAACTTGGAAGAACCGCCTCGGCCCATGGGGCTCTCATGCATCATGTTGTGTTGTTCTTTTGAAAAATTCGCGCAGGTCGCCTTGTTTTCCGGCTGACTGCAAAATTGATGACATGACTCTGGCGAGTCGCATCCCCCCGGCCCCTTCATGTCTTCACTCCTAAAGTTCTTCTCCTCTTCATCCGTGATGAGTCCGGCTTTTTTGGCAAACTGGATGCATTCATCTTGATGCGCGGGGTCCTGGCAGTATGGCATGCACTCCTCTTTTGACTTGCAGCCGCCTGGAGTTTCGCCCGTCTTTATCAATTCAATAAACTTCTTGGCGCGCTGAATCTCGCTTGCATCCATTAAGCCATTCTGTTCGGCAAATGAGAGACACGCGTCCGCATGTGCCGGATCGTTGCAATACGCGCGGCAGGCGGTCTCCCCCCGGCAGCCGCCCGGCCCAATTCTTTGCGCGTCGAGTTTTGATTTGAACTTTTCAATTTTCTGAATTTCGTCCTGGCCGATTAGATTGTGCGCTTTCGCAAACGCCAAACACTCATCGCGATGTCCGGCATCAGAACAATATGCCCCGCAGGCTGATTTTGAAGTGCACCCGCCAGGTCCGCCATTTTTTATCGCTTCCTCGATCTTCGACTGATTATCGGTTCTTCTGGGTGCGAGTCCATGAGACTCGGCATAACTTTGGCAGGCTTCGGCATTAGCCGCGACGTCGCAAAACGCTTTGCATTCGGCCATCGAGCCGCAATTGCCCAATTCGGCAATCGGAAACTTTATATCAAACGGATTAGCCGATAAGGCAAAATGCGAAAACAAAACAGCTCCGATAATGATGAGGCATGTAAGCAGCGCCGGATGGCGGAAAGAAGTCATATTACTTTCCAAAGGGATTCTTATATGAATCTTGGAATGGATTCACTGTTTTTTCATAGGGATTGGTCGCCGGAACTTTGTTGCCGATTGAGGAGGAGGCGCGAATGTTTATTCTGATGTTCTCGTTGGGAGTTGCTCTCGCAGCCGGCCCTTGATTAAAGATGCTCTCCTTCCAGTCCGGCCCCAAAGTTTTATATATGAAAAAAGCGGCAGCCAAAATGACGATAACGGTGATTAGGGCAATCATGTATTTCATAGACACTCTCTATTATAGATCCTGCAAAAAAGCCGTAAATACGCCTTTATAAACAATCACTTTTTAGACGTCTCAAATTTTTATTCTAACTTTCTTAAGAACTTGAGAATGTTATTTTTACGCTGGTCTAAATTTTCTGCCAGCCGATGACGGGATGAAGTTCCCACCAGTTATGAAAGGTATCAAACCGGACAATGCCCCAGATTTTGATGCGATCGCCGGCTGTGGGTAGCGGCAAGTTTTTAATTTCAGGAATAAATTCAGTAACAAGCAACGACTCGTCCGGTGCCTTGATTACGACATGAAAGTCTCCGTCGGGTTGCGGGGCGATGATATTGACGACGCCCTCGACTGTAACTTTTGTCTTCTTGCTGCCGTGCGTAATGAAGGTGGCAAGATCAGTATCGTAATAGAGCAGGTCATCATCCTCCGTTTCACCTTGCTGGACAGAATAAGAAAGGGTTCGTTCTACAATTTTGGGAATTAAAGCCCGTGGATTTAATGTTTGGGATCGAATATAAAAACCAAACCCGATGCCCGCGCCCAAGACAACCAGAAACTTTACCGCCCAAAGCCATCGCGTCATAAACTTAGTTTAACCGTTCTCTGTTGACTATAGAAGGCTGACTGGGGAAACAGAATCAGTTCCGACAACATTCTCAAGTTCTTACTCTACCCCAGAAAAAACCGCCCGCGGGCGGTTTTTTTCTGCCTCATGCAAAGCGGGGAAATTTTTCTTCATCGGGCTGGCGGTGGGATCATTTACGCCCGAAGGGCTATCGAAATAAAGGCGCGAAGAAAAATTTCCTGCGAGCTATCGTTTTTGCCACTGCGGGGCGCGACGGGCTTTTTTAAGTCCAAACTTTTTGCGCTCTACTTCTCGTGCATCGCGGGTTAGGAAGCCTGCCCGTTTTAGTCTTTTTCTAAATTCTGGATTGAATACTGTGAGTGCTCTCGAAATGCCAAGCCGAATGGCTTCGGCTTGGGAGTGAATGCCGCCACCATTAACTTTGGCCGAAACGCGAAAGCGGCCTTCAGAGCGCATCTTTTTCATCGGGTCATCAACCAGCCGCTGGAGTTCCATGGTGGGAAAATATTCCTTATAGGGCCGCTGGTTTACGACCGTCACTAAATCGCCCTTGGTATATAAACGCACGCGGGCGACCGCCGTTTTTCTGCGGCCGACAGCTTCAAAATAGCGATCGGTTTTGGGAATAACAAATTGAAAATCGGCCTCCGATTCTTTTTCGGGCTCCCCTACCATAGCCATTTTTGGACTATGGATGGCGACTTCCTGCTTCTTGACTTTGGCGCGAGTCGTCGGCGCTTTCTCCTTTTTTGGTTTTTCCTCTCCGCCTTTGGCGGATTTCTTCGTCGGCATAGCCTAATTCTTAATTCATTATTCCTAATTCTCGCTTCCTCGATGCATCACTAAATGCCTGATCCGAATCGCGCGGAGTTTGTTTTTCGGCAGCATGCCCATCACGGCATGCTCCAAAACTTTCCGCGAGTCTTTAGCAAATAAATCTTTATAAACAGTTTCTTTCAGTCCTCCATGAAAGCCGGAATGATGACGATAGAGTTTTTGATCCGCCTTCTTTCCGGTGACGCGAAGCTTATCGGTATTGGTGACTACAACTTTGGTCTCACCGGGTTTCGCATAATCAAATGCGGCGCCGCTTTTGCCCATTAAGTGTTTGGCAACTAGAACGGCCAGCCGTCCGACAACCTTATTTGCTGCATCTAATTTCACCTCCTTCATAATTCCTCATTCATTATTCCTAATTCACGGCTACACAAACTCAATAATGGCGAGTCTGGCCGCATCTGACTTGCGAACACCTAATTTCATAATCCGGGTGTATCCTCCATTTCGATCCTTATAATTCGGCGCGATTTTTTCAATCAAGATTCCCGCAATTTTCGGCGAAGTCGCGGAAATAATTTGCCGGCGTTTGGCGAGTGTCCCGGCTTTGGCTTTTGTCACCAATTTTTCTACCGCTGGACGCAGTTCTTTGGCACGGGCTTCGGTCGTCTGGATGCGGCGGCGCAACACCAAAGCCGAGACGAGTGATTTCATAAACGCCTTTCTTTGATCCGTCTTGCGGCCGAATATTCTGCCCCTGCGTCTGTGCTGCATACAAGCTAAATTCTAAATTCGAAACTCGAAATACGAAACAAATTCTAAATTCAAAAGATTGAAATTCAAGACGTGCTTCATAATTTTGAATTTGGTCATTTGAATTTGTTTAGGATTTAGGATTTCGTGCTTAGGATTTTAGGCTTAAGCCTAATTTCGCAAGCATCGCTCTAATTTCTTCAATACCCTTGTCGCCAATGCCCTCGAATTCCCGAAGTTTTTCTTCAGTCTTTTTGGCCAGCGCGCCGGCAGTCTTAATACCAGCCTCCGCCAGCGCATTTAACGTTCGGCTCGAGAAATCCATATCGACTATTTTCAGCTTGGCCAGATCTTGAGTCCCGTCTTCGGCGGTTTCAGCTATAGATTCTGCCGTATGGGCGCGTGAGCCCATTTCCGGGCGCGTCTCGTAGTTTGCCAGAAGCGACTTAAATTGGTCAACTAGGATGCTGGTCGCGCCCGCCAAAGCTTCCTGGGGGGTAAGGCTGCCATCGGTTTCGATATGTAAGCGGAGGCGGTTATAGTCGGTTTGGTCTCCCACGCGCATGTTCTCCACTTCATAATTTACATGCCGCACGGGAGAAAATGCCGCATCCAGAGCAATCGTTCCAATTTCGACTTTATCTTTAGAACGCTGTTCAACCGGCTGATAGCCGAGACCGCGCGAGACTTCAAGCTCCATTTCGAGCGTGGCTTTTTTGTCGGTAATCGTGGCGATATGCAGATCGGGCGAGACGATTTCCAATTGCGAAGGGCATTTTAAGTCTTTGGCTTTTACCTCCTTCTCGCCTTTAACCGAAAGTGAGGCGGCATACGGCCCGTCGCCGTGAATCTTAAAGCGCAGCCGCTTTAAATTGAGAATAATTTCGACGATGTCTTCTAAAACGCCGTCAATCGAAGTAAATTCATGTCCGACACCTTTAATTTTGACGGAGGTGACTGCCGCTCCTTCCAGTGAAGAAAGCATAACGCGGCGCAGGCTGTTCCCGATGGTGAGACCGTATCCCGGATAAAGATTCTCGATCTCATAGGTGCCGCGGTTTCCTTCTTCTTGAATGACGCGCGCCTCGCTGGGTGATGGAATCATACTCTGGCTGGTACACTTCGCGGATAAACGTTCTGTGGCAGTTCACCCAACTCTTGCACCAGCTTGGACTCATTATTTTGAATAAAACTCAACGACAAGTCTTAAATTCCTGCCGACACCTTCTTCTTTCGGCAGATCGTTTACAGTCGCCGCACACGCTTCGGGGTCGAGACTGATCCAAGCCGGCGGATTATATTTTTTGAGGGCATTGGCCAGTCCTTCAAAGCCTTGGCCTGCAAGTGACTGCGGGCGAATGGAAATAACATCTCCCTTGCGTACGCGGTATGAAGGAATATTGACGCGGCGGCCATTGACCAGCACATGCCCATGCGAGACAATGTGCCGCGCGATACCGCGCGAGACGGTAAACCCCGCACGATAAACCACGTTATCAAGACGTCGCTCTAAAATCTGCATCAAGACCTCGCCGGTTTTTCCTGCCTTCTGCTGGGCCTCGGTAAAAACTTTTTCGAGAGCCGTGTCCGTCAGCCCATAGGTGTATCTCATTTTTTGTTTTTCCATCAATTGTGTGCCGAATTCGGAGACGTTTCGTTTCGGCCGCTTGCCGTGCATGCCGGGCCGTGTGCCGCGGCGAAGAGAGGCGCATTTGGGCCCCATACAGCGTTCCCCTTTCATAAACATCTTCTCGCCATAGCGGCGACAGACTTTACATTTTGCTTGGATGCGTGACATGCCTATTTTGTCGAAATTATTGAGTGAGTGAAGCGAACGAAAAGAATTTCGTTACAAAACTGAGCACCCCGTTAGATACTATGCGAACAGACATAGCGCTTACTTTAGAATTTGGGTTGCAATCGGGGTTTTTGGTCTTTTTCATACTCATTATCTAACGGGGTAAAGGTTTTGTTATAAAAATTGATTTCGCTTGGCTCATGAATTTTTAACAAAGCCCTTTAAACTCTCCTCACTTTTTTCGGCCGAACGCCATTATGCGGTACCGGTGTAATATCTTTAATCATCATGATATTGAGCCCGTGATTGGCGAGAGCCCTCACCGCCGAATCTCTACCCGAGCCAATACCTTTCACCAGTACAGCGACATCTTCCAGTCCGGTTTTTTTTACTTTCTCTACCACGGTTTCGGCGACCCGAGCCGCGGCAAAGGGGGTGGCTTTTTTGGCCCCCTTAAACCCCAGCGCGCCAGCCGAAGACCAGGCCATAACGTTTCCCTTGTCGTCACTGATCGAAATCATAGTGTTATTGTAGGTGGCTTGGACATGCGCCACACCCCGGACAACGTGTCGCCCCGAAGCCCCCGCCTCTTTCATCTTGGAAACTTTAGACTCGAGCTCCTCACGCTCTTTTAAAGCCTCCTCGGCGCCTTGTTTTGCTACGCGTTTTTTTCCCATACAAGCTAAATTCTAAATTCGAAACTCGAAATACGAAACAAATTCTAAATTCAAAAGATTGAAATTCAAGACGTGCTTCATAATTTTGAATTTGGTCATTTGAATTTGTTTAGAGTTTAGGATTTCGTGCTTAGGATTTATGTCGGTGAGGCCGCTGATTTTCTGCCGGAGCCCATCGTCTTTCGCACATTGCCGCGGCGCGTTCGTGAATTCGTTTTTGTCCGCTGGCCGTTGACTGGCAGGCCGCGCATATGGCGCAGGCCGCGATAGGTTGAGATGTCTTTAAGTCTTTTAATGTTCATCATAATCTCGCGGCGCAAATCTCCTTCAATTTTGTAACTCTTTTCAATTGCGTCTCGCAGCCGCCCGATTTCATCTTGCGTGAGGCTATCACTCTTTTTACTCGGGCTCACATTGGCAACTTTTAAAACCTGCTTGGCGTTTGTGGCACCAATGCCATAAATATATCTCAAAGCGACATCAACTCTTTTTTTATCTGGAATGGCAATACCCGCAATGCGAACCATAGTAAATCAAATTCTAAATCCGAATTTCTAAATCCGAAACAAATACCAATACACCAAATCCAAAATTTGGAACTTTAGAATTTAGAATTTGTTTAGAGTTTAGGATTTCGTGCTTAGGATTTTTCATGTTTAGCCTTGCCGCTGCTTATGCTTTGGATTCTTGCATACAACAAATACTCGACCGTTCCGTCGAGTTGTCTTGCAATGACTGCAGATCTTTTTAACCGATGCGCGAACTTTCATCCCGTTAGAAGCAGATCGCGATCAAACGCGTTGTCTGCAAAAATAAATGTAATTAAATTGCTCTTTGTAACCCCGCTATTTCGCGATCGCGGCTTCTAACGGGATTAATCCCTACTTCATGCGCAGTACGATCCTGCCTTTCGTTAAATCATAGGGCGACATTTCAATCCGCACGCGATCCCCGGGCAGAACCCGAATGTGATGCACGCGCATTTTCCCGCCCAAATGGGCCAGGATCTCTTGCCCATTGTCGAGGAGAACCCTAAACAGGGTAGAGGGCAACGCTTCAGTTACTTCGCCTTCATGGATGATTTTGTCACCTGCCATTGTATTTTTTCGCCTACGGCGAAAGGAGTAGTGATATGGTATCAGAGGGGGCCTTTCGCGTCAACCCTATTTTAAGCTAAGATCCGGCTGCAAACGGCTCAATCGTTAGATTGATTTTGGCTGGGTCATCGGGGGCATTTTTAAGCCAAAAAGGGAAGAATTTAAGCTTATAGGCCTTAAGCCCGGGTACCGTCTGGAGCGCACTTTCAATCGCCCCAGGCGAACTGCCTTCAATTTTTTGCAAAATAGCATCTCGGTCGAGTCGACCGCCAAGTACGACGGCATTGGAAAGCGTATAGGTCAGTTGGTGTCTCGCAATATCGAGATTAACCCCGGTTCTCGCGAGCGCGCTGCCAGGCTCCACAAAAACTTTAGGACTTGAGGTCGAAAATAAGGCCGCGACCAGTTCCTCTTCATCCTGATTTCGAAATGCCATGGCGTTCACCTTACCCGTGGCTGTCACCGCAAACTGATCACCGGCCGTTCCGGCCTTAGGCGAAGAAACATTGGTGATGGCAATTTCGCGGGCCCCGTCAATAATGGTAAACCCGTCAGGGATCTTTAGTTTCAATTGATCCCGAAGATAATTAAACAAATCCGCCGTTACGCCTTGGCTGGCATTTTTGATATCTATCTCGGTGATCACATTCGATTCACCGGATACGCCACCGGAAAATCCATTCGCGGCAGTTGCCGTAATGGTTTGATATTTCGGCGTCCCTTTAAACCCGACAATCTTGAGTAGGACGGGGCCAGAGTTATAGAGGGGTCCAACATCCGCGGCGGAAACTGTTGCCTGAATGGTACTAGGCGACAGTTTGCCCGCCTGCGATTTTGCTCCGGGGACCGTCACACCTTTATCGAGGCGATAGATTTTTCCTTCTGGAGTTTGAAATCGGGTCTCTATAATTAAAACTTGCGGGTCAGTACCAAAGGCGTTGGTAATGAGAATCGTGCCTTTGGCTTTTTGATTGGTTCTGGCGTGTCCAGATGATTTAGCCGTAACTTGACGGCTTTCGGTGAAGGTAATCATCTCGCCGGGAATAATGCCCCGCGCCGGATCGATGGCGTTGGCATCCGAACTGACTTTCAGCGGCGTGGGGGGCAGATTAAAGGTGTCGGTCGTGGGGGTGAGCGAGATACTCACGCGAGCAAATGTCGTTGAGAGTAAAATGATAAGAGCCAGCACCGCTCCTAAAAAACCGCCGACCATAAGCCAGCTCCGCCGGTGGCGTCTTCGACCCGGCTCCCAGGTTCTAACTTCAAATTTGTCTTTGGGGGCTAGCATCTTTCTCGAATCTGCTTGGGGTACTTCTTCTTTCAGCGTCACTTCTTCCGCCCGCGGGCGGAAAAAATCGGCAATAGCCTGATCCGTGTCAGCCGGCAGTTTGGGAGCTGGGATGGGCTCGGCCCTTTTTTTCGGTTTTGGCGGCGAGTCAGGCGTTTTTGGCTCGTCTCTAAATGTAATCTCTGTTACCGGTTCATTAGTTGGCTCAATTTTTTTTAAAACAATGGGCTCGGCCCTTTTTTTCCCGACTCGAATGTCATTCAGGCCACGTCGCGACAGGGCTTTATTTTTATCAGGTAATCCAGTCATAACAATTAGTGCATTTCTTTTTGTATGATACGAGAAACAAGTGAAAAAAGCACTGTGTCTTCAGGCGAATGAAATGGCCAACCGCTAAAATGCGCCGACACCGTGTCTGTTGGATGAAGGATAGAAACTTCGGCCTCGCTGCCGGCGGCAAAGGCTGCGTGCCAGTCGGGGTCTTGGAGGGCCGCCGACCAAACCGGGAGCGAGGCATACCTGCCTAAAACATAAAAGCGCGGAGTGACGACGACTGTTTTTGAAGCCTCAAGCAGCGCTTGTTGCCATTCGCGTTTCCAAAAATCCAACGTTCTTGCCATCGCCTCCTGAAGTTTTTTGATTGTTTCCGGCAGGAGTCTCCCCTCTTGCCATTGAGACAGAAGTACTGCGACGCTTTTTTCCGGCAGGCGAAAATACTTTCCAACAATACGCCTCAAATCCGCGCCGCCGAATTGAAACACGCGCTCGAACGCAAGCACGCCGCCCTGATAGAAGAGCAGGCCGGAGGCATATTCACCGATATCAAAAACTACTCCCGAGGCATCAATACCCAGCTCAAAATGAACAGACTCATGAATGGATGAAATTCGCGGATAGAGGAAAATCGGCAGATGCGGGTACCTGATTTTAAAATGATCGAGTTCCTCCTCGAGCATACGCGGCCAGGCGGAGAGAGTAATTGAGAATGCGAGTTCTTTCCCGCGGGCAGCGACATTGTGCAGAAGTCGGTATCCATCAAGGCTGATGTGATCAAGCTCCGGAGGAAAATGAGCGAAGGGCTCAGATTCATCTTGGTATGAACGGGCGGCAGCGCGTTTGGCGCTTTTCCAGTAGAGTGCCAACTCCTCGGGTGTGATAGAAGCTGCGGGATTCGCCCGCGTCATCTTAAACTCATACATGTCCGCCTGCGCGGCGCTGTAGGGCAGTGAAATATGAATTTCCCGTACCTCTTTTAAGATCAAAGAAATTCTTCTCAAAAAAGCCTCGAGCGCCCGCAATGATTCTTGGAAAAGGCGCACATCGTCAACTTCTGGTCTTAGATCAAACTGCTCATGCAAAATGAGTTCAGCCGTTTTTTCATGCTTAGATAAGCAAAAAGCGACAAGTAAAACCCGCGGCGGATCAATGTCGCAGCCAATAAAAACAAGCTGTTTGGCTTTTCGAAACATGTACGTTCCCGGGGCTCTTGTTGGCTTAACGATACACCGCCACACCTGAAATTTATATCTTGGAAAAGCCGAAAATTTATATTCTCCTATTCGCGCGAATTAGAGAAGATACCGGCGGGATCAGGTGTTTCGGTAAACCATCCAGATATCGATATCGCCTCCCGACGGGACCTTGTATTCGCGCTTGGCGGCGCGAACGATGGCGCGGGCCACATCCTCCGGCGGCCGGCCGTGAAATTCCGTCATGGGGGTTTTTGTTGTATCCGGATTTACTGAAACGATATAAAGGCTTGGATATTCTTCGGCGATCGATTGGGTAAATCCTCTGACGCCGAATTTTGTCGCCGAGTAGACTGACTCCATTTGCATACCTTGCTTGCCTAACCCGCTCGAGATATTAATGATGCTTTCGCGAATTAGAGGCAAGAGCTCTTTGGTCAGTTTAATCAGCTCCAGAAGATTCGTTTTCATTTGCAGTTCAATTTCGTCAAACGATTGGTCCTCAAGTTTTTTCCTAACGTTTACGCCGGCGTTATTAACCAAAACATCCGCGCCGCCAGCTTTTTTTATTGCCTCCGCAAAATTTTTGAGGCTTTCATCGCTTGTGATATCCAGGTGGAAAAATCGCACGTCCGATGCGCCAAGTTCTTTGACTTCATCAGCAACTTTTTCAGCTTCGTTCTTATGTTTGTTGTAGGTGAGTAAAAGCCTGTTACCCTCTTTTGCAAACTCAAGTGCCGTCGCCCGCCCAATGCCCGAAGAAGCGCCTGTAATAACTACTATTTTATTCTTCATAATTTATCTTTCATTTCTGATATGCTCCAACACGTCAGTCCAAGAATATACGCGGGTGATGTGAGAAGGAATTGGGTCTTGATTCCAGGGAGTATTAAAGAGCCATACTTTCCTCCCAGTATCCGCAACTTCCAGCGCATGAGCCACTGAGTCATCGATAAATATTTCTACCCCCAACTCATTACAAACTCCAGCTTTGGTTCTTTTGATACCATCGCCGTGAAATTGATTTGTAAAATATACTCCACTAAATAAACCCGAATAATATTTCTCAAGCCATGAAGTTGTACGTTCCGCAAGATAGCTTGGCTTAGAGGTTATGACCACAAGCAAGTAATTTTTACTTAGTTCTCTAACGGCCTCCGTGGCCCCTTCCACCGGCTGAGCATTGTAGTGTACATCGGAGTTATAAAATTCTAAGATGCGCCTTATGGCATCATCTCTTGAACAGCCCCACGTATTTTCCAGATCATAAGAAAGTATATCTTTTCTTGAGTAGGAAGTACCATAAATTGCGTTGTGAAATTCGCACAACGCTCCGTTAAAATCTAAAAGGACATCATCAAGATCTATGCCAATGATTTTTTGTTTTTCCATATCCCACACTACAAAACTATAGCCCGGATTCTCCGCACACCGGCCGATGAGGCTTCCTCTTTTACAATTTTGAATTTGCCGATTTCGGACGTGCGGGCGACATGCGGGCCGCCGCAGAGTTCTTTGGAGAAGGTTTCGAATTCGTTGCCGACGGTATAAACTTTTACGCGCTCCGGATAATGCCCCTTATAAAAGAAAAGGGCGCCGGATTTTTTGGCCTCGTCTAGGGGCAGTTCCTGAATTGTCATAAGAAAATCTTTTTGGATTGCGTAATTTACAAGTTCTTCAACTTTAGCAATTTCATCTGACGTCAATTTTCTGGGGAATAAAAAGTCAAAACGCGTGCGCTCGGCCGTAATATCAGATCCCCGCTGTTCAACCGAATCACCCAGCACTTTGCGAAGCGCCGCATTCAACAAATGGGTCGCCGTATGCAGCCGCGTTACAATTTTTAACTCCTCCTCGCTCCCGGCTTTTAATTCACCTGTATCCAAGAGCAACCCATGCCCGCCGAACTTTTTTTCGACTCCCGCGCGCGAAATTTCCTGATGTTTTAGAAATTCAGCATCAAATCCTTCACGCGTTACGTCATCCGTCTTCTCGCCCCCGATTTCTTTAATAACCTCATACGGCAGGCCATAGGTCTCATAGAGCCGGAAGGCGTCGGACACCGAGATCTGACCTATCTTCTCTAACTCTTTCATCCCCCGCTCCAATGTCTTGCCAAATTTACCGCGCTCGGCTTCAATTTCGGTCCGAATAACATCGGCCTCCTTTAATAATTCCGGATAAAATTCGCCGTAGTCGTGTATTACCTCATGCACCATGGATTGAATGACATGCGCCGGAATAATCTCGGTTTTTTCATAGACCATGACGCGGCGCGCGAGACGTCTCAAAATATATCCCGCGCCTTTATTTGAAGGCCGCACGCCGTCAGCCAAAAGAAACACTATGCCCCGGACATGATCGGCGATAATTCTTTTTTTGCGAGGATCAACTCCCGCGGGCAGCGACTGAATCAGCGGATGAAATAAATCGGTATCAAAAATGTTCTTTGCGTTCTGCGAAATCATGGCGAGCCGCTCCAACCCCATGCCCGTATCTACGCCTGGAGTTGTTAGCGGCTCTAATTCTTTCCCAGGTGTTCCGGCAAGCAATTCTTCGCGCGAACCTGGATAGAAAAACTGATTAAAAACACAGTTCCAAATTTCAACGTCTTTGCCGGCTGCATTCTTGCAATAAATTTCTGTTGTTGGACCGCAGGGGCCAGAATTTCCGGTCGGCCCCCAGAAGACATCCTGGATGTCTTCTTCTCGGACATCGTTTACGCCGAGCGAGTTCCAAATCTGTCGAGATTCTTCGTCTTTAGGGACCATATCTGACCCCTTAAAAATCGTGACATATGAAATGGGAAGTTCCATGACTTTGGTAATAAATTCATGCGCCAGTTTGATAGTTTCTTCTTTGAAATAGCCGCCGAAAGAAAAATTGCCGACCATTTCAAAGAATGTAAGATGCGTCTCGTCCCCAACCTCATCAATATCCGAGGTCCTGAATGATTTCTGAATCGAGGCCGTATTTTTTGACCCAAAATCTTTTTCGGGATCAGCTTCACCAGTGTAATAAGGCTTAAACTGCTGCATGCCGGCGGTTGTCAGCAGCACTGACGGATCACTTGGCACCAGCGAAGATGAGGGCACAATCGTGTGTCCCTGACCCGCAAAAAACTGAATGCATTGCTTCCGAATCGTCGCCGAGTCCATAAAATCTCATTTATTTAAGCATACTTTTTGCGCTTCGAAAAGGAAAATAAGAACTACCGGCGGTTAGCCGCCGGTAGTGAACTGCCTCAGGAGCTTCCGCGCCGGATGCCACGAGGGCCTGCGGAGCTTTTCGAGGGCATGCACCTGAAGCTGGCGGATCCGTTCCCGGGTCACAGAAAAACGCCGGCCGACAGCCTCGAGTGTTTCTTCTTCGCCGTCAGCCAATCCGAACCGCAGCCGCAGAATCTCGCGTTCCTTCTTAGTGAGAGTTTGAAGCGCGCCAGCGATAGCGGCTTTGAGCCTTTCGTGGTCCACGATCTCATCGGCACGCGATGATTGCTCATCGGGCACGAAATTACTTAAGGGGTTGAGAGACTCGCCGATCGTTTGGTCGAGTGAGACCGGAGACTGCATGACCTTATCGATGAAGCGCGCTTTTTCCGCCGGAACGTAGACTTCGGCTGCTGCTTCTTCGAACGTGATATTGGGTTGGGACCGCGCGAGCGTCTCGCGAACTCGGCTGATGTGGTTAAAGGTCTCAACGACATGCACCGGCTTCCGTATGACGTGTCCATGATCGGCCAACGCGCGGGTAACGGCTTGACGTATCCACCACGTGCCGAAGGTCGAAAATTTGAAGCCGCGCTTCACGTCAAACCGATCGACAGCCTTCTGCAGGCCGACATTTCCTTCCTGGATCAGATCGAGCAGCGACAACCCGTAGCCAACGTACCTTTTCGCGATTTTTACCACGAGGCGGAGATTCGCCTGTATGAAGTTCTGCCGCAAAGCAACGTAGACCTGGGACGCCCGCTCGTACTCCGCCAAGTACTTCTCGAGCAGGCCTTGACCGATGCCTAAGTCCCGCACGAGTTTCTGGTATGGCCACGTACTGCGCTTTACGCCGCCGGCTTTTTGCAGTGCTTCGCGTCGGCTGCGGATTTCGCAGACAAGTTCGTCAACAAATGCGGGCCTGAAGTCGATGATAATCATGTTTTCCGCGATCGCAGAAAACAGTTTTGCCTTCAAACGCTCACTCCGCCGGTATTTTTTGTGGCGCGTTTTTCTTTCGGCCTTTTTGATGACCTGGGCACGGGCGAGAAACCGAGCGCTGTCGACTTTGTCGTCGTCTTCGCCTTTCGGTTTTCCCGTCGTTTTTCTTTGATGTCGGAGACGAGCCTCTTCCACCTTATGGATGATGTCCCCGGCATTTCGCTTTCCGAGCCTGACATCATCCGCCGCATCGAGAACGCTCCGAACCACGAATGGAATTTTCGCCAGAGCCGCGAATGTCGCGCGCCTGGCCGCATCAATCTTCTCGGCCTCTCTTTTCTCCTCGCCGGTCGTAAAAAGCGGCGTCTGGCCTATCTGGCGCAGATAAATCCGCACGGGATCTTCACGGCTGTCTCGTTCCTCGATCCCCGCCCTACCATTGGCGGTGAACGATGCTTCGTCTCCTCCATCCAGGGGATGTAGAGAAAGCGTCTCGCCGTCTTCCGCATCAGAGAAGATTGAAGTTTCGCCCGCCCGGGACATGTGCTCACCTCCTCTTTGTTAAGGATCTCTTCCAACTGATGAGTATAATAGCGACCAAGTTAAAAAATGCAATTCACTATCGGTAAAACTTTACAAATTATCTTTTGCTTTCATATCCTTCGGCTTGTTTACAAAATTCTTGTGATTCACCAATAACAAGAGAAACGCCGGCGTCCTTGCGGAACCGGCGTGTGCCTCTTCGTCATCGACGTCGAGGACTTGTATTGTCACTGGCGAACTTCACCAGGCTAATTCGGATGGCAGCCACCTCTAACTTGAGCCGGCCTTCGAAGTCTTTGTACGTCTCGCGACGCACAGGACCCCTTATGCCGCGAGGGAGAATATCCAAGGTTTCTCCCTACCATTTTTTCGCGAAGTTCTTCTGCGTTTCCACACCCGCTAAGGTGCAGTCCCTTTCCAGATCGCCTTTCAACGATCTTTTATGGGTTAACGCAGGACTTCCCGCTACTCCTGGCTATTATTTGCTCGACTTTCGCCGAGTTCGCTTTTCAAGCGGCCGCCTAATCAGCGACTAACCAAGATGTAGTGCGTTAGGGTTCAAGCGCCAGACGGGCAGTCCGGCAACTCTTCCCTAATGGATGTGCGATGATGTCAGGTTACCCTTTCTATCCTCGCACTCTCTTGCAGTGGCAACTGCCCCCTGCCCTAGTCCTCCGAGGATTGCTCCTCGGTGGATTCGGAGCAACTGTAACGAACGTAATGACACGTTACTCATTCACATTAAACCCGTCAACACCGAAAAATACCAAAAACTGAACAGATCGTGAATAACTTGTGGATCTAGCCTATAAATTCGCGCTTTAGCAGAATCATTTCACATTTGCCACAATTTTGCCGCCAGAAATTCAAGCGCGATCAGCGCAGCAGACAATGAATGGTACGCATTATACGCTATAGCGTAGATTTGAAACCATCCGAAAATCCGCAACTAGGCGTCCGCTTGGATAATCCCTCCGCCGAGCATTGCTTTGACTTGTGGCGAGCGATGAGTCGAGCCGTAAAAAACAATTGATTGGCCCGGCGTTATGGCTCTCTGCTCGTCATCAAACGAAACCCTAATCCCTAATTCATGCCTGCCCCGTACCGAACTTGTTCTGGTGCGGGGATTCATAATTCTGCACTTCTGCAGTGACTGACGATAGCGAATCCGCGCCTCGCACGCGAATGGAAATCCGCCAGCCGGCGGACGACCGTAAATCCAATGCGGGTCTGAAACATTCAAGGTTTTAGAAAATAAATTATTATCATGCGGTCCTTCAGCCACGACAAGCGTATTCGTCTTTAGATCTTTTGACGCAACGTAATATGGGATGCCACCACCGAATCCTAACCCATGCCGCTGGCCGATCGTATAAAACTGGACGCCGTCGTGCTCGCCGACAATTTTGCCGGATGATGTCAAAACTTTCCCGTGGCGGGCGGGAATATGGTCTTTTAGAAATTGAGTCACATCAATCTCGCCGATAAAACAAATTCCCTGCGAATCGGGACGCTCCGCTGTTGGCAATCCATTTTTCCTCGCGATCTCGCGAACTTCAGATTTCAGGTAATGACCGATAGGAAATAGGGAATGGCTGATTTGATCTTGCGTAAGCGTCCATAGAAAATACGACTGGTCTTTATTTTTATCTTTGGCCTCGCGCAATTCGTACTCTTGGCTACTGGCTGTTGGCTGTTGGCTTTTTCGTACGTAGTGCCCCGTTGCCACAAAATCAGCCCCCCGGCCCAAAGCTTTCTTTAAAAACACGCCGAACTTAATTTCCCGATTGCACATGACATCGGGGTTGGGCGTGCGTCCCGCGGCATATTCGCGGAGCATATAGGCAACCACGGCCTCGCGATATTCTTTAGTAAAATCCCAAGTCTCAAACGGGATGTCGAGCATGGCGGCAACGCGCATGGCATCACGCCTGTCCTCTTTCCAACTGCACGAATAATAAGGAGGGACCGCTTGCCCCGCACCGATTCCTGCTCCGGTCTTGGGATTTTTACCCGCGCGAGCCGCAGGCGATTCCGCGGACTCTCTACTACCTATCGCCCCAAGACTCTTTACGGAATCTGGTGCGGGGGGCCAGTTTTTCATATAGACGCCCGACACGTCGTAGCCTTCATTTTTCAGCAGCAAGGCCGCGACAGAAGAATCTACACCACCGGACATGCCTACGATGACCCTTCGACATTGCTCGTGGCGAGCTTTTCTTTTATTTCTAACCAGCATGGGCCAAATTATATTGAAAATTTAAACCCGAGTCTAATATCTAATAATCGTAGGGTCCCTTTCAGGCTTATATTCTCCTATTCGCGCGAATTAGAGACGATAGAAGTCGGCGAGGCTAAGTCACAAAGTGGGCCAGACCGAAAATCCTCCGACGTAACATCGGAGGATTTTCGCTACCTAGTCGAATGAGTTTTACCGCTTTTTGGGCAGAATTCTGTACATGCCGGTGTTGCAGACAGCACAATTACCCTTCATGGCGCGACGCTCGCCGCCCTTTCCAGGCATTGAGACCTCTTGCGCGTTAACCATCTCGCGCTTTTCGCGACACTTTACGCAATAACCCATCACTTTATCACTTGCTGGTGCTTGATCCATACCCGGTGAGTGTAACCCAGAAGCAGAGCTTAGCTCGCAACTGGGCATGTTTCGAATTATGTTTATGAGTATTTTCGACATGGGACTCGAGGAATCCCATTAGCCCTTATGTAGCAGATGACTTTGCTTCTGCCGAGGTGGAAGCGTTCGAAGTTCTACTAGCAGGCATAATGGGCTTATCTTAGCTTATTTAGCTTAAAAAGGAAAGTAGGCCCAGCGAGCCTGTGTAAAAACTAGAAAAGTTGACAAAACTCTCTTCACATCGAAAGCCGGGCGACCCCAAGCGGGGGTCGCCCGGCTGAAATTATTTATGGAGACTTTACCTCCCGCCCAACTCCTTCTTTCGCAGCCGAATTGACCTTGGCGTAATCTCAACCAGTTCATCATCGCCGATATATTCCAGCGCGTCTTCAAGCCCCATCTGTCTCGGGACATCTAAATACTCCGCATCTTCGGAGGCGGCGGCGCGCATATTGGTTAACTTCTTTTCTTTGCAAACGTTGACGCGAACATCCTCGGGCTTGGCGTTTTGGCCCACCACCATGCCGCGATAGACCTCCGTCTGCGGCCCAATAAATAACTGGCCGCGGCTTTGGGCATTGATGAGCCCATAGGTGGTGGCCACCCCAGCTTCATGCACCACAATTGACCCGTGAGGTTCTACAGAGAGATCGCCACGCACCGGCTCATAGGCTAAAAACAGACTGTGTAAAATGCCGCGCCCGCGCGTCATGGTTAAAAACTGCGACCGGAAACCGATGAGCCCGCGCGTCGGCACGGCAAAATCCATGAAGGCGTTCGGCGCGTCGATGCGCATATCGCGCATTTGGCCAGCACGTTTTCCCATCTCCTCAATCACCATCCCAGAAAATTCTTCTGGCACTTCAATCGAGACCAGTTCAATCGGCTCCAACTTCCTGCCTCCTTCTTCTTTCATAATCACTTCCGGTCTTGAGACCTCGAGCTCAAAACCTTCGCGGCGCATCTTTTCCAACAAAATTGCCAGATGCAATTCGCCTCGTCCAGAAACTTCCCAGGTGTCACCGATGGCTTTAACTTTTAAGGCCACATCCGTTTCCAATTCATGTCCCAATCGCTCTTTGATGTTTCTTGAGGTAACTAATTTTCCTTCCCTGCCGCCAAACGGCGACTTGTTTACGGCGAATGTCATCTTAATCGTCGGCGACTCGATTTCAATCGTCGGCAGGGGTTTTGGGTCTTTGAGATCACTAATCGTCTCGCCAATTGAGATATCGGGAATGCCGGCAATGGCCGCGATATCGCCGGACCGTGCTTCGTCCGCATCAATCCGATCCATGCCCGAAAACAGCATGACGGATGTAATCGAAGCCGGTTTTACTTTTCCTGCGCGATCAATGTGGCTAACCTGCATGCCCTTTTTTAAAACACCGGCGTAAAGTCGGCCGATGGCAATTTTTCCTTTGTATGAGTCGTAGCCTAAATTCACCGTCAGCATCTGGAGCGCTCCTGCATCATTGGTTACGGGGGCCGGAATTTTTTCGATAATGGCGCGGAATACCGGCGTAATATCGGCCATCACTGAAAGATCGGCAGTCCCCCCAGCCTTGCCCTCGCGCGAGGCGGCGTAAAGAACCGGAAAATTCGTCTGCTCATCGGATGCGCCAAGTTCAATAAATAAATCAAATGTCTTATCCAAGACGTAATCGCAGCGCGCATCGGGCTTATCAATTTTATTGATGATGACAATGATTTTGTGTCCGGCCTCGATAGCTTTTTTTAAGACAAATTTGGTCTGCGGCATGGGGCCTTCTTTCGCATCAACAAGTAAAAGCGCGCCGTCCACCATCCGCATAATGCGCTCAACCTCACCGCCAAAATCGGCATGTCCCGGCGTGTCGACGATATTGATTTTTGTCCCCTCAAAAACTACCGAAGCGTTTTTAGAAAATATCGTGATGCCGCGTTCTTTCTCCAATTCATTTGAATCCATTATTAACTCACCGGTCTCGCCGGATTTTAATTTAAACTTCTCGGATTGCTTTAAGAGCGCATCAACCAGGGTCGTTTTGCCATGGTCAACATGCGCAATAATTGCGACGTTGCGGATTTGCATAGCTACTACTTTTCTGCGGTATAGATGTTATAGCGAATCAGATCTTTTTCACCGAATTTCACCATCCGCGCAGCTGCAGTAAGATTTGGCATTCTGGATGTCAGGCCGAATGGTTTATTTAACGCATACAGCAGCTTCGCCATTTTTTCATAATTCCTCACCGTTTGGCCCACCTCTTCACTAATATTTTCGACTTGTATATTTCTCAATCCCGCACTTTGCATAAACTTTTCAAACGCACCGTGCCTCATTCTGGTAAAACTGTGCATTGCCGAAGCGTAGCTCATATCGTTGACTGTTTGTAATTCTTCTTCAGAGAACTTAGTGTCGTCCGCCATTGAGTATTCAAAAAATGCGACTCTGCCATTTGGCTTCAATACACGATATAACTCTTTTAATGTTTTCTCGATATCCATAGCGTGGACCAAGCTTTCTTGGCTATACACTCCATCAAAACTGTTATCAGGAAATGTTACCTGCGCATAGTCCGCGAGAGCAATCTTTATCTTCGAAGAAACATCAAATTTTCTAGCTAACGTATTTGCCTCTTCCACTTCATAGGGCACTACCGTTACTCCCGTGACAAAACATCCATACTTTTTTGCAAGATAAACTGCCGTGATGCCTTGCCCACAACCAGCGTCAAGTAACCGTTGGCCGGGATGCGCCCCAACTTTTTCAGCCACGAGATCTTGCATCAAAGCTTGGGCCTTATCTGTCGGAATCCATGTGCGCTCGGGATAAAAGCCAAAATGCCTCGAACCACCAAGAAACCAGTTAAACTTCCAGCGTGTGAAATTGTAATATTTATTCAATCTCTCAAGATGTTCAACTTCCATAACTAAAAAGTTTGTGATTATCGTGCTCTGAAACGTCGGCGCATTAGCCTACGATTCGGCTTAGTCGGAGGACCGCTTCTTGACCCATATCCGGAAAAGCCGCGGGCTTTGCGTTCAAAATGCTCTTCATGAAGTGACCGCGGCTCGCTCGCCAAATTTGTAGGGAGCGGTATGCGGGTAACCTGCGCTCCCAACATTTTTTCAATGATGCGAAATTCTGGCAGATCTTCGGGAGTGACAAAGGTTGAGGCGACACCAGTGAGTTCAGCGCGACCTGTTCGGCCGACGCGATGAATGAAATCTTCCGGCACCTGCGGCAAATCATAATTTACGACATGCGAAATGGCATGGACGTGAATGCCGCGCGAAGCAATATCGGTCGCCACTAAAATTCGATGGCGTCCTTGTTTAAATCCGGCGAGCGCCGCGGTGCGTTGTCCCTGCGACCGGCCGCCATGAATTACGGCGGCATCAAAACTCTGCCTTTGCAATTTTCGAGCCAGTTTGTCCGCGCCATATTTGGTTCGGGCAAACACCAAAAATGTTCCGGGCTCGGTGTTTAGTAAATGGACAAGCAAAGCAACTTTTTGCTCGCGGAAAACCTGATACATCTGTAGCCTGATGGTTTCGGGAGCTTTCTGGGTTGAGCCGATTTCAACGCGTACTGGACTTTTTAAATATTCGTGAACGAGGCGCGCCACGGTTTTTTCCAGCGTCGCCGAAAAGCACATGGTTTGGCGTTCTTTGGGGAGCGCTTGCAAAATCGTCCGCATCTGCGGCAGAAATCCCATGTCCACCATACGATCGGCCTCATCGAGGACCAAAATTTTTACGTTTTGCAAATTAACTAACTTGCGGCGCACGTAATCATCGAGCCGGCCGGGGGTCGCAATCACAAGCCGCGCACCTTGCCGGATTTCATCGAGCTGGCGTACTTCCGAAAGCCCGCCGACAACCAGTGAGGCTGAAATTCTTGACCCGCGGCCAACACGAGCCGCCACATCATAAACCTGCATCGCAAGCTCCCGCGTGGGGAGAAGCACTAAGGCCTCAATGCCTTTGGCTGGCGAATGTATTAAGCGCTCCAAAATTGGGATCATAAATGCCAGCGTTTTTCCCGTCCCGGTTTGCGCCGTACCCAACACATCGCGGCCAAGAAGCGCTGGCGGAATAGCCCCGGCCTGGACCGGCGTCGGGGTCGTCAATTTGGCTCGGCTCAAATTTTCTTTGATGAGTCCGGATACCTGGAGCTCGGCAAATGTTTCCATTTCTATAAGTTTACCCCCACACAAATTTAAAAAGTAATAATATCTCGTCTAAAACTTCATGCATTTGATGAAGCTTCGCGAATTGATGTGGGAGTTTACTATCTTTTAGCTATAGACCTCACAAAAATGCCCCCGCAGATCTCTCTAGGTGGGCAAGAGAACCTAATCGCGAGATAATTTCTGATGCTTCTTTATAGCGTAAATCAGCTATAAAGTCAAGCATACGTAAGGTATATTCAAACCTGAAGTGCATCACCTTCGGCCACAACGAAGGGCAGCTTCACCATGCGGGATTTGGTGGGGTTACCGACGAAGAAAAATACAATGTGGGCCTTGACGGACGACGTTCGAACTTCGCTCCAGTCACTTTCCCATCTGGAGCGATTGCAGGAAATGGTAAAGAAGCTCCTCACGACGTTGGGAGTCCGGACTTCTCAACGAAGGATACGCGGGAAGTGGAGCGGTGAGGAGACGGGGGCATTTGCCGGATGAGGCACTTTCTATCTCCTTCTGTTGACAATCTGTTTCTGTGTGATTAGCCACGCGCAGTTCCTATTCCTCCTCAGCTCATCCCAACCACGATCACACTGGCATCTGAGAGCCCTGATTTTTGGACTAGAAGCCTTTTTTTCTGTTGGCTGGAGCACTATATTGAGATCATATCTCGTGAATGTATGACGGCGAGGCTCAAAGGGGGCTGACCGGCGCGGCACGCACCGGTCCGGACAATGTGCTGCCGATGCATTCGCGTAAAGCCAAGCTGCTATACCATGGAACGACGCATGTATCCCGGTAAGATATTCAGATGTCCAAACGGCGTCTGTTGCGCACACGTCGGTGACGACGAACTCATCTTCCCGCCGTTCCTCGGGCGCCGCGACCGTCAAAGGCTCACACGGCTTGAGAACGTTGTCCCTGAAAAACACTTCGTCGAAAAGCGGGACCCCAAATCGGGCACAGTATATTTCCAGCTTGGTACGGGCGGATGCGTCGGCTGTGACTTTTTTGATAGCAAGACCGGCCACTGCACGGTCTACAAATTTAGGCCCCTTGACTGTAAGCTGTTTCCGCTCACCCTAGATCTTCAACAGGAAACCCTGATGTGGATCGTATATCTGTGCGCGTGCCTTCCGGCCGTATCGAATATCGACATACAGCGATTCACGGAATATGCGGAGAGGAGAATCCTACCCCTGTTCACCGACGAGGATCTCTGGCTGTATGCGCAGCTACCTGGAGATAGAATGTATGAGCTGGGACAGTGGAGAATTCTAAGACCGGTAAAACGTCCCGAGAAATCGATCCAGCCCTCGCATATCGCTGAATGACGTGCCAAGCCCGCATTTTCTGAAGGTGGGAAACTGATGGAACTCCTTTCCGGTGTCTTGACGAGCGTCGCCGGTGGTGTGACGCTACTTGCTCTCCAATGGTTTTGGAAGAATCCCATGCAACGCTTCTTGTACCGGCGGGAACCTAACATCGCCCATAAGTGGAGGACGACATTCGAAGAGGAGGGTCGGCAGTATCACGAAGATGCCAGCATTAGCCAGCGAGGAAAGTGGGTCACGGGCCAGCTTGAACTCAGAGAGAACGGCGACACGACGATCTACAAGTTTTCCGGGACCTTTCAACATCTTATTCTGACATGCACCTACGAGTCGACAGATCCCAGGGATTACGAGCGCGGATCATTCACGCTCAAGTATTTTCGAGGGATGTTTCGAGGCCAGCATATCCTGTTATCCCGGTCGTCAGATCAGCCGATCTCCAGCGAGTACGATTGGACAGCAGTTGACTAAGTTTTCTGAACATACATTCGCAGGCACCCGCAAGTGGCACAAGACGAGACTTGGGTCAAGGGTACGTCGTTTTAAAATCGTAGTCATCGGTCTCAGGTAGATCGTTGAAGAACATCGCACGGCGATCGGCGTCAAGAACTGCACGAGAACTGGGCGGCCGATGCGCGTTCGACAGCATCCTCGTTGCGCTCAAGGTCACGACATGTACTTCGTGATGTGCCCCTCGGACCCGCACCTTCACCGGCGGAGGTCCGAGTGGGCCTCTTTGTAAGAGCTTGGGAACATCAATGAGTCTCCCTCTTATTGAATTCGCCTACACTAGTGCAGAGGGACAAGAACATGGCGACGAAGGCACCCCCGTCCTGGTCTAAGCCGGCCCGGCTGTTCGGTACCGACGATCATCGCGATGTTCAGCGTCGAGCTGGTGTTTATCGAATTCGTGCATTCAAGGACGACGGTACGCCGCTTCCAATTGCACGGTTTGCAGGTATCGACCCGGACGGGCTTATGCACATCGGCAAGTCTGGGAACGTGGGCACGCGAGTGCGGATGTGTCGGCAAGCATGTGAAGGCCTGAAGGCTTCTCATAGCGCCGGCAAGGATTACTGCCAGTGGAACTTCGAGAGAATTCTTCCTCGTATGCGCCTGTACTACGACTATTTTCTAACGGACAGTGAATCTGAGGCACGCCGTCTCGAAGCGGAACTGCAGGAAACCTATTGACAAGCCCCAGAAAAACTAGACAGTTGCGGATAAAGAATTATGGCCGGAAGAAAGCTCGGAGAGCCGAGTTTTCTCCTGTTCGTAAAATGTATGCGGCGGCATCTTCAAGGCCGAATGAATCCGGAGCGTGTTGTAGTA
>JACQCQ010000014.1 GCA_016201505.1 Candidatus Sungiibacteriota bacterium
AAAACTGCCCTGCGCCCGCGAATAGCGCGCGTATGCCGGCCCGACGATTCCCGTGAGCCCTTTGACAGCAAACACATTGGACTCGGGGTGAGTCACATACTGTTTGAGCACGGCCAATTCTTCTTGTGTGAAGCGTGACATGTTTTTTATTCTATCTCTCTTTATCTATCTCATCAAGCGTCTGCGGCCTTATTTTAGATGCAAGGGGCTCCATGAATTAGCTTTTTTATCCTTTGATGGAATAAGTGTGGGAGTTAAATATTTATGTACTAAATTCTCAAATTCCCAGTAAACTTCCTGTTTTATTTTCCAATTTTTTACTTCCATAAGAGGATTGAGTACAAATTGTTTTTTATTATCCAAATAAGGAGATTCAGCAATCCGAAAATATGGCTGTTGCCAACAATTTACCACAACAAGTTTTGCCCCCCAATATTTTTGTAATATCACTAACCTTTCAGGGTCAGCATTACCCGACTTAGAATCCCATCGGAATTTGACCTCCACAAATTCAGGCTTACCCGATTTATCAAGTACAATAAAATCCGGGATAGCGCGTATTCGCTCTCCCACTTCATTGTAGCGATCAAATTTTTCTTCCAATTGGACTAGGTTTTGAACAATTGCTTCGTAGCCGAAACGATATACTATATTACCAGACTGTCGCATCAACTCCTCAAACAATGTTTCAGCCATACGGCCCTTGAGCATTGATTCTGGGTTCATGATTTTATTATGCATGTTTAGTGAATTAACTAAGTAGCTCTTTAATAGCAATTCTATTTTTTTCTTTTTGTTCCTCCGTTGGATTTTTCAACAAATCCGCAATCAGTTTGCCGATGGTTTTCATTTCGGGCTCTTTCATGCCTCTTGCGGTGAGAGCGGGCGTGCCGAGACGGATGCCGGAGGGATCGGCGGGTTTGCGGGTATCAAACGGTATCATGTTGAAATTGGTGTAGATGCCGCATTCGGCAAGCGCGTCGGCGCCTTGCTTGCCGGAAATACCAAGCGATGTGCAGTCAATAATCATCAAATGCGTGTTGGTGCCGCCCGAGACCAAGCGCAGGCCTTCGGCCATCAAAGTTTCCGCAAGCGTTTTCGCGTTTTTGGCTATTTGTTTTTGATATTCTTTATACTCATCCGTCATCGCCTCTTTGAAACACACCGCTTTTGCCGCGATGATATGTTCCAGCGGCCCGCCTTGCATACCGGGAAATACCGCTTTGTCTATCTTTGCCGCGTGTTCTGCTTTGGAAAGGATGATGGCGCTTCTGGGGCCGCGGAGCGTTTTGGTCGTGGTCGTCATTACCACGTCGTGCGTCGGCACGGGGCTTTCGTGCACGCCGCCGACCACCAACCCCGCGATGTGCGACATATCCGCCATCGCGTACGCACCGACTTTTTTAGCGATGGCGGCGAAACGCGAAAAGGGAACCGCGCGCGGGTATGCGGTGAAGCCCGAAAGAATAAGTTTCGGCTTCGTTTCCATCGCGAGCTTTTCCACTTTGTCCATATCAAGCACTTCGGTATCTTTCTCAACCCCGTAGTGGACGAACTTAAACAACTTGCCCGAGAGCGAAACGGGGTGCCCGTGCGTGAGATGCCCGCCGTGCGCGAGATTCATCGCCATGATGGTATCGCCCGGTTCAAGCAGGGCAAAATAACAGGCGAGATTTGCCTGCGAACCGGCATGCGGCTGGACATTGGCGTGTTCGGCGCCGAATAATTGCTTCGCGCGGTCGATAGCAAGCTGTTCTATCTTGTCTATGTATGCACTGCCCGTGTAATACCGCTTGCCCGGATACCCTTCGGCGTATTTATTGGTCAACACCGTTCCCGCCGCTTCAAGCACGGCAGGGGAGGCGAGGTTTTCAGACGCGATCATCAAAAGCCCTTCGCGTTGGCGCTTTTCTTCCTGCTGGATATACCCTTCAAGCTCCGGGTCAAATTGTGGAAGATGGCGCCTCATATGCATTTCATCATATCACGAAAAAACTTAAAAACGAATTGTACATATTCACGCTATAGCGGGAGAATGTACAATCTTTCAACTTTCAGAAACCGTCATAGTATCCTGC
>JACQCQ010000016.1 GCA_016201505.1 Candidatus Sungiibacteriota bacterium
ATCGCAGTTTCAATACCTGGTTGGGGATAAGCGGAAGGGTTGTTTGTGGTTATTTTCCTATATAATGGAAGAAAGGTCTCTTTAGATAATTTATTAACTTTTTATGAAAAAAATCATAGTTTTTGCGGTAGTCTTTTTGGTCGGGGTGGCGATAGTTGGGTCTTTGGCCGTGAGGTCGACCAACGCCGAGCAATTTTTTAAGGGTGACAAGGTAAAGGTTACGCGGACGGTCAACTCAGCTGTGGTTTCTGAGCGTCCGTGGGCCGGTAACTTACAGATTGGGACTCAGCCAAAGGACGCAATGGGCATCGTCACTGATGGGCCCCAAGATTTGTTTGGGCACCATTATTACGAGGTTAATTTTGATACTGGAGTGGACGGCTGGGTGGAAGACACGGATTTGGGTTTGGTTTTTAGGGAAGCCCCGATTCCCGGTTCACCATCACCAAGTACTAAATTTCAAATTGGAACAGTAATTGCAGTTTCGAGTAGTGTGGGAGTGTCGGTGAATGTAAGATCGGAGCCGAAGATAGTGGTGACTAACGTCATAGGATCCCATTACGGCGGGGACAAAGGGACGGTGGTGGATGGACCGAGATCGGGGGATGGTTATAATTGGTGGTTCGTTAGTTTTAACGATGCTCCCGACGGATGGGTAGCCGAGAATTTGGTGGAAGCTGTCTCACCCCAACCCGTGCCGAGTACGAAGTTCGCGATCAACGATCGAGTGGGTATTCCGCTGGGTTACGGTCTTAAAGTGAGAAGCTACCCTTACGGTGAGGTTGTGGGAACGCATCAACGGGGTGCTCAGGGAGTGGTTATGGGCGGCGCGATTTATGCCGGACAGAGATATTGGTGGAAGATTAATTTTGATTCGGGTGATGACGGATGGTTCGAGGAGGGTTATCTTTATAAAATATCTGGCAAGTTTCGAGCGGGTGATTCGGTTCAGGTGACGGTTGGTCCTAATCAGCAGATTCGCGTGGGCAGTTTTCGAGCCAGCAGTGATTTGGAGAATTATTTTGTTGGCTACGACGGGGTTCTTTTGGGAAACCATAATGACGGAGAGAGCGGCAGTGTAACCGGCGGCCCTAAATTTTATAAAGATGCTTGGTGGTGGAGCGTGGACTACCAAAATTTCCCGGACGGCTGGTCGCCAGAGAGCGGGCTTGCCTTTTCCGGGACGCTACCGCCGAGCGCTGGAGGAGATTTTAGTTTATCGAAGCCAGTGGCCGGCGCTACCTATCAGAGAGGGGTTAATCTTGTGGTATATTGGGGTGCATTGCCAGTCGATAATAACTGGCCGGTGGGCCTGACGGTTAAGCTCGCTGGGCCATATAATGATCTAAACAATACTCCCACCGAAAGAACGATTATTACTCGAGGTGCAGAAGTCGATCCAAGGAGAGGTATTCCGTATTATCAAGCACAGAGTGGTTGGCTCATTTCATCCGATGTTAAAGATGGCTTGTACGTTGTTATAGCTATCGCTAATTACAGTGCAAACGGAAGTGACCGGACCTCGATTAGCGGTGCTTTTACGATTTCCGGCACGGCGCCGCCGGGTGGTGGGACGAATCAGCCGCCGGTGATAACTAGCGTGAGCGGTCCTATCTCCACGACAGTGGGACAGCCTGGTTCCTGGACGGTTTTAGCTTCTGATCCGGAGGGTGGGGTTTTGACTTATGAAGTGAACTGGGGTGATAGTTCGGCTACATCTTCTCAGACCGGAAGCGTTTTTTCTCATACCTACGCTTCTTTGGGGACCTACACCATTCGAGCGACAGTAAAGGATACTAGTGGAGCGAGTGGCGAGGGAACTTTGTCGGTCACGGTAACCGGAGCGGGGGGACAAGTTTCACCGACTTTTGCCATAGGCGACCGGGTGATAGTGATAGATTACGTCCCCTCAGTGACTGCTAATAATTGTCTTACCGACCCACTCAGCAGTGGGACATTTCATGGGGCAATTTCTCCGAGGCAGCTGGGAACTATCGTTGGCGGGCCATCTGTGTATTTTGGAACGGAGCATCCGTTGTGGTTGGTTGATTATTATGGTGTATCTGTTGCGGGTTCTTGTTGGTCGTGGGAGAGTTCTCTTAAAAAGTTGCCACCCCCCGCCAATCAGCCGCCGGTCGTGGATGACTTTTCAAGCACTCAAATTTTTTGGGAGGTAAACAAGGACTTCGATGTCGATTTGAGTGTGAGCGATCCCGACGGCAATTTAGCGTCTTATAAAATTGATTGGGGAGATAGCCAGTCAACGGGGCCGATTACGATCAGCGGAACTTCGACGACTAAAAGTGAATCCCATAAATATACTAATACTGCTAGAAACATCATCGCTAAGTTAACC